>NZ_CP052757.1:1323312-1984969 GCF_009708005.2 Cellulosimicrobium protaetiae | reverse complement strand
TGGCTCGAGGTGACGTGGGACGCGGCGGACGACCCGGCCGCCGTCGACCCGGGCGTGGACCACCGACCGGGAGAGCCGACCGCGGGGGGCGGGGCGCCGCCGTCGGGCACCGGCGCGGGTCCGGCAGCGACCCGCTCCGCGCACCTGGCGATCCTCAGCGAGTTCGTCGAGGGCGCGCGCGACGGGTTCGACCTCGCCTGCTCCTACGCGGGGCAGGACGCCTCGTTCGCCGACCTCGCGGCCGACCTGGGACGCGTCCTCGCCGACCTGCACGGCGCGCTCCGCAGCGCGTTCGGTGTCGGCTCGCCCGTCGACGCGCGCTGGCTCGTCGCGGACCTGCGACGGCGCGCGGACGAGGCCGTCGCGTCCTCCAGCGCGCTCGGACGGCGCGCGGCGGACGTCGCCGCGTTCTGGGACCGGACGTCCGCGCGGCTCGCGAACGTCACGCGCGTCCCCGACGCGCTCCCCCGGCTCCAGACCGTCCACGGCGACCTGCACCTCGGCCAGGTGCTGCACGCACGCCGGTTCGGCTGGAAGGTGCTCGACTTCGAGGGCGAGCCCCTGCGGCCCGTCGCGGAACGCACACGCCCGGACCTCGCGCTGCGCGACGTCGCCGGGATCGTGCGGTCGTTCGACTACGCGGCCGCCGTCGGGCGCGCGCGCGACGCCGCGTGGGCCGTCCAGGCACGCACCGCGTTCCTCGACGCGTACGACCGGGCCGACACGGCGGGCGTCGACCGCGCGACGTCCGAGGCGCTCGTCCGGGCGCTCACGCTCGACAAGGCGCTCTACGAGGTCGTGTACGAGTCGCGCAACCGCCCGGACTGGGAGCCCATCCCCCTCGCCGCGGTGGACCGGCTGCTCGCGGGGAACACCTGACCCAGGAGGCCTAGAGGGAGGAACCCGGTCGGTCAGCGGGTCCCTCCCTCCGGGACGGGGTCAGCGCCGACCGCGGCCGGTGACGAGCTGGTTCGTCGAGCGCAGCACGCGCGGCGCGACGAGGGCACCGGGCTCGACGGCGGCGAGCGCCTCCTCGGGCCCGGAGACACGGAACGTCGCGGACTCGCCGGGCAGGAGCGTGACGAGCATGTCGTCCGCGCGCAGGTCAGGGTGGACCTTGTCGGCGAGCAGCGCGACGTCGCGCACGATGTTCTCGGCCGTCACGCGCACCGCCCAGGCACCTGCGTCGCGGTGCACCTCGGTGACGAGGCGCGGCGGGGTGAACGACGCGTCGCGCGGCTCGGCGAACCACCACAGCGCGCGCACGTCACCCAGGGTCGCGACGAGCACCTCGCCCGCCGCGTCGCCCGCGGTCGCGACGTCGCGCGGCACACGCACGCTCGTCGTCCCGCGCGCGCCGAGCTCGACGGGCACCTTCGCGGCCCCGAGCTCCACGCCCTCGAACGACAGCCTGCGCACGACGACGTCGCCCGACCACACGTCGTCCGTGTCGTTGGCGACCACGACGACGAGCCGGTCGGTCGAGTCACCCGACGAGACCGCGCCCTGGGCGGACCGGGGCTGGACCGTGAGCAGCCGGTCGGCGTGCGCGTGGGCGAGAGCGTGCAGGAGCGGCTTGGCGCGACCGTCGCCGTCGACCGCCGCCCACGAGGTCACGGGCCAGCAGTCGTTGAGCTGCCACACGACCGAGCCCATCGTGCGCGGCGCCCACGAGCGCAGGTGCTCGACCGCGACCTGCACGGCGACCGCCTGGTTCCACGACATCGCCCAGTGCCAGTCGTCCATGTCGTCCGGCAACGGCACGTGCCGCACGAGGCCGTCCGTGAGCTTGTCGTTGCCCTGCGCGGCCTTCTGGTGCACGAGCATCCCGGGCGACTCGGGCGTGAGCGGGTCGTCGCTGATCGCGCGCGTGAGCGTCGACCACGTGGGCGGCCCCTGCCACCCGAACTCCGCCATGAAGCGCGGGACGTCGTCGCGGTAGCGCGGCCAGTCCTGCCGGTTCCACAGCTCCCACGAGTGCATCGAGCCGTGGTCGGGGTCGTTGGGGTGCACGTCCAGGGTCCCGGACCACGGGCTCGACGGCGTGTACGGGCGCGTCCCGTCGAGCTCGGCGAGCACGCCGGGCAGCAGCTCCGTGTAGTACCCGAGGCCCCACGACTTGCCCTCGAGCCGCAGGTCCCAGCCCCAGGCCCCGAACCCCCAGATGTTCTCGTTGCTCCCGTTCCACACGACGAGGCTCGGGTGCGGGGCCAGGCGCGTGACGTTGTCGCGCGCCTCCGCCTCGACCTCCGAGCGCAGCGGCTCGTCCTCCGAGTACGCGGCGCACGCGAACGCGAAGTCCTGCCACGTGAGGATGCCGCGCTCGTCGCACAGGTCGTAGAAGTCGTCGGCCTCGTAGATGCCGCCGCCCCACACGCGCAGCAGGTTCATGTTCGCGAGCTCGGCCTGGTCGAGCCGCGCGGCGTAGCGCTCGCGCGTCACGCGGTGCACGAACACGTCGTCGGGGATCCAGTTCGCGCCCTTGACCCAGACCTCGCGCCCGTTCACGACGACCGTGAACGACGTCCCGTGCTCGTCCGGCGTGAGGTCGAGCCGCGCGTCGCGGAACCCCGTGCGCCCCGACCACCCGTCGAGCCGGGCGTCCCCGTCGGAGAGCGTCACCTCGACGTCGTGGAGCGGCTGGTCGCCGTACCCGCGGGGCCACCACAGCGCGGCGTCCGGCACGTCCACGGTCACGACGGCGGTCGTCGCCCCGGCAGAGACGATCCCCTCGGCGTCGTGCTCGCCCGAGGGCCCGCGGAGCACGACGCGCACGGCGAGCGCCCCGTCGTCCGGGACCACCGACGGGCGCTCGACGTCGACGTGCACCGCGAGTCGACCCGGCGCCGTGGCGAGGTGCCCCGCCCGGGAGGCGGCGTCGTCGGGCAGGTCCACCGAGACGAGCGGACGGACGGCCGCGAGCCGCGCCGTCGACCACGACTCGAGGCGCACGGGCTTCCACAAGCCGACCGACGGCGCGTCGATCCCCCAGTCCCAGCCGAAGCTGCACGCGGACTTGCGGATCGCGTTGTACGGGTGCTTGTTCACCTGAGGCCGGTACCCGAGCGCGAGGGACTCGCGGTCCGCGTACCGCACGGGCGAGGCGAACGTCACGACGAGCTCGTTCTCGCCCTCGCGCAGCAGGTCGGCCACGCCGACGCGGTACGTCCGGAACTGGTTGCGGCTGCTCAGCACCCGCGTGCCGTTGAGCACGACGGTCGCGACGGTGTCGAGCCCGTCGAACGCGAGGTCGTGGCGGTCCGCGCCGGGGGTGTCGGCTGCGGACCACGCGAACGTCGTGCGGTACTCCCAGTCGCACCGGCCGACCCAGGCGACGAGGTTCTCGTGGTCGTCGAGGTACGGGTCGGGGATGAGCCCGGCGGCGAGCAGGTCGGTGTGGACGCTCCCGGGCACCGTGGCGGGGACGGCGACGTCCTCGACGTGCGCGGGCACCGGGCCGCCGACGGCGCGTGCGGTCCAGCCCTCGTGGAGCTCGCGGCGCACGAGCACCCGTGGCGTGAGGCCGGGCGCCGGCGCGGCGGTGGCGGTCGCAGAGGGCTGCGTCGGGGCGGTCGTGCTCGTCACTTGGTGGCTCCTGAGGTCAGTCCGTTGTAGATGTAGCGCTGCAGCAGCAGGAACGCGACCAGCGTCGGGACGATGACGAGCACGGTCCCGGCGGAGATCACCTCCCACTGTGCGCCGAAGGGGCCCTTGAAGCGGAACAGCGACGTCGAGATGACGCCGAGGTCCCGCTTCGGCATGTAGAGCCAGGGCAGGTAGAACTCGTTGTAGATCGCGATGCCCTTGATGATGATCACGGTCGCGATCGCGGGCTTGAGCAGCGGGAAGACGATGCGCGCGTAGATCGTCAGACGGTTGGCGCCGTCGAGCATGGCCGCCTCGTCGAGCGACCTCGGGATCGACTTCATGAACTGCAGGAAGATGTAGATCGAGATGATGTCCGTGCCCATGAACAGGACGATCGCGGCCCAGCGCGTGTTGAACAGGCCGAGGCCGCTGACGATCTGGAAGGTTGCGACCTGCGTCGTGACGCCGGGCACGAGGGTCGCGAGCAGGAACGCCCCGACGACGAGCCGCTGGCCGCGGAACGTGAAGCGGTCGATCGCGTAGGCGGCCATCGTGCCGATGATGATCGTCCCGGTGAGGGCGACGACGAGGATGATCGTCGTGTTGACGAAGCCCTGGAGCATGCCGCCGCGCGTGAACGCCGTGACGAAGTTGTCGAGGTTGGTCCAGCTCGACGGCGGGTCCAGCGGGCCGGTCTCGCGGAACTCGGCCTGCGTCTTGAACGAGGCCATGAAGATCGTCACGAGAGGGACGACCGCCACGAGGCACGCCGCGACCAGCGAGACGTACTTGAGCGTCGTGCCGACCGGGCCGAGCACCGGGCTCGCCCCGCGCGTCCAGCGTGCCCAGCCGGACCGGACCCGGTCGGTGGCCGACGGCGCGGGGAGCGGGCGGGCGGGCACGTCGCGGGGACCGGGGCCCGTCCGGGGTGCCGGGGCGTCCTCCGTCCGGGAGGCGTCGTCCTGCGCGGCGGACGTGCGCAGCGGTGCGGCGCTCATACGAGGTCACCTCTCTCGTCGGGGACGATGCGTCGCTGCACCCAGGAGATGAACAGGACGATGATGAGCAGGACGACGGCCATCGCGGACGCGAGGCCGACCTTCGAGAACGTGAAGGCCGTGTTGACGGTCTGGATGACGAACGTCTCCGACCCGTTCGCGCCGCCCGTCATGATGAAGGGCATCTCGAACACCGACAGCGCTCCGGACACCGCGAGGATCACCGACAGCCCGATGATCTGGCGGATCCCGGGGGCGATGATGAAGCGGAACTTCTGCCAGGCGTTCGCGCCGTCGAGGTCGGCCGCCTCGTAGAGCTCGTTCGGGATCGACTGGATCGCCCCGAGGAAGAGCACGAAGTTCAGGCCCATGTAGCGCCACACGCTCGTCGCGGCGAGCGAGACGTTGACGAGCGACGGGTCGCCGAGCCACAGCGGCGGGCCCGTGAACCCGAACGCGGCGAGGAACGCGTCGAGGGTTCCGCCGGGCCGGAAGAAGTAGAGGAAGACGAGCCCGATCGCGACCCCGTTGATGAGGTAGGGGAAGAAGATGATCCCCTTGAACCAGTTCCGGAAGCGGGTGCTGAAGCTGAGGATCGTCGCGAAGTACAGCGCGAGGACGAGCTGCACGGCCGCGCCCACGAGGTAGTACAGGCTCACGAGGAACACGCGGAAGATCTCGGGTCGCGTGAAGATCTCGACGTAGTTCTTCCAGCCGACGGGCTCCTTGACGGGGTCGAGCCCGTCCCAGGACGTGAAGCTGTACCACACCATGTTCGCCACGGGGACGTAGGTGAATAGCAGCAGCATGCCCACGGGGACGAGCAGGAAGAGCCACGGCGTGACCCGCCACCCGCCCTTGGTCGCTCCCCCGCCCGGTGCGGGACGTCGTCGTCCCCTCAGGCGTGCCGGGCGCGTCGCTCCGAGCGCACCGGCTGGTCCGGTGACCGCGGCCATCGCAGTCGCCTCCTTCGTTCGTGCTCGCTGGGTCGTCGCTCGCCGGGGCCGGCGAGGCTCGTGCCGAGGGCGGCCACGCCCCGGGCGGGGCGGCCGCGCACCGTCGGGCACGCGGCCGCTCGCCTCGTCAGCCGACGACCTCGGCGCGGGCCGTCGCCCAGCGGTCGTTGAGGTCGGCGAAGAACGACGCCTTGTCGCCGTCCGCCGCGCCGCGCGCGACGTCGATGTACTGGCGTCGGAACTGGTCGCCGTTGAGGTCGATCTCCGCGGTGTTGTAGATGTCGGCCAGGAGGTTCTCCTCACCCTCCGGGGCCGGGGCGATCTCGACCTCCTCGACGCCGAACGTCTCGAAGTCGGCGAGGATCTCCGGCGACTCGCCGTCCACCTGCGGCGCGAGCCCGCCCTGGCTCGCGGCGAAGCCCGACTCGTCGAGGAACCAGTACAGCCACGCCTCGGCGGCCTCCTTGTTCTCCGAGTGCTTGGAGATCGCGATCTTGTAGTCGGCGCCGACGGTGGTGTGGAACGCGCCGTCCGTCTGCCACGGCATCGGCCAGAACCCGATGTCCTCGCGGGGGTTGCCCGCGGCCTCCGCGGCGTCCTGCATCTGCGTCACGGCCCACGAGCCGAGCACCATGCTCGCGACCTGGCCGGTGCCGACGAGGTTCTTGGACTCCTCCCAGTTCGTCGTGGTCGGGTCGGGCTCGGAGAGGCCGGCCTCCACGACGTCGTACAGGAGCGAGTCGATCGCGTACTGCTCCTCGCCCTCGGTCCACGGCGCGTCCTGCTCGGTGCGCAGGTTCACGGCCTCCGGACCGTCGATGGAGCCCTGGTTGGACTGCCACTGCGTGAGCGGCCAGCCGTCCGCGTAGTTCGTGTAGTACGGGACGGTGTCGGGCGAGGTCTCCTTGATCGCCTCCAGCGCGTCGAGGAACTCCTCGGGTGTCGCGGGCGGCTCGGTGATCCCCGCCTCCTCCCAGACCGGCTTGTTGAGCACGTAGCCCATCGCGGTCCCGAACGTCGCGAGGCCGTAGACCTGGCCGTCGTAGGCCTTGTCGTGGATGAAGCGGTACTTGTCGCCGAGCTCGTCGACCGAGCCCAAGGGCTCGAAGAAGGTCGAGAGCTGGTCCGCGTCGACCGTGTTCGGGATGAGCAGGACGTCGCCGTAGTCGCCGGAGTTGAGACGGATCGAGACGTCGCCCTCGTAGTCGGTCACAGCCTCGAACTCGACGTCGACATCCGGGTAGGTCTGCTGGAACTCGGTCACGTAGTCCTGGAGCACGGTGTCCACGATGTCCGTGCGGTTGGTCAGGACGGTGATCGTGCCCGACGGCCCGTCCCCGTCTCCGTCGCCCCCGCCGTTGGAGCCGCCGGAGCAGGCCCCCAGCACGAGCACCATGGCCGCGGCCGTGCTCGTGGCAAGGATGTGCCTCTTCGCCATCTCGATCCCTCATTCTCGTCGTCGTTGACAGTGCGCGCCGCCCCGATGCGGATACAGCGCTTAAGCCGTTCGGCCGTCTGGTGCACCGGATGATGAACTCCGGCGTCGATGAAGATGAGTGAAGCGGTTAAGTTCGCATAAGTCAACGGTCATCGATCACGGTTCGATCACGGCCGTCGGACGGTGCGCCGCCGCCGGCCCCGCAGGAGCGCGACGCCCCCGGACCAGGGCCTCAGCCCTCGGCGTGGCGCGCGGTCGTCCCCCGCGGACGGAGCGTCGGCGTGGAGTCGAGGAAGCTCCCGCCCGTCCGGCCGTCGATGCGGTCGAACAGCCGTCGTGCCACGTGTGCCCCGAAGCTCGTCACGTCGTGGCTCAGGGCCGACAGCCGCGGGTACGTCGCCTGGCAGAGCGGCGAGTCGTCCCAGGCGACGATCGACAGGTCCGCGGGGACGCGGACGCCCAGCTCGCTCGCCACCCCGAGGCCCGCGAGGGCCATGACGTCGTTGTCGTAGATGATCGCCGACGGCCGCTCGGTACCCGTGAGCAGCGTGCGCGTCGCGCTCGCCCCCTGGTCGGCGGTGTAGTCGGTCCGCGCGATCTGGCCCTGCACGTCGAGCCGAGCGGTCTCCGCACGGAACGCCTCGTCGCGGATGTGCGTGTGGCCGAAGCTCGTGACGCCCGCGACGCGCGCGATCCGCCGGTGGCCCACGGTGTGCAGGTAGCGGACCGACTCGCGCATCGCCGAGGCGTCGTCGGTCCAGACGTTCGTGAGGTTGCCCGCGAGCGCCGGGTCGCCCACCACGACGGCGGGGATCGCGTCCGGCTCGGACAGCCAGGCCACGCGCGGGTCGTCGAGGCGCAGGTCGACCGTCACGACGCCGTCGACCCGACGCGCCGCGCGCCACTTGCGGTAGGCGCGCAGCTCGGCGTCGAGGTCCGGGACCACCTGGAGGAGCAGCCCGTACGAGCGCGCGGCGAGCTCGGACTCGATCCCTGCGATGAACTGCATGTAGAACGACTCGAAACCGAGCGTGCTGGGGTCGCGCGCGAGCACGAGACCCACGGTCTCCGTGCGCGCCCCCGAGAGCGAGCGTGCCGCGGAGCTCGGTTCCCAGCCCAGCTCCGCCGCGACCCCGAGGATGCGCGAGCGCGTCTCGGCCGACACCCCCGGGCGGTTGTTCAGCGCGTACGACACGGCACCCGTGGACACACCGGCCCGCCGGGCGATGTCCGCGATCGTGATCCGGGCCATGGTGCGCACTCCTCGTCGTCGGGACGTCGTCGGCCACACGCTGCACTGAAGCGCTTCACCTGTCAACTGCTGGGGGCCCGGAGGGCCGTCGTGGCGACCGGGCGACGCCGCCGCGCCCGACCGCTCGACCACCTGGCCGCTGCTAGGGTCGGCCCGTGCAGAAGCCGCAGCAACGAGCCACTCTGGCCGACGTCGCGCGGCTCGCCGGGGTGAGCGCCAAGACCGTCTCCCGGGTCTACGACGGCAGCACCAACGTCTCCCCCGACACCCGGCGCCGCATCGAGGAGGCCGCCGCGCGCCTGAGCTTCCGCCCCAACCTCCTCGCGCGCGACCTCCGCCACGGCGGGGTCTCGTCCGCCGTCGGGTTCGTGCTCGGCGACCTCACCAACCCGTTCTACTTCCAGGTCGCCGCCGGCATGGAGCGCGAGCTCGCGCAGCACGGTCTGACGATGGTGCTCACGGCGACCGAGGACGACCCCGCCGAGGAGGAGCGTGTCGCCGGGACGTTGCTCGCCCAGCGCGTCCGCGCGCTCGTCCTCGTCCCGATCGCCCAGGACCAGTCCTACCTCGAGAGCGAGCGGCGGCTCGGCACGCCCGTCGTGACGATCGACCGCCCCGCGCACAACCTCCTCGCCGACTCGGTCGTCCTCGACAACCGGGAGGGCACCGCGGAGGCGGTCCGGGCGCTCACGCGGATCGGCCACCGCCGCGTCGCGTTCGTCTGCAGCCCGGCGGACCTGTACACGCACGCCGAACGCCTCGCCGGCTACCGGGAGGCGCTGCGCGAGGTCGGCGTCACGGACACGTCCGCGTGGGAACGACTCGACGACGCCGGCGGCCGCAGCACCGAGGCCGCGGTGCTGGACGTCTTCGACCAGCCCGACCCCCCGACCGCGATCGTCACCGGGAACAACCGCGCGAGCGCGGCGCTCGTCCGCGCGCTCGGCCCCGCCCGGGACGACCTGGCGTACCTCGGGTTCGACGACTTCGACCTCGCCGACGCGCTCGGCTTCAGCGTGGTCGCCTACGACACGCGCGAGATCGGCCGCGCCGCCGCACGACGCGTCCTCGAGCGGCTCGCCGACCCGCAGGGCGCACCGGTCCACGTCCGCATCCCCACCCACCTCGTCCCCCGCGGCTCCGGCGAACGCCCCCCGCGATAACGCCCAGCGTCCGCCGAAGGAGAACCCCGGTCTCCTGAGGTAGAACCCCGGTCTGCCGAGGTACAACCGTGGTCGCGCGAGGTAGAACCGTGGTCGCGCGAGGTAGAGCCCTGGTCGCTTCGTGCCCGACGGCGCGCGGTCCGCCTGGGTGGTCGGGGTGACTTCGTCGGCCCCAGCGCCTCGCCGCTCTGGCCGACCATCCGCCCTTCGCTGGCTCGACCACCTCGGGCGGCGACCCCACGAGTGCCGGCGACCGATCGCCGTCGGGCACGACGACGTTCAACTTCGCGCGACCACGGTTCTACCTCGCGCAACCACGGTTCTACTTCGCGCGACCTGGGTTCTACCTCGCGCGACCAGGGTTCTGCTCCGCGCGACCAGGGTTCTGCTCCGCGCGACCGGGGTTCTACTGCAGCAGCGATGCTTGTCGGCGTTGACAGGAGGGATGAATCAACGATGCCGGTCGGTATTTCGTGCCGAATCCCTCATCCGGCGTGAAGCATATGTCAACGTTGACATATGCCTCGAGCAGGCTCTAGCGTCCGCTGGGTCAGCGCATCTTCCACCGGACGAAGGAGTCCTCCATGTCCCGACGACGCTCACGTCGGTGCGCCACAGCCGCTGCGGCGGCGCTGTCGCTCCTCGCGACGCTCACGCTCGCGGCGACGCCCGCGTGGTCCTCCCCGGGACCGGCCGCGGAGGCCGCGGCCGCCGACCCGCCCGATGACGGGCCCGTCGTCGTGACCCTCGACGACTTCGACGGCTACGCGGACGATGCCGCGCTGTCGTCGCTGTACTCCCGCAACACGAACGGTGGCGCGAACACGGCGACGCTCGTCGACTCGCCGTTCGGTACCGAGGGCGAGGACCTCGGTTCCGCGATGCGGTTCGACTACGCGTTCACCAACGGCTACTCGGGTCGCTCGCGCGCGGTCGACGGGTACTGGCCCGGCCTGCGGGCGGTCGAGCTGTGGATCACGAACGGCACGCCCGGTCAGGACGTGCTGCTGCAGCTCTCCGACGGCGCGTCGTTCGAGGCGCACCTGAACGACGTCGCGGGGTTCGACGCGACGTCCACCGCGCCGCAGCGCGTGCGCGTCCCGGTCGAGGACTTCCGCCCCAAGTCCGGCACCGGCACCCTGCGTACGAGCGGGATCGCCTCGTTCGCGCTCTACGTCAACCAGGTCGGGCCGGGGACGGGAGGCACCATCGTGGTCGACGAGATCGACCTGCTGTTCGACGTCGCACCGCCGGTCCCGGAGGTGACGTTCCTCGCGACGGAGCTGCGCACCGACGGCGCCGGGAACCTCCTGACGCTGCTCGCCGAGCACGCCGTCGTGCCCGACGGCACGCGCGTCGTCCAGGCGACGTGGACCTCCGACGACCTGGCGGTCCTGCGCGACGCGACCCGCCCCGAGCCCAAGGGTGACTTCCGCGCCGAGGGCACGGTCGGCGTCGACCTCCACCAGGTGCGGCTCTTCGTCCCTGCCGAGGACGGCGGCGCGGGCACGACGTTCGCCGTCGACGTCGACACGCACCTCGAGATCGAGGTGACCGACCTGCCCGCGCCGGTCGACGTCGTCGACTACCTCGACGCGATCACCGGCACCGGGATGCTCTCCGCGATGCACCACGACCAGTCGTACGCCAACCCCGCGGCGAACGACGTGCTGCACCAGCGCGTCGCGAACGAGTTCGGCGCCTACCCGGCGCTGTACAGCGCGGACTTCCTCACCGGCCAGACGGTCCCCTACCGCGAGAACATGATCGACGAGGTCCGCCGCCAGTGGGACGCGGGCAACCTCGTGCAGATCATGTTCCACGTCTCGCCCCCGCAGTACACCGTCGCGCAGGAGGTGCAGGGCAACTGGGGCGGCGACCAGGCGCACGAGACGCTCCCGAGCCCCAACCGGATCTACTCGTTCCTCTACGAGGACCAGTGGGACGAGCTGCTCACGGACGGGACGCCGCTCAACGAGAACTGGAAGCTGCGCCTGGACGAGTACGCGCGCCTGCTCCAGCCGCTCGAGGACGCGGGCGTGACGGTCATGCTGCGTCCGTTCCACGAGATGAACCAGCACGTGTTCTGGTGGGGAGGGCGGCCCGGGCTCGACGGCAGCGCCGGGCTGTACCGGATGGTCCACGACTACCTCGAGCAGGAGAAGGGCCTGTCGAACATCGTGTGGGTCTGGAACGTCCAGGACCTGCCCGACGACTACGGCTTCGCCGACGGCGACGCCAAGTTCGACCGCTACGAGGGCCTCGAGGGCGGGCTGCCCGAGTACGACGCCAACGACTGGTCGAGCTTCAGCCCCGGCGCGGACTACTACGACGTGCTCTCCGTCGACTTCTACGACGTCGAGGGCTACGCGCCGAGGCACTACGAGCAGGCGCAGCGCATCGCGCAGCGCGACGGCAAGCCGATGATCGTCGGCGAGGCGTTCGTCTTCCCGACGCAGGACGAGATCGCGGCCCAGCCCGACTGGTCGCTCACCATGCCGTGGGGCGTGCGGACGTGGAACTACAACACGCCGCAGGCCATGGCGACGTTCTACGAGCACAGCATCGGTGCCGCGGGCCTGCCGCGGTTCACGACGCGCGACAACACCGCGACGCCCCGGGTCACCGACGCGCGCGTCGTCGGCGTCGTGAACCCGCACGGGTACGAGGTGGCCGCGCTCGCGGTGCGCTACTCCGCGCCGCTGCCCGCGGGCGAGCTCGACCCCGCGGCGTTCGCCGTCCGGGCGGACCTCGACGGCCCGACGCCGGGAACGTCGTCGGACGGCCCGCGCACCGTGGTCCGGGCCTTCACGGCCGCAGGGCCCGACGGCGCCAGCTCGCCCGGGCAGGAGCCCGCGCCGGGCGAGTGGGTCGTCCTCGAGCTCGACACGTCCGACGCCAACGCGGCCGGGACGTTCTACTCCGGGACGACGCAGACCTACGACCTGGCCGCCGCGTACTCGGTGACGCAGGTCGCCGACGTGAGCGTCGGCGGGACGACCGTGCCCGCGTCCGACGGCCCGGTCGGGGCGTCGGCGGTCGACACGCCCGTCGTCGACGAGTACGAGGCCGGGACGTGGGACGGACCGGGCGACGCGTTCCGGTACCGGCTCTTCACGCCGCACGCGTACCGTGAGTCGCCCGACGACGACACGCTCTACCCGCTCGTGCTCACGCTCCACGGCACGGGCGAGACCGGCACCGACAACGCCGTCCAGCTCCTCGGCAACCAGCTCTCGGTCGCGTTCGCCGCGCCCGAGCGCCAGGCGAGCGATCCGGCGTTCGTCCTGTCGCCGCAGCGCGCCCCCGACCAGGACTGGCTCACGCCCTCCGGGCGCGAGGCGCTCGTCGGGATGGTCGAGGACCTGGTCGACCGCTACCCGGTCGACCCCGACCGCGTGTACCTCACGGGGCTCTCGCGCGGGTCGCGCGCGAGCTGGCCGCTGCTCACCGAGGACGGCGACCTGTTCGCGGGAGCGCTGCTCGTCGCGGGCGGCGAGTCGGCCGACCTCACGGCGCAGATCACCGACCTGCCGGTCTGGGTGCACCACGCGATCGACGACCCGACGGCGCCGTACGGCCTCACCCTCACGGCCCTCGAGGGTCTCGAGCGCGCGGGCGCCGTCGTGACGCGTGGCGAGTGGGCCGGCAACCTCCCGCGCGACAAGGCGGCTGCGCAAGCACAGTCGCTGTGGGACGACGCGCGAGCCCGCGGTAGCGAGGTGCTCCACACCGCGTACTCGCCCGGCACGACGGGCACACCGGACCGGCTGGCGTACCCGCACTCGTCGTGGATCCCGACCTACTCGAACCCGGTCGTCCTCGACTGGCTCTTCGCGCAGTCGCGCGACGGCGGCCCGTCGGTCTCGGTCGAGGCCTCGGCACGCTGCCTCGCCGGGAAGGCGTACGTCGCGGTCCGCGCGACGAACGACGGCGGCGCACCGGTCGGCATCACCCTCACCACGCCGTACGGCAGCAAGACCGTCGCGGCCGTCGCTCCGGGCGCGAGCGCGTACCAGTCGTTCGCGTCACGCACGACGGCGGTCCCGGCGGGCACCGCGACCGTCACCGTCACCGCGGGCGACGGCGCGACGACGACGCTCGACGCGCCGTACGACGCCACGACCTGCGGGTAGCGTCCGACCTTCCCGCACGTCGTCTCCGACGAACGACGCCCCCGCCGCCCGCCCGGGCGGCGGGGGCGTTCTCGTTCCGTCAGGCTCCGCACCCGCGGCCCTCGCACCGTCGGGCACTCCGCCGGTGACCCTGACGCCTGGTGACGTTGCCCAGCGACCCTGCCCAGTGCCCCTTTCCAGTGACCCAGCGTGCCCCCGCGACGTCGTGCCGGCTCGTCGAGCCCGACCTCCCTCGTCCTCAGTGGACGGCGGCGAGCAGGACTCCGACCCCGACGAAGAGTCCGCCGAAGAGCCGGTTGACGGTGCGCTGCCCGCGCGGGCTGCGGGTCAGTCGCCGCAGCCCCGTCGCCGCGGTCGCGAAGAAGAACCACATGACGAGCACGTCGATCACGACGACCGTCACCCCGAGCACGACGTACTGCGGCAGCAGCGGCCGGTCCGGCCGGACGAACTGCGGGATGAACGCGAGGAAGAAGACGATGGCCTTCGGGTTCGTGAGGTTGACGAAGAGCCCGCGCCGGACCATGGACCACCGCGACTCCGGCCCGCGCGGGACGGCGTCGCGGTCGTCGTCGCTCGGGCGCGACCGCCACTGGCGGATCCCGAGGTAGACGAGGTAGGCGGCGCCGCCGTACCTGACCACGTCGAACAGGACGGGCGAGCCCGCGACGAGCACGCCGACGCCGGCCGCCACGATCGCCACGTGCGCGACGAGGGCGAGCTGCTGGCCGAGGATCCCCCAGATGGAGCGCGCCCACCCGACGCCGATCGAGTTGGCCATCGTGTTGACCGCCCCCGCGCCGGGCGTGAGCGAGATGAGCACCCCGGCGGCCGCCAGGGTCGTCCAGACCGACCACGCCATGGCGGACAGGATAGGCGCCCTACGGCGGGCGCCGAGCACCCGAGCGCCTCGCACCGAAGGCACCGAGCACCCGGGCGCCCCGCGCACCAGTCACCGCGCGACCAGAGCACCACGTGCGGGCACGACGACGGCCCGCGCGGCACTTCCGGGGTCGCGCGGGCCGTCGTCGGCCGGTGCTCGGTCCGACCGCTCAGCCGCAGGCGAGCGCCGCGTACGGGGCGTCGAGCTCGACCGCAGCGTCACCCGAGCCCACGGTGACGACCGCGGACCCGGCGGGCACCGACGTCGCGCGCACCGCGAACGACTGGTACGCGTTGGCCCCCGGCGCGACGGCCGCGAAGGCCTTGCTCCCGTACGGCGTGCCGAGCGTCACGACGACGGGCGCGTCGCCGTCGTTCGTCGCCCGGACGGCGACGTACGCCTTGCCGGCGAGGCACCGCGAGGTCGCCTCGACGGTCACGGGCACGCCGGGTCCCGCGGCGGCGGTCCGCACGTCGTCGACGACGAGCACCGCGGGACCGCCGCCCCCGAGGTAGAACGAGATCTCCGTGACCGACTGCAGGTCCGGGCGACCGCCGCCGCCCGCCCACGGCGGGAGCGCGAGGTCCGAGAACGGTACGTGCACGACCCCCGCGGGCTGCGGGCCGACGTCGGGCAGCACGGTCTCCCAGAACTGGCCGCCCGCGACGACCTGCACGGTGACGTTCTGCCCCGCGCCGAGGCCGGAGCGGTCGAGCCACAGGTCGAGGCCCGTGTAGCCCCACCACGACTGCGGCGCGTCGAACGTGCGGGTCACGCCCGCGTAGCCCGACGACGCGAGCGTCGTCGCGAGGCGCATGGCCTGGCCGCCGTCGGCGCCGAGGACGAGCGTCGGGGTGATCGGATCTCCCCCGGTGTTCGCGCGGTGCGCGGCGGTGAGCGCGGCGTCGTCGGCGAAGCCCTCGTAGTCCTCGACGACGAGCGGCTCGGTCGGCAGCGCCTCGGTCGCGAAGGTCCGCGGCCCGCCCGTCATGCCCGTGCTCCCGGCCCCGTTCACGGCCTCGACGTGCCACGTGTACGACGTCGCGGGGTCGAGCTCGACAGCCGGCGCGAGGCTCGTCCCCCGCACCTCGGCGGAGACGAGCGGCGTGCCGGGCGCGTCGCTCCGCGCGAGCGTCACGCGGTAGGTCGCGGACTGGGCGGCCGGATCCCACCGCAGGGTCGGGGTGCCGCGCAGGGCGGACGCACCGTCGTCGGGCGCGAGGGCTGCGAACGCGCCCGGAGCGGCGAGCTCCCCGCCCGTGCCGTACAGGCGCACGTCGCCGAGCTGCTGCGCCCACTCCGGCGTCGCGTCGGCGGGCCAGACGACGCGCACCGCGTCGGTCCCCGCGGGCAGGGGCGCGGTGTACGCGAAGCGACCCCACGCTCCGCCCACGGTCCCCGGAGCGCCGGCGACCGTGACGTCGAGGCCCTGCCACGCGGCGTCGACCCGTACCTCGAACGCGAGGTGGGCCGGCTCGGCGTCGGGCCAGTACCACCCCGTCGCCTCGAGGCGCGTGAGGCCGTCCGCCTCCCACGCGAGCGACGCCGCGCCGGGCGCGTCGCGCTTGGCCCGCCCGGCGTCGCCGCCGAACAGGTCCGGGTTGCCGGTGTCGATGCCGACCGACCCCTCGATGTTCGCGCCCGCCAGGTCGTCGAGCGCGTCGTCGACGACGGGCAGGTCTGCGGCGCCGCGCAGCGTGACGCGCTCGAGCCGTGCCGATGCCCCCGCCGGCCACGTGACGCGCAACCGCTCGCCCTGCGCCGCGGAGACGGCGACGCGGAAGCGCCCGTCCTCGTCCGGCCCGACGGCGGTGCTCGCCGCGGCCCACGTCTCGCCGTCGGTGCTGGTCTCCACGACGAGCGCCGCGACGTCGGCGGCGGTCGCCGCCCGCACGCGCAGCTCCGCGCCCGTGAGGCCGTCGTGCGCCCACGTCGCGTGCGCGGGGTCGTCACCGACCGGGCCGAGGAGCGCGGCGTCGCCGTCAGGCGTGACGCGCAGCCCGGCGTGGTCGACGAGCGGGCGCTGCGTCTCGAGCGGGTCGACGAGGACCTGCTCTCCCGCGGCCACGACGACCGGCTCCGAGGCCGGGCCGTCCACGCCGTCCGTTCCGACCGGGACGACACGGTAGGCCGCGTCGCCGCCCGCGGACGTGTCGAGGTACGGCTCGCCCGTGTCCGTGAGGCCCTCGGCGACGACCTCGAACGGCCCGGTCGGGACGCCGTCGGACACCGCCGCGCGCTCGACCCGGTACGTCGCCGCGCCCGCGGCCCCGCGCCACGACACCTCGTGGAAGCCGTAGGTGCTGCCGACCGACGTCACGAGCGGCCGCCCCACCTCGACGGGGACCGGGGCGCCCGCGAGCGCCGCCGAGAAGTCCCGGATCGCCGCGACGTTGCCGCGCATGCGGTCGTCGGTGCCCGGATAGTGCAGCGTGAAGCCGTCGTCGTGCGGCACGAGGCCGGACGCGTCGTCGTGCCCGAAGAGGGACCAGAACATCATGCCCGTGACGTCGGGCTCGGCCGCGAGCGGCTCGAGCAGCTCGGGCGTCGCGGCGGTCGACGCGTACTCGCCGGCGACGTACACCTTGCCGGCGTCGGTGATGCGGGCCGCGTCCGCGCGGACACCGCTCGCCGTCGGCGGGTAGTAGTGCACGTCGACGATGTCGACGAGCGGGGACGCGAGCGTGTCGTCGTCGATGCCGAACCGCTTGCCCGCCGCGACGAGCTGGCGCGGCGCGCGCTCGGAGATCTCGGTGGCGACGTGCTCGATCCACTGGGGCGTCATGCCCTCGAGCTCGTTGCCAAGCTCCCACGCGAGGACCGTCGGGTCGTCCTTGAGCGCGAGCCCGGTGTACGGGTTCACGTGGTCCATGACGTGGTGCACGTAGTCCGTGAAGTCCGCGACGACGCGCGGGTCGGAGTAGAACTCCGCGCACGGCGTGAGCGGCGTCGTCGGCGCGCACAGACCGTACGGGGCTCCGAAGTCGCGGTGCCCGCCGTGGTAGTACGCCCACTCGTCGGTCAGCGGCAGGACCAGGCGGATGCCCTTCGAGCCGGCGTAGGCGACCGCGTAGTCGATGCTCGCGAACGCGTCGGCGCTGTACCCAGCCTCCTTCGAGGGCAGGATCGCGAGCTCGGTGCCGGTCGAGGCGAGCATGTGCGAGCGCACGACCGTCACGCCGAGGTTCGACGCCGTGTCGATCGCGTCGCGGATGCGGAAGAACGTCGGGTAGTCGACGACGCCGGGCGGGACGTTCTCGTCGAGGCCGAGCCAGTAGATGTTCGTCCCGCTGAAACGGAACGTCTCTCCGTCGAGGACGAGGCGTGTGCCGTCGCGCTCGACGAACGAGGTGTTGCGGCTCGCGCCGAGGGGTGCGCTCACGGCGGGGACCTCCTTCGTCGGGGCGGCGGCGGTGCGGGTCGGGCTGCCGTCCGCGCTGCCTGCGGCGGCACCGACCGGGACGACCGTACCCGCGAGCGCCAGCACGATCGCGGTCGCGAGGGCGCGCGGTCGGTGTCCGGCGGGTGGTCGGTGCTCGGCAGGTGGTCGGCCTCGGTGGGAATCGGCACTGCCTGCGCGGGGCCTCGCCGCACGCTTTCGTCGTGGGGTCATCGTCCGCTCCTTCGCGTCGGTGTGTCGCGTCGGCGCCCGACGCACGGCGACCGTAGATCGCCCGGGTGTTGCGTGTCAACGCTGTCATACTGGCATCGCTCCCACGGCGGATGCTAGTGATAGCAAGACATTAAGCGGTTCATGACAACGCTGGACAGAATCCGCCGCGCGGTACTACCGTGGCCGCTCGTCAAGCACCACTCACGCAACGACGCGGAGGACGCATGCGACACCTCACCCCAGCCGACGGCAGGCCCGACCACGAATCCGGGCCGGCACACGGCGCGACGACGGGCGCCCGCCCGAGCACCCCGCGACGCGCTCTCGCGGCGCTCGCCGCGGGCCTCGCAGCGCTGCTCGTGGCAATGCTCGTCCCGACCGCCCCTGCCGCGCACGCCTTCCCGGCGCGCGACAAGCAGGCGGTGATCGACTACCTGCGGTCCATCACCGGGACCTCGATCGTCTCGGGGCAGCACAACAAGGAGCCGGCCTCGGCGCCCGGCCAGTACACGCAGCAGGTCCGCGACATCACGGGCCAGTACCCGGGCCTGTGGGGCGGCGACATGATGTTCCGCGGTCAGGACCAGGCGAACCGGCAGCGCGTCGTCGACCAGGCGAAGGCGGAGTGGGTCAACGGCTCGCTCGTCGCGCTCACGTGGCACGCGTGCTCCCCTACGGGGCCGTCGACGTGCGAGTTCGAGGGCGGCGTCAAGACGCAGATCACCCAGGGCCAGTTCGAGCAGATCGTCACGGGCGGCACGGCGCTCAACCAGACGTGGCGCGCGCGCATGGCCGAGGTCGTGCCGTACCTGCGCCAGCTCAAGGACGCGGGCGTGCCCGTGCTGTGGCGGCCGTTCCACGAGATGAACGAGACGTGGAACTGGTGGGGCGGCCGTGCCGGGGTCAACGGTGGCGCGAAGATCTACCAGCAGATGAAGGACTACTTCGACTCGCAGGGCCTCGACAACCTCATCTGGGTCTGGAACGTGCAGGACAACCCGAACGCGAACTGGTCGAGCTACTACCCCGGCAGCTCGTACGTCGACGTCGTGAGCCTCGACGTCTGGTACAAGAACCACCCCAGCCAGTCCGACTACCAGCAGATCCAGTCCATCGCCGGGAGCAAGCCCATCGCGATCGCCGAGATGGGGAAGGTCCCGAACGACGCGCTCCTCACGGCCCAGCCGCGCTGGAGCTACTTCATGGTCTGGTCGGAGCAGCTGCGCGGGAACAACTCGAACGCCGAGATCCAGGCGGCGTACTTCCACCCGCGCGTGCTCAACCAGGGCGAGGTGCAGCTCGGCTCCGGCGGCGGGACGCCGAACCCCGGCCCGACGCCCGCGACCGGCGCGATCGTCGGGCTCGCCGCCAGGTGCGTCGACGTCGCCGCGTCCGGGACCGCGAACGGGACCGCCGTCCAGCTCTACACGTGCGCACCGGGCGTCGCGCAGACGTGGGAGGTACGCGCCGACGGCACGATCCGCAACCCGAATGCGAACAAGTGCCTCGACGTCGCGGGGCAGGGCACCGCGAACGGCACACCCGTCCAGATCTGGGACTGCAACGGGTCGGGCGCGCAGCAGTGGGTGTACTCGGCCGCGACGCAGTCCCTGCGCAACCCGCAGGCGAACAAGTGCCTCGACGTCACGGGCCAGTCGTCGGCGAACGGGACACGGCTCCAGGTCTGGGACTGCACGGGCACCGCGAACCAGCGGTGGGCACTGCCGTCCTGACTCCCCGGTCCGGCTCGCCCGGCGGTCGTGAGCGCCCCCTCGCGATCGCCGGGCGAGCCTGTCAGGTGCGCGGCGAGCCGACGTGGAAAGGTTGCCCCATGACCGGGCCAGCCGACTCCACCACCCCGCCCCCCGTCGTCGTGCCGCCGGACGCGCTCGCCGCCGCGGCGGCGGGCCGCACGTTCGACCCGCACGCCGTGCTCGGCCCCCACCTGGCGCCCGACGCCGCCGACGCGCGCGCCGTCGTCCGGGTCCTGCGTCCGCTCGCCGACGAGGTCGTCGTCGTCACGACCGACGGCGAGCACGCTGCCGCGCACGAGCAGGACGGGGTGTGGGCCGCCGTCGTCCCGGTGCACCAGGACGCCGACGGCACCCGGCACGCCCCCGACTACCGCGTCAGGGCGCGCTACGGCCACGAGGCCACGACCGCCGACGACCCCTACCGCTTCCTGCCCACCCTCGGCGAGGTGGACCTCCATCTCGTCCGGGAGGGCCGGCACGAGGAGCTGTGGCGCGCGCTCGGCGCGAACGTGCGCACCTACCCCAGCGCGCTCGGCGACACCACGGGCACCGCGTTCGCCGTCTGGGCACCCAACGCGCGCGCGGTCCGCGTCATCGGCGACTTCAACGGCTGGGGAGCGACCCACCCGATGCGCTCGCTCGGCGACAGCGGCGTGTGGGAGCTCTTCGTCCCCGGCGTCGGCGCGGGCGCGCGGTACAAGTACGAGATCCTCGGCCCCGACGGCTCGTGGCGGCAGAAGGCCGACCCGCTCGCCAAGGCGGCGGAGGTGCCGCCCGCGACGGCGAGCATCGTCGTCGAGTCGCAGTTCACGTGGACCGACGACGCCTGGCTCGCCGCGCGCGCCGCCCACGACCCGCACACGCAGCCCCTCAGCGTCTACGAGGTGCACCTCGGCTCGTGGCGCCAGGGGCTGTCCTACCGCGACCTGGCCGAGCAGCTCACCGCGTACGTCGTCGAGCAGGGCTTCACGCACGTCGAGCTCCTGCCCGTCGCCGAGCACCCGTTCGGCGGGTCGTGGGGCTACCAGGTCACCGGCTACTACGCGCCCACCTCACGGTTCGGCCACCCCGACGACTTCCGCTACCTCGTCGACCGCCTGCACGCGGCCGGCGTCGGCGTCGTCGTCGACTGGGTCCCCGCGCACTTCCCGCGCGACGAGTGGGCCCTCGCCCGGTTCGACGGCACGCCCTGCTACGAGCACGCCGACCCGCTGCGCGGCGAGCAGCCCGACTGGGGCACGTTCGTCTTCGACTTCGGGCGCAACGAGGTCCGCAACTTCCTCGTCGCCAACGCGACGTACTGGCTCGAGGAGTTCCACGTCGACGCGCTGCGCGTCGACGCCGTCGCCTCCATGCTCTACCTCGACTACTCGCGCGGCCCCGGCCAGTGGCACCCGAACG
Organism: Cellulosimicrobium protaetiae; assembly: GCF_009708005.2. Lineage (NCBI taxonomy): Bacteria > Bacillati > Actinomycetota > Actinomycetes > Micrococcales > Promicromonosporaceae > Cellulosimicrobium > Cellulosimicrobium protaetiae. The sequence continues at coordinate 1,963,787 of NZ_CP052757.1, read as the reverse complement.
TGCACGGCGGGCGCGAGAACCTCGAGGCCATCGCGTTCCTCCAGGAGGCCAACGCCACCGCCTACCGGCGCACGCCCGGCGTCATGATGATCGCCGAGGAGTCGACGGCCTGGCCGGGCGTGACCCGTCCGACGTCGGCCGGGGGGCTCGGGTTCGGGCTCAAGTGGAACATGGGCTGGATGAACGACTCCCTGCGCTACGTCGCCGAGGAGCCCATCAACCGGCGCTACCACCACCACGAGATCACCTTCTCGATGGTCTACGCCTACTCCGAGCAGTTCGTGCTCCCCATCAGTCACGACGAGGTCGTGCACGGCAAGGGCTCGCTCTACGGCAAGATGCCCGGCGACGACTGGCAGAAGCGCGCCGGCGTCCGCGCGTTCCTCGCCTACCAGTGGTCCCACCCCGGCAAGCAGCTCCTCTTCATGGGCAGCGAGATCGGCCAGCACTCCGAGTGGAACGAGGGCCGGTCGCTCGACTGGGACGGCCTCGCGGCCGACCCCGGCCGGCAGGGCGTGCAGCGCGCCGTGCGCGACCTCAACGCGCTCTACCGCGCGACCCCCGCGCTCTGGGAGCTCGACCACGACCCCGCCGGGTTCGAGTGGCTCGACGCCGACGACGCCGACCACAACGTCCTCGCCTACGTGCGTCGCGGGCGCGACGGCAGCGAGGTCGCCGTCGTCGTGAACTTCGCCGGCACGCCGCACGAGGGCTATCGCGTCGCGCTGCCGTCGGGCGGCGCCTGGCGCGAGGTGCTCAACACCGACGCCGAGGTGTACGGCGGGTCCGGCGTCGGCAACCTCGGCGAGGTCGAGGCGGAGACCGTCCCGTGGAAGGGCCGCGCGCACTCCGCGGCCCTGCGTCTCCCCCCGCTCGGCGCGCTCTACCTCGTCCCGTCGCCAAAATAGAACCCTGGTCCGCCGAAGTAGAACCGTGGTTGCGCGAGATAGAACCCTGGTTGGCTGAAGTAGAACCGTGGTTGCTTCCTGCCCGACGGCGGTCTGGTCACCTGGGGTGGGCGGGGTGGGTGGTGGTGCCGCGCGCTGGCGACCGGACCGTCGTCGGGCAGGATCACCGTTCTGCCCCGCCGAACATGGCTCTACCTCGCGCAACCACTGCTCTACCTCGGCAGACCTGGGGCACTGCCGAGGTGGCAGGACCTGCTGAGCGGGCGGGGCGGCCTCGGATGCGAAGGGCGTCGAGCCGCGCTGACCGACCGCGGCCGAAAGGCCGAGGTGACGGCGCGGCAGCCCGAGCACCGGGGACACCCCGCACGCGGACCCGACCACAGCCCGTCCGCGCCGCCCGGGTCGCGAGAGCAGCGAGTGTCAGTAGAGGCTGATCGCGAGGCGCTGACGCGCCTTGCCGACGCGGGGGTCGGTGGGGCCGACGACCTCGAAGTAGTCGAGGAGGCGGACACGGAGCTTCTCCTTGCCGTCCGCGTCGGCTCCGGGCAGGAGGTCGAGGAGGCGCCCGAGAGCGTCGTCGACGTGGCCGCCGAGCAGGTCGAGGTCGGCGATCGCGAGCTGTGCGTCGACGTCGCCCGGCGAGGCCGCCGCGGCGTCGCGCACGGCGCCCAGGTCGGCGTCGCGCGTGCGCTGGAGCAGGCGGACCTGCGCGAGGCCGGCGACGGCGAGCGCGTCCCTCGGGTCCTGCTTGATCGCCTTCTCGTAAGCCGCGACGGCGGCGTCGAGGTCGTCGCGCTCGATCGCGTCGTACGCCTCCTGGTGCAGCGGCGGGAGCTCGGGCTCGGGCTCCGGGGCGGGCTCGGCGGGCACCGGCTCGCCGTCGCCGCCCTGGGACGGCGCACGACCCGTCACGCCGTTGGCCTCGGCGGCCTGGAGCACCTGCTCGAGCACCGCGCGGATCTGCTCCGCGGGCGCCGCCCCCTGGAACAGCGGCACCGGCTGACCCTGCAGCACCGCGACGACGGTCGGCACGCCCTGGACCTGGAACGCCGCCGTGATCTGCGGGTACGCCTGGGCGTCGACCCGGGCGAGGAGGAAGCGGCCCGCGTACTCGTCCGCGAGCGCGCCCAGGTCGGTGCCGAGCTGCGCGTTCGCCTGGTCGGTCGGGATCCAGAGCAGCACGACGACCGGGTACTGGGCCGAGTCCTGCACGACCTGGCCGAACGTCTCGTCCGTGACGTCGACGACGTACCCGCCCGCGGCGGGCGCACCGCCCTCCTCCCCCGGCGGCGGGGACTGCGGCCTGGTCAGCGCGGACAGGTCGACCGCTCCGCGCACGTCGAACGCGGGCTGCTGCGTGGGTTCGCTCATGGTCGCAATCCTACGGAGCGTCAGGCGTTCGCGACCGACGTCGCCACGTGCTCGTTGCCGAGAACGCGGATCTTCTCCTCCGACCCGGCGGGCGGCACGTAGAGGGCGACCACGTCGACGTACCCGACCTTGAGCACGTTCGTCGGTGCGGTCGTCCCGTACAACGCCTTGATCGTCTCGAGGTCCGGCGGGACCTGCGCACCCTCCTCCGCCGTCATCGACTCCAGGGAGGTCATCGCGCCGACGACGAGCGCGCCGCCGTCCGCGGTGCGCACGGCGCGCACCTGCTCGTCCGGGTTCGGCGTGAAGGTGAGCGCGTACTGACCGGCGGCGGGTTCGAGAGCCGTCGTCCAGGCCTGGGCCCGGTCCGCGAGCTGCGTCCGGAACGAGTCGTCCTCGAAGGCGCCCGCGAAGCCGGAACCACCACCGAGGTTGAGCACGTCGGCGTACTGCGCGACGGCGTCCGTCGGGGTGACGAGCAGGTCCGAGTCGTCGGGGGCGACGGCCTCGCTCCCGATGCTGGGGTCGGCGAAGCTCGGCATGGTCACGCCGGGCAGCAACCGCACCCAGGCCCAGAGCTCGTAGGCGTCGCGCGCGCCGGCCTGCTCGAGGACCGACAGCCGGGGCGTCTGCAGGCTCTCGGGCTGCACGCTCACGGCGTACGACGTGCGGGGCCAGGTCTGGGTCGTCGGGATGACGACCTGCTGCACGTCCGTCGGGAGCTCCGTCACGAGGTCGGCGTTGCCGCGCGCGGCTGCGACGGCGAGCTGGCTCGTCCGGATCGCGAGCGCGGGTCCGGTCACGCGGCCGTCGAGCTGCGCCGGGTCGTTCGACTCCCCCGCCGCGGCGAGCGCGGAGGCGACGGCGTCGAGCACCACGGTCTCCTGGGACTCGGTGAGGACGGGAGGCGCCGGGTCCTGGGTGGGGTCGGGCTGCGGCGTCGGCAGGGGCACCGCGCAGGCCCCGAGCAGGAGCACGCCGACAAGACCGCCGGCCACCCCGAGGTGACGGCGGGCGCGGCGGGCGCGGGCCGTGTCGCGGGCGGTGCTGGTCATCGGGTGCTGTCCTTCGTCTCGTCCGTGTCGCGCTCCGGTTCGGCCGTTCCGGTGCCGGTGCCGGTGGGGGTGAACCCCCAGGCCCGGCGCCACGCGTCGGCCCGCGTCGTCGCGCTGTCCTGCGTCGTGGGGTGCCCGTCGGCGGCGTCGACGGTCGGCTGCGCGGCGGTCTTGGGCCTGCGCTCGCCCCGCGCGACGATCGGGATCTGCCCGGTGAGCCAGGCGCGCCGTGGCTTCTGCGCGCGCGACTGCTGCTCGGCGAGCCGGTCGGCCTCCTCCCGCTCGCGCAGCTCACGGCGCGTGAGCATGCGCACCTGCGCGGTGTCCGTGGGCGCCTCGCCGCCGTTCTTCTCGGCGGCTCCGCCGTCACCCGGCTGCGTCGCGGGCGGGGAGGCCGGTACGACGGCGGGCGTGGCTGCGGTCGCACCGGCACGCCCGGAGGGGCCACGGCGCTTGGGCCGCAGGCTGGCAGCGCCGATGCCCAGGCCGAGCAGGATGAGGACCGCACCGCCGATCACGGCGGGCCACAGGAGGGGGGTCTCGACCTCGCGCGGCCACGAGAGCTCGAGCGTCGGCGCGACCGCGCCCTCGCCCACCCCGGCGACGAGCAGCTGCCAGCGGCCGGGCTGGTCCGACCAGCGCAGGCTCGCCGAGCCCGCACCGCTCGACTCCTCGAACCACATGTCCGACCCGGCCGGGTCGACCCCGACGACGGGCTCCTCCTCGGCCGTCTCACCCTCGGCAGGCATCTCACCCTCCGCGGGCGTCTCGCCCTCGGCCGGCGACTCCCCTTCCGCGGGCGACTCGCCCTCAGCAGGGGTCTCGCCCTCGGCAGGAGCCTCCTCCGCGGCCGGTGCCTCCACCCGCGTCGAGAGCTCGTCCCAGTCGGTGAGCCCGGTGACCACGCCGTGCGCGTCCTCGCCGACCCACCCGGTCACGTCGACCTCGCGGCCGATCGCGAGCGTGACCTGCTGCTCGCCCGGTGCCGTGGCACGGATCGTCACGTCCTCGGCCACGAGGTCCAGGACCCCGGGCGCGGTGACGAGCATCGTGCCGTCCCCCGTGTACGCCGTGGTCGCCACGACCGTGTCGCTCTCCCGCCACACGGTGGCGGACGCGACGCCGAGGCCGACGGCGACGAGCCCTCCCACGAGCAGGAGGGCGGCGATGATTCGTTGGAGCACCGAGCTTCCCTTCGTCGATCGACGTTCCAGAATAGGGGCGAAAGCCCTCGTAGAACGAGCGAGGTGGATCGTCCGCGGATCCTCACGAACCGTTCACGCGCCCCCCGCGCAACGGTCCCACCGCGTCCGCCCGACGCAGGCGATGGCGGCGTCCGGGGCCGTCGGACCGTGTCGTCCGGGACCGCGCGACGCTCCGTCGTGCAGCACTGCGACCATCGTCTCACCTGCTCCAATCCGGGTATTCAGGACAGCCCGATCCCCGTATCCTGGTCGGAGCACGGCGGGGCCGTGGCACGACCGCCGCGCCCTCCCTCCTCGGGAGGGACGCCGCCCGGCGGCGGAGGCCGCGACGAACAGCACCGGAGGTCATCGACGTGTCCGACGAGCGCACGCTCTTCCCCATCACGATGCGCGGGTACGACCGCGTCCAGGTCGAGGCCCAGCTCGCGAAGCTGGAGAAGGCCGTCGAGGACGCGCGGTCGCGCGTGGAGGCCTCGGACGCCCGCGCCATGCAGCTGACGAGCGAGCTCGCCGACGCGCAGCGCCAGCTCCGCGAGGCGGACCGCCCCTCGTACGCGGGCCTCGGTTCCCGCATCGAGCAGCTCATGCGCTCGGCGGAGGAGCAGTCCGCCGACATCCTCTCCCAGGCCAACGTCCAGGCCGCCGACATCATGGCGCGCGCCAAGCTCTCGGCGGGCCAGGTGCGGTCCCGCGCCGAGAACGAGGTCGCCGAGCTCCTCAACAGCGCTCGCCTCGAGTCCGAGGAGATCCGGGCCACGAGCGCGTCGGAGGTCGAGGGCACGCTGCTCAGCGCGCAGCGACGCGCCGAGGAGTTCGTCGGATCGGCCGAGCGCGAGGCCGCACGCATCCAGAGCGTGATCGCGACCGAGGAGAGCGAGCGTCGCGCGTCGCTCGAGCGTGAGCTCGGCACGCTGCGCGCGACGGTGGAGCGCGAGACGACGGAGCTGCGCGTCACGACCGAGCGTGAGGCCGCCGAGCTGCGCGCGCGCGTCGCGGCGGAGACCGCCGCCCAGCGCGAGTCCGCCGAGCGCGAGTCGGCGGAGCTGCTGGAGAACGCGCGCCGCGAGGCGCAGCGCCAGGTCGACGAGGCCCAGCGCAAGGCGACCGAGGCCGCGAACGCCGTGACGTCGGAGATGGAGGAGCTGCGCGACAAGGCCCGCACCGCGCTCGCCGACGCCGAGCTCGAGGTCGTGCGTCGTCGCGAGGCGGCGGAGCGCGAGAACGCAGAGCGCCACGCTGCTGCCAAGGCCGAGACGGAGAAGCTCGTCACGACCGCCGAGGAGCACGCCTCGGAGGCCGAGAAGCGGGTCGCGCTCGCGCTCGAGCAGGCCGAGAAGGTCCGCGCGGAGTCGGACGCGTACGTCAAGGACCTCATGTCGACGGCCCGCCGCAACGCGGACCAGATCGTCGCGGAGGCCCGCGCGTTCGCGGACCAGACCGTGAGCGACGCGAAGGCGGAGGCCGAGCAGCAGCGCAACGTCGCCCAGCGACAGCTCGAGGACCTCACGCGTCAGCACGACTCGATCAACACCTACCTCGACGAGCTGCGCGGGCTCCTCGGCGGCGAGGCCGAGTCCGCGAAGGCACCGGCCAAGAAGGCCGCGGTGCCCGCGGGCACGCCGGCGCAGCAGGCTCGTGCGGCCACGCTCATGACGGCGGAGTTCCCGGTCGTCCCGGACGAGGACGTGCAGCACGTCGGGTCGGTCGAGGCCCCGGCGAAGCGGCGCCCCGCGAAGGCGGCCGACTCCGAGACCGACGCCCCCGCGCCGGCCTGACCCGTGCCCTCCGCGGACCCCGCGGGCCGCTCCGGGTCCGCTGCCGACGACTGGCGTCGGCAGCGGACCGAGGCCGCGGAGCACCAGCAGCGCGAGCTCGACCGCCGACGGGCGCAGGAGAGCGCCGCCGCGCGCGAGCTCCTCGCCGAGTTCGTCGTCCGCGCCCGTGAGCGGGGCCTCGACCCCGAGCCTCTGCGGGCGCGCTCGTTCGACGGCACGGCCACCTACCGGACCCCGCTGAAGGGCTGGTACCTGCGGCGCAACCGCAGCGTCGCCGTCGGCGAGGACGGCGAGTTCTACGTGCTGGGTGTTCCCGGCAGCGTCCTCGGGCGCCTGCGGGGCGTCACGGTGCAGCCCTCGGACCCTCCGCTCGTGCTGGGCAAGGGCGGCCGGGACGGTGAGTCGATCGACCTCGCCGACGCGCTCGCGCTCGTGCTCGACGGGCGCTGAGCCCGCGGTCCACGGGGGCGCCGGCGAACGGGCGACAGGTCAGACCGGCGAGCGGTCGGCAGGTCAGACCGACGACCGGGCGAGCAGGTCGGCCAGGGCGTCCGCGACCGCCGCAGGTTCCTCGACCGCGCTCATGTGACCGGCACCTGGGACCTGGACGAGCTGCGCCGAGGGCGCGGCGGCCGCCATGTGCTCGGCCTCGGGGACGGGCGTGATCGCGTCCTCCTCCCCCACGACCACGGCGACGGGTCCCGAGAAGCCCTCGAGGACGTGCGTGCGGTCGGGTCGGGAGGCCATCGCCCGCTGGGACCAGGCGACGCCGTCGGGCCGCTGCCCGCGGATCCACTCCTCGAGCCGCGCGGTCAGGTGCTTGCGCGCCGCCTTGCTCGTCTCACCGAGCATGACGCCGGGCATCCCGAGGACGGCGTCCACGGTCTGCGACCGGGTCGCCTCGTCCGCGATGCGCAGGCGGTTCGCGCGCGCGTCCTCCGTGTCGGCCGTCGACTTCGTGTCCACGAGCCCGAGGCCGGCGACGAGGTCGGGGTGACGCTCCGCGAGCGCGAGCGCGACGTAGCCACCCATCGACAGCCCGGCGACGACCGCGCGCGTGATCCCCGCGGTGGCGAGCGCGGCCGCGGCGGCGTCGGCGGACGCCTCGATCGACGCCGGCTCGCCCAGCAGCGGGCTGGCGCCGAGCCCGGGGAGGTCGACCGCGACGACGGTCGGCTCACCGGGCAGCGCGGCCGCGGCGTCGGCCCACATGCGGTGGTCCAGCGGGAAGCCGTGCAGCAGCACGAGCGGGGTGCCGTACCCCTCGCGCAGCGTGTAGGTCTCGAGCGGTGCCGTCGTCATGGTCCTCCTCGGGTCGTCCCGTGTCGCCGTCGGTCCGCGTCGCGGCCGGGGTCTCGCTCTCACGCTCCCATGCTCCCGGGCGTCCCGCCGAGGGAGCGGTACGCCCGTCGACCGGGCCCGGTGCCGTCAGTCGTCGACGCCGTCCGACCGGCTCGCGTCGTAGCTCGCCTGGTCGGAGTCGGCGGTGTCCCGCTCCGCGGTCCCCGCTGCGGCGCCGTCTCCGGACCACGTGGTCGGCAAGGGCAGCGGGAATCCCGGGCGGACGTGACCGACGATCTCGTCGAGCACCCGACGTACGGACGACTCCCCCACCCACAGGTGCTTGGCGCCGTCGACGCCGATCACCTCGGCGTTGCGCACGCGCGCGAAGCGCCGGCGCGCCTCGTCGGGACGCAGGTAGTCGTCGAGCTCGGGGACGAGCACGACGAGCGGCTTGCCGAAGGCGTCCCACCGGTCGAGGTCGGCGTCGGTCGCGCGGTGCAGCGGCGGCGAGAGCAGGATCGCGCCCTCCACGGCCGGGTCCGCACCGTGCTTGAGCGCGAGCTCGGTCCCGAACGACCACCCGACGAGCCACCGGTGCGGCAGGTCGCGGAACTCGGCGAGCTCGATGGCGGCGGCGACGTCGAACCGCTCGGCCTCGCCGCCGTCGAACGCCCCCTGGCTCGTCCCGCGCGGTGACGACGTCCCGCGCGTGTTGAACCGCAGCACCGCGAGGTCGGCCAGCGCGGGCAGGCGCCACGCCGCCTTCCGGTAGACGTGCGAGTCCATGTAGCCGCCGTGCGTGGGCAGCGGGTGGAGCGTGACGAGGGTCGCGACCGGGTCGCGGTCGGCGGGGAGCGCGAGCTCGCCGACGAGCGTGAGCCCGTCGGCGGTGTGCAGCTCGACGTCCTCGCGCCGCGCGGGCAGGACCGTCAGCGACTTGATCGGGGTGGGCTCGGCCGGTGCGTCGGCTCCGACGGGCGCGGGTTCGGGTGCGGTGCTCATCGTGGTCGAGCCTAGTTCGTCTCCCACCGACGACGACCGCGGGCCGCTACCGCGGACGACGACGGCCCCGCGCCTGCCAGCAGGACGTGTGCCAGTGCCGGCGCTGGTCGAGCGCCGTCTCGGCGCCGAAGAACGAGTCGTCCTGCCACGCCACGACGTGGCCGGTGCCGGGCGGGATCTCCTGGTTGCAGCCCGGGCACAGGTACGTCTTGGACCCGCCGCGCACCGTGCGGACCTGCCACTCGCCGTCGGCCCCGGACTCGCGGCGGGCGCCGCCGAGGGCACGGTCCAGGTCGAGGGGCGCGGGCTCCGCCCCCCAGGGTCGCTTGCGGGACGGTCGACGGGACGGCATGCGCCCATTCTCCCCCGCGCGTCGGCGCTCGACCTGCGGCGCGGGACGACCGGGCCGCTCTCAGCGGAAGTCCAGACGAGACCGCTAGAGTGTCCGCGCCGGTGCTGCACCCGGCCCTCGGACGCGAGGCGGCCCTGCCCCGGGACGCCGACGACCGCCGTCGTGCGGGTGCGGCCCAGACCCGACGGCCCCCGCGCCGTCCCACCGACCGAAGGACCCCCCTCGTGAAGCACCGCACCCTGCGCGGCGTCGCCGCGCTCACCCTGGGCGCCGCCCTCGTCCTCTCCGGCTGCGCCTCGGAGGGCGGCGGCTCCGGCGACGAGACGTCGTCGAGCCCGTCCGCGACCGACGGCGCGAGCGACGCCGCGACGTCGTCGCCGGAGGACGTCGCGGCGCTCGAGAGCATCACCGTCACCGGAGACCCGGGTGCCGAGCCCAGCCTCGAGTTCGAGCAGCCGTTCGAGGTCTCGGGCGCTGCGGCCATCTCGCTGAACGACGGCGAGGGCGAGGAGATCGCCAAGGGTCAGCAGATCACGATGCACACCGCGGCGTTCTCCGGCGCGGACGGCTCCAAGCTCGGCTCGACGTGGGAGACCGAGTCGCCCGAGCAGCTGATCATCGACGACTCGCTCTTCCCGCAGCTGCTCGACGTCGTCGTGGGCAAGAAGGTCGGTACCCGCTTCCTGTTCGCCAACCCGACGACGGACCAGACGACCGGTGAGCCGGTCACCTACCTGACCGTCGCCGAGGTCACCGAGGTGAAGACCATCCCCTCGCGTGCCGAGGGAGAGGCCGTCACGCCCGCCGAGGGCCTGCCGACCGTGACGCTCGACGACACCGGCAAGCCGACCATCGAGATCCCCGAGGGCTACGAGGCCCCGGCCGAGCTCGTCGCGCAGACGCTCATCAAGGGCGACGGCCCCGTCGTCACCGAGGACCAGACGGTCACCGCCCACTACACGGGCATGCTGCTCGACGGCACGGTCTTCGACTCGTCCTGGGACCGCGGCGCCCCCACGAGCTTCTCGCTCCAGCAGGTGATCCCGGGCTGGACGCAGGGCCTCGCCGGGCAGACCGTCGGCAGCCAGGTGCTGCTCGTCATCCCCTCGGAGCTGGGCTACGGCGCGCAGGGCAGCGGCTCGATCCCGGCCGACTCGCCGCTCGTCTTCGTCGTGGACATCCTCGACGCGCAGTGAGTCCTGCCTGACCCGACGAGGGCCGCACCCCCACGGGGTGCGGCCCTCGTCGCGTCGGGTGCGCGTCGCGACCGCGGGCCGTGGGTCCCGGGAGCTCGGGACCCGGACGGGCGAGGGGTGAGCGTCGCGCGACGTACGCTCGATCCATGACGGACGCCTCCACGCCCCCGGTCTCCTCCGTGCCCGACGACGGCGCAGCGCCGGGCCCCGCCGTCCCGCCCGAGCGCGAGGTGCTCACGTGGGAGACGTTCGGCGTCGCCGCGCGCGAGCTCGCCGAGCAGGTCGTCGCGAGCGGGTTCCGGCCCGAGGTCGTCGTCGCCGTCGCGCGCGGCGGGCTCCTGCCCGGCGGTGCGGTCGCGTACGCGCTCGGGACCAAGGGCGTCGGGACGCTCAACGTCGAGTTCTACACCGACATCGGCCAGACCCTCACCGACCCGCGCGTGCTCCCGCCGCTCATGGACACGTCCGACCTCCCGGGCGCGCACGTGCTCGTGGTCGACGACGTCGCCGACTCGGGCCGGACCCTCGCCCTGGTCATGGAGATGCTGAGCACCCACGGCGCCGAGGCGCGGTCCGCGGTGCTCTACACCAAGCCCCGCACGATCATCCAGCCGGACTACTCGTGGAGGGACACCGACCTCTGGATCACGTTCCCGTGGTCGGCCGACCCGCCCGTCGCGGGCGCGCAGCCCCGCCCGAAGGACTGACGCTCCGACGACGAACGGCCGCCCCCGGGGGGACGGCCGTTCGAGGTCTGTCAGGAGTGCGTGGGGCTCAGAAGTCCCAGTCGTCGTCCTCGGTGTTCACGGCCTTGCCGATGACGTACGACGAGCCGGAACCGGAGAAGAAGTCGTGGTTCTCGTCGGCGTTGGGCGAAAGCGCCGAGAGGATCGCCGGATTGACGTCGGTCTCGTCCTTGGGGAAGAGCGCCTCGTAACCGAGGTTCATGAGCGCCTTGTTCGCGTTGTACCGCAGGAACTTCTTGACGTCCTCGGTGAGCCCGACGCCGTCGTAGAGGTCCTCCGTGTACTGCACCTCGTTGTCGTACAGCTCGAAGAGCAGCTCGAACGTGTACGCCTTGAGCTCGTCGCGCTCCTCCGGGGAGAGCTTCTCGAGGCCCTTCTGGAACTTGTAGCCGATGTAGTACCCGTGCACGGCCTCGTCGCGGATGATGAGGCGGATGAGGTCGGCCGTGTTCGTCAGCTTGGCGCGCGACGACCAGTACATCGGCAGGTAGAAGCCGGAGTAGAAGAGGAACGACTCGAGCAGCGTGCTCGCGACCTTGCGCTTGAGCGGCGAGTCGCCCTTGTAGTACTCCATGACGATCTCGGCCTTGCGCTGGAGGTTCGGGTTCTCCTCCGACCAGCGGAACGCGTCGTCGATCTCGCGCGTCGAGCACAGCGTCGAGAAGATCGACGAGTAGCTCTTGGCGTGCACCGACTCCATGAAGGCGATGTTGGTGTACACCGCCTCCTCGTGCGGCGTGATCGCGTCCGGGATGAGCGACACCGCGCCGACCGTGCCCTGGATCGTGTCGAGCAGCGTGAGGCCCGTGAACACGCGCATCGTGAGCTGCTGCTCCTCCGCCGTGAGCGTGTGCCACGACTGGATGTCGTTCGACACCGGCACCTTCTCGGGCAGCCAGAAGTTCCCGACGAGGCGGTCCCACACCTCGAGGTCCTTCTCGTCCTCGAGACGGTTCCAGTTGATCGCGCTCACGCGATCGATGAGCTTGAGCTTCCCCGTGGGCGACATCTGCCTTCTTCTCTCCTGCTGACCCCGGACCGACCGGGAGGTGGCTACGAAACGAACGCTACGCCGTCGCGCACCACGGCAGGCATGCTGGTGACGGACGGACGAGCGGGGACCGGAAGGGATGCGGGCGCCGGTCGTGGCGGGCCTGGCGGGAGGCCGCGAGGCACGAGCGGCCGGATGGTAGACCGGCGCCCGCATCCCTGGAGAGTCACCGCGGCGGTGACCCGAAGACTAGAGCATGCACGAGACGCAGCCCTCGACCTCCGTGCCCTCCAGGGCCATCTGGCGGAGGCGGATGTAGTAGAGCGTCTTGATGCCCTTGCGCCACGCGTAGATCTGCGCGCGGTTGACGTCGCGCGTCGTGACCGTGTCCTTGAAGAACAGCGTGAGGCTCAGGCCCTGGTCGACGTGCTGCGTCGCGGCGGCGTACGTGTCGATGATCTTCTCGTAGCCGATCTCGTACGCGTCCTCGTAGTACTCGAGGTTGTCGTTCGTCAGGTAGGGCGCCGGGTAGTAGACGCGCCCGATCTTGCCCTCCTTGCGGATCTCGATCTTCGACGGCACCGGGTGGATGGAGGACGTCGAGTTGTTGATGTAGGAGATCGAGCCCGTCGGCGGGACGGCCTGGAGGTTCTGGTTGTAGATCCCGTGCTCCATGACCGAGGCCTTGAGGGCCTTCCAGTCGTCCTGGGTCGGCACGTGCACGCCGGCGTCGGCGAAGAGCTGGCGCACGCGCTCCGTCTCGGGCTCCCACACCTGGTCGGTGTACTTGTCGAAGTACTCCCCCGACGCGTACTTCGAGTCCTCGAAGCCGCCGAACGCGCGCCCGCGCTCGATCGCGAGGCGGTTCGACGCCGCGATCGCGTGGTAGGCGACCGTGTAGAAGTAGATGTTCGTGAAGTCGACGCCCTCGGTGGACCCGTAGTGGATCCGCTCGCGCGCGAGGTAGCCGTGAAGGTTCATCTGGCCGAGGCCGATCGCGTGGCCCGCCTCGTTCGCCCGCTTGATCGACGGGACCGACTCGATGCTCGTCTGGTCCGAGACCGCGGTGAGCGCGCGGATCGCGGTGTCGATCGTCTTGGCGAAGTCCGGCGAGTCCATCGTCTTGGCGATGTTCAGCGAGCCGAGGTTGCAGGAGATGTCGCGGCCGACGTGGTCGTACGAGAGGTCCTCGTTGAACGTCGACGGCGTCGAGACCTGCAGGATCTCCGAGCACAGGTTCGAGTGGGTGATGCGGCCCTTGATCGGGTTCGCCTTGTTCACCGTGTCCTCGAACATGATGTACGGGTAGCCCGACTCGAACTGGAGCTCGGCGATGGTCTGGAAGAAGTCGCGCGCCTTGATCTTCGTCTTGCGGATGCGCGAGTCGTCGACCATCTCGTCGTACTTCTCGGTGACCGAGATGTCGGCGAACGGCTTGCCGTAGACGCGCTCGACGTCGTACGGCGAGAAGAGGTACATGTCCTCGTTCTTCTTGGCGAGCTCGAACGTGATGTCCGGGATCACGACGCCCAGCGAGAGCGTCTTGATGCGGATCTTCTCGTCCGCGTTCTCGCGCTTGGTGTCGAGGAACCGCAGGATGTCCGGGTGGTGCGCGTGCAGGTACACGGCGCCGGCACCCTGGCGCGCGCCGAGCTGGTTCGCGTAGGAGAACGAGTCCTCGAGCAGCTTCATCACGGGGATGACGCCCGACGACTGGTTCTCGATGTGCTTGATCGGCGCGCCGTGCTCGCGGATGTTCGACAGGAGCAGGGCGACGCCGCCGCCGCGCTTGGAGAGCTGCAGCGCGGAGTTGATGCCGCGCGCGATGGACTCCATGTTGTCCTCGATGCGCAGCAGGAAGCATGACACGGGCTCGCCGCGCTGCGCCTTGCCGACGTTGAGGAACGTCGGGGTCGCGGGCTGGAAGCGGCCCGAGATGACCTCCTCGACGATGTCGAGCGCGGCCTGCTCGTTCCCGTCCGCGAGGCCGAGCGCGACCATGCACACGCGGTCCTCGAAGCGCTCCAGGTACCGCTTCCCGTCGAACGTCTTGAGCGTGTACGACGTGTAGTACTTGAACGCGCCGAGGAACGTCTCGAAGCGGAACTTCTTGGCGTACGCGAACTCGAACAGCGACTTGACGAACGCGCGGTCGTACTTCGCCAGCACGGCCGGGTCGTAGTACTTGTTCTCGACGAGGTAGTCGAGCTTCTCCTGCAGGTCGTGGAAGAACACCGTGTTCTGGTTGACGTGCTGCAGGAAGTACGCGCGCGCGGCCTCGCGGTCCTTGTCGAACTGGATCTCGCCGTTCGGGCCGTAGAGGTTCAGCATCGCGTTGAGCGCGTGGAAGTCGAGCTGGGTGCTCGCCAGCGGCACCTCGGTGACCGTGCCACCGCCTGCCACGCTCACGCCGGAATCCGTGACTGTCGTTGCCAAAATCGTCCCAATCCGTCGCGGACGCGCGCGGCGTCCTCGGCTGTTCCCAGGAGTTCGAAGGCGTACAGGTAGGGCACCTGGCACTTCGCGGAGATGATGTCACCGGCGATGCAGTACGCCTCGCCGAAGTTGGTGTTGCCCGCCGCGATGACGCCGCGGATCAACGACCGGTTGTGCACGTCGTTGAGGAACTTCACGACCTGGCGCGGGACGGCACCGCCCTCGTTGCCGCCCCCGTAGGTCGGGACCATGAGCACGTACGGCTCCTCGACGCGCAGGAAGCCCTCGGTCGGACGCAGCGGGATGCGCTGCACGTCCATGCCGAGGGCCGGCAGGTCGAGCCGCTGGACGAACCGGTGCGTGTTCTCGCTGACGCTGGAGAAGTACACGAGCGACCCCACGGGGACGCACCTCCGTCCTGCCCTGCTCCGCCTGCTTCCGTACGTGGTCGGGGCGCCTCACGGCGCCCCGGGAGGCCGGTCAGGCGACGACCGGCGAGACCTTCTGCGCGAGGGCGTTGATCTGGTCGGGACGGAACCCGGACCAGTGCTCGTCCCCGGCGACCACCACGGGCGCCTGCAGGTAGCCGAGCCCGCGGACGAGCTCGAGCGCCTCGGCGTCCTGGCTGATGTCCACGACGGTGTACTCGACGCCCTTCTTGTCGAGAGCGCGGTACGTCGCGTCGCACTGAACGCAAGCCGGCTTGCTGTAGACCGTGACGCTCATGGGGTGACTCCTCGTCTCTCGCGCTCTGCCCGGGACGGTCCTCGGGGAGGGAGAAACGTCTCTGACCTCGAAGGACACCGGTGGAACTACGTCTGTGTGATTCGCCAGAAGGCCTCCGGCCCCCTGGGTGTGCAACCACTATACCTAGTGGTCGACACCGCGCCACCGCACTAGATGTCGTGGTCGAACTTCACCCATCGGGGTGTGCTAGGAGCCATGGATCCATGGTCCCACCACCCTCTGACACCCCTTCCGGAGGACTCGTCCACAGCCCGTCGTCCACCGCCCGGAGGCACCACGAACGGCGTCCTCTCGCGGACGGCGAGGCATCGTCCACAGGGTGGGGACGACGTCGGTCCACACCCTGTGAGACCCGGTGAGGCCGCCTCGTGAGGCCGCCTCCGCCGTCGTGCGGCTCCGCGCCGACGCCCGGCGAACCGGCCCAATCCGGACACGACGAACACCCAACTCGTCGGCGTGTCGCGTTCCTTCGGCGTGTCGCGCCCGGCGCGCAGAACCTTGCGACGAACGTCACGCCCGCCCTCGAGAGGACGAGCGTGACGACGAACAGCGCCGCACCCGACGCGGAGCCGGGCACCCTCTCGGCCAACCACGGTTCTACCCCGCGCAACCACGGTTCTACTTCGCCGGACCACGGTTCTACCTCGCGCGACCACCGTTCTACTTCGGCGGACCACGGTTCTACCTCGCGTGGCGAGACGACGGACGAGCGGGGTGGGGCGGAGCGGGCGGGGTCGCGGGTCGTGGCGGGTCTGGCGGGAGGCCGCGAGGCACGAGCGGCCGGATGGTAGACCCGCGACCCCGCCCGCGGAGCCCCACCCGCGGACGCACGCCGCGGAGCTCCACCGGCGGAGCCCCCACGGAGCCCCACCCGCGGAGCCCCCGCGAGCCCCACCCCGCGGACGCACACCCGACGAGCGCACGAAGGCCCGCCCGGGGGTACCGGGCGGGCCTGTCGAGGCAGGACGGCTCAGGCGGTCTCGTCGACCGTCGGGAGCTCGTTCGAGGTCGCGAGGCGGCGGTACCAGTGCGCGGAGTCCTTCCACGTGCGCTCGAGCGTGTCGTAGTCGACGCGGATGATCCCGAAGCGGCGCTCGTAGCCGTAGCCCCACTCGAAGTTGTCGAGCAGGGACCACGCGAAGTACCCGCGCACGTCGGCACCGGCGTCGATCGCGGCGCCCACGGCGTCGACGTGGTCGTGGAGGTACGCGACGCGGCGGTCGTCGTGCACGCGGGCGGACCCGTCGGCGTCGACCGTGACCTCGTCGGCGAACGCGGCGCCGTTCTCGGTGACCATCATCGGCTGGTGCGGGTACGTCTTCGCCACGGAGACGAGCAGCTCGGTCATGCCGGCGGGCTCGATGTTCCAGCCCATCGCGGTGTACGGGCCGGGCTGCTGGACGAACTCGACGTCGTCGACGCCGATCCACGGGCTGTGCTTCGACGCGCCGTGCCCGTCGTTCTCCGAGCGCTCGCCCTCGCCGGAGAAGTGGCGCACGCGCACGGTCGAGTAGTAGTTGACACCGAGGATCGACAGCGGCTGGCGCACGGTGTCGAGGTCGCCGTCGCGCACGAACGACCAGTCGCTCACGTGCGCCGTGTCGGCGAGCAGGTCCGCGGGGTACTCGCCGTCGAGCATGGGGGCGAGGAACGCCCGGTTGGCGAGGGCGTCGATCTTCCGCACGGCGTCCAGGTCGCCCGCGGACGTCGGGTCGTCGGGCCGGATGACGTGGAGGTTGAGCGTGACGGACGTCTTCGCGTCCTCGCCGAGCTCGTCGCGGATCGCCTGGACGGCGAGCCCGTGCGCGAGGTTGAGGTGGTGCACAGCCGCGAGCGCCGCGGCGGGCTCGGTACGGCCGGGCGCGTGCACCCCGGAGCCGTAGCCGAGGTACGCGGAGCACCAGGGCTCGTTGAGCGTCGTCCACGTGTCGATCCGGTCGCCGAGCTCACGCGCCATGTGGCGGGCGTACTCGGCGAACGCGTACGCGGTGTCTCGGTTGGCCCAGCCGCCCGCGTCCTCGAGCTCCTGCGGGAGGTCCCAGTGGTAGAGCGTGACGACGGGCTTGACGCCCTTCTCGATCAGCGCGTCGACGAGGCGCGAGTAGAACGCGACGCCCTCGGGGTTGAGCGGGCCCGTGCCGCCGGGCTGGACGCGCGACCAGGAGATCGAGAACCGGTAGGCGCCGAGGCCGAGGTCGGCGATGTGCCGCACGTCCTCCTGCCACCGGTGGTAGTGGTCGTCGGCCACGTCGCCCGTGTCCCCGTTGAGGGTGCGGCCCGGCGTGTGGGAGTACGTGTCCCAGATGGACGGCGTGCGGCCGCCCTCGGCGGCGGCGCCCTCGATCTGGTACGCCGCGGTGGCCGAGCCCCAGAGGAAGTCGGTCGGGAACGTCCGGCGACCCGACGGCGCGGGCACGGACTGCGTGTCGACGGTGTCGGGGGCGGTGGTGTCGGTGGTCACGGGGGTCCTCGCTGCTCGGTCGTCGGACGACGCGGTCCGCGACGGGTGGTCGGTGGGGTGCTCGGCGCGTGCGACGAGTACCTGGGCGAGCATGCCATGGGAGCGCTTCCATAGCGTGCTCGCCCAGGATACGTCCTCAGCCGAGGTCGATCGTCACGCTCGTCGCGCCGTGGGCCTCCGCCGTCGCGGAGCCGGCCCGCACGGACCAGGCGGCCACGGCGTCGTCGGACGAGACCGTGAGCGTCGTGCCCGACCGGCGCACGCGGAACGTCGCCCCCGGCGCGCCGTCCGCCGGCGGGACGACCACGAGCTCGTCGTACCCCTCGGGCAGCTCGAACGCGTGCAGCGTGACGCCGTCGGCCCAGTCGTAGTCGGGACGGTCGGTGCGGGCGCCCACCGGGAGGACGGTGCCCGGGCGCACGAGCACCGGGAGCGAGCTGAACCCGTGGGTCTCGGTGACCCAGCGCGGACCCGTCACGGTCTCGCTCAGGGCGGGGCCGTCGTCGGGTTGGACGAGGCGCGTCCAGGTGCCCTCGGGCACGTAGTACTCGACGCGGCCGTCGGCACGGAAGACCGGCGCGACGAGCAGCGCGTCGCCCAGCAGGTACTGCGTGTCCGCGGTGAACCCCGCACGGTCGTGCGGCAGCTCGAGCGCGAGCGGGCGCATCATCGGCACGCCGTCGGTGTGCGCCTCCTCGGCCACGCGGCCGAGGTAGGGCATGAGCGACAGCTTGAGGTGCGTGAACTTGCGCGTGACGTCGACGGCCTCGTCGTCGAACGCCCACGGCACACGGACCGAGCCCGAGCCGTGGAGGCGCGAGTGCGACGACAGCAGGCCGAACGCCGTCCAGCGCTTGAACACTCCCGGGTCGGGCGTGCCCTCGAAGCCGCCCATGTCGTGGCTCCAGTAGCCGAAGCCGGACATCGACATCGAGAGGCCGCCGCGCAGCGACTCGGCCATCGACGCGTACGTCGAGTCGCAGTCCCCGCCCCAGTGCACGGGGAACTGCTGGCCGCCTGCCGTCGCGGACCGCGCGAACAGCACCGCGTCGCCCTCGCCGCGCTTGCGCTCCAGCAGGCGGAAGACCGCCTCGTTGTAGAGCTGGGCGTAGTAGTTGTGCATCTTGCGCGGGTCCGAGCCGTCGTGCCACGCGATGCCGTCGACCGGGATCCGCTCGCCGAAGTCGGTCTTGAAGCAGTCGACGCCCTGGTCGAGCAGGCCCTCGAGCTTGCCCACGTACCACGCGGTCGCGTCGGGGTTGGTGAAGTCCACCAGCGCCATGCCCGCCTGCCACAGGTCCCACTGCCACACGGACCCGTCCTCGCGCTTGACGAGGAAGCCCTGCTCCGCGGCCTCCGCGAAGAGCGGCGAGCGCTGCGCGACGTACGGGTTGATCCAGAGGCACACCTTGAGCCCGCGGTCGTGCAGGCGGCGCAGCATGCCCTCGGGGTCGGGGAACGTGCGCGGGTCCCACTCGAAGTCGACCCACTGGTACTCGCGCATCCAGAAGCAGTCGAAGTGGAACACCGACAGCGGCAGGTCGCGCTCGGCCATGCCGTCGATGAACCCGTTCACCGTCTGCTCGTCGTAGCTCGTCGTGAACGACGTCGTGAGCCACAGCCCGAACGACCACGCGGGCACGCGCGCCGGGCGGCCGGTCAGCGCGGTGTACCGGCGCAGCACGTCCTTGGGCGTCGGTCCCTGGATGACCAGGTACTCGAGCGCCTGGCCCTCGACGGAGAACTGGACGCGCGTGTTCACCTCGGACGCGACCTCGAACGAGACCTTCTCCGGGTGCTCGACGAACACGCCGTAGCCCTTGGTCGTCAGGTAGAGCGGGACGGACTTGTACGCCTGCTCGCTCGACGTGCCGCCGTCCTCGTTCCAGATGTCGACGACCTGGCCGTTCTTGACGAACGGGCCGAACCGCTCCCCCAGCCCGTAGACGAGCTCGCCCGGCTCGAGCGCGAGCTGCTCGTGCGTCCACGCGCGGCCGTCGTCGGCCGTGACGTGCCCGACCGACTTGGGCAGCGAGGACGTCAGCACCTCGCCGTCCGCCTCGAAGTCGACGCGCCACCGGTCGCCCCGGTGCACGCGCACGGCGAGGTCCTTGGACCGCAGGACCGCGACGTCGTCGTGGACCTCGACCTCGGGCCGGAACCCGGGCTCGCCGGTCACCTGGAACGCCGGGCCGCGGCGCACCGCGCCCTGGTGGTGCTCGACGCGCACGCGGATCACGCCGGGCGCGGGCGAGGAGTACGTCGTCGTGAGCATCGGGCGGTTGAGCGTGTCGCCGCGACCGCGGATCTTCGCCGTCGGCGCGTACACGGTGAGCGTGCCGGCCGCCTCGTCCGCGCGGACGTCGTCGACCTCGACCGCGTAGAGCGGGTGCATCCCCGGTCGGACCTGCCAGTACCCGTCGGTGAACTTCATGGGTGGTGCTTCCTTCGTCGGTGCGTTCAGGAGTCTCGGTGGCCGCCTCGCGGCCTGCCCCGGGGCAGGCACGGTGTGCGGCACGGCGTCACGCGGGAGGCGTCACTTCACGGCGCCGGCCGTGACGCCCCGGGTGAGCGTGCGCTGGAAGATGAGGAAGAAGATCAGCGCGGGGATCAGCGAGACGAGCGCGCCAGCGTTCGTCGTCGGGGCGTCCATCATCCGGTCGCCCTGGAGCGACGCGAGGGCGATGGGGATCGTCTGGGTGTCGTTGGTCGTCAGCATGACCAGCGGGATGAAGAACTCGTTCCACGTCCAGATGAAGAAGAAGATCATGAGGACGCCGAGCGTAGGCTTGACGATCGGGTACACGACCTGCCACAGGATGCGCCAGCGGCCGGCGCCGTCGAGCTGGGCGGCCTCGAGCAGCGCGGGCGGGAACGTGCCGAGCACGGACGCGAGCAGGTACGTGCCGAACGCCGCCTGGATGACCGTGAAGATGATGATGATCGACCACTGCGAGTTCGACAGGCCCACCTTCTGCGCCATGTCGAACAGCGGGTAGATGAGCGCCTCCTGCGGCAGCATGTTGGCCACGAGGAAGAGCGTGACGATCCACAGGCGACCCTTGATGCGGCCGACGCCGATCGCGTAGGCGCTGAGCAGCGACAGGAGCGTGCCGAACACGGCGACGAGTGCCGAGATGAAGACGGAGTTCCAGAGCTTCTGCGGGAAGTTCGTCCGCGTCCAGAAGTTCTGCACGCCCTCGAGGTAGAGCTCCTTCGGGATGCTCAGCGGACCGTCCTGGGAGTACTCGGCCGGCGACTTGAACGCGTTGAGCACCATGATGACGAACGGCGACAGCATGAGCAGGGCGACGAGGATCGCCGCGGCGAGCACGAACCAGCGACCGACGCCGCGGCGGTAGCGCTCGTCCTGGCGCGTGGCCCGCAGAGGGCGGCGGGAACCGGACGACGGCGCGGGCTCCGCGGGCGTGCCGCCCGCGGTCGGGGTGGTGGTGACGGTGGACATCAGCGGCCCTCCTGCTCACGACGCTCGGCGCGGCTCTGCAGCGCGAGGATCACGACGGCGACGACGATGATGACGAGGGTCAGCACGGTCGCCACCGCGGCGCCGTAGCCGACCTTCGACTTGTCGAAGAAGTTGAGGTACGAGTAGTAGCTCGGGACGAGCGTCGAGCTCTCGGGCCCGCCGCGCGTGAGCACGTAGATGGGGCCGAACACCTTGAGCGCGGCGACCGTGCACGTGAGCGTGACCACGAACGTCTCCGGGCGGATCTGCGGGATCGTGATGGCCCGGAAGCGGCGCCACCAGCCCGCGCCGTCGAGCTCGGCCGCCTCGTACAGCTCGGGGTCCACGCGCTGGAGCGCGGACATGAAGATGACGACGGGGTAGCCGATCTGCACCCAGATGAGCACGAGCATGACGCTCGGCAGCGCGGTCGTCGTGTCACCGAGCCAGTTGGGCGGGTTCTCGATGCCGATCCCGCGCAGGATCACGTTGAGCGCGCCGGTCTGGGCGTTGAGGATCCAGTTCCACAGCACGCCGGCGACGGCGACGGGCAGGATCTGCGGCAGGTAGTACGTCGCGCGCAGGAACGCCGCGACGCGCGGGCCGAACCGGCGGCCGAGGTAGTCGAACAGCACGGCCGCGAGGACGAGGCCGATGAGGGTCGGCGCGACGACCATCGCGAGGATCATCGCGATCGAGTTCTGGAACGAGGTCCAGAACGCCGAGTCGTTCATGAGGTCGGCGTAGTTGCCCAGCCCGTACCAGCGCATCGGCGCCATGCCGCCGCGCCACTTGAACAGGCTGTAGTAGACGTTCATCACGAACGGGTAGCCGATCACGACGACGAACGCCACCGCGCCGGGCAGGAGGTAGGGCAGGTACGGGAGCCAGGCGGGCCGGCGACGGCGGCGGGGTGCCGCGGTCGCGCGCGACGCCTCGCGCGCGGGGCCGGGCCCGGCCTCGGGCACGGTGTCGGTGCGGGTGGTCATGACGGTCTCTTTCGCGGGAGGTCCTCGGGTGGGGGCCCGGGCCGGCCGGGGCGATCCTGGGATCGGCCCCGACCGGCCGGGCGCGTGCGTCCGCTCAGCTGTCGAGCAGGTCCGCCTTGCCGTCCACGTACGCGGACTCGAGGCCGTCGAGCACCTCGGTCGGCGACTTCGACTGGTTGATGAGCGACTGGAGCTCGCTGACGATCACGTCGTAGTAGCCGGGCACGGGCCAGTCGGGGTAGAACGCGAGGCCGTCGTCGTCGAGGATCGCCTGGAAGTTCTCGGTGAGCTGCTGCGTGCGCTCGTCCGTGATGACGGACGCGTCACCGGCGACGGGCAGGCCGCCCTTCTCCGCGAGGATGTTCTGCACCTCGGGGCGCAGCGTGATGTCGATGAACTCCTCGGCGAGGTCGGGCGAGTCCGCGTTCGCCGGGACGACCCAGAGGTTGCCGGACGAGCCGACCTGGAGCGTGTTGCCGGGGAAGTTGAACTGGCCCCAGTCGGCGTCCATCTCCTCGACGATGCGGCCGAACCACCACGAGCCGGAGACCATCATCGGGTAGGTGCCGTTGATGAACGACACGCCCATGTCCTCGGCGGTCAGCGCCGCGGAGTCGGACGCGACGTAGCCGTCCTTGATCCACGAGTCGAGCTGCTCGGTCGCCTGCGTCATCTCGGGGCCGTGGAAGTCCGGGTCACCGTCGAAGAGCTGGTACTGGTCGACGAAGTCGCGCTCGGAGTTCGCGAGCACGAGCTCGTACCAGAGCTGGCCCATCGGGTACTCGGCGCCGGCCTCGGCCAGCGGGGTCACGCCCTGGTCCTTGAACGCCTGCATGACGGTCTCGAGCTCCTCGAGCGTCGTCGGCACCTCGAGCCCGTACTGGGCGAACATGTCCTTGTTGTAGTAGACCTGCACGAACTCGCCGTAGTTCGGGACGCCGTACCACTCGCCCGAGCCCATGAGGCCCTGGTCGTCGTAGGTCGCGGTGGTCTGGAGCGAGCCGCTGAGCTTCTCGTCCCAGCCGCGCTCGGTCGCCGCGTCGGTGAGCGGGGTCAGCAGGCCCTGCGCCGCGAGCTGGCCGGCCGTCGCGTTGCCCTTGTTGTACTCCATGACGTCGGGCACGTCGTCGCCGGTGAGGACGATCTTGGCGTTCTTCTGGATCTGCTCGAACGTCTGCTTCTCGACGACGACGTCGACGTCCGGGTTCTCCTCCTCGAAGATCTTGATCGCCTCGGCCCACGCCTGGCCCATGGCGGAGTCCTCGTTCTCGTAGTGCCAGATCGTCAGGGTCTGGTCGTCGGACCCGCCACTGCCGCCGGTGCCCCCGCACGCCGCCAGGGCGAGTGGGAGCGCTGCCACGGCAGCGACGAGCGAGATCTTCCGGGATCGCAGCATGTGCGTGTCCTCCTCATCGAGTTCCGGCGCTGGAGCCGGAGCGTGACCGGGGCGTCGCCCGGCCGGTCGGTTCAGCGAGCCTCGGGCTCGCGGTCGTCGTCGTCCGGGGACCGGCCGGCCGCGGGGGCGACGCTGCTGCCGGGTTCGAGGACGCACGGGATGAGCACGTTCGGCGTGCTCGGACGGGAGCCGTCCACGAGGGACAGCAGCTTCTGCACGCCCAGGCGGCCGAGCTCGGCCCCGGGCGCGTGCATCGTGGTCAGCGGCGGGTTGCTCATCTCCCCGACGCCGGGCGACGTGACGATCGACAGGATCGACATGTCGGTGGGGATCGCGACGCCGCGCTGCTGCAGCTCGGCGACGACGCCGAACGTCGCGATCTCGTTCATGGTGACGAAGGCCGTCAGGCGCGGCTCGCGCTCCAGGAGCGTCGCGACGGCGTCACGACCCGCGCGCGGGGACTCGTCGACGCGCAGCGAGACCGGTTCGAGCCCGCGGCGGCGCATGGCCACCTCGAAGCCCTCCTCGGCCCGGAACGTCGGGGCATAGCCGTCGTCCGCCGTCGCCTGCGAGTGGTTCACGAACGCGACGTGCCGGTGCCCGAGGTCGACGAGGTGCTGGACCGCGTCGTCCGTCGTGCGCTCGAAGTCGATGTCCACGGACGGCCGGTCCGTCACGTCGCGCGTGCGACCGATCATCGTGTACGGCACGCCGGCCTCGTGGAGGACGTCGACGCGGTCGTCGTCGAGGGCGACCTCCATGAGCAGGACGCCGTCCGCCATCCCCTGGCGCACGAGGTCGCGGACCTCCGGGGCCTGGGTCGTGCGGAAGGGCCACAGCACGAGGTGGTAGCCGTTCTCGCGCGCGGTCTCCGCGGCGGACGAGACGAACTCGGCGACCGTGCCGCCGAGACCCTTCTCCATCGCCGGGTAGATCAGCGCGAGCACGTGGCTGCGGCGCGACGCGAGACCGCGGGCCATCGCGTTGGGCTGGTAGCCGAGCTCCGCCATGGCGTCCTCGATGCGGCGGCGCGTCTCGTCGGAGACCGGCCGGGTGCCGGACAGCGCGTAGGAGACCGTGCTCAGCGAGACCTGCGCGCGTCGCGCCACGTCCTGCATCGTCGCCATCGTCACCACTCCCCTGTGGTCCGGTCCGTCGCCTCGGCCGTCGAAGCGCTTCGTCGAAACGCATCGTCGAAGCGCTTCGCTGTTACGAGTATTGGATGAACAAATGACGAGAGTCAAGCCCGCGGAGCAAGAACACGCTCTCCGGTTCGGTGCGCACGGCCCGACCTGCGACGACGCCGCGGCCCACGTCCGCGCCCGCGAACGCCCAACCCGGAGACATCGGCAGGTTCAGCACGCAGGCTGCCCGCAACCCCGGGTTCGTCGAGCTCCCCAACCGGCCGAACCCGGGATCACTCCTCACGGGACGGGGTGGGTGAGGAGCGACCTCGGGTTCGGCGGGTGCGGTCGGCGGCGCGAAGGGTGCGCGCGGGGCGTCAGAGCGTGAGGTCGACCGGGTCGCCCGCACGCAGGACCTCGCGCACGCGCAGGTCGGCGTCCGTGACGACGACGTCGGCGCGGCGGCCCGCGACGAGGCCGCCACGGTCGTCGAGGCCGATCACGCCGGCCGGGGTCCAGGAGGCGGCGCGCACCGCGTCGACGAGGGGCACCCCGGCCTCGACCGTCTCGCGGACGACGTCGAGCAGGTGGTACGTGCCGCCCGCGATCGACCCGCCCTCGGTGAGCCGCGCGACACCGTGCGCGACCGTGACGCTCATCGGCCCGAGCTCGTACGCGCCGTCGGGCATGCCGGCCGCGGCCATCGCGTCGGTGACGAGCGCGACGGCGTCCGGCCCGGCGACCGCGCCGTCCCCGCCGACGTGCGCGCCGACGAGCTCGGCCACGCTGCGGATGGTGCCGTGCACGAGGTGCGTGCCGTCGGCCACGAGCTCGACGACCAGCTCGCCGCGGGCAGCAGCGGCGAGGCACGCCGCGATCGGACCCGGCTCGCGGTGGTGCAGGGGCCGCATGCCGTTGAACAGGTGCGTGGCGGTCAGCCGTGCCCCGGGACGCCCGGCCGCCGCGAGCGCCGCGACGCCCGACGCGATCGCCGCCTCCGTCTGCTCGGTGCTCGCGTCGGTGTGCCCGATCGACGGGATCGCCCCGACCTCGACGAGGGTCTCGATCACTCCCCCGGCGCCGACGACGCCCGGCACCTCGGGCGCGACCGTCATCGTGCGCAGGTAGCCGCGCGCCGCCGCGGCGATCGCACGGACGAGCTCCGGGTCTCCCTCGAGCATGTCGTGCGGGTTCTGCGCGCCGCACCGGACCTCGGAGAGGAACGGCCCCTCGAGGTGGATGCCGACGATCTCCCCCTCGTCGGCGAGGTCGGCGAGGGTGCCGGTGCGCTCCAGCAGCACGTCGCGCGGGGCGGTCACGAGGGACGCGACGAGGCTCGTCGTGCCGTGGCGCAGGTGCTCGCGTGCGGCGACGCGCGCCTCGTCGACGCTCGTCGCGTCGGGGAAGCTCGACCCGCCGCCGCCGTGGTCGTGCACGTCGACGAGGCCCGGGAGCAGCGTCGCCGCGCCGTCCGACGGCAGGTCGGCGTACCCCGCGGCGACGGCCTCCGTCCGGGGGCCGACCCACGCGATCCGCCCGTCCGCCACGGCGACGACGCCGTCGTCGAGGACACCCGTCGGGGTGACGACGCGGCCCACGAGGACTCGCTCGGTGCCGGGCTGCTGGGCGGGACGAGGACTGCTGGCGGCGTCGGTCATGGAGCCATCCTGCCGCACTTCGTACACCTGGCGTGCAAACCCGTCGGGCCGTGGACGCACGCGGGTCGAGAGCCGAGACGCGGCGCACGGGACGACCGCGCTCGGCCGCCGTCGGACCGCCCGCGGTAGCCGTGCGCCTCAGCGCTCGCGCGACGCGAGGAGGCGGCGGGCACCACGGCCGAGGTGCAGGGCGAAGAGCCGCTGGAACGTCGGCACCGCGAACGCGAACGGACGCACCCACCACAGCACGGGCCTGCTGAACACGTCGATGCTCCACCACAGGTCACCCGCGTCGTCCCGCTCGACGGCGAAGCGCTCCTCCCCCACGAACGCGTGCCCGGGCAGGGTGCCGTACCCGAACGCGACCCGGCGCGCGGACCGCTCGACCCACACGACCTCGCACGGCTCGTGCAGGCGCAGGCGCCCGACGCCGAGCAGGGTCGTCACGCGCGCGCCGGGCTCCGCGACCGGGGCCGCGGTGTCCAGGCGCACCCGCGCCGCCGCGTGGACCCGCCACGTGAGCAGCTGCTCCCCCAGCCACGCGAGGTCCTCCGGACCGTGCGGGCGGTCCGTGAGCCGGCGGCGCACCTGCAGGTACCGGTACCCCGCAGGACGGTCGTCGGTGCGGGTCGCACCGACCTCCGGGTACGTGAACGTCATGACCTGCTCCCCTCCGGGGCCCGCCCGGGCCCACGACTCGTACCCCGTCCGGCACCGTCCGCCTCGTCCGAGGCCGACGGCCCGCGCGCGAGGATCCGCAGCCCGAGGATCGTGCACAGCACGAAGCCGAGCGCGTTCGCGACGCCGTGCGTCGCCGCCATCACGTCGAGGCTCGGGTGCGCGAACCCGAGCGCCTCGCCCGCGGCCCACCAGAGAGCGAGCAGCATCGACGGCCCGACGAGGGTCGCGCCCGTGCCGAGCAGCACCCGGGCGACCGCAGTGTCCCCGCGACCGTCCGGCAGCCGACGGTCGGCCGGCTCCCGGCGGTCGTCCCCCGGTCGACGGCCATCCGGCTGCGCGCCGCCCGGCTCCGCGGGGCCGGTGGGCCGCGCGAACGACCGGACGGTCGCGACCGCGGTCGCCCACAGGGCGAGCGTGAGCACCCCCGCGCCGACGAGCTCGGCCACGTCGCCGACGAAGTAGCCGACGAGCACGAGCACCGTCCCGAGCGGCACGCCCCACGCCCCGGCGACCGCGAGCCGGTCGGTGCCGAGGCGCGCGACCGCGCCCGCGATCAGCGCCGCACCGAACCCGGCGTAGAGCATGTGCGGGACCGTGAGCGCGAGATACGTCCCGGAGAACCCCAGGAGCCCCCACCCGGCACGCTCGGCGACCAGGGCGCTCGCACCGACCGCGGGCATGACCAGGGCGGTCACGGTCGCCGCGCGCGAGGCGAGGCGCGCGACGGCGGACCGATCGGCACGCGTGGCACGTCTCGCCCGCACCTCGCGCAGCGTGCGCGCCGCGAGCCGCGCGCCGGCACCGGCCAGCACGGCGGTCGCCGCCGCGAAGACGAGTGCGAGCAGGACCGACGCGGTGCCGTGCGGGAGGACGACGCCCGCCGCTCCGGCGACCCCTGCGAGGGGCCATGCGGCGCTGCGCGGTGCGGGGACGACGTCGGGCCCGAGGAGACGCAGGCCGAGCGGCAGGACCACGACCATGCCGAGGACCACCAGCCCCGAGACGAGCGCCGCGCCGGCCGGGCTCACGCGCGATCCTCCGGCCCGTCGGCGCGCTCGCGGGGCGCGACGGCCGGCTCCGGCGCCCCGGGCGCACCCGGGTGGACCGCGCGCACGAGGCGTAGCACGTCGTCGACCACCCCGCGCGCGACGGGGAGCCGGGACAGCCGGACGAGGCTGCCGACGAGCGCTGCGCCCCCGTCGACGAGCCTGCGCGTGCGGGCGAACCCGGGCGACGTGTCATGGACCCAGAACAGGGTGATGCCGAGCTGGGCGAGCCACAGCAGCTCCGGGAGCTGGGCACGCAGCCGGGCGGGGACCCGCGACGACGACCCGGCGACGACCCGCTCGAAGAGGTCGCGCGAGAGGTCGCGCGACGCCGCCGAGGCGGCGGAGAACGGGCTCGCGTCCGAGCCCGGGCGGATCGCGACCGACACGAACTCGCCGCCGAACGCGTGGAACGGCGCGAACGCGTCGACCGATGCGCCCCACACCCCGCGCAGCCGGTCGGTGAGCGGCCCCTCGGCGGCGAGCACGGACGCGGCGCGCTCGGCGTGCTCGTGCTGCACCTCGAGGTAGAGCTCCTGGACGAGCGCGTCCTTGGACGGGAAGTGGTAGTACGCGTTCCCCGTGCTCACGCCGGCCTCGGCCGCGACGGCACGCATCGTCGTGCGCTCGTACCCGACGTCGCGCAGCATCCGAATCGCCACGTCGCGCAGGTGCGCGCGCGTCCGCTCGGACTTCGGTGTCGCGCTCATGCGTCGCCGCCGTTTTTGAACATGTTCAAAAATTACCACGGCGCGTCGCCAGCACAGGGGACAGAGGCGCTCCATGCGGAACACCAAGAGACGGCGGTCGCTGCCGAGCAGGCTGTCCTGGCGAGACGAGCAGGCGGTCGTGGCGCGTCCAGGGGTCGGGACGGGCCATGACCGCCTGGTCGGCGGGGTGGGGGCCGGGATTAGAAGAGGCGGGAGTCCACGTCGTCGACGCCGCGCATCGCGTCGTAGTCGAGCACCAGGCAGCCGATGCCCCGGTCCGTCGCGAGCACGCGCGCCTGCGGCTTGATCTCCTGCGCGGCGAACACGCCGCGGACGGGAGCGAGGAGCGGGTCGCGGTTGAGCAGGTCCAGGTAGCGGGTGAGCTGCTCGACCCCGTCGATGTCGCCCCGGCGCTTGATCTCGACCGCGACCGTCGCTCCGGACGCGTCCTTGGCGAGGATGTCCACCGGGCCGATCGCGGTCGGGTACTCACGGCGCACGAGCGTGTGCCCGGACCCGAGCAGCTCGATCTGCGCGGCGAGCATCTCCTGCAGGTGGGCCTCCACACCGTCCTTGACGAGGCCCGGGTCGACGCCCAGCTCGTGCGAGCTGTCGTGCTGGACCTCGTGCAGCTCGATCTCGAGGCGGTCGTCGCTCTTCGCGTGCTGCACGGCCCACACCTCGGTCACGCCACGCTCGCGCGCCTCGTCGGACGGCTCGCGCACGGCGAGCGAGCACGGCGGGCTCATCCAGTTGAGCGGCTTGTACGACCCGCCGTCGGAGTGCAGGAGCACGCTCCCGTCGGCCTTGACGATGAGCACGCGCGTCGCGAGCGGCAGGTGAGCCGCGAGGCGGCCGGTGTAGCGGGCGGAGCAGCGGGCGACGACGAGACGCATGGGGCGGGGGTCCTCCGGGTGGTGTGGGCGGTCCGGTCAGGGCATCGCCCCACGGGCGACGCCTCAGACGACGACGTCGCGCCGTCCGGGAGGTGCCGCCTCCAACCAGGAGGCGAGCCCCTCGTACGCGGCGCGCGACATCGTGAGCTCGAAGTCCTGGCCGTGGTAGCGGCAGCGGACGAGGTAGGTGTCGGTCGCGTCACCGGGCAAGGGCTCCCGCCCCGCGATGACGAGGTCGTACCGCGACCAGGTCCGGGCAGGTCGCAGCGACACCGACCAGAGCCGCCACCAGTCGATGCGACCGACGCCGTAGTGCGCGATGCCCGCGACCCAGGGTGCGCCGGCGGTGCCCGCGCGTCGCGCGCCGCACTCGAACGAGCCGACGCGGTGCGAGAGCGCCCGGAGACGCCACGCCCCCAGCCCGATCGCGAGCAGGACGAGGAGGAGCAGTCCGATCGCGATCCAGGCCAGGGGCGTCATGGTCGTGCGAGGGTCAGCGGGCCGGTACGGACTCGACCGAGTCCGCGACGATCGTGACCTGGTTGGAGTCGACGGAGAGGAACCCTCCGCTGACGTGCACGTCGAGGGTCTCGCCCTCGGCGACGATGCGCACCGAGCCCTCGCGCAGCACGGAGAGCAGCGGCGAGTGGTCCGCGAGGATGCCGATCTCGCCGTCCGCCGCAGGGGCCGTGACCCGCTGCGCGCGGCCCGACCAGATCTTGCGGTCCGCCGCCACGAGGTCGACGTTCAGCTGTGCCACGGGAACTCCTTCATGGGCGGTTCATGCCCGGCGTGGTGTCCGGGACGACGCCCGGCCCGCATGACGCGGACCGGGTCCGGGTGCGACGCCCGCGGGGCCGGGCCGCTCGGCCCGGCCCCGCGCGTGCGTCGGATCAGGCGCCGTACTCCTGCTGGATGCGCGCCCAGTTGCGCTCGAGGTCCTCGAGGCCACCGATGTTGAAGAACGCCTGCTCGGCGACGTGGTCGAACTCGCCGTCCGCGATCTTCTTGAACGCCTCGATGGTCTCGCTCAGCGGCACCGTCGAGCCGACGACGCCCGTGAACTTCTCGGCCATGTAGGTGTTCTGGGAGAGGAACTGCTGGATGCGGCGCGCACGCGCGACGACCGTCTTGTCCTCCTCCGAGAGCTCGTCGACACCGAGGATCGCGATGATGTCCTGGAGCTCCTTGTTGCGCTGCAGGATCGACTTCACGCGCGTCGCGACGTCGTAGTGCTCCTGGCCCACGTAGCGCGGGTCGAGGATGCGGCTCGTCGACGCGAGCGGGTCCACCGCGGGGTACAGACCGCGCGAGGCGATCTCACGGGAGAGCTCGGTCGTCGCGTCGAGGTGCGCGAACGTCGTCGCCGGCGCCGGGTCGGTGTAGTCGTCCGCCGGCACGTAGATCGCCTGGAGCGACGTGATCGAGTGACCACGCGTCGAGGTGATGCGCTCCTGGAGCAGACCCATCTCGTCCGCCAGGTTCGGCTGGTAGCCCACCGCGGACGGCATGCGGCCGAGCAGCGTCGACACCTCGGAGCCCGCCTGCGTGAAGCGGAAGATGTTGTCGATGAACAGGAGGACGTCCTGCTTCTTCACGTCGCGGAAGTACTCCGCCATGGTCAGCGCGGAGAGCGCGACGCGCAGACGCGTGCCCGGGGGCTCGTCCATCTGGCCGAAGACGAGCGCGGTCTTGTCGAAGACGCCGGCCTCCTCCATCTCGACGATGAGGTCGTTGCCCTCACGCGTGCGCTCGCCGACACCGGCGAACACGGACACGCCACCGTGGTCCTGCGCGACGCGCTGGATCATCTCCTGGATGAGAACCGTCTTGCCGACGCCCGCACCACCGAAGAGGCCGATCTTCCCACCCTGGACGTACGGGGTGAGGAGGTCGATGACCTTGATGCCCGTCTCGAACATCGTGGTCTTCGACTCGAGCTGGTCGAACGCCGGGGGCTTGCGGTGGATGGGCCAGCGCTCGGTGATCTCGACCGTCTCGCCGGGAGCCCCGTTGAGCACGTCGCCCGTGACGTTGAAGACCTTGCCCTTGGTGACGTCGCCGACGGGCACGCTGATCGGCGCGCCGGTGTCGGTGACCTGGGCACCACGGACGAGGCCGTCCGTCGGCTTGAGGGCGATCGCGCGCACGAGCGAGTCACCCAGGTGCTGGGCGACCTCGAGCGTGAGCGTGAACGACTTCTCGCCCTCGCCCTGCGACGAGAGGTCGATCTCGACGGTAAGCGCGTTGTAGATGTCGGGGATCGCGTCCGCCGGGAACTCGATGTCCACGACGGGGCCGATCACACGGGCGACCCGGCCAATTCCGGGCTCAGTCGGGGCCGCGCCGCGTCCTGCTTCCACGGTGGTGGCGGTCATTGCTTGCCTCGCTTCGCAGTGCCGGAGTGGTCCCCGGCGGTGTCGGTCAGGATGTCGGTGATGGTGCTGGCCGCGCGGGCCGTGCGGCCCGTCATGACGCCGCCAGGGCGTCGGCACCCGAGACGATCTCGCTGATCTCCTGGGTGATGTCCGCCTGACGCGCCTGGTTCGCCAGCCGCGTGTAGTTGCGGATGAGGTCCTCCGCGTTGTCCGTCGCCGTGTGCATCGCCCGCTGACGTGCCGCGAGCTCGGACGCCGCCGCCTCGAGGAGGCAGCTGAAGATCCGGCTGCGCACGTAGCGCGGGAGGAGCTCGTCGAGCACGGCCTCCGGGGAGGGCTCGAAGTCGTACAGCGGGAGCACGTCGTGCTTGCCCGCCGGGGCGACGCCCTCGACGACCTCGAGCGGGAGCATCCGCACGACGCGCGGACGCTGCGTGACCATGTTGACGAACTGCGTGTACACGATGTGCAGCTCGCTCACGCCGCCCTCGGCCGCCGGGGCGAGGAACGCCCCGAGGAGGGCGTCCGCGATCTCGCCCGCGACCTCGGAGTTCGGCGCGTCCGACCCGTACGACCACGACCCGGCGAGCTCGCGCCCGCGGAACGTGTAGTACGAGATGGCACGACGGCCGGCCCCGTAGAGCGCGACCTCCTTGCCCTCGGCCTCGAGACGCTCGACGAGGCGCTCCGTCTCGCGGATGATCGACGCCGAGTAGGCGCCGGCCATGCCACGGTCGGAGGCCACGACGAGCACCGCGACGCGGTTGGTGTCCGTGCGCTCGCTCGTCAGCGGGTGCTTCGTCGACGTGTGCGTCGCGACGGCCGACACGGCCCGGGTGATCGCCCGGGCGTACGGCGACGCGGCGGCGGTGCGGTCGCGCGCCTTGCCGATGCGCGACGCCGCGATGAGCTCCTGCGCGCGGAACATCTTCTTGAGCGACTGCGTCGACTTGATCCGCTGCTTGTAGACGCGCTGGGATCCGGCCATCGTCAGGCCCTCTTCTGCCGGACGATCTGCTCCTGCTCGATCTCCGTCTCGGCCTCGTCCTCGGTGTCCCCACCGACGAGCGGCGTGCCGTCACCCGTGAGGAAGCCGGAGCGGAACGCGTCGACCGCCGAGGAGAGCTGGGCCTCGGTCTCGTCCGACAGCTTGCCGGTCTCGGCGATCGTCGACAGGACGTCCGTGTTGCGACGCAGGTGGTCGAGCAGCTCGGACTCGAAGCGGCGCACGTCCTCGACCGGGACGTCGTCGATCTTGCCCTTGGTGCCGGCCCAGATCGAGGCGACCTGGTCCTCGACCGGGTACGGCGAGTACTGCCCCTGCTTGAGGAGCTCCATGAGCGCCGCGCCGCGCTTCAGCTGGCCGCGCGAGGCCGCGTCGAGGTCGGACGCGAACATCGCGAACGCCTCGAGCGAGCGGAACTGCGCGAGCTCGAGCTTCAGCGTGCCGGAGACCTGCTTCATGGCCTTGACCTGCGCGGCACCACCGACGCGGGACACCGAGATGCCGACGTCGACGGCGGGGCGCTGGTCGGCGTTGAACAGGTCCGACTGGAGGAAGATCTGGCCGTCGGTGATGGAGATGACGTTCGTCGGGATGTACGCCGAGACGTCGTTCCCCTTGGTCTCGATGACCGGCAGGCCGGTCATCGAGCCGGCACCGAGCTCGTCCGAGAGCTTCGCGCAACGCTCGAGCAGACGGGAGTGCAGGTAGAAGACGTCACCGGGGTACGCCTCGCGGCCCGGCGGGCGGCGCAGCAGGAGCGACACGGCACGGTAGGCCTCGGCCTGCTTCGACAGGTCGTCGAACACGATGAGGACGTGCTTGCCGCCGTACATCCAGTGCTGGCCGATGGCCGAGCCCGTGTACGGGGCGAGGTACTTGAAGCCCGCCGGGTCGGACGCGGGAGCCGCGACGATCGTCGTGTACTCGAGGGCGCCGGCCTCCTCGAGCGCGCCGCGCACGGACGCGATCGTGGAGCCCTTCTGGCCGATGGCGACGTAGATGCAGCGGACCTGCTTCTCGGGGTCGCCCGTCTCCCAGTTGGCCTTCTGGTTGATGATCGTGTCGATCGCGATCGCCGTCTTGCCCGTCTGGCGGTCGCCGATGATCAGCTGGCGCTGGCCGCGGCCGATCGGGATCATCGAGTCGATCGCCTTGAGACCGGTCTGCAGGGGCTCGTGGACCGACTTGCGGTCCATGACACCGGGCGCCTGGAGCTCGAGGGCGCGGCGGCCCTCCGTGGCGACCTCGCCCAGTCCGTCGATCGGGTTGCCCAGCGGGTCGACGACGCGACCGAGGTAGCCGTCGCCGACGGGGACCGAGAGGACCTCGCCCGTGCGACGGACCTCCTGCCCCTCCTCGATGCCGGTGAACTCGCCGAGGACGACGACACCGATCTCGCGGACGTCGAGGGTGAGGGCGAGACCCAGGGTCCCGTCCTCGAAGCGCAGCAGCTCGTTGGCCATCGCGCCCGGCAGACCCTCGACCTGGGCGATGCCGTCGGCGGCCAGGGTGACCCGACCCACCTCCTCGGACACGGCGCCCTCGGGCTCGTAGGACTTCACGAAGCTGTCCAGAGCGGCCCGGATCTCCTCCGGCCGGATCGTCAGCTCAGCCATTGCTCTTCTCCTGTCGTGGCCGCACCTCGTGGTTCGGGTGCGGTCGAACGTTTGTCGGTTGTGCGGCCGGTGGCCGGCAGGACGGTCGTCGGTCGGAAGGGTCGGCTCGTCAGCTCACGAGGCGTCGGCGCGCGTCCGCGAGCCGGGACAGCACGGTGGAGTCGACGACGTCGGCACCCACCTGCACGCGGAGCCCGCCGAGCACGGCGTGGTCCACCGTCACGTTGAGCTGCACGGCGCGCCCGTAGGCACGCTCGAGCAGTCCCGCGAGCCGGTCGAGCTGTGCCTGCGTCAGCACCGAGGCCGACGTGACCGAGGCGACGAGTCGCTGACGGCGCTCAGCCGCGACCTCCCCGATCCACCCCAGCGTCGGGACGAAACGGCGACCGCGCAGCGCACGCGTCGCGTGGACCGCGAGCACCTCGGTGACGCGGTCGACCTTGCCGTCGAGCAGCGCGTGCACGAACGCGGCACGACGCCCGGGGTCGGTCGTGTCGTCGGAGAGGACCTGCCGCGCCTCGCGCTGCCCGACGAGCGCGCGCGAGGTCCGGAACAGCTCGTCCTCGACCTTCTCCAGCGCACCGCGGGCCTCGGCCGACGCGAGGACCGCGTCCAGTCCCAGGCGCTCGGTCGCGTCCGCGAGGTCGCCATCGCGGGACCAGCGTGACCGGACCAGGCCGGACACGAGGTCCACGACGCGCTCGTCGAAGCCCGACGCGAGGACCGCGGACACGAGGGCCGCCTTGTCCGCCCCGGACCGCGACGGGTCCGCGAGCGAGCGCCGCAGCGGCGCCGACTCGTCGAACGCCGCGGTGACCGCGAAGAGCTGCTCGCCCAGCGCCAGCGCGCCCTCGCCGGCCGCGCGCAGGACCGGCTCGAACCGGTCCCGCGCCTGCGTGAGGGACTCGCCGCTCGTTCCGCGCATCAGCGCTCCTCGGATGCCGTGCCCGCCGCGCTCGCCGCCGCGGGACCCGCGGCCTCGAGCTCGTCGAGGAAGCGGTCGACGACGCGGCTCTGGCGCGCCGAGTCGGCGAGCGACTCGCCGACGATCTTCGAGGCGAGCTCCGTCGCGAGCAGACCGACGTCGTTGCGCAGCGAGACCGCGGCCTGCTGGCGCTCGGCCTCGATCTGGCGGTGTGCCGTCTCGACGATGCGCGCGGCGTCGTCGGACGCCTTGGTCCGCAGGTCCGCGACGATGGCGCCGCCCTCGGCACGCGCCTCCTCGCGGATCTTCGCGGCCTCGGCACGAGCCTCCTGCAGCTGCTGGTGGTACTCCGCCAGCGCGGCCGCGGCCTCGGCCTGGGCGGACTCGGCCTTGGCGAGACCGCCCTCGATCTTCGCGGTGCGCTCGTCGAGGATCGCCTGGAACTTCGGCAGGATCGCCTTGTAGAAGACGACCGCGATGACGATCATGATGACGGACGACCAGAGGATGTCGTACCCGGCGGGGAGGAACAGGTCGATGCCCTGCGGCTCCTCGCCCGTCTCCGCCGCGACGTACAGCGCGGCGGTCGCCAGCGCCGACATCACGCCGTGAAGAGGAAGCCGGCGACGAGACCGAGCAGCGCGAGCACCTCGACGAACGCGACACCGATGAACATGGTGGCGCGAAGCTGGCCGGCGACCTCGGGCTGACGCGCGATGCCCTCGATGGTCTTGCCGATGAGGATGCCGAGGCCGATGCCCGGGCCGATCGCGGCGAGGCCGTAACCGACGGTGCCGATGTTGCCGGTGACCTCAGCGAGAGTGGTGACGTCCACGATTGCTCGTTCCTTCCGTTGGGCGCCCGACCGGATGACCGGGCGTCGCGTGGGTACTGCGCTTGATGGTGTGTCTGGTGGTGCGGGGGCGGGGCACGACCCGGGGGGTCAGTGCTCCTCCTCGAGCGACATGTTGATGTAGACCGCCGCGAGGAGGGCGAAGATGTAGGCCTGCAGGAAGGCGACCAGGATCTCGAAGAGCGTGATCGCGAAACCGCCGACGAGGGTGAGCGCGCCGAAGGCCTTCATCGCGGGCACGGCCTCGAACACGAAGTACTGCGTCGCCGCGAAGCAGAGCACGAGCATGATGTGGCCCGCGATCATGTTCGCCGCGAGTCGGATGGCGAGCGAGGCCGGCCGGATGATGAGGATCTGCAGAAGCTCGATCGGCGTCACGATGAGGTAGATCGGCCACGGGATCCCGGGCGGGAAGAGGTTGTTCTTCAGGTAGCCGCCGAGGCCGTGCTTCCGGATGCCGACCGCCCAGTAGGTCACGAAGACCCAGAGCGCGAGCACGATCGGGAGGCCGATGCGCGAGGTCCCGGCCAGGTTGAGGAACGGGATGACGCTCGTGATGTTGAACGCCAGCACGGCGAAGAAGATCGTCGCGATCATCGGGACGAACCGCCGCGCGGTCTCCTTCCCCATGATCTCCTCGACGATCTGCACACGCACGAAGTCGATGAGCATCTCGATCGCGTTCTGGAGCCGCCCGGGGACGAGCCGCGCGCGGCGGGCCGCGAAGACGAAGATCGCCAGGAGGACGATCGTGGCGACGACGCGGATGATCCAGATGCGGTCGATCTGGAAGATGGTGCCCTCGAAGAGGATGGCCGGCGGGAAGAAGTCGGCGATCGACGGCGCGTGGAAGCCACCTTCGCTCTCGGAAGCAGCGAGGAGCACGGGGGTCGCAAGCGTGGACAGGGTGGACTCCCAATGGTCGTGCGGTCCGGGCAGCCGTCACTCGTTGGTGGGCACGCCGTCGGACCTGGCCGTCATGGATTCGCCAGTAGCCTAACGTATGGATCGGCGTGCTCTCGCCGATCTGGCGGTGCTTGTGACATTTTGCTCATGCCTTCCGGGCCGCTGGTCCCTCGCCCCGGTCACCGCCCCCGTGATAGTCAGCGCGCGCCGGGCTCGACGTACGGGATGCGGCCCCTGCTCACGGCCCGGTAGTCGAGCACCGCGGAGCCGATGACGCCGACGAGCAGGACGGCGGCGAAGACCCAGCGGTCGTAGAAGTCCATGCCGCGCAGGACCACGAGGATCACGATGAGCACGACCATCTTGACGAGCCAGCTCCCCATGACGACCGCGGCGGTCGTCGACGGGCTCGCGTCCACGGTGCGCAGCATCGCCCAGACCGTCGTCGCCGAGAAGAGCAGCGCGACGCCGACGCCCAGGAGCGCGCCCCAGACGCCGGGCAGCCCGGCGACGAGCGCACCGATCGCGACCCCGAGGACGGTGAGCGCGCCGAGCAGCACGAGCACGTCGCGCAGCGCCGTCCGGAACACCGCGCGCACGGCCTGCCCGTGCGGGCCGACCGTCTGCTCGGCGGCCCGCCCGCCGTCCGGCCGTACGGGCTCGGGCTGAACGGGCTCGGGCTGGGCGGGCTCGGGCTGGGCGGGCTCCGGCTGGCTCGTGGTCATCTCAGGGCTTCCTTCGGCGGGGTCGTGACGGCGGGCGGAGCCGGCGGGACGGCCTCTCCCGGGCGGTCGTCGGAGGTGACGGTCGTGACGGTCGTGACGGGCACGGGCGACGTCGCGGTCGCCGCGTCGTCGTCGAGGAACCGGCCGCGCGTCCGCAGCGGGCCGAGCGTGAGCAGCGCCGCGACCACGACGGCGACCGCGAGGCCCGCGGCGACACCGTGCCAGTGCCACTGCACGAGCGCGACGGCGGCGAACGCGAACACGGCGGTCCAGACGTAGAGGATGAGCACGGCGCGCCGGTGCGAGTGCCCGATCGCGAGCATCCGGTGGTGCAGGTGCATGCGGTCCGGGTGGAACGGGGACTTCCCGCGCGCGACGCGGCGCACGACCGCCATGCCCATGTCGAGCAGCGGCAGAAGGATCACCGCGAGCGGGAGGAGGATCGGGATGAACGCGGGGATCTGCTGCGCGCCCGAGAGCGCGGTCGTGTCGATCCGGCCCGTCACGACGATCGCCGCGGCCGACATCACGAGGCCGAGGACCATCGAGCCCGAGTCCCCCATGAAGATGCGCGCGGGATGGAAGTTGTGCGGGAGGAACCCCACGCAGATGCCGACGAGCGCGGCGATCACGAGCGTGGCGAGGCTCGAGTAGTCGTCGGCGCTCGCCTTCTGCGTGAGCACGTAGGAGTAGACGAAGAACGCCGAGCCGCCGATCGCGACGAGCCCCGCCGCGAGGCCGTCCAGCCCGTCGACGAAGTTCACGGCGTTCATGGCGACGACGACCACGAGGATGGTCGCGGCGAGCTGGAGCCGCGAGGACCAGATGAGCTGCTGGTCGCCGAACCCGAGCGGCAGCGTGAACAGCACGACGCCCTGGCTCGCCATGAACCCCGCCGCGAGCACCTGGCCCGCGAGCTTCGTCATCC
Organism: Cellulosimicrobium protaetiae; assembly: GCF_009708005.2. Classification (NCBI taxonomy): domain Bacteria; kingdom Bacillati; phylum Actinomycetota; class Actinomycetes; order Micrococcales; family Promicromonosporaceae; genus Cellulosimicrobium; species Cellulosimicrobium protaetiae. Next base: position 1,924,955 of record NZ_CP052757.1, on the reverse strand, counting down.
AGTCGAGGTCCCAGATGTCGTCCGCGACCCCGAGCAGGCAGACGATCGCGGCCGCACCGACGATCCCCCACGCACGCGAGTCCGCCACGAGCTGCCCCGAGACCTCGCCGACGAACACACCCTCCAGGAACGGCATCTGGGACGCGAAGACCACCGCGACCACGAGGCCGAGCAGCATCGCCAGCCCACCGAGCCGGGGGGTCGGGATCGTGTGGACGTCGCGGTCGCGCACCGCGGTGATCGCGCCGGTGCGCAGCGCGACCCAGCGGGCGAAGGGCGTCGCGAGGAACGTCACCACGGCGGCGACGAGCATCACGAGCAGGTAGACCCTCACCCGCGGTTCGCCTCCGGCTCCCCGGCGTCGTCCGTGGTCGGTGCGTCGGCGATCGCGGCGACCGGGTCCTCGCTCGCACCGGGCGCGTCGGCCACCGCGTCCGCGGGCGCATCGGCCCTCGCGTCGGCAGGCGCGTCGTCCGGGCCGGCGACGTCCGCGACCTCGCGGAGCCGGTCGAGCGTGACCGCGCCCTGGCGCACGACGCGCAGCGTGCCCGACGTCGCGTCCACGATGGTCGACGCCACTCCCCCGGTCACCGTCCCGCCGTCGAGGTAGACGGTCACGGCGTCGCCGAGCTGCTCCCGCGCGTCGTCGACGTCGAGCGCCGCAGGGCGGCCGGTCGCGTTCGCCGACGACACCGCGAGCGGGCCCGTGCGGCGCAGGAGAGCGAGAGCCGCCGGGTGGTCGGGCATGCGCAGCGCCACGGTCCCGTGCGTCTCCCCCAGGTCCCACGCGAGGGACGGCTGCGCCTGCAGGATGATCGTGAAGCCGCCGGGCCAGAACGCCTCGACGAGACGGCGCGCGGCGTCGGGCACGTCGGTGGCGAGGCCGTCGAGCGTGCGGGCGTCCGGCACGAGCACGGGCGGCGGCATGTGCCGGCCCCGGCCCTTGGCGGCGAGGAGCGCGGAGACCGCCTCCGCGTCGAAGGCGTCGGCGCCGATGCCGTAGACGGTGTCGGTGGGCAGCACGACGAGGCCACCGCGGGAGATCGCGTTGACCGCCTCGTCGATGCCGGCGCCCCAGGTGTTCGGGTCGGTCACGGGGTGGACGGAGCTCACGGGTCCATCCTTCCACGGTCGCGGGCCGGGACCGGCGCACCCGGGACGCTGCCGTCGTCGGCACGCCGGGCGACGACCATGCGGTCGCGCCCCGTGAGGTCGGGCAGCGTCCGCACGTCGGTGAACGCGCCCGCCGCCCGGGCGGCCTCGCGCACCTGCGCGGCCTGCACCTCCGCGTGCTCCATGACGAAGAGGCCACCGGGCCGCAGCAGGCGCGCCGCGGCGAGCACGACGGCGCGCGGCACCTCGAGGCCGTCGGTCCCGCGCCCGTAGAGCGCGAGGTCGGGGTCGTGGTCGCGCACCTCGGGGTCGACGGGGACGGCGTCCGGCGGGATGTAGGGCGGGTTGGACACGACGACGTCGACGGTCCCGTCGAGCTCGGCGAGCAGTGCCGGGTCGGTCACGTCGCCGACGAGCGTGCGCTGCGTGAGCGACCCCACGCGGGCGGCGTTCGCGCTCGTCGCGCGCACCGCCTCGGGCGAGAGGTCCACCGCGACGACCCGCGTGCCGGGGACCTCGACGTCGACGCTGATCCCGATGACGCCCGAGCCGCAGCACAGGTCCACGACGAGGGGCGGGTCGTCGGCCCGCGCCGGGTCCGCGCGCAGGCGAGCGGCCTCGTCGATCGCGACCTGCGCGACCGTCTCCGTCTCGGGCCGGGGCACGAACACGTCGTCGACGACCTCGACCGTCACGTGCCGGAACACCGTGTGCCCGACGATGCGCTGGAGCGGCTCGCGCGTGCGCCGCCGCTCGACGACCTCCGCGTACTCCCCGAGGAAGCCGTCGGTCGTCCCGCCCGGCAGCGCGGGCGCGAGCGCCGCGTCGCCCGCGGGGAGCCGGTACCACTCGAGGCGCGGGAGGCCCAGGCACCAGGCGGCGAGGGCCTCGGCGTCGTGCCGGGCCGACCCGACGCCCGCTTCCGTGAGGATGCTCTCCGCGGCGCGGACGGCGCGGCGCAGGCCGTCGGCCGTGAGCGCGTCGCCCACGTCAGGCCTCGCCCGCGGCGGCGAGCCGGGCCGCCTCGTCGGCCTCGACCGCCGAGCGCACGACCGGGTCGAGGTCGCCGTCGAGCACCTGGTCGAGGTTGTACGCCTTGTAGCCCGTGCGGTGGTCCGCGATCCGGTTCTCGGGGAAGTTGTACGTGCGGATGCGCTCGGAGCGGTCGACGGTGCGGACCTGGGAGCGTCGCAGGTCCGCCGCCTCCGCGGCCGCGGCCTCCTGCTGGGCGGCGAGCAGCCGCGCGCGCAGGACGCGCATCGCCTGCTCGCGGTTCTGGAGCTGGGACTTCTCGTTCTGCATCGACACGACGATGCCGGTGGGCAGGTGCGTGACGCGCACGGCCGAGTCGGTCGTGTTGACGGACTGCCCGCCCGGTCCCGACGAGCGGTAGACGTCGATGCGCAGGTCGTTCGGGTCGATCTCGACCTCGCCCGCGTCCTCGACCTCGGGGAACACGAGGACACCCGCCGCGGACGTGTGGATCCGCCCCTGCGACTCGGTCACGGGGACGCGCTGGACGCGGTGCACGCCGCCCTCGTACTTGAGGTTCGCCCAGACGCCGTCGGCCGGGTCGGACGGTGTGCTGCGCGCCTTGACCGCGACCTGGACGTCCTTGTAGCCGCCGAGGTCGGAGTCGGTCGACTCGAGGACCTCGGTCTTCCAGCCCCGGCGCTCCGCGTACCGCAGGTACATGCGCAGCAGGTCGCCCGCGAACAGCGCCGACTCCTCGCCGCCCTCGCCCGCCTTGATCTCGAGGATGACGTCGCGCCCGTCGTCGGGGTCGCGCGGCACGAGCACGCGGCGCAGGCGCTCGCGCGTCTCCTCCTCGGCGGCGCGCAGGCCCGGGAGCTCCGCGGCGAACGCGTCGCCGTCCTCGCCCCCGAGCGCCGCGAGCTCGGCGGCGGCCTCGGCGTCGTCGCTCGCCTCGCGCCACGCGCGGTACGCGCCCACGACCTGGTTGAGCTCGGCGTAGCGCCTCCCGAGCGTGCGCGCGCGGCCGGCGTCGGCGTGGACGGCGGGGTCGGCGAGCTGGGTCTCGATGTCGGCGTGCTCGGCCAGCAGCGGCTCGACGGCGGCGAACGACTCGGTCACGGACGGCTCCTCGGTGGCGGGCGGGTCGTGGTCGCCGGGCCCGGGCGGCGACCGCGCGAGGATCGGGGGGATCGCTCGGGCAAAGCGACAGCGCCGGTGGTCCGAGCGCACCGACTGCCCCTGGAGAGGTTGTCGGGCTCGGACCACCGGCGCTGCGGTGTCGCTACTTGGCGGCGTCCTTCTTGGCGTAGCGCGCCTGGAAGCGGGCCACGCGACCACCGGTGTCGAGGATCTTCTGCTTGCCCGTGTAGAACGGGTGGCAGGCGCTGCACACGTCGGCGCTGATCTTGCCCGACGCCTCGGTGCTGCGCGTCACGAACGTGTTCCCGCAGGTGCACGTGACCTCGGTGAGGACGTACTCGGGATGGATGTCAGACTTCACGGTTTCTCCTTGGGGTGACGTCTCCGGGTCAGGTGCGGCGACCGCACCTGTGAACCGGCGACAGGCGGCCTGACGAGTGCAGGCCGACGAACCATTGTGCCAGAACGCACGGGCGCCCCGGGAACGTCCCGGGGCAGCCCGCCGTCAGCTCCTGCCGGACGACCGTCAGATCGTGCGGCCGACGTTGTCGTCGTCCGCGAGACCACCGGGGGTCGTCTTCTGGACGTGGAGCAGGAACTCGACGTTCGTCTGCGTCTTCTTGAGCTGGCCGAGCAGCAGCTCGATCGCCTGCTGCTGGTCGAGGGCGCCCATGACACGACGGAGCTTGTAGACGATCTTCAGCTCGTCCTGCGACAGGAGGATCTCCTCGCGGCGCGTGCCGGACGCGTTGACGTCCACGGCCGGGAAGATGCGCTTGTCCGCGAGGTTGCGCGACAGGCGGAGCTCCATGTTCCCCGTGCCCTTGAACTCCTCGAAGATGACCTCGTCCATCTTGGAGCCCGTCTCGACGAGCGCCGAGGCGAGGATCGTCAGCGAGCCGCCGTTCTCGATGTTGCGGGCCGCGCCGAAGAACCGCTTGGGCGGGTAGAGCGCGGACGCGTCCACACCACCGGACAGGATGCGGCCCGAGGCCGGGGCCGCGAGGTTGTACGCGCGCGACAGGCGGGTGAGCGAGTCGAGGAGCACGACGACGTCCTGGCCGAGCTCGACCAGGCGCTTCGCGCGCTCGATCGCGAGCTCGGCGACGATCGTGTGGTCGGACGCGGGGCGGTCGAACGTCGAGGCGATGACCTCGCCCTTCACCGTCCGCTCCATGTCCGTGACCTCTTCGGGCCGCTCGTCCACGAGCACCACCATGAGGTGGACCTCGGGGTTGTTGGCCGTGATCGCGTTGGCGATCTGCTGCATGATGATCGTCTTGCCGGCCTTGGGCGGAGCGACGATGAGGCCGCGCTGGCCCTTGCCGATCGGCGCGACGATGTCGATCACGCGCGGCGTCAGGCGCGTCGCCTCGGTGTTCTCCAGGCGCAGGCGGTCCTGCGGGTACAGCGGCGTGAGCTTGGTGAACTCCGGACGCTGGCGCGCCTCGTCGGGCGACATCCCGTTGACCGTGTCCAGGCGGACGAGCGCGTTGAACTTCTGGCGCGCCGTGTTCCCCTGGTTCTCGCCCTCGCGCGGCTGGCGCACGGCGCCCGTGACCGCGTCGCCGCGGCGCAGGCCGGCCTTCTTCACCTGGCCGAGCGAGACGTAGACGTCGTTCTGGCCCGGCAGGTACCCGCTGGTGCGCACGAACGCGTAGTTGTCGAGGATGTCGAGGATGCCGGCGACGGGGAGCAGGACGTCGTCCTCGTTGACCTCGATGTCGTCGAGGCCCGCGAGGTCCGGTCCCTGGCGGTTGCGGCCGCGCTTGCGGTCACGCTCGCGGCCGCGGTCACGACCCCGGCGGCGACGGCCGCCGCGCTCGTCGTCCAGCAGCTGGCGGTCGTCACGGCGGTCGCCCTGACGCTCGCCACGGGACTGCTGGCCGGACTGCTGACCCGACTGCTGTCCACCCTGCTGGTCGCGCTGGCGCTCGCCACCGGACTGGTCGCGCTGGCGCTCGCCACCGGACTGGTCGCGCTGGCGGTCGGCGCGCGACGCGTCGCCGTCGCCCTCGCCGTTCCGGGGGGCGCCGGCGCCACGGCCCGAGCGGCGCGAGCCGCGCTCGCCCGTCACGAGGCCGACCGCCGCCGCGGCGCGCGCGGCGCGCTCGTCGGCGGACTCGTTGGACGTGTCGCGCGTGCGCACGCCCTGCTCGCCGAGCGCCTCCGCGACCGCGGCCGCGGCCTCGGACCGAGAGTCGCGACGGCCGTCGCGGCGCTCCGCGCGCTGCTCGTCGGCACGCACGGGCAGGTCGAGCACGGGAGCGGCGGTGCGCTCCTCGCGGCTCGCGGCCGACGGCGCGTCCTGTCGCGTCGCCGGCGTGGTGTCGGTGGTGCTCACCGGGCTCGCGGCGGGCCGCTCGGCGCGGCGGCTGCGGCCGCGCCCGGAGGCGGCGGGCGCCTCGGTGGTCTCACGGCCCGCGGCGTTCGCCCCGTCCGTGTCGCGCCGCGGCGCGGCGGGGCGCTCCGAGGCGCTCTGCTCGCCGGTGCGGGCGCGGATGACGTCCACAAGATCGCCCTTGCGCATCTTGGACGTGCCCTTGACCCCGAGCTGCGAGGCGAGGGCCTGCAGCTCCGGGAGGCGCAGCGTGGAGAGCGCGCCGCTCCGGGCGTTCCCGCCGGCAGCGGCCGAACCGGTCGCGCTGCTCGTGGCGGTGTCGATGGTGTCTGTCACGAAGGACCCTTCCCCCTCGTTTGCGCCCGCCTCTCAGAGGGCGGGCCGCGGGTGGTCGACGCCCGGCCGTGACGGCCGGTGCGCAGGTGTCACGCGTCAGTGGTACGACGACGTCAGCTGACGCGGGCTGGATTGCCTTCTCTCGGACGGCTCTTTCGCGGCACTTCCGCGTTGGAGAACGCTCGACTGCTGATGCGAGAGCGTGACCGAAGGCTTGACCCATCCTAGCACCGGCCCGCCCGAGGTCAGAGCCGTTCGGCGACGACGCCGCGCGTGTCGACGTCGAGGCGGTGCACGGCCCAGTCCGTGCTCCCCCCGACGAGCTCGTCCGTGACGCGCGCGACGGCGGCCAGGTCGTCCGCCGTCGACAGCACGAGGACGGTCGGGCCGGCCCCCGACACGGTCGCGGGAAGCCCGCTGGCCCGCAGCGCCTGGACGAGCTCGAACGACGACGGCATGACGTCGGCCCGGTACCCCTGGTGCAGGCGGTCGTCGGTCGCGTCGAGCAGCAGGTCGGGGCGCCGGGTCAGCGCCTCGACGAGGAGGGCCGCCCGCCCGGCGTTGAAGGCGGCGTCTGCGTGCGGCACCTGCGCCGGGAGCACGCCACGCGCCCGGCTGGTCGCGAGGCGCGCCGAGGGCACGAGCACGGTCGCCCGCACGTCGGGGTGCACCTCCAGCCGCGCGGCGCGGGGCCCGGCACCGGGTCCGGCGTCCCACGCGACGGTCGCGCCGCCCAGGAGCGCGGGCGCCGCGTTGTCGGGGTGCCCTTCGATCGCGGTCGCGAGGCCGAGCGCCACGTCGTCGTCGAGCACGGAGGGGTCCGCGACGAGCGCCCGTGCCGCCACGACGCCCGCCACGACGGCGGCCGCCGACGAGCCGAGGCCCCGCCCGTGCGGGACGCGGTTGACGCAGGACAGGTGCAGCCCGGTCCGAGGGGCACCGGCCGCGTCGAGCGCGGCGCGCAGCGCCCGCACCACGAGGTGCGACTCGTCGCCCGGGACCTCGCCGGCGCCCTCTCCCTCCACCTCGACGACGACGTCGTCGCTCGCGAGCGCCCGCACCTCGAGCACGTCGTGGAGCGCGAGCGCCAGACCCAGCGCGTCGAAGCCGGGGCCGAGGTTCGCGCTCGTCGCCGGGACGCGCACCCGCACGTGGTCCGCGCCGAGCTGCATCAGTCGAGCCCGAGGGCGTCGGCGATGGACACGACGTCGGCGCTCACGCGCGTCGGCGTCACCTCGCTGCCGTCGAGCGTGCGCAGCGCCCACTGCGGGTCCTTGAGCCCGTGGCCCGTGACCGTGACGACGATGCGCGAGCCCGCGGGCACGAGCCCGCGCTCGGCGCGCGACAGGATCCCGGCGACGCCGGCCGCCGATGCGGGCTCGACGAACACGCCGACCTCGCTCGACAGGATCCGGTGCGCGGCGAGGATCTGCTCGTCCGTGACGGACTCGATGACGCCGCCCGAGTCGTCGCGCGCCGTCTCGGCGAGCTCCCACGAGGCGGGGTTGCCGATGCGGATCGCGGTCGCGATCGTCTCCGGCTCGGTGATCGGGTGCCCGGCGACGATCGGTGCGGCGCCCGCCGCCTGGAAGCCCCACATCTGCGGCACGTGCGTCGCGACGGCCGGCAGGCCCTCGCCCGCGTGGCCGGGGGCGCCCTGGCCGGCGTACTCCCGGAAGCCCTTCCAGTACGCGGTGATGTTCCCCGCGTTGCCGACGGGCAGCGCGTGGATGTCGGGCGCGTCGCCGAGCGCGTCGACGATCTCGAACGCGCCGGTCTTCTGACCCTCGATGCGGTCGGGGTTCACCGAGTTGACGAGCTCGACCGGGTAGGAGTCGGCGAGCTTGCGCGCGGCGACGAGGCAGTCGTCGAAGTTGCCGTCGACCTGGAGCAGGCGCGCGCCGTGCGCGATCGCCTGGCTGAGCTTGCCCATCGCGATCTTGCCGTCCGGGACGAGCACGGCGCAGGTCATCCCGGCGCGCACCGCGTACGCGGCCGCCGACGCCGACGTGTTGCCCGTCGACGCGCACACGACCGCCCGCGCGCCGCGGCCCGCTGCGGCGGAGATGGCCGCCGTCATGCCGCGGTCCTTGAACGACCCCGTGGGGTTCATGCCCTCGACCTTGACGAAGACCTGCGCGCCCGTGCGCGCGGAGAGCGCCGGGGCCTCGACGAGCGGCGTGCCGCCCTCGCCGAGCGTGACGATCCGCTCGGACACGTGCTCGGGCAGCCGGTCACGGTACTCGGCGATGATGCCCTGCCACTGGTGTGCCATCTGGTGGTGTGCCATCTGGTGGTGTGCCATCTGGTGGTGTGCCTCCCGGTGAGCCATCAGGCTCCCTCGACTCTCAGGACGGACGTGATCGTGCGGACGGGATCGAGCCCGGCCACCGCGGCGACGGTGGCCGCGAGCGCCGACTCGGGCGCGGCGTGCGTGGTGATGAGCAGCTCCGCGACCCCGCCCTCGGCGTCGGCGCCCCCGGGGGCCGTGGGCTGGCGGACCGCCTCGATGGAGACGCCGTGCTCGGCGAGCGCGTGCGCGACCTGCGCGAGCACGCCCGGGCGGTCGTCGACGTCGAGCCGCACCTGGTAGCGGGTCACGGCCGCGCTCGCGGGGAGGATGGCGAGCTCCGCGTAGGTGGACTCCTGCGGACCCTTGCCCCCGAGCACGCGGTGGCGCGCGGCCGAGACGACGTCGCCCAGCACGGCCGACGCCGTCGGCGCGCCGCCCGCGCCGCGCCCGTAGAACATGAGCTCGCCGGCGGACTCCGCCTCGACGAACACGGCGTTGAACGACCCGCGCACGTTCGCGAGCGGGTGCGACGTCGGCACGAGCGCCGGGTGCACGCGCACGGACACTCCGGCGGACCCGCCCGCCGACGTGCCGTCGCGCAGCTCCGCGATCGCGAGCAGCTTGATGACGTGGCCGGTCTGCGCGGCCCACGCGACGTCGGCGGCGGTGACGGACATGATGCCCTCGCGCGCGACGTCGTCCAGCGAGACGCGCGTGTGGAAGGCGAGGCTCGCGAGGATCGCGGCCTTGGCCGCGGCGTCGTAGCCCTCGACGTCCGCCGTCGGGTCGGCCTCCGCGTACCCGAGGTCCTGCGCCTCCTTGACGGCCTCCTCGAGGCCCATGCCGGTGGTGGCCATCTGGTCGAGGACGTAGTTGGTCGTCCCGTTGACGATGCCGAGGACGCGGCGCACGTGGTCGCCCGCGAGCGACTCGCGCACGGGGCGCACGATGGGGATCGCGCCCGCGACGGCGGCCTCGAAGTAGATGTCGACGCCGGCCGCGTCGGCGGCCTTGTAGAGCGTGGGCCCGTCCTCGGCGAGCAGCGCCTTGTTCGCCGTGACGACGGCGGCGCCCGCCTCGATCGCGCGCAGCAGCAGCGCGCGCGCGGGCTCGGTGCCGCCCATGACCTCCACGACGACGTCCGCGCGCGCGACGAGGCCTTCCGCGTCCTCGGTGAGCAGCGACCGGTCGATCGCGGCGTCGCGCGGGGCCGCCGCGTCCCGCACCGCGATCCCGACGAGCTCGAGGCGTGCGCCCACGCGCGAGGCGAGGTCGTCGGCCTGCTCCGTGAGGAGCCGCGCGACCTGGGTGCCGACGACGCCGCAGCCCAGGAGGGCGACGCGCAGGGGCGGGTGGGACTCGGCGGCAGACGGCACGACGGACCTTCCTCGGGTGGTCAGGACGGGTGCGGCGCCGCGCGGCCCGGGTCGTGCCCGGGCGGCCCGGGAGCCGCAGGCACAGGATACGGCGACGAGTGCTCCCGCCCGGGGCGTGCCCACGGGTCGGATGCCGGACCGTGGGCGTGCCGGCGGTCAGCCCTCGTCGAGCGCCAGCAGGTCCTCGACGGTCTCGCGCCGTACCAGCACGCGGCTCGCGCCGTCGCGCACCGCGACGACGGGCGGGCGCGTCAGCATGTTGTAGTTCGACGCCATCGAGCGGCCGTAGGCACCCGTGGCGGGCACGGCGAGCAGGTCGCCCGCGCGTACGTCGCCGGGGAGCCGCACCTCGTGGACGACGATGTCGCCGCTCTCGCAGTGCTTGCCGACCACGCGCGCGAGCACGGGCTCCGCGTCCGACGCCCGGCCGACGACCTCCGCGTGGTACTGCGCCTCGTAGAGCGCCGGGCGGATGTTGTCGCTCATGCCGCCGTCGACCGAGACGTACGTGCGCACGCGGCCGTCGTCGAGCGTCACGGGCTTGACCGTGCCCACGGTGTAGAGCGTGAGGCCGGCCGGCCCGACGATCGCGCGACCCGGCTCGATCGAGAACCGCGGCAGCGGGGTGCCGAGCTCCGCGGCCGCCGCATCGACCGCGGCGGCGACGTCCTTCGCGACGCGCTCCGGGTCGAGCGCGACCTCCCCGGGGAGGTACGCGATCCCGTAGCCGCCGCCGATGTCGACCTCGTCGACGAGCACGCCCGTGCGTGCGGCGAGCTCCGCCCGCAGCTCCAGCACCGCGCGCGCCGCGACCTCGAACCCCGACGGGTCGAGGATCTGGGACCCGATGTGCGAGTGGATCCCGAGCAGGTGCAGCTCGGGACGCACGACCACGTCGAGCAGCGCGGCCATGGCCGGGGAGTCGCCGGCCGGGCCGCCCTCCGTGCCGCGGGGCGCCGCGATCGACAGGCCGAACTTCTGGTCCTCGTGCGCGGTCGAGATGTACTCGTGCCCGCCCGCGTGGACCCCCGTGGTCACGCGCACCATGACGGGCGCGACGACGCCGCGCTCCCCCGCGAGGCGCGCGACGCGCTCGACCTCGACGAGCGAGTCGACGATGATCCGGCCCACGCCCTCGTCGAGCGCCCGGCCGATCTCGGCGTCGGACTTGTTGTTGCCGTGCAGCCCGATCTCCGCGCCGGGCACTCCCGCCCGCAGCGCGACGGCGAGCTCTCCGCCGCTCGCGGTGTCGACCCGCAGGCCCTCCTCGCGCGCCCAGCGCGCGACCGCCACCGTCAGCAGCGCCTTGCCGGCGTAGTAGACGTCCACGTCGGACCCGACGGCGCGGAACGCCGTCTCGAACGCCGTGCGGTACCCGCGCGCGCGGGCCCGGAAGTCCGCCTCGTCGAGCACGTAGACGGGCGTGCCGTGCTCGGCCACGAGGTCGTGGACGTCGACGCCCGCGACCTCGACGGACCCGTCCTCCCGACGGCGCACGCCCCGCGACCACGGCTCGCCGGGGTGGCCCGGCAGACCCGTGCTCACATGCGCTCCGGCGCGGAGACGCCGAGCAGGCCGAGGCCGTTGGCGAGCACCTGGCGCACCGCGTCGTTGAGCCACAGGCGCGTGCGGTGCGTGTCCGTGACCTCCTCGTCCGGGTAGGGCAGGACGCGCTGCGACTTCTGCTGATACCACGTGTGGTAGTCGCCCGCGAGCGCCTCGAGGTAGCGCGCGACGCGGTGCGGCTCGCGCAGCTCGGCGGCCTGGGCCACGATGCGCGGGAACTCGGTGAGGCGCCCGATGAGCGCGGCCTCGCTCGGGTGGTCGAGCAGCGCGGGCTCGAAGCCGTCGGCGCGCGCGACGCCGCGGTCGGCCGCGTTGCGGTCCACGGCCGCCGTGCGCGAGTGCGCGTACTGCACGTAGTAGACGGGGTTCTCGTTCGTCGCCCGCGCGAGCAGGTCGAGGTCGAGGTCGATGTTCTGGTCCGCGGACGAGCGCGCGAGCGAGTAGCGCGCGGCGTCGACGCCGACCGCGTCCACGAGGTCCTCGAGCGTCACGACGGTCCCGGCGCGCTTGGACATGCGCACGGGCTGGCCGTCCTTGACGAGGTTGACCATCTGCCCGATGAGGAGCTGCAGGTTCTTCCCCGGGGTGTCGCCGAACGCGGCGCACACCGCCATCATGCGGCCCACGTACCCGTGGTGGTCGGCGCCGAGCATGATGATGGCCTCGTCGAAGCCGCGCTCGCGCTTGTCGAGGTAGTACGCGATGTCGCCCGCGATGTACGCAGCGTCGCCGTCCGACTTGATGACGACGCGGTCCTTGTCGTCGCCGAAGTCGGTCGTGCGCAGCCACGTCGCGCCGTCCTGCTCGAACATGTGGCCGGACGCGCGCAGGCGCTCGACGGCCCGCTCCACGGCACCGGACTCGTGCAGCGAGTCCTCGTGGAAGTACACGTCGAAGTCGACGCCGAAGTCGTGCAGCGACGCCTTGATCTCGCCGAACATGCGCTCGACGCCGCGCGACCGGAAGACCTCCTGCGCCTCGGCGTCGGGCAGCGTGCGCGGGTCCGGGTCGCCCGCGGCGAGCGCGTCGGCGATCACCGCGTCGGCGATCTCGGAGATGTACTCGCCGCCGTACCCGTCCTCGGGCGCCTCCAGCCCGCGGGCGCGCGCGAGGAGCGAGCGCGCGAAGCGGTCGATCTGCGCACCGTGGTCGTTGAAGTAGTACTCGCGCGTCACGTCCGCGCCGCTCGCCTCGAGCACGCGCGCGAGCGAGTCGCCGACGGCGGCCCAGCGGACGCCGCCGATGTGGATCGGGCCGGTGGGGTTGGCGGAGACGAACTCGAGGTTGACCTTCGTGCCCGCCTCCGAGTCGTTGCGTCCGTAGGCCGGGCCCGCGTCGACGATCGTGCGCGCGAGCTCGCCCGCGGCGGCCGCGTCGAGCGTGATGTTGAGGAAGCCCGGGCCGGCGACGTCCACGGCCTTGACGCCCGGGGTCGCGGCGAGCCGCGTCGCGAGATCCTCGGCGAGGGCGCGCGGCGTCGTGCCCGCCTTCTTGGCGAGCTGGAGCGCGACGTTCGTGGCCCAGTCGCCGTGCTCGCGCTGGCGGGGTCGCTCCACGTGGACGCGCTCGGGGACCGCGGTCGGGTCCAGGGCGAGGGTGCCGTCGGCGACGGCGGCGGCCAGGGCAGCGCTCAGCGCTTCGGAGAGCTCGTCGGGGGTCACCGGGCGATTCTACCGAGGCACGAGCACGCTCGGTGGCGTCATGTCGCGGGGACGCCCGCAGGGCGCCCGGGCCACGGACGGGCCGCGACGCCAACGGGGTCCACGCACCCCGGGCGGGCTGGTAGTCTCGTGCATCGCGTCGACGGACACCGTCGGCGCTCGCCCTCGTAGCTCAGTGGATAGAGCGTCTGCCTCCGGAGCAGAAGGTCGTAGGTTCGAATCCTATCGAGGGCACCCTGCACCGCTCCGACGAGCCCGGCCCGCTTCCTGCGGCCGGGCTCGTGCCGCCTCCGGGCCCACTGCCGTCCCACGACCCTGCGGAGGACGCTCCCCGCGTACGACGTCCCCCGGGTACGACGACGCCCGGCGTAGGGCCCGCTACGGTGGGGCGATGACCGACGGCGGCTACGGGGACTTCGAGTTCGAGCGGCGGTTCCTCGTGCGCGACCTGCCCGAGGACCTGCGCGACGCGCCCGCGCTCATCGTGCAGAGCTACTACCTGGCGGACGAGGGCTACGCGCTGCGGCTGCGCGCCAAGGTGCCGACGGTCGACGCGACGATGGACACGGAGACGGACCCGGTGCGCCTGCTCGACCGGTTCGCGCCCGCCGTCGACCTGTGCACGCTCACGGTGAAGGGGCCGATGGCGGGCGGCACGCGGTACGAGGCGGAGCGCGAGGTCGACGTCGCGGTCGGCGTGCAGATGATCCGTCGCGGCGGCGCACGCGTCGTCAAGACGCGGTACTCGCTCTGGGTCGGTGCGGACGGCTGGGTCGTCGACGTCTTCGGCGGGGCGAACCACCCGCTCGTCGTCGCGGAGTGCGAGCGCACCGGGCCGGTGACGGACCTGCAGATCCCCGCGTTCTGCGTCACGGAGCTCACGGACGACCCCCGCTTCTCCAACGACGCCCTGGCGAGCCGGCCCTACGGCGCGTGGCGCGCGACGTTCGAGGCCGAGCTCGCGGCGTCGGGGCCGAGGTTCCTCCAGGACTTCGGGCACAACGAGCGGCTCGCGGGTCCGTAGGTCCCGCCGCCGGACGTCGCTGCTCGGCGCACGGGGGCGAGCGTGACGAGCGCACGCTGCCTGCAGGGCGTCAGCGCAGCGCGTCGGCCGCGGCGCACACCGCGGCGACGTCGAACCGGACGGTGCGGCGGTCGACCGGAACCCACCCGGGCTCGTGCCCGAACAGCACGGCCCACGGCAGCATCCCCGACGAGACGTGCTCGCGCGCGTGGTCGTGCGCCCGGGCGTCGGCGACCTCCCGCTCCACGGCGTCCTCCAGCGCCACGAGCTCGGCACGCACGGCCTCGCCCTTGTCCGTCAGGCGACGAGCCTGGCCGGGCTCGAGGTATCCGTCGCGGCGCGCACCCTGCACGACGCGGCGCGACGCCTCGCGCACCCTCCCGCGGAGGTCGTCGTCGGCGGGGTCGAGCACGATGCGTGCCACCGGCCGCACGTCGTCGCCGAACAGCGCGGACAGGGAGACGTGCTCGCGTTCCGAGGTGGGCGGCGCGTCGAGGAGGACGAGCGCCGGAGGCCCGGGGGACGGCGTCGGCTCCACGCGGACGAGGCCGGTGAGCGCGAGGCTCAGCACCTGCGCGGCGAGCGCGTGCTCGGGGCGGCGCAGGACGACCGCGGCGAGGAGCAGGTCGGCCACGGTTCCGACGATACGGCGCCCCGGGCCGCCGCGGCGTGCGACGGGCCGCGCGTCAGGAGTTCTGGACCTCTTCGACGCCCTGGACGAACTCGAAGTGCCACGGCTCGTAGGCGCCGCTGCCGCCACGCTTGGCCCAGGCGGGGTTGGCCCAGCCGTACGTGGCGCCGTTCTGGTTGATCCACGCGTAGACCTCGCGCGAGCCGGTCTCGACGGAGCAGAGGTCGATCGCGAGGCCCCAGCCGTGCATCGACCAACCGGGGGGTGCGGCGAACGCGCCGCGCGAGGACTTGAGCGAGACCTGCGTCGAGAGCGTGCGGTACGAGGAGACGAGGCACAGGTCGCGACCGAACGTCGCCCGGAAGGCCTCGTTCATGGCCGACAGCGAGACGGCCGCGTCGGGCCGCAGGTGCTCGCCGGCCTGCCAGAGCTCGCACAGCGCGTGCTCGTCGAGCTTGCCGTTCGTGCCGGCGGGTCGCACGGTGGGGTCGCACCCCGGGAGCGGGTCACGTGCGGCGGAGCGGGACGCCGCCTCGCGCCGCACCTCGACGCGCGGGGCGGCGGCGACGTTCGCGGAGACCGCGGGCGCCGTCGACGCGGCGGTCGCGAGGTCGAGGGCGCTGGGACCCAGCGGGCGGGTGTCCGGCTCGAAGGGCGAGCCGGTGCCGAGGGCGTCGTCCGCCCCGGCGGACAGCGGCATCGCGATCGTCGCGGCCGCGAGCGTCCCGAGGACGGCCATGCGCGGCACCCAGCGGTGCTGGCTGGAGACCTGTGCCTGGGGGCGACGGCGGCGCGTACCCTGCTCCGCCTCGCGCCGTGCCCGTCGGGACTCGAGGGCGGGTGCGTCGGTCTGCTGCGACTCCACCCGCCACCTGCCTCTCACGCTTCCGGGTGGCTCTCGGGCCACCGACGACCGATCAATCACGGCACAGTAACGAAGCACTCCGTCGATGCCAAGTCCCCTGCTCAGCGCCAGGGACGGACCCGCGCGAGCACGTCACGGACGACGCTGCATCGCGTCGCGCACCTCCCCCACGAGCTCCTCGAGGATGTCCTCGAGGAACACGACCCCGAGGGCGCCGCCGCCCTCGGGCGCGTCGACCCGCGCGAGGTGCGCGCCCGAACGCTGCATCGCCCGGAGCGCGTCCTCGACCTCGTCCCCCGGCGCGGCGGTCGCGAGCGCCCGCACGCGCCACGACGGGACGGGGGCCCCGCGCGTCGTCTCGTCCGCGTAGAGCACGTCCTTGACGTGGAGGTAGCCCACGAGCTCGCCCGTGGCGTCGGCGACGGCGAACCGCGAGAACCCCGTCTTCGCGACGAGCCGCTCGACCTCGTCCGGCGTGCAGCCCTCGGTGACGGTGACGAGGTCCGCGACCGGGACCATGACGTCCTGCGCGGTGCGCTCGGAGAACTCGATCGCGCCCGAGAGGAGGCCCTGCTCGTCCCGCAGCACGCCCTCCGCCTGGGAGTGCACGACGATCGACTGCACCTCCTGCGCGGTGAACGCGGAGGCGACCTCGTCCTTGGGCTCGACGCCCGTCGCGCGGACGGCGTGGTTCGCGAGCCAGTTCAGCGCGACGATGACCGGCCGCAGCACGCGCCCGATCCACACGAGCGGCGGGCCGAACCACATGACCGCCGTCTCGGGGCCCGCGACCGCGAGGTTCTTGGGGACCATCTCCCCGAGCACCACGTGCAGGTAGACGACGATCGCGAGCGCGACCACGAAGGCGATCGGGTGCGCGAGGGACGTGCTCACGCCGAGCGCGTGCAGCGGGTCCTCGATGAGGTGCGCGAGCGCCGGCTCCGCGACGACGCCGAGACCCGTGGAGCAGACCGTGACGCCGAGCTGGGCGCACGCGAGCATGAGGGACACGTTCTCCATCGCCCACAGCACGGTCTGCGCGCGCCGGTTGCCCTGGGCCGCGAGCGGTTCGATCGCCGAGCGGCGCGCGGAGATGACGGCGAACTCGGCGCCCACGAAGAACGCGTTGCCCGCGAGCAGGAGGACGGCGACGAGGAGCGCGGTGGTCGAGCTCACGACCCCACCTCCACCGGGGTCGCGCGGACCGAGAGCCGCTCGACCCGCCGCCCCTCCATCGCCTCGACGCGCAGCACGACGCGGTCGCGACCGTCGCCCGCGACGACCTCGTCGCCCGGCTCCGGCACCCGCCCGAGCCGCGCCATGACGAGGCCGCCGAGCGTCTCGTACGCGCCGTCCTCCGGGGCACGGAGCCCCGTCACCTCGGTGAGCTCGTCGGGCCGCATCACGCCGGGCACGAGCCACGAACCGTCCGCGCGCCGCGCCGCGCCGGAGCGCCGCGGGTCGTGCTCGTCCGCCACGTCCCCCACGAGCTCCTCGACGACGTCCTCGAGCGTCACGACGCCCGACGTGCCGCCGTACTCGTCCACGACGACCGCCATCTGGAGCCCGAAGCCCCGCAGCTCGACGAGCAGCGGGCCGAGACGCACGGTCTCGGGGACCCGGGGCGCCTCGACCATCAGGGCGGCCGCCGGCACGTCCTCGCGGCGGTCGAACGGGACCGCGACGGCGCGGCGCAGGTGGACCAGCCCCACGACGTCGTCCCGGTCCTCGCCGATGACGGGGAACCGGGAGTGCCCGGTCCGGCGCGCGGCGTCCACGACGTCCGCGGCGGTCGCGTCCCGGTCGACGACGACCATCCGCATCCGGTCCGTCATGACGTCGACCGCGCTGAGCTCGTCGAGCTCGATGGAGTTGGTGAGGAGCGTCGCGACGGACACGTCGAGCGTGCCCTCCTGGGCCGAGCGTCGGACCAGGGCCGCGAGCTCCGACGCGGAGCGTGCCCCGGACAGCTCCTCGCGCGGCTCGACGCCGACCCGGCGCAGGATCGCGTTGGCCGAGCCGTTCAGCACCGCGATCACGGGGCGGAACAGCTTGGTGAACTGGCGCTGCACCGGCACGACCTGCCGTGCGGTCGCGTACGGGGCGCTGAGCGCGAAGTTCTTGGGGATGAGCTCGCCGAAGAGCATCGAGACGAGGTTCACGACGAGGAGGGCGAGGACCCCGGCGAGCACCGCGGACGCCGCCTGTCCGAGCGCCGTCCCGCGCAGACCGGCCCCGAACAGCGAGAGCAGCGCGGGCTGGGCGGTGTAGCCGAGGAGGATGGTCGTGAGCGTGATGCCCACCTGCGCCGACGAGAGCTCGGTCGACAGGTGCTTGAGGCCGGCCCGGACGCTGCGGTCGCGGCGGTCGGCCCGGGGGGCGGCTCGGGACGACGGGGAGCCGCGTCCGTCGCCCTCCTGCTCGGGGTCGTCCGTGGCGGGGAGGACGGCGGGGTCGATCGTGACCAGGGAGAACTCGCTGGCCACGAAGACGGCGGTACCTGCGGTGAGGAGCACCCCGAGCGCGACCATGACCCAGTCGCCTACCACGAGGTGCTCCACCGATATCGGGAGGTGCTCTTCATCGTGCCGACGATGCTAGCGCCCGCACCGGGCGGGACGCCTGGGCGGACGACCCTCGACGACCGGGGACGCACGCCTTCCACGCGGTCCCGAAATCCGGCCGACCTGGACCGACGTGTGCCACGCTGTAGCCATGGCAGATCCGAGGGCAGCGAGCGCATCACCGACCGGCGCGGGCGCCGGTCCCGTCCCGGGCCGCGGGCCCGTGCCCACGACGGCGCCGTTGACCGGCGGGACCCCGCAGCAGGCGGCCACGGTGCTCGTCGTCGAGGACGAGCCGGCCATCGCGACCGCGATCGCGCAGCGGCTGAGCGCAGAGGGCTGGCGCGTCGAGGTCGCGCGCGACGGTCTCTCGGGGGTCGACGCCGCGACCCGGCTGCGCCCGGACGTCATCGTGCTCGACGTCATGCTGCCCGGCATCGACGGCCTCGAGGTGACCCGGCGCATCCAGGCGGAGCAGCCCGTCCCGATCCTCATGCTCACCGCGCGCGACGACGAGACCGACATGCTCATCGGCCTCGGCGTGGGCGCCGACGACTACATGACGAAGCCGTTCTCGATGCGCGAGCTGGTCGCGCGCATCAAGGCGCTCCTGCGCCGGGTCGACCGCGCCACGCAGGCCGCGAGCACCGCACCGTCCGACCCGCCGATGACGGTGGGCGACGTGACGATCGACAAGGCCCAGCGCCGCGTCTACCGCGCGGGCGAGGAGGTCCACCTCACGCCCACCGAGTTCGAGCTCCTCGTCATGCTGGCGAGCTCGCCCAAGACCGTGCTCACGCGTGAGCGGCTCCTCGCGGAGGTGTGGGACTGGGCCGACGCGAGCGGGACGCGCACCGTCGACTCGCACATCAAGGCGCTGCGCCGCAAGCTCGGCGCCGACCTCATCCGCACGGTGCACGGCGTCGGCTACGCGTTCGAGCCGCCCGCCGGATGACCCCCTCCCCCGCCGACCCTGCCGACGGCGCGGGCCCGGCCCGGCCCGCGGTCGGGCCGACGAACCCGGCACCGGGGCGCAACGGCGTCCACCGGGCGCACGCGATCCGCCCGCACCTGCCCGACGTCCGGCCGCTCGACTCGTTCCGCTCGCTGAAGATCAAGCTGGGCGTGCTCGTCGCGGCGACCGTGACGCTGGCGGTGCTCATCACGTGGATCGGGCTGCAGAACCAGCTCGGCCCGTCCCGCACGTTCCCGCTCGCGATCGTCCTGTCGCTGCTGCTCACCCAGCTCCTCGCGCGCGGCATGACGTCCCCGCTGCGCGAGATGACCGCGGCGGCGCGCGCGATGGCCGACGGCGACTACACCCGCCGCGTGCGCGCGACGAGCCGCGACGAGGTGGGCCAGCTCGCGGTCGCGTTCAACGTCATGGCGGAGGACCTCGCGACGAGCGACCAGGTGCGACGCGAGCTCATCGCGAACGTCTCGCACGAGCTCCGGACCCCCGTCGCGGCGCTCCAGGCGCAGCTCGAGAACGTCGTCGACGGCGTGACGCCCCCGACGCCCGCGACGATGGAGATGGCGCTGGCGCAGACCGAGCGGCTCACGCGGCTCGTCTCCTACCTCCTGGACCTCTCGCGCATCGAGGCCGGGGCGGCCGCCCTCAACATCACCGAGATCGACGTCGGCGACTTCCTCGAGGAGAACGCCGAGGGCGTGTCGATGGTCGAGGCCGGGAAGCAGCTGCGCTACGTCGTCGACGTGACGCCGCCGGACCTCGTGCTCGAGGCGGACCGGGAGCGCCTGCACCAGGTCGTGACGAACCTGCTGCAGAACGCGATCCGCCACAGCCCGCAGGGCGGCGAGATCCGGCTCGAGGCCTACCCCGTGGACGACGACGTCGTGCTCGAGATCGTGGACGAGGGTCCGGGGATCGCGAAGGAGGACCGGGAGCGCATCTTCGAGCGCTTCGCGCGGGCCAGCGCGACGGGCACCCACACGACGACCGGAGGGTCGACGGGCGGGACGGGGATCGGCCTGGCGATCGTCCGGTGGGCGGTCGACCTCCACGGTGGACGGATCGAGGTGGCCGACTCGCGCCGCGGCGCCACGATGCGGGTCACGCTCCCGGCGCACCCCGACGCCCTGCCCGACCTTCCGGGACCCGGTACCGACGACGGGACCGGGCACGCAGAGGCCTCGTGAGTGTCGCGGTTCCCGGCGGGCCGGGAACCGCACCATCCCGCGTGAGATCCGTCACACCGCGACGGTCGGATACCTCGGTATGGCGTGGAATTCCGCGATCTTGCCCTCCGACCATCGATGCGTGGCGTCGCGTTTGCCTTGCCCAGACGTGGCGTGAAGAACCCGCGAACAGGCGGGGACGGAACGCCCCGCGCGGCCCGCTGGGCCGTCGCCGAGGGCCTACGCTGGAGTGGTCCGGGATCCGGACCGGGTCTGTGCCGACGTCGGACGCCTCGCTCTCGCGTGCGTTCGTCGCTCGCAGACCGTGACCGACAGCGACCTGTGTGAAAGTGGGCGATCCTCGCGTGTCCCCGAAGGCTGAGTCAGAGGCGATCAGCGACGCAAGCTCCGTGTTCGGAGCGAACGAGTGGCTGGTCGACGAGCTCTACGAGCAGTACCTCCAGGACAAGAACGCGGTGGACCCCGCGTGGTGGGACTTCTTCGAGGACTACCGCCCGGCGGAGCGCGCCGAGTCCGCCCCCGCGGCCGACGCCCCCGCGGCGCCGGTGAACGGTGCCGCGTCCGCCGCCCCGGCGCCCACGGCACCGGCCGCGCCGGCACCCGCCGCGCCCGCCGCCGCGACGGACGGGTCCGCCGCGGCCGAGGCGGCGCAGCGCGTCAAGCCCCCGAAGCTCCCCGCCGACCCCGAGGTGAACGCGGCCGCCGAGGCCGTGCGGGCGACGCGTCCCGTCGCGACCGCGCAGCCGGCCACCGCGCCGTACGCCCAGGTGCCGGCGCGCAAGGTCGCGGGCGCCCCGGTGGCCGAGGCCGAGGCCGCCGCGGACGACGTGCAGAAGCTCCGTGGCCCCGCCGCGCGCGTCGTGACGAACATGGAGGCCAGCATCCAGGTGCCGACGGCGACGTCGGTGCGCGCGGTGCCGGCCAAGCTCATGGTCGACAACCGCATCGTCATCAACAACCACCTCGCGCGCGGCCGCGGCGGCAAGATCTCGTTCACGCACCTCATCGGGTTCGCGCTCGTCGAGGCGCTGAGCGACATGCCGGTGATGAACGCGAGCTACGCGCAGCTCGACGGCAAGCCCGCGGTGAACCAGCCCGCGCACGTCAACTTCGGTCTCGCGATCGACCTGGCCAAGCCGGACGGGTCGCGCCAGCTCCTCGTGCCGAGCATCAAGAAGGCCGAGACGATGGACTTCGCCCAGTTCTGGGCGGCCTACGAGGACCTCGTGCGCCGGGCGCGCGGGAGCAAGCTCGGCGTCGACGACTTCGCCGGGACGACGATCTCGCTGACCAACCCGGGTGGCATCGGCACCGTGCACTCGGTCCCGCGCCTCATGGCCGGCCAGGGCACGATCATCGGCGTCGGCGCGATGGACTACCCCGCCGAGTTCGCTGGGGCCTCGACCGAGCGCCTCGCGCGCCTGGGCATCTCGAAGGTCCTGACGATCACGTCGACCTACGACCACCGCATCATCCAGGGCGCGCAGTCGGGCGAGTTCCTGCGGATCCTGTCGCAGAAGCTCCTCGGCGAGGACGGCTTCTACGACCGCGTGTTCGCCGCGCTGCGCATCCCGTACGAGCCGGTGCGCTGGGTCCGCGACAACACGACGGACGCCGAGATCGAGGCGGCCAAGCCCGCGAAGATCGCGGAGCTCATCCACTCCTACCGGTCCCGCGGCCACCTCATGGCGGACACCGACCCGCTCGCGTACCGCCAGCGCAAGCACGGCGACCTGGACATCCAGAACCACGGCATGACGCTGTGGGACCTGGACCGGACGTTCCCCACGGGCGGGTTCGGCGGGAAGTCGAAGTCCTCGCTGCGCGACATCCTCGGCCTGCTGCGCGACTCCTACTGCCGCACCGTCGGCGTGGAGTACATGCATCTGGCCGACCGCACGCAGCGCAAGTGGCTCCAGGAGCGGCTCGAGTCGGGCTACGCCCGCACGCCGCGCGAGGACCAGCTCCGCATCCTGCGCCGCCTCAACTCGGCCGAGGCGTTCGAGACGTTCCTCCAGACGAAGTTCGTCGGGCAGAAGCGCTTCTCGCTCGAGGGCGGCGAGTCGGTGATCCCGCTGCTCGACGCCATCCTGTCGAAGGCGGCGGAGAACGGCCTCGACGAGGTCGGCATCGGCATGGCCCACCGTGGCCGCCTCAACGTGCTCGCCAACATCGCGGGCAAGAGCTACGCGCAGATCTTCGCGGAGTTCGAGGGCAACCTCGACCCGAAGAGCGTGCAGGGCTCGGGCGACGTGAAGTACCACCTCGGCACCGAGGGCGTCTTCACCGCGGAGAGCGGGGCGACGACGAAGGTCTACCTCGCGGCCAACCCGTCCCACCTCGAGGCGGTCGACCCGGTGCTCGAGGGCATCGTGCGCGCCAAGCAGGACCGCATCGACCTCGGCGGCGACGGCTTCTCCGTCCTGCCGATCCTCATCCACGGCGACGCGGCCTTCGCAGGCCAGGGCGTCGTGCCCGAGGTGCTCAACCTCGCGCAGCTGCGCGGGTACCGCACGGGCGGCACCGTGCACGTCATCATCAACAACCAGGTCGGGTTCACGACCGGTCCGTCGTCGTCCCGCTCGACGACGTACGCGACCGACGTCGCCAAGGGCTACCAGGTCCCGATCTTCCACGTGAACGGCGACGACCCCGAGGCGTGCGTGCGCGTCGCGGAGCTGGCCTTCGCGTTCCGCGAGCAGTTCGACCGCGACGTGATCATCGACCTGATCTGCTACCGCCGCCGCGGTCACAACGAGGGCGACGACCCCTCGATGACGCAGCCGCTCATGTACAACCTCATCGAGGCCAAGCGCTCGGTGCGCAAGCTCTACACCGAGAACCTCGTCGCGCGCGGCGACATCACGCTCGAGGAGGCCGAGCACGTCCTCCAGGACTACCAGGCCCAGCTCGAGCGGGTCTTCACGGAGACCAAGGAGGGCGGCTTCACGCCCGCCGCCGACCGCGAGCCGGTCGCCGGCCTCGAGCGCCCGGAGTCCCAGCTCGAGGACGCCGGCACGATGGTCGGCTGGAAGACGGCGATCGACCGCTCGGTCCTCGAGCGCGTCGGCCAGGTGCACGTCGCGCCGCCGGAGGGCTTCACCGTCCACCCCAAGCTCGCGCAGCTCCTCGAGAAGCGCCGGCAGATGTCCGTCGAGGGCGGCATCGACTGGGGCTTCGGCGAGCTCGCCGCGTTCGGCTCGCTCCTCGCGGAGGGCACCCCGGTGCGCCTCGCCGGTCAGGACTCGCGCCGCGGCACGTTCGTGCAGCGCCACGCCGTCCTGCACGACCGCGAGACGGGCGCCGAGTGGACGCCGCTGCTGTACCTGTCGGCGGACCAGGCCAAGTTCTGGGTCTACGACTCGTCGCTGTCGGAGTACGCCGCGCTCGGGTTCGAGTACGGCTACTCCGTCGAGCGCCCCGACGCGCTCGTGCTGTGGGAGGCGCAGTTCGGCGACTTCGTCAACGGCGCCCAGACGGTGATCGACGAGTTCATCTCGTCCGCCGAGCAGAAGTGGGGCCAGTACTCCTCGGTCGTCATGCTCCTCCCCCACGGCTACGAGGGCCAGGGGCCGGACCACTCGTCCGCGCGCATCGAGCGGTTCCTCCAGTTGGCCGCCGAGGACAACATGACGGTCGCGCAGCCGTCGACGCCCGCGTCGTACTTCCACCTGCTGCGCCAGCAGGCGTACGCGCGCCCGCGGCGTCCGCTCGTCGTCTTCACGCCGAAGCAGCTGCTGCGTCTCAAGGCCGCCGCGTCGAGCGTGGAGGACTTCACGACCGGCACGTTCCAGCCCGTCATCGCGGACGCGACGGCCGACCCGGCGAAGGTCGACCGCGTGCTGCTCAGCACGGGCCGTGTGTACTACGACCTCCTCGCCGAGCGCACCAAGCGCGGCGACGAGGGCGTGGCGCTCGTCCGCCTCGAGCAGCTCTACCCGCTCGACGTCGACGGCATCCGGGCCGAGCTCGCGAAGTACCCGGGCGCCGAGGTCGTGTGGGTCCAGGACGAGCCCGAGAACCAGGGCGCCTGGTCGTTCGTGCACATCAACCTGCCCGAGGACCTGCCGCGCGTGAGCGTCGTCTCGCGCCCGGCGTCGGCGTCGACCGCGGCCGGCACGGCGAAGAAGCACCAGGCCCAGCAGGCCGTGCTCCTGGAGCAGGCGTTCGCCCGCTGACGTCCGGGCCTCCGGCCCTGACCTGACGAAGGCCCCCTCCGTCGCGGAGGGGGCCTTCGTCGTCGGTGCGTGCGGCACGGTCGCCCGGGCGACGGTGACGTCCACCGCCGGCCGGTCGCCAGATCGGCCCGGGCCTCCGAGATCGCCCTCAGGGGGTCGATCCGGCGACGTCCGGGCCGATCTCGCAGGTCACCAGCGGTCGTGGATCTTCGCGCGCAGGTGCTCGTCGTAGATCTCGCGCACACCCGAGGTGAAGAGCGGGCCGAGGACGTCCGCGTCCCCGGCCGCGGCGTTGGCCCGTGCCTGCTCGACGCTGCGCGCACCGGGGATCACGGTGGACACGCCGGGCTGCTGCCAGACCCACGCGATCGCGACCTGGGCGGGCGTGAGGTCCTGCCCGACGACGTCGTGCACGAGCGTGGTGAACTCGCCGGCCGCCTGGACGCCGGTCTCGAAGTCGACGCCCGAGAAGGTCTCGCCGACGTCGAACGCGCTCCCGTCGCGGTTGTACGTGCGGTGGTCGTCGGCCGCGAACGTCGTGTCCTTCGTGTACTTCCCGGACAGCAGGCCGGACGCGAGCGGCACGCGAGCGATGACGCCGACCCCGGCGGCGGACGCGGCGGGCAGGACGGCGTCGAGCGGCTTGAGACGGAACGCGTTGAGGATGATCTGCACGGTCGCGACGCCGGGGCGCGCGATCGCGGTGAGCGCCTCGTCGACGGTCTCGACGCTCACGCCGTAGCTCGCGATCGCGCCCTCAGCGACCAGGGTGTCGAGGCCGTCGTAGACCTCGTCGCGCGAGTAGACCGCCGTCGGGGGGCAGTGGAGCTGAACGAGGTCGAGACGGTCGGTGCGCAGGTTGCGGCGCGACCGGTCGGTCCACTCGCGGAACTTCGCGAGCGTGTAGTTGTCCGCGTCCTGAGCCTCGCGGCGCCCCATCTTCGTCGCGACGGTGATCGCGTGGCCCGGGTTGTCCGCGAGGTAGCCGCCGATGATCTGCTCGCTGCGGCCGTCGCCGTAGACGTCCGCGGTGTCGAAGAACGTCACGCCGGCCGCGGCGGAGGCGTCGAGGACGGCGCGCGCGTCGTCCTCGCTCACGTCGCCCCAGTCGGCGCCGAGCTGCCAGGTTCCCAGTCCGACGACCGAGACGAGCCGTCCCGTGCGTCCGAGCACCTGTCGTTCCATCGTTCCTCCTCGTGCTGCGTCGGGTACGCCGGGAGACACACCCGGGCACCGAGTCTGACTGCCGAGCGCGCATCGCGCACCCGCGCACGCCGAGTACCGTATGTGAGCGTGAACACCCATGCCCCCTCGGGGACCCAGGTCCGCATCGCCCACGGCGAGCACGCAGCGACGATCACCGAGGTGGGAGCGGCCGTGCGCGAGTACGCGGTCGGCGACCGGCCCGTCTTCACCCCGTTCGCCGAGGACGAGGTCGCGCCCGCGTTCAACGGGGCCGTGCTGCTCCCCTGGCCCAACCGGCTGCGCGACGGCGCGTACGAGGTGGACGGCACGGCGTACCAGGTGCCCGTGTCGGAGCCCGGCCGCTCCACCGCGCTGCACGGGCTCACCTGCTGGCAGCGCTGGGTCGTCGTCGAGCACGAGGCCTCGTACGCGACGCTCGAGCTGCACCTGCCGCCGTCACCCGGCTACCCGTTCGACCTCGTGACGCGCGTGACCTACTCGCTCGACGACGCGGGGCTGCGCGTCCACGTGCGCACGACGAACGTCGGCGTCGCGACCGCGCCGTACGGCATCGGCTTCCACCCGTGGCTCTCGGCGGACGGCGCGAACCTCGACGAGTGCACGCTGCGCCTGGACGCCGCGACCCGCGTCACGACCGACGACCGGCTGCTGCCCACGGGCACCGAGCCCGCCGCGGGGAGCTTCGACCTGCGCGAGCCGCGCCTGCTCGCGGGCGTCGACCTGGACGACGCCTACGTCGACGTGCTGCGCGACGCCGACGGCCTGTCCTGGATGCGGCTCGGGGCCCCCGACGGCCGGACGGCCGCCGTCTGGATGGACGGCTCGATGGACACGTGGCAGGTGTGCACGGGCGACCACGTCGGGGACGTCGCGTTCCGCCGGTCCGGCGTCGCCGCCGAGCCGATGAGCTGCATCGCGGACGCGTTCCGCACCGGCGAGCGCCTCGTCCGGCTCGCACCGGGCGCCTCGCACGAGGTCACGTGGGGCGCGACGCTGCTCTGAACCGACAGCCGTGGGCGGTCCGTCCGATATGCCCGGCTGGACACGCCGTCGGCGCCCGACCGGATCGACCGGCGGGGCCCGCGTCGGGGAGAATGTCGCCCGTGGAAGACGCGGTGAGTCGTGAGGTACGGATCTGCGTCGTCGGCGACGAGCTGAGCGCCGGCGTCGGCGACGCGAAGGCACTGGGGTGGGCGGGGCGCGTCGTCGCACGCACGCGCTTCCCCCAGCCGGCGTACGTGTTCCCGCTGGCCATCCCCGGCGAGACGACGACGGCGCTCAGCCAGCGCTGGGAGGCGGAGACGGCGCGGCGGTTCGCGCCCGAGCCGGACGTGGACAACCGCCTCGTCATCGGCCTCGGTCGCCACGACCTCGACGCTGGGCTCTCGGTCGCACGCTCGCGCCTCAACCTCGCGAACGTGCTCGACGTCGCGGAGTCGCACCGCCTGCCGACGTTCGTCGTGGGACCCCCGCCCGGTCACGCCCGGGACGCCGAGCGGCTCGCCGAGCTCTCGCACGCCTTCTCGGACGTCGCGAACCGGCGTCGCGTGCCGTACGTCGACACGTTCAGCCCGCTCGTCACGCACGAGCAGTGGCTCGCGGACCTCGCGCAGAGCGGCAACGGGTTCCCCGGTCAGGCGGGCTACGGGCTCATGGCCTGGCTCGTGCTGCACACGGGCTGGCACGCCTGGCTGGGCCTGCCCGACGACACGGTCTGACGCCTCGCGCACGACGACGGCCCGCCGCCCGGGAGCGATCCCGGGGCGACGGGCCGTCGTCGTCGGTGAGTCAGCCGCGCGAGACGGTGAGGTCGCCCGAGACGGTGTTGGCCGAGACGTACGCACCGCCGGCGCCCGGCTGGTCGACGTGGTCGACCGACGTCGTGCGCTGCGCGGAGGAGTCGAGACGCACGCCGTCGAGCACCGCCTTGCCCGTGACGCTGCGGGCCTTGAGGTTGACCGGCGAGCCGGCGCCGAGGCGCACGGCCACGTCGCCCGAGACGGTGCGCGCGTCGACGAGCGGGGTGCTCTCGCGCGCGACGACCTCGACGCCGCTCGTCACGGTGTTCACGGACACCCGGCCGAGCGTCCCGCCGAGCGTGACCGCCCCGGACGCGGTGCTCACGTGGACGTCGCCGACGTGCTCGCCGACGTCGACCGCGCCGGTCGCCGTCTTGATCGACGCCGTGCCCGACACGCCCTGGACCCGGACGGCGCCCGTGGCCGTGGTCACGGACAGGTCCGCCTGCGTGCCGAGGACGCTCGCGGTGGCACGCGCCGTCGTCACCTTGACCGGCACGTGGGCGGGGACCGTCAGGCGCACGACGGCGCGGTCCTTGTCGCGCAGGCCCTTCGCCCGCTCGACGAGGCCCTCGACGCCGGCGAAGTCGTAGCCGACGCGCAGCTCGCCGTCGTGCACGCTCGCCTGGAGCGGACGCTCGGACACCTCGCTGACGTAGAGGTGGGCCCCGGCCTCGCGCGCGGGGTCGGCGACGACGTCGACCGCGCCGTCCGTGAGCTGGACGACGACGCGCCGGACGTCGGCGACGTCGACGGTCTGGGGGGCGTTGATGACCCAGGACTCGGTGCTCATGCGCTTCTCCTCGTTCGGTTCCGTGGTTCGGGGGTTCGGTGCTGTGTCGTTCGTCGAGGGGTACTCGTGATCGTCGGTCAGGGCAGCGTCGCTCGCACGGCCTTGCGCGCGCTGTCGAGGACGGTGCGCAAGGTGTCGACCGTGAGCTCCGAGACGACGCTCGCGGCGTCGGCCCGGCGCAGGTCCGCGCGCACGTCCTCGCGAAAGCGCTGCAGCACGGCCTCGGCCTCCATGCGCCACGCGTAGGACTCGCGACGACGCGGGTCGGGCTCGCCCTCGCGGGGCCGCGCGCGCGCCGTCTGGGCGGCGGCCGCGAGCTCGGCCCGCAGGCCCTGGAGCGACCCCTGCACGTCGGCGCGCAGCGCCTCGGCCCGCTGCCGCACCGTCTCGGCGATGCCGTGCTCCAGGGCGGCGACGTCGTCGCGGCGCGCCTCGATCTCCGCGCGGCCGGCCGGCGTCAGCTCGTACGTCGTCTTGCGACCGTCCGCGCTGCGGTGCACGAGACCCTCGTCCTCGAGCCGCGCGAGACGCGGGTAGATGGTCCCGGCACTCGGCCGGTACGTGCCCCCGAAGCGGTCCGAGAGCTCCGTGATGAGCTCGTAGCCGTGCTTGGGCCCGGAGTCGAGCAGCGCCAGCAGGTAGAGCCGGAGCTGGCCGTGGGCGAAGACCGTGGCCATCAGCGGTCCACCGGTCCGCTCGACGGCGCGGCGCTCCCGGCTCCCGGGCTCCCCCACGCGGGGGCGTCCGCGTCGGCGGGGGCGTCCTCGACCGGGTTCCCGTCCCACGGGGTCCCGTCAGGCGCCCCGCGCAGGACGGTCACGTCGCCGGAGACGGCGGAGACCCGGACCGGCGAGCCCTTCCCGTGCCGTGCGGGCTGGTGGAACGAGCGCGCGGACCCGCGCTGCTCCGCGCCGTCCACGAGGAGGCGCCCGCTCACGCAGCGGATCGCGTAGTCCATCGCGTCCGGGTCGGGCAGGCGCACGAGCACGTCGGCGGAGACCGCGCTCACGGTGATCTCGGACGGCGTCGTGCGGGTGTCGACGGTGACGGAACCCGAGACCGAGTCGAGCCGCAGCGAGCGCAGCGCGCCCGTGGCCGTGAGCCCGCCGGACACGGAGTCCATGCGGACCGCGCCGTCGTGCTCGCTCGCCGACACCTCCCCCGAGACCGTGTCGACACGGAGCTCGCCGCGCGTGCGGCTCGTCATCACGGAGCCGGAGACGGTCGCCAGCCGGGCGCCGTCGCGCACGCCCGCGACGAGGGCCTCGCCCTGCACCGTCGCGACCTTGACCGCCGTCGTCGCCGGGACGGCCACGTGCACGTCGGCCGCGTCCTTCCCGGTGTACGTGCGGAACCGCTCGAGGAAGCCCTTCCAGCCGGCGACGAACGACCCGTAGCCGACCCGGAGCGTGGTGCCGTCGAGGCGTACCTCCAAGGGGCGACCGACGACCGAGTGCACCTCGACGCGCGTGTCGGTGCGCGTCGGGTCGTCGTGGGCGACGACGTCGAGGCGCCCACCGATGACCGTCGCGTCGAGCGCCGTCACGCGCGCGAGGTCGATGGCCTGCGGACCGGTGACGGTCCAGGTCTCCTGCGTCATCCCGCGCTCCGTCCTGGTCGGTGCGCCGCGGGGCCGGACGACGGCCCGGACGTGGCGGCGACACTCGCGATATATCTCGTTTACCAACACGATATATCGCGTGCTCGGGCCTGGCAAGGGGTCACGTGTGGGACCATGGGAGGCGGACTGGACAGCCGAGACCGGTCGTTCCACGTCGAGAACCGCCGAGACCGGCAACCCTCCCCGACCGTCAGGAGAACACCATGAGCAAGCGCGGACGCAAGCGTCGCAGCCGCAAGGGCAACGCCGCGAACCACGGCAAGCGCCCCAACGCCTGAGCCGACGCACCCCTGCGGGGGATGCCGAGAGGGCCCGGACCGACGTCGTCGGTCCGGGCCCTCTCTCGTCGTCGTGCGGTGGCGGACGACGACGGGGTTCTCAGCGGGTCTCCACGACCGTCGTCGTCGTGACCATGACGGTGAGCTGCGTGTGGATGCGCTCCCGCAGCCCCGCGGGCGCCTTCTCGTGGCACGAGCGGCGCACGAGCTGCTTGACGAGCTCCTCGACGCTCAGCTCGGCGAGGCACGGCGAGCAGTGCGCGACGTGCGCACGCATGCGCAGCTCGTCGTCCGGCGTCATCTCCGAGTCGAGGTACTCGTAGAGGTGCGTGAGCGCGTGCTCGCACTCGGACTCCCCCGCGGTCGAGTGCGGGATGGGCGTCACCGACTCCGCGACCGGGACGTTCCCGGGGTTCCGGTTCTCCGACGTGCTCACGACTCACCTCCGGGGCTCTTGGCCCCCACCAGTCCTCGCCTCGCGGCGTAGTCGGCCAGCAGCTCTCGCAGCTGGCGCCTGCCTCGGTGCAGGCGGGACATGACCGTACCGATCGGTGTCCCCATGATCTCCGCGATCTCCTTGTACGGGAAGCCCTCGACGTCCGCGTAGTACACGACCATGCGTCGGTCCTCGGGCAGCTCCTGCAGCGCGCGCTTCACGTCCGAGTCCGGCAGGCGGTCGAGCGCCTCCGCCTCGGCGGAGCGCAGCCCCTGCGACGTGTGCGACGCGGCGCGCGCGATCTGCCAGTCCTCGACGTCGTCCGTCTGGGCCTGCTGCGGCTCGCGCTGCTTCTTGCGGTAGGTGTTGATGAACGTGTTCGTGAGGATGCGGTACAGCCACGCCTTGAGGTTCGTGCCCGGCCGGTACTGGTGGAACGCCGCGAACGCCTTCGCGAACGTCTCCTGCACCAGGTCCTCGGCGTCCGACGGGTTGCGCGTCATGCGCAGCGCCGCGGAGTAGAGCTGGTCGAGGTACTGCAGCGCGTCCTGCTCGAACCGCGCGGCGCGCTCGGCGTCGCTCTCGGCCCGCGGCGCGCGGTTCGTGTCCTCGGCGTCGGTGGCGTCCGCGGGCAGCGCCGTACCCTCGACCGGCGTCGTTCCCGACGTCGTCGCGGGGCTGCCGGAGACGTCGCTGCCGGAGATTCGCTCTGTCATCAACAACGAGCCTAGTCCCCTGTTCGTCTGGGTGTCCGGTGACGTGACCGGTGCCGACCACGCGGCGGCGAACGCCGCGTCCGTCGTCGACGCCTCGCGGGTCGACGACGCGGCCCGGGCAGCGGGTGCGGAGGTATCGAGCACGACGGTCACGAGTGGTGCAACCCGAGTACGCCCTCGCGCATTCCCGCCGCACGGGCCGCCGTCGGGCGATCCCGGCGCGGCCCCGGGCGCGCGGTGGGCGCGGCGTCGCTAGCGTGGCGCCATGACGACCTCGCAGACCCCGTCCCGCTTCCTCACCCTGCTGCGCGAGCAGGTCGGGCACGAGCTCGACGCGCACCAGCAGTACATCGCGATCGCCGTGTGGTTCGACGCGCACGACCTGCCGCAGCTCGCCGCGCACTTCTACCGGCAGTCGGTGGAGGAGCGCAACCACGCGATGATGATCGTGCAGTACCACCTCGACCGGGACCTGCCCGTCGAGATCCCCGGCTCCGGACCGGTCCGCAACGACTTCGCGGACGTCGTCGAGCCCCTGCGCCTCGCGCTCGACCAGGAGAAGCAGGTCACGGCCCAGATCGAGGCGATCTTCCGCGCCGCGCGCGAGGAGGGCGACGCCCTGGGCGAGCAGTTCCTCCTGTGGTTCCTCAAGGAGCAGGTGGAGGAGGTCGCGTCCGCGACGACGCTGCTCACCGTGGCGCAGCGCGCGGGCGACAACCTGTTCGACCTCGAGAACTTCGTCGCGCGCGAGACGATCGGCGACTCCGGCGAGTCGGCCGACGCGCCCGAGGCCGCCGGCGGTGCGCTCTGACGAGCCGTCGTGACGTGGGCCTCACGGCCCGTGGGTGGCGCCGTCCCGACCGGCGCGGCAGGCTGGGACCGACCGGCGGACGCCCGAGGCGGACACCGGCGAGTCACCGGCGATGAGGAGAGAACCGATGCTGCTGCGTCACCTCGCGAGGCCCATGCTGGCCTCGTGGTTCGTCTACGACGGGGTCCAGGCCGCGCTCAAGCCCGCCGAGCACGTGCGAGCCGCGCGCTCGGGCGTCGAGCTCGTCGAGAAGAGCGCCGGCATCGAGGCCCCGCTCAGCGAGAAGCAGGTCACGGCGCTCGTGCGTGCGCACGGGGCAGCCACCGCGGTCGCGGGGCTGTTCCTCGCCGTCGGGAAGGCTCCCCGCACCGCCGCCCTGACGCTCGCCGCGCTCACCGTCCCGCTCGCCGTCGTCAACCAGCCCTTCACGTCCGGCGAGGCGACGCGCGCCGAGCGCACGCGCAAGTTCGTCGCGAACGTCGGGGCCATCGGGGCGGCGCTCATCGCGGGCGCGGACTACGAGGGCCGCCCGGGCGTGCAGTGGCGTCTCGAGAAGGCCCGGCACGACCTCGCGCTCGCCCGGCAGGCGAAGCAGGGGGCCGTCGTCGCGGGCACGAAGGGCGCCGTGAAGGATGTCTCGTCCTCGGTGCGGGGCGCGGCGAAGGAGGCGGGGCGTTCCACGAAGGACGCCGCGAAGGAGGCGGCCCGCTCCGCGAGGCGTGCCACCAAGGCCGCGCAGGAGGCCGCCGAGCACGCTGCCAGCCTCGCCGCGGGTGCCGTGCACGACGCCGAGGCCGCGGTCCGCGCGAAGGTCGCCTGACACCGGAGGCGACCCGTCCGTCCGGCGGGACCGTCCGCCGTCGGACGGTGCGCCTCCACTAGCCTGGAGGCCATGACGACCACGCCCTCCGCCGCGCCCGTGCCCCCCTCCGCCGACCAGGGCTGGGCCGCGCCCACGGCGGACGGGCCGCTCGACGCGACGGTCGAGGTCCCGGGCTCGAAGTCGCTGACGAACCGGCTGCTCGTGCTCGCCGCGCTCGCGGACGGGCCGGGGACGCTGCGCGGCGCCCTGCGCAGCCGCGACGCGGACCTCATGATCGCCGCCCTGCGCACGCTGGGGGTCGCCGTCGAGGAGGGGGCGTCGCCGAGCGAGCTGCTCGTCACGCCCGGCGCGCTGCGCGGGCCGGTGGAGGTCGACTGCGGCCTGGCGGGCACCGTCATGCGCTTCCTCCCGCCGCTCGCGGCGCTCGCCGACGGCGCGGTGCGCTTCGACGGCGACGCGGAGGCGCGCGTTCGCCCCATGGGCCCGGTGCTCGCAGCGCTCAGCGCGCTCGACGTCCCGGTCGAGGGCGACGGCGACGGGCTGCCGACGACGCTCCCCTTCACGATCCGCGGCCGCGGCCGGGTGCGCGGCGGGTCGGTCGACGTCGACGCGTCGGCGTCGAGCCAGTTCGTCTCCGGGCTCCTGCTCGCCGCGGCACGCTACGACCAGGGCCTCACCGTGCGGCACATCGGCCACACGCTGCCGAGCATCCCCCACATCGAGATGACGGTGGCGGTCCTGCGCGAGGTGGGCGTCGTCGTCGACGACTCGCGGCCGGCGATCTGGCGGGTCGAGCCGGGCCCGATCGCGGCGCGCGACGTGCAGGTCGAGCCCGACCTGTCGAACGCCGCGCCGTTCCTCGCGGCCGCGCTCGTCGCGGGCGGCACCGTGCGCGTCACGGGCTGGCCGACGGCGACGACCCAGCCCGGCGCGATGGTCCCCGAGCTGCTCGAGTCCATGGGCGCCACCGCGTCCCTCGACGGCGACGTGCTGTCCGTGACGGGCACGGGCGAGGTGCGCGGCGTCGACGTGGACCTGCACGCCGCCGGCGAGCTCGCGCCGACGATCGCGGCGCTGGCCACCCTCGCCGACTCCCCCAGCCGCCTGCGCGGCATCGCCCACCTGCGCGGGCACGAGACCGACCGGCTCGCCGCGCTCGCGACCGAGATCACGCGCCTCGGCGGGCAGGCGGAGGAGACGCGCGACGGCCTCGTCATCACGCCGCGCCCGCTGCACGGCGCGCTGTTCCGCACCTACCACGACCACCGCATGGCGACGTCCGCGGCCGTCATCGGCCTGCGCGTCCCGGGGGTCGGCATCGAGAACGTCGAGACGACGGCCAAGACGCTGCCCGGGTTCGCGGGGATGTGGGAGCGCATGCTCGGGGGCGGGACCGGATCCGGCACGGGAGCGGCGGCCCGCTGATGGCGCGCCGCGTCCCGGACGAGTCCGACTTCCGCTCGCGCCCCGGCAAGCGCGGCAGCAGGCCCCGCACCAAGCAGCGGCCCGAGCACGCGGACGCGGTGACGGGGTTCGTCACGGGCGTGGACCGGGGGCGCTACACGCTGCTCGTCGGCGGAGGAGACCAGGACGAGCACGTCGCGGCCGGTGAGGAGCGCACGGTGGTCGCGATGAAGGCCCGCGACATCGGCCGCACGCGGGTGGTCTGCGGAGACCGGGTCGACCTCGTGGGGGACGTCAGCGGCGACGACGGCACGCTCGCCCGGATCGTGCGGATCCAGGAGCGCTCGTCGGTCCTGCGGCGCACGGCCGACGACACCGACCCGTACGAGCGGGTCGTCGTCGCGAACGCCGACCAGCTCGTGATCGTCACCGCTCTCGCCGACCCGGAGCCGCGCACGCGCATGATCGACCGGTGCGTCGTCGCCGCGTACGACGCCGGCATGGACGTCCTCCTGTGCCTCACCAAGGCGGACCTCGCCGACCCGGGACCCCTGCGGGCGCTGTACGAGCCGCTCGGGGTGTCCGTCGTCGTGACACGCCGCGCGCCGGACGGCCTGGCGCCGGACGGCTGGGCGATCGAGCCTCTCGGGGCGGTCCGCGAGGCGCTGGCCGGGCGCACGTCGGTGTTCGTCGGGCACTCGGGCGTCGGCAAGTCGACCCTCGTCAACGCGCTCGTCCCGGACGCGCAGCGCGCGACGGGCCACGTCAACGACGTCACGGGGCGCGGCCGCCACACGTCGACGTCGGCCGTCGCGCTGCGCCTGCCGGGCGGCGGGTGGGTCATCGACACGCCCGGCGTGCGGTCGTTCGGGCTCGCGCACGTGCAGGTCGAGCACCTGCTGCGCGCGTTCGAGGACCTCGACGCCGTCGCCGCGGACTGCCCGCGCGGGTGCACGCACCTCGACGACGCCCCGGACTGCGCGCTCGACGACTGGGTCGAGACGTCACCGGACGACGAGACCCGTGCCGCGCGTGCCGCCCGGCTCGAGTCGTTCCGCCGCGTGCTCGCGTCGCGCACCGGCGCGGCCTGAGCACGCACCACCCCGGCGCCGCACCGTCCCGGCACCGCACCGCCCCCGCGCGAGGCCCGCGCGGCGACTCCCCCACCGGGACCCGCACCGCTACGGTGTGAGCCATGACTCCCCCCTCGACGCGCGGCTACGACG
This sequence comes from Cellulosimicrobium protaetiae, assembly GCF_009708005.2. NCBI lineage: Bacteria > Bacillati > Actinomycetota > Actinomycetes > Micrococcales > Promicromonosporaceae > Cellulosimicrobium > Cellulosimicrobium protaetiae. The sequence continues at coordinate 1,889,619 of NZ_CP052757.1, read as the reverse complement.
ACGACCTGCGCCTCGCCCACGTGATCGCCGACCAGGTCGACGCGCACACGATGTCCCGGTTCAAGGCGCTCGACCTGCACGTCGAGTCGAAGCCGGACTCGACGCCCGTGAGCGACGCCGACCGCACCGCGGAGGAGATCATCCGCGGCCAGCTGGGCCGGGCGCGGGGCCGCGACGCGATCGTCGGCGAGGAGTTCGGCGAGACGGGCCACGGCGCGCGGCGCTGGATCGTCGACCCGATCGACGGGACCAAGAACTTCGTGCGCGGCGTCCCCGTCTGGGCGACGCTCATCGCGCTCGCCGACGGCGACGAGGTCGTCGTCGGGCTCGTCTCGGCACCCGCGCTGGGGCGGCGCTGGTGGGCGGCGAAGGGCACCGGCGCGTGGACGGGCAAGTCGCTCGCCGCGGCGACGCGGCTGCAGGTCTCGGGCGTCTCGTCGTGGTCCGACGCGTCCCTCGCCTACTCGTCGCTCTCCGGGTGGGAGGAGCGCGGGAAGCTCGACCCGTTCCTCGGCCTCATGCGCGACGCGTGGCGCACGCGCGGGTACGGCGACTTCTGGTCGTACATGCTCGTCGCCGAGGGCGCTGCCGACGCGGCGGCCGAGCCCGAGCTCGAGCTCTACGACATGGCGGCGCTCGTCCCGATCGTCACCGAGGCCGGCGGCCGCTTCACGTCGCTCGACGGCGCCGACGGCCCGTGGGGCGGCGACGCGGTCGCGACGAACGGCCTCCTGCACGACGAGGTGCTGGGCCGCCTGGGCTGACCACCCCGCCGCGCCGTGCGACGGCGCGGCGCGACCTAGTCAGCCGCGCGGGACGTCCTTGAGCTCCGACCAGTCGTACCAGAGCAGGTCGCGCTCGCCCACGCGGTCGATCGCGGCGTCGAGCGCGGCGTCGGCGTCGGGACCGTCGTCGTCGGCAGCGGCGAGCACCGCCTCGACGTCCGCGACCGCCTCGGGCTCGTCGACGTGCACGCACACGATCGCGACGTCGGTCACGGTCCGCAGGACCTCGACCGCGCTGGGTGCGGGGGCGTCCTCGTCGTCGGAGTCGTCGGCGCCCACGACCTGCACCGCGCCGTCGGGCACCTCGACCGTGACGACGAGCCGCTGGCGCGGCGCGTCCGGGCGCGCCGCGACGAGCGCGAGCGAGTCGTCCGCCGCCTCGAGCGCCGCCGCGTACTCCAGGCCCTCCTCGTCCTCGTCGGGCAGCGCGCGCGTCAGCGCGGCCGTCACGGCGTGGGCGCCCCGCGGGGCGACGGTCCAGCGGGCGGCGTCGGCGGTGACGGTGACGGCGTCGAGCTCGTCGAGCGTCGCGGGGAGGTAGATGCGCATGGGTTCAGTGTGCCGCCTCCAGCACGGCACCGTGCGCCGCACCACGCCCGGACGGCACGGCCTCGCGCACGTCCGCGGCCAGACGCGCGAGCGCGCGCCGGGCCGGGCTCGTCGGTGCCACCTCGACGAGCGTGCGCCCCTCGCGGAGCGCGAGGTCGACGGCGCCGTCCTCGGGGACGACGTGCAGGTCCTCCACCCCTGCGTAGCGCGCCAGCGCGTCGCGCACGGCACGCTCCGGCCGGGGGCCGACCACGCTCGCGCGCACGCGGTTCACCGCGACGAGCCGCGACGCGCCCACGGCCGTGCCCGCCTCGGCGAGCTCGTCGAGCCCGCGGACCAGCCGCTGGAGCCCGACGGGGTCGCCCGCTCCGACGACGACCACGACGTCCGCCGCGGCGAGCGCGCTGAGCGTCGCGTCGTTGCGCTGGGGCGCGCGCGTGTCGTACGTCAGCGGCTCGTCGCGCTCGATGCCGAACCCGCAGTCCACGACCGTCCAGTCCGCGACCGAGCGTGCGACCTCCCACACGGCGTCGAGCGACGCCCCGGGGAGCTCCGGCCAGCGCGCCGCCCGGGTCAGGCCGGTGAGCACCCGCAGGCGCGCCACGACCGAGGGGGCGAGGGCGAGCAGGCCCGCGGCGTCGAGCACGCCCTGGCCCGCGCTGCGGGCGGCCGCCGCCAGTCCGGGCGACTCGTCGAGCAGTCCGAGCCGCTGGGCGACGCTCCCGCCGTAGGTGTCCGCGTCGACGAGCAGGACCTCCGCGTCGGGAGCCGGCGGCACCGTGGCCGGGGCGACCACGTCCGTCCGCCGGCGCCCGCGGCGGTGCGGTGCGCGTCGCGCCGGCGTCGCCCCCGCGAGCTCGGCCGCCAGGTTCGTCGCGACCGTCGTGCGGCCGGGCGCACCGGTCGGGCCCCACACGGCGACGACCCGCCCGGGGCGCCGCTCCGGGACGAGTCCCGCCGAGCCCGTGCCGGCGGGGCGCCCGGGGGTTCCGGGCGCCCCGCCGTCGGTCGACCGCTCGGGCAGGACCGCGCGGACCGCGTCGCGCAGGATGTCGGGTGCGGGGTCCACGTCGACGACGGCGTCGACCCCGAAGGCCCGCAGCCTGCCCTCCTCCCACGTCCCCGGCGGCGCGAGCGCGACGATCCGCACGCCGTGCGCGTGCAGGTCCGCCACGACCTGGCGGTCCAGCGCCGGGAGGTCGCACGAGACCACGGCGACGCGCCCGGCGCCCGCGGCCGCGGCGGCGAGCAGCTCGACGACGTCCGCGCACCTGCGGGTGACCTGGAGCCCGCTCGCGCCGAGGGTCGTGACCACGTCGGCCTCGCGCGCCCCGCGGACCGCGCAGAGGACGGTCACCAGGGTGGTCGCGCCGCTCATCCGGCACCGCCGACCGGGACGAGCGCGATCGTCCCCTCGCCCGCGACCGCGGCCAGCACGGCGGGGAGGTCGTCGACGCCGACGAGGAGGTGGACCGTCACGGGACCGCCCACGACGAGCGACCCGTCGCCCTCGTCGACCTGGGCGACGTCGACACCACCGACGAGCAGCTCCGGCTCCGCGCTCGAGCCCTCGTCGGCGACGTCGTCGTCGGCCACGGGAGCGCTGTCGTCCTGCCCCGGGACGTACCAGACGTCGACCGCCGCACCGGCCACGATCCGCTCGGAGAGCCCGGTCGCCACCGGCACCGCGACGGCGCGCACCGCGAGCTCCGTCGCCGCACCGAGGGCCGAGGCCGGGAGCAGCTCGCCCTCTCCGACGGTCCGCAGCACGACGGTGTCGTCCGGGAGCCCCTCCTCGGCGAGGAGGTAGCGGTCCGTCTGAGACCCGAGGCGCACCTCGACGGTCCGCAGGTCCGACGCCGTCACGGCGGTCCCGGGGGTCAATGCCGACCCGGCCGCGAACACGGCGACCGTTCGGCTCGCCGCGCTCACAGCCCACGAGCCGAGCGCGACCGACAGCGCCACGACGACGATCCCCACGAGGAGCCGTGGGTCCTTCCAGCCCGGTCGTCTCAGTCGCGCGACCGGCGGTGCCGTCGTCACGACCGGTTCGGGTCGTCGCCCCACAGTCGTCGTCATCGATCTCCCCCTCGGTGGTCCGGCACGTCAGCCGTGCCGCGGCTTCATGATCCCTGGTCCGCGTCGTGCGCGCAGAGGCCTGTGGACGAGCACCGGTGCGCGTGGCTCGCGTGCCAGACTGACGCCATGACCCAGCGGTTCCTCACCCTCGCCGACGTCACGGACGAGCTGAACATCTCCGCGGCGCAGGCGTACGCGCTCGTGCGCTCCGGGGAGCTGCCCGCGATCCAGGTGGGCGGCCGGGGTCAGTGGCGCGTCGAGGTGAGCGAGCTCGAGGCCTACATCCAGCGGATGTACGCGCAGACGCGCCAGCGCATCGAGGCCGGCGACTTCGACGGCTGACCGCTCGGCGGCGCGCCGCCGTCGCCCCGTCGGATGCGCCTCCACCCGCCCGGTGGTCCGTCGGTCGTCCTCCGCGAGCTCCCCCTGCCCGGTCGTCACCTCGGCACGTGCCCCGTCTCCGTGTCGCTGACGCACAGGACCGCGGACCAGGGGACGACCCGCGACCCGTGCGCGACTCCCGGCGACACCTCGAGGTCGACGTGGTCCTTGCCCACGCGCGCGACCCAGCCCGGGAAGGTGCCCGCGGGCGTCCGCACCTGGACCGGCCGGCGGTCGCGCATGAGCGCGCGCAGGGCGTGCCCGAGACCCAGCCGGGCCGCTCGCGCCGAGCGCGCGGGCTCCGCGTGCCGGCCCAGGCCGAGAACAGCAGAGATCGCCCCCGTCGGGACGAGGTGCTGACGCCGGGACTCCCCGACGAGCACCCACTCGTCCGCCGCGTCGCGCAGCGCGCCCGTCACGGTCGAGCCGTCGCGCAGCTCGAGCGTGACCGCACCGGGCGCACCCCGGAGCCGCTCGACGAGCGAGATGGTCGCGTGCTCCGCGCGCGTGAGGTCCGCGACCGCGACGGACCGGTCCTGCGACCGGGCCGCGGCGAGCTGGGCCGCGAGGTCGTCGAAGAGGGCGTCCCATCGCACCCGGACACCGTAGCGGTGCCCGGCGCCTCGGGACCCGGGCACGTCCACATCACGAGAAGACCCTCTGGACAGGCCACCCCCAGGCACGCTTAGATCGCCTCGGACACATCAAACAGCATCAAACGACATCAATGACTGTCGCTCGACAGCGACAGGCAGGGGGCACAGATGAAGCGTCGCACCGCCGTACCCGGACGAGCCGGGGGGCTCGCCGTCCTCCTCGTCCTGCTCGTCACCATGAGCGCCGCCGTCACGGTGCTCGCGCTGCGCGGCATCCAGGTCGCCACGTCCCTGACCACCGGTCGCGCGGAGCCCTACCTCGAGCTCCTCGCCCTCGCCGTGGGGGCGTCGACCGCGGCGTGGGTCGGCGGCAGCGCCCTGCTGGGTCTCGCGTGCGTCGCCGCGCGCTCGCTGGGGCGGTCCTGGGGTGCCGGCGAGCGCCTCGTCGTTCGGGCGGCCCCGGCCGTGGTCCGCCGGGCCGCCCGGGTCGGGGTCGGGCTCACGGTCGGTGCGGGCCTCGTCCTCGGCGCGGGCACCGCGCACGCCGCACCGGCGCCGGACGCGGAACCTGTCGTGGCCGTCGATCTCGGGTGGCAGAGCTCGGCCCTCACGCCGGACGACGCCCCGGGAGCCGACCACGCGCCGGCCCCGGCCACGACCGGCGCCCCGGCCGACGGCACGGCCACCGCCCCGACGCCGCCCCGGACGCACGAGGAAGCTCCGGCGACCCCTGCCCCGGGGGACGACACCGCCACCTCGCCATCCCCAGGGGCCACCTCCGAGGCGCCCCCCGCGCAGGCACCTGCCCACGTGCCCACCGCCGCGTCCGCTGCACCCGCTGCACCCGCTGCACCCGCTGCACCCGCTGCACCGTCCCCGACCTCGGCGGACGACGCCGGGCGGACCGGCCTCGGCTCGGCGTCCGCGTCGGGCGACGTCGCCCTGTCGGTAGAGCCGACCGCGTCGCGCGACGCGGCGTTGTCGGTCTCCCGCGCTGCCGTCGACGACACCGACGGCGTGCCCCGCGAGGTCGTCGTCCTGCGCGGGGACTCGCTGTGGTCCATCGCGGCGCGGCAACTGCCCCCGGGCTCTGCCGACGCCGACGTGGCCACGGCGGTGCAGCGCTGGTACGTGGCGAACGCCGACGTCGTCGGCGACGACCCGGACCTCATCCGTCCCGGCCAGGTGCTCGCCGCACCGTCCGCCTGACGGCCATCCGCTCGACGAAGGAGCCCGACCATGACCGCTCCCCTGCTGACCGACGTCCCGCTGCAGGACGACGTCGACGCCCGGACCACGACCGACCGTTCCCCGCGCCACCGGGAGCCGAGCTCGACGCGCACCCGTCCCGTGCGCGCCACGAGCGTCCCGGCCGACGCACGGGCACGTCTCCTGCGCTGCGTCGGCGAGCGGGCCGCACCCGCCGTCGACCTGACCGACCCGGGCGCGACCGTGCCGCGGCACGTCGTCCGCGGCCGCCCTCTCGCGCCGCCGACCTCCCCGGTCCCGCTGCCCGACCCGACCGCGCTGTGCTGCGCCGTCGTGCGTGCCGCCGTCGAGGTGCTCCGCGGCGAGCGCACCGTGAGCCAGCTCGCCCGCTGGGTCTCTCCCGAGATCTACGAGACCCTCGCCCGGCGTGCGCGCATCGTCGCCGACGGACCGCGGGAGACCACGACCCGGCCGGCCGCCGTCCTGCGTGCCCGGGTACTGAGGATCGGCGAGGGCGTCGCGGAGGGGACGGTCGTCGTCGAGGACGGCGACCGCGTGCGGGCCGCGGCGGCACGCCTCGAGGCACGCCGCGGCGCGTGGCGCGTCGTGGCGCTCGAGATCGGGTGACCGCCCGGCCCGGGCTGCGTCCGGACGACGACGGCGGGGCTCCCCGCTCAGGGAGCCCCGCCGTCGTCGTCCCGTCACGGCCTGGGCCGGACGGGGTGAGGATCACTCCTCGTTCTGACCGTGGCAGACCTTGTACTTCTTGCCGGAGCCGCACGGGCACTGCGCGTTGCGCGGCGTGCCGGGGAACGTCCGGCCGTCGCTCTCGACCGCGCTCGCCTCGCCGTGCAGGGCGCGGCGCGACCGACGGCTCGCGTCGCCCGAGACGACGGCCTGACCCGTCCCGTCCTCGCTCGGAGCGCTGTAGGACAGCGGGACCTGCCGGTCCGGACCGTCGAGCCCCTTTGCGATGAGCGTGCCCGGGCGATCGCCGGCAGGGCCGCCGAACGCCGCGGGGGCGGTCACGGGCTCCGGCTCGGCCGGGGCGTCCTCGACGGGCGCGTCCTGCACCGGGGCGTCCTCGGTCGTCGAGTCCTCGACCGGGGCGGCGGCCGCCGCGGCCTGCTGGGCAGCTGCCGCGAGCCCCGCGGCAGCGCCTGCCGACGCCGCACCCGCGGCGCCGCCGAGCGCCTGGCCCGCAGCGGACTGGGCGGCCTGCGCCGCCGCCGCCGCGGAGAGCGCCGGGGACTGGGCGGGGTCGGCCGCACCGGGCTCCGCGACCTTGACCTCGAGGTTGAAGAGGTAGCCGACCGTCTCCTCCTTGATGGCCTCCGTCATGGCCTGGAAGAGCTGGAAGCCCTCGCGCTGGTACTCGACCAGCGGGTCGCGCTGGGCCATCGCGCGCAGGCCGATGCCCTCCTTGAGGTAGTCCATCTCGTAGAGGTGCTCGCGCCACTTGCGGTCCAGGACCGAGAGCGTCACGCGCCGCTCGAGCTGGCGCATGTTCGCCGCACCGAGCTGCTCCTCGCGGTTCTGGTAGGCGATGCGCGCGTCGGACAGGATCTCCTCGAGCAGCATCTCGCTCGTCACGCGCGTCTCGCCGCCGGCCTGCTCGACGACCTCGTCCACCGTGATCGAGATCGGGAAGACGGCCTTGAGCGCGGTCCACAGCCCCTCGAGGTCCCAGTGCTCCGGGTTGCCCTCGGCGGTGGCGCCCTCGACGTACGCGGTGACGACGTCGGTGAGGAAGTGCTGCACCTGCTCCTGCAGGTCCTCGCCCTCGAGCACGCGGCGACGCTCGTCGTAGATGACGGTGCGCTGGCGCGACAGGACGTCGTCGTACTTGAGGACGTTCTTGCGGATCTCGAAGTTGCGCGACTCCACCTGGCCCTGCGCGCTCGCGATGCCGCGCGTGACCATCTTCGACTCGAGCGGCACGTCGTCGGGGAACCCGGCGCGGTTCATCATCGACTCGGCGAGGGTCGAGTTGAACAGGCGCATGAGGTCGTCCTGCATCGACAGGTAGAACCGGGACTCGCCCGGGTCGCCCTGACGACCGGAACGACCGCGGAGCTGGTTGTCGATGCGCCGCGACTCGTGACGCTCCGTGCCGAGCACGTAGAGGCCGCCGAGATCCTTGACCTCGTCGTGCTCCGCCGCGACCGCGGCCTTCGCCTTCTCGAGCGCGTCGGGCCAGGCGGCCTCGTACTCCTCCGGGTGCTCCGCGGCGTCGAGCCCGCGTGCCGCGAGGTCGGCCACCGCCATGAACTCGGCGTTGCCGCCCAGCATGATGTCGGTACCGCGGCCGGCCATGTTCGTCGCGACCGTGACGGCACCCTTGCGGCCCGCGAGCGCGACGATCGACGCCTCGCGCTCGTGCTGCTTCGCGTTGAGGACCTCGTGGGGCACGCCCTGCTTCTTCAGCTTGGACGACAGCAGCTCGGACTTCTCGACGCTCGTCGTGCCGACGAGCACCGGCTGGCCCTGCGCGTGGCGCTCGACGATGTCCGCGACGACCGCGTCGAACTTGCCCTCCTCGTTCTTGTACACGAGGTCCGCCTGGTCGACGCGCTGCATCGTCCGGTTCGTCGGGATCGGCACGACGCCGAGCTTGTACGTGCCCTGGAACTCGGCCGCCTCGGTGTCGGCGGTACCGGTCATGCCCGAGAGCTTGGAGTACAGGCGGAAGTAGTTCTGGAGCGTGATCGTGGCGAGGGTCTGGTTCTCCGCCTTGATCTGGACGCCCTCCTTCGCCTCGATGGCCTGGTGCATGCCCTCGTTGTACCGGCGGCCCGGCAGGATGCGCCCCGTGTGCTCGTCGACGATCATGACCTCGCCGTTGAGCACGACGTAGTCCTTGTCGCGCTTGAAGAGCTCCTTCGCCTTGATGGCGTTGTTGAGGAACCCGATGAGCGGGGTGTTGAGCGACTCGTAGAGGTTGTCGATGCCGAGGTAGTCCTCGACCTTCTCGATGCCCGGCTCGAGCACGCCGACCGTGCGCTTCTTCTCGTCGACCTCGTAGTCGGACCCCTGGCTCAGTCGCCGCACGACCTTCGCGAACTCGCCGAACCAGCGGTTCGTGTCGCCCGACGCGGGACCCGAGATGATGAGCGGCGTCCGCGCCTCGTCGATGAGGATCGAGTCGACCTCGTCGACGATCGCGAAGTGGTGGCCGCGCTGCACGAGGTCGTCCGTGGACCACGCCATGTTGTCGCGCAGGTAGTCGAAGCCGAACTCGTTGTTCGTGCCGTACGTGATGTCGGCGGCGTACTCCTGGCGGCGCTGCGCGGGCGTCTGGCCGGACAGGATGACGCCGGTCGTCAGGCCCAGGAAGCGGTAGACGCGGCCCATGAGCTCGCTCTGGTACTTCGCCAGGTAGTCGTTGACCGTGACGACGTGCACGCCCTTGCCCTCGAGCGCGTTGAGGTACGCGGCCGTCGTCGCGACGAGGGTCTTGCCCTCACCGGTCTTCATCTCGGCGATGTTGCCGAGGTGCAGCGCGGCACCGCCCATGAGCTGGACGTCGAAGTGGCGCTGGCCGAGCGTGCGGCGCGACGCCTCGCGCACCGCGGCGAACGCCTCGGGGAGGAGGTCGTCGAGGGTCTCGCCCGCCTCGAGGCGCGCCTTGAAGCGGTCGGTCTCCTCGCGCAGCTCCTCGTCGGTGAGATCCTCGAAGCCCGGCTCGAGCTTGTTGACCTGGTCGGCGATGCCGGACAGCTTCTTGAGGATCCGGCCCTCGCCGATGCGAAGGACCTTGTCGAGGATCGAAGGCACGCAGGACTCCCGTATCGATCGGTGCCCGGGCCGGCTGGTCCGGGAGCAGCGCCGACGCTCTCCCGCACGGGCGCGCACGGCAGCGGACGTCGGCAACGTCACACAACATCGTAGGCGAGTCGGAGCGACGTCGGACCCGCCCGGGTTTCGCCGACGACGAACCTCGCCGACGAGACCCGCGCGCCAGGGTACGACGACCGCGCCCCGTCTGTCGGCCCCGCCCACCGGCGGCGACGGGCGTCCCGTCAGGCGACAGCCACCTCGGCCGCCAGTGCCGGGGCCAGGTCGCCCGAGGGTGCCACCTCGACCTCGGGCACGCCCAGCCACCCCCCGAGCACCCGGAGCTCCGCCGCGAGCCGCGCCGCCGTCTGCTCCCCCGCCGCCTGCTCGCGGTGCGCCGACAGGGCGCGCAGGACACCCGCGCGCCGGTCCGCCTTGAGGTCGACGCGCGCCGTGAGGTCCTCGCCCTCGAGGAACGGCAGGACGTAGTAGCCGTGCACCCGCTTCGCTGCCGGCACGTAGATCTCGATCCGGTAGTGCACGTCGAACAGCCGCTCCAGCCGCGTGCGCTCGAACACGAGCGGGTCGAACGGGTTCAGCAGCGTCGTCGCGGTCGCCCGGCGAGGGAGCGTCGCGTCGGCGTGCAGGTAGGTGGGCTCGTCCCAGCCCCGCACCGTCACCGGCCGCAGCGTCCCCGCCTCGACGAGCTCGTCGAGCGCCGTGCGCACCGCCGGGCCCTTGAGCCGGAAGTAGTCCTTGAAGCAGCGCAGCGTGCCGACGCCGTGCGCCCGCGCGCCGATCTCCAGGAGAGCCCGGACGGCGTCGGCGTCCGCGACGGGCGGGGCCGCCACCACCTCGGGCGGGAGCACGCGCTCCGTCAGGTCGTAGCAGCGCTCGAACGCCCCGTTGCGACGCGCCGACGTGATCTCGCCCGTGAAGAAGAGGAACTCGAGCGCCTGCTTGGCGACGGTCCAGTTCCAGCCCCACTGCGACCGGTCCCTGGGGTGCGCACGCCCCTCCGCCTCGAGGATCTCGTGCACCTCGCTCGCCGTGATCGGCCCGCGCTCGGTGACCAGGCGCCGCACGTCCTCCACGGCGTCGCTGTGGCTCATCTCGACCGCGCTGATCGTGCCCCACGCCTCCGTCCGGTACCGGCGGCGTCGCCACTCGAGCAGCGGCCACGTGCTCGGCGGGACGTACGACGCGACGTGCGCCCACGTCTCCACCAGCCGGCGCGGGGCGCGTCCCGCCGCGCGGTCCAGCAGCGCCGTGTCGTACGGGCCGAGGCGCGCGTACAGCGGCATGAGGTGCGCCCGCGCGAGCACGTTCACCGAGTCGATCTGCAGCAGCCCGAGCCGGTCGATCACGCCCTGGACCTGCCGCATCGTCGGCGTGCGCCGACCGGGCGTGCCGCCGGTCCCGACGTCCGGGCGCGGGCGGTGCAGCCCTTGCGCGGCGAGAGCGACACGGCGCGCCTGGGACAGGGACATCGACTCGGACCTCGACGGGGTGGCGACCACCCCCCGATCCTGCCCGACCCCACCCACACGCGACCGAGGCACGACCCCGCTCCGCCGAGGTAGAACCCTGGTTGCCCGAGGTAGAACTCTGGTTGCCCGAGGTAGAGCCCTGGTCACCGTGCCCGACGGCGTGTGGCTCGCTCGGGTGGTCGCGCTGGGTGGTGGTGCCGGACCTGCCTCGCTGCACCGAGCCGCTCGTACGGTCCGACGTACACATGAACCACGGTTCTACCCCGGCCAACCACGGTTCTACCTCGGTGGGCTGCGGTGCTGCCTCGGCGGGGCGGCACCAGACCCGGTCGGGCAGCGCGACGCGCCCGGACCCGTCGAGGGTCCGGGCGCGTCGGGTGAGGTCAGGCGGTCTTCTCGACCGAGGGCGTGGCGCAGTCGCAGGACGTGTCGAGCGCGACGACCCCGTACGTCCACCCGCGGCGCCGGTAGGCGACGGACGGGCGCGACGTCTCGACGTCGACGAAGAGGAAGAAGTCGTGACCGACCATCTCCATCTCGTACAGAGCGTCGTCCACGGTCATGGGCTCGGCGGTGTGCAGCTTCTGCCGGATGACGACGGGCGAGTCACCGAGGGTCGTCTCGACGGCCTCCCCCGGCTCGGTCGGCGCGGTCGGCGTCGGCGGCGGGGGTGCGTCGTGCGTGGACGGGTCGTAGGGACGCACGTCGACGGGCGGCACGACGGTGTGGTTGCGGTGGTCCTTGCGACGGTCGCGGGCGCGACGCAGGCGCTCGGCGAGCTTGTCCATCGCGAGGTCGAGCGCGCCGAACCGGTCGTCGGCCGCTGCCTCGGCGCGGACGACGGGGCCCTTGGCCCGCACGGTGAGCTCGACGCGTTCGCGGACCCCGGAGAGCCTCGGGTTGTTCTCGTGGGTGACCTCGACGTCCACGCGCTGCGCCGTGGGCGCGAGCTGCTGGACCTTGGCGAGCTTGTCCTCCACGTGTCGGCGGAAGCGGTCTGCCACTTCCGTGTGCCTGCCGACGACGACGATCTCCATGTGAGCCTCCGCGAGGATCTGGTGCGGCGCCCGGCTGGTTGCGTCCGAGCGCCTCGTTCGGATTCGGTAGGTGCACCCGTTGCGGGTGCGGTGGGCTACCACCTCCTTGCGGCGCAGGGCCGCGCGCTCGGTACGCTCGCGCGGCGCCGGACGTGCTCCGCACGACCGTCGTCCGCGGCGACTGGCCCTCAGACTAACCCGCGGGCGAGGGTGTCGGCAGCACCAACGGGAGGTGAACCGGAGGACCTTCGACCCGGCTGCCACGGAGCGCCCCGCGACGGCCCGACGACGGGCTCCCGACGCTCCGCCGGGGCGGGGGTCGCGGCGAGCACGAGGGCTCCGAGAACGGGCAGGCCCGCGTCCGCGAGCGCCGTCTCGCACGCCGCGAGGGTCGCGCCCGTGGTGACGACGTCGTCGACGAGGAGGCACGCGACGCGGTCCCGCCGGGCGTCCTCGGCGCGGCGGCGCGCCGCGGGACCGGTGGCGAGCCCGACCGTGCCGAGGCGAGCCCCGCGCGCCCGCGCGCCGAGGCCGACCTGGTCGCGCGGGTGGCCCCGCTGCCCGAGGAGGGGCGCGGTCCGGGCGGCGACCCCCGTCGCGACGAGCCCGGACGCGACGGACCGGGCGAGGACGGCGACCGGGTCCCGCCCCCGCGCCCGTCGGGCCGCGGCCGAGGTCGGCGCGGGCACGACCAGCACGGCGGCCCGGGGCGGGAGGGGTGCGGGCGAACCCGCGAGGAGGAGTCGGCCCACCGCCGCGCCGGCACGCGACGCGGCGCCCCCCAGCGGCCGGTCGAGGTCCGCGCGGCCACGGTCCTTCCACGCGACGACGACGCCGCGCACCGGCCCGGCGTAGTCCGCCGGCGCCCAGACGGGCAGGGGCGGTACGCCGTCGAGGCGGTCGAGGCGCGGCACGCCCCGCTCGCGGCGACGGGGCGGGGCGACGAGCGGGGCGACGCACGCACGGCACCACCGGACGTCGGGCAGCCCGCAGCCCGGGCAGGCCACGGGGAGCACGAGGCGGGTCACGTCGTCGAGGGCCTGGCGGAGCACCGGACGAGCGTGCACCAGCCGCGTCCCGCTGGCGCCGGGGACCGGCCGGCCTGTGGACGACCCCGGCCCTGCACCACGGCGACGTCACCTGTGGTCGACCGCGGATCGTGCCGTCGTCCCGGACGACGTCAGCCGGGGTAGGTGGGCAGGCGCACCTCGGTCGCGACACGCGTCCAGAGCGTCGAGGTGCCCGCCGCGTAGAGGCTGCTGTCGCTCGTCCCGACGAGCATCGTGCCGACACCGGTCGCGGAAGCGAGCGAGACGGCGTCCTCGACCGGTGATGCGGCGACCGTCGGCCCTCCGACGGGCACCCGCTGGACGACGGGCTCGGCCTGCCCGGCGGCACGGCCCAGCACGCCGAGGAGGACGCGGTCCACCCACGTGACCTGGGTGGCCGTGAGGACGGGCTGACCGACCCTGATCGGGTCCGAGAGCTGGGTCGGTCGCCCGGCCTCGTCCCGCACGATCCCGGCGACGTGGATCTGCGCGCCGCTCCCCGCGTCGCTCACGACGGCGATGCGCGCGCCGTCCGGCGCGACACGCACCGACATGATCGTGCGCCCGTCGAGCCAGGGCACCGCGACCTCGGAGACGGCGGTGTCCGACCCCCCTTCCCGGAGGTCGACCACCTGCAGCGAGCCGGGCTGGACCTGGGGGCCGCTCCACAGGAACTGGAAGCGGTCGATCGAGGGCGCGAGGAGGTTCGCCCCCGTGAGCAGCGTCGTCGGGCCCGCGTCGGCCGTGGGAGCCGTGACGATCCGGATCGCGCCGTCCCGCACGACGTACGACGCGTCGGACGACCTCCCCCGGAAGGCGAGCGCCGTGGGCTGCAGGCCCGCGAGCGGGGCGGCCGACCCGACGGGCTGCGTCGTCCGGCCCTCGAGGCTCATGATCTGGTCACCCGCGAGCACCACGGGATCGTCGGGTGTCGTCGCGACGCCGATCGCCGGGACGTCGTCGGCCGAGAGCGTCGTCCCGCCCACGCCGATCGTGATCTCGACGCGCCCACCGAGCGCCGCCTGGAGCTGCGCGAGAAGCAGCGCCCGGTCGGCGGAGGACGCCGCCGTGACCGCGTCGTTGAGGGGGACGGCGACCGTGCCCTCGTCGGAGGGCGTGACGGAGTCGATGCTCAGCGCGGTGCCCTCGGGGACGACCGTGCCGACCGATCCGGCGAGCCACTCCGACGGGCCGCGCACCGTCTCGCGCACGGCGAGCGTCTGCCAGTTGCGGCTGGGGAACCAGCGCGCGTCGGGCACGAGGTACGTGCGGTCGAGCGTCGGGAAGTAGAGGTTGACCTGCTTGAAGGTCCGCGCGAAGTTGGTCGCGGTGATCGACAGCCCGTCCTCGACGGTCGCGATGCGCCACTGCCCGTCGGCGTCGCGCACGAGGCCGTAGGAGATCTCGACCGTCCGGCCCGGCACCTCCTCGGTGTACACGCCGCGCTCGTCGACCGTCCCGACGACGTCCGCCGTCGCGCGCACCGTCGTCGTGCCCTCCTCGAGGGTCGCCTCGTCGACCTCGAGCTGCGGCACGTCCTCGAGGACGGCCACCTGGGCGAGCGGCGACCAGGCCTGCGCGTCGTCCGTCAGGAACTCGGAGGCGACGTCGAACGAGCTGCGCGCGCCCTGGGCCTGGGCCGTGAGGAAGCCCCGCACGATCTGGTCCGGCGACGCGTCACGGATCGGGGACGCGGCGCTGACGAAGGGCTGGCCGGGGTCCTCGGGCGTCGCCTGACCCTCGGTGACGGGCCCGGACGTGGGGATCGACGCGCACGCCCCGAGCGCGACGACGAGCGCCGTCGCGAGCCCGGCCGCGAGCGCACGCCCGGCTCTGCGCAGCGGGACTCCGGTCGTGGTCATCGCGCCTCCTGCACGTCGTCGGTGGCCACGGACCCCGCACCCGTGCCCGTGGGCGGCTCCGCGCCCCGTCCCGGGTGCTGCGCGTGCTCGGTCGGGAGGACGACGGGGATGCCGCCCGTGACGGACGGCAGGTCGGCGGGCCCCGCCGTCCCCTCGACGTCCTCGACGACCGGTGTGCCGTCGCTCCACTCCGCCGGGAGCCCGCGCCCCGCGGCCGCCTCGGACACGAGCGGCAACGGGGACGACTGGAGACGGATGCCGGCGCGGCGCGGGAGGGTGAGCCGGAAGCTCGCGCCGCGCCCGGGACGTCCCCACGCCTCGAGCCAGCCGCCGTGCAGGTGCGCGTCCTCGAGGGAGATCGCGAGGCCGAGTCCCGTGCCCCCCGTCGTGCGCGCACGCGCGGGGTCGGCGCGCCAGAACCGGTCGAACACGTGCTGGACCTCGCCGGCGGTCATGCCGACGCCGTGGTCGCGCACCGCGACCGCGACCGCGTGCCCGTCTCCCTCGACCGTGATCTCCACCGGACGCTCCTCGGCGTGCTCGATCGCGTTGACGACGAGGTTGCGCACGATGCGCTCGACGCGCCGAGGGTCGATGTCGGCGGTCACGGCCTCGTCGCCGAGGTGCACCGAGAGCCAGACCCCCTTGCGCTCGGCGAGCGGGGCGGCGTGGTCGACGGCGGCGTTGACGACGTCGCGCAGGTCGCGCCGTTCCGCGTCGAGGACCGCCGCGTTGGCGTCGAACCGGCTGATCTCCAGCAGGTCGGCGAGGAGGTCCTCGAACCGGTCGAGCTGGGTCTGCAACAGCTCGGTCGACCGCTTCGAGACCGGGTCGAAGTCCTCGCGGGAGGAGTGCAGCACCTCCGACGCCATGCGGATCGTCGTGAGCGGCGTGCGCAGCTCGTGCGAGACGTCGGAGACGAACCGGCGCTGGAGCATGGACAGCTCCTCCATGCGGCCGATCTGGTCCTGCAGGCTCCGCGCCATCTCGTTGAACGAGTGCGCGAGCGACGCCATCTCGTCGTGCCCCTTGACGGGGAGCCGCTCGTCGAGGCGTCCGTCGGCGAGACGCTCCGCGACGTCCGCCGCCTGCCGCACCGGCAGCACCGCCTGCCGCGTGACGAGCGCGGTGATGCCGACGAGCAGCGCGAGCAGCACGAGCGCGCCCACGAGCAGGACCGACTGCAGGAAGCGCAGCGTCTCCTGGTCGGCCTCGAGGTCGTAGAGGTAGTAGAGCTCGTACGTCCCGGCGACGGGCACCTCGACCGTCGAGCCGACGACGATGCCCGGCACCACCCCGGAGCTCCCCGGGCGGGCCGGGTCGACCGGGATCGCGACCGACTGGAGGTACTGCTCGCCGTCGGCGGCGACGGTCGCCTCGCGCATCTCGGGAGAGACGAGGTCGGCGAGCTGCGGGTTCGTCGACTGGTCGAGGAAGCCCACCGTGCTCGACCCCCCGGCCTGCCAGAGGAAGACGTCGCGCGACGACCCGGTGGACTGCAGCATGGAGAAGAGGTCGAACAGCAGCGACTGCGCCTCGGTCGCGGTAGACGCGGGCGACGCGTCGAGCGTGCTGCGCGCCTGCTGCGTCGACTGCGCGCTCTCCAGGTCGACCTCGGCCGCGCGCCGCTCGTACAGCCCGTCGCGCATCGCGTCCGTCAGGTAGGCGCCGAGAGCGCCGACGGTGAGCACGCCCACGACGAGCGCCGAGGTGACGACGCGGAGCTGCATCGAGGAGCGCCACCGCCAGACGACGCGGCGGGCGGCGGCGCGCACGCGGCGCCGGGACCGGCGCCAGAACCCCTGCCGGCGCCGGTCGGTGGTGCCGGCCGTCGTGCTCACGTGCGGGTCGCGCCCGCCTTGTACCCGACGCCGCGCACGGTCAGCACGATCTCCGGGTTCTCGGGGTCGTGCTCGATCTTCGAGCGGAGGCGCTGCACGTGGACGTTGACGAGGCGTGTGTCCGCGGCGTGCCGGTAGCCCCACACCTTCTCGAGCAGGACCTCGCGCGTGAAGACCTGCCACGGCTTGCGCGCGAGCGCCACGAGCAGGTCGAACTCGAGCGGCGTGAGCGCGACCTGGTCGCCCCCGCGCGAGACGCGGTGCCCGGTCACGTCGATCTCGACGTCGCCGATCGACAGGTGCTCCGGTGCCGGCTCCTCCGTGCGGCGCAGGCGCGCGCGGATGCGGGCGACGAGCTCCTTGGGCTTGAAGGGCTTGGAGATGTAGTCGTCCGCGCCGGACTCGAGCCCGAGCACGACGTCCACCGTGTCGCTCTTCGCGGTGAGCATGATGATCGGCACGCCCGACTCCGCGCGGATGAGGCGGCACACCTCGGTGCCGTCCTTGCCCGGGAGCATGAGGTCGAGCAGCACCAGGTCCGGCTGGGTGCTGCGGAACGTCTCGAGCGCGAGGTCGCCGTCGGCGCAGAAGACGGGTTCGAAGCCCTCGGAGCGCAGGACGATGCCGATCATCTCGGCCAGGGCGGTGTCGTCGTCGACCACGAGCACACGAACCTTCATGCGGACATCTTGCCATCGACAGGTCGCTCCTCGGGGCGGCCCGGCGCCGCGGCGCGGGTGAACCCGCCACGTCGCGCACCGAAGGTCGAGGCCTGGTCACCCGAGTGGCGGCAGCGTCGGCGGGTATGACCACGCCTCTCCGTCACGTCACCAGACCTCCGACGCGGCACGACGGACAGGGGCGCGTACTAGGGTGGCCTCGCCGCCGTTGCCGATCCTCGCCCGGCGGCCTGGAACGACGCCCGAGCCGACCCGGGGGACCACGAGCACATGAGCACACCCGACACCTCCGGCGCGCCGGACGGTGCCACGCCGGACCCGACGGCGACGCCCGGCCCGACGACGCCCGCCGGTCCTGGGCAGTCCGGCGACGCCGGCGGGTGGGGGGCCCCGACGCACGGGCAGCCCGGCTACGGCGCGCCCGGGCACCCCGCACCGCAGCCGCAGTACGGGCAGTACGCGCCCGGGTACGGTCCCGGCCAGGGTCCGGCGGTCCCGCCCGCGGCGCCCGGGGCCTGGGGCCAGCCCGCTGGTCCGGCGGGGACGCCGGCCGACCAGCAGCCGTACGGCGGGCCCGGGTACGGGCAGCCGCAGTACGCCCCGGGCCCGCAGGGTCAGTTCGGACACGGCGAGTACGGGCAGGGCCAGTACGGGCAGGGCCAGTACGGGCAGGGTCAGTACGGCGCCCCCGGGTACGGGCCGCCGCCCGGCCTCGCCGGCGCGCCCTACGCACCGCCCGCCGCGAAGCCCGGCATCGTGCCGCTGCGGCCGCTGTCGCTCGGTGAGATCTTCGACGGCGCGTTCGGGGCCATCCGGCACAACCCGCGCGTGATGCTCGGCATGAGCACGCTCGTCGTCGTGATCGCCACCGTGATCGGGGCGCTCCTCGGGTGGGCGTTCTCGGGGTACGTCGCCGACCTCTTCGTCTCCCTGCCGTCGGAGGCCGGGCTCGGCGGCCTGGAGAACGACTTCGCGACCCTCTACGCGAGCGCCGTCGGCACCGGCCTGACGATGGGCCTCGCGACGCCGATCGTCAGCGGCCTGCTCACGGTGTCCATCGGCCAGTCCGTCATCGGGCGCAAGGCCACCGTCGGCGAGGTCTGGGCGCAGGTCGGGCGCCGGGCCTGGTTCCTCATCGCCTACTCCCTGCTCTTCGGCCTCGCCATGGCGGCCGCCGGCGTCCTCCTCGCCCTGCTGGTCGTGCTGGGCTTCGCGGTGAACGTCGGGCTCGGGGTGGTCCTCGTCCTCGTCGGCATCCTCGCCTACCTCGCCCTCTACGTGTGGCTGGGCGCGCGGACGGGGCTCGCCCCCGCCGCGCTCGCGCTCGAGGGCCAGCCCTTCTGGACGACGATCACCCGTGTGTGGCGGCTCACCCGCGGGAGCTTCTGGCGCCTCGTGGGCATCTACCTCCTGGCCTACGTCGCGATGCTCGTGGTCAACCAGATCATCGCCATGCCGTTCGGGCTGGTCAGCGGGATCGCGCTCGGCGCGGGCCAGGCGTTCGTCAGCACGGCGGTCACGACCCTCGGGACGGCGGTCTCGACCACGGTCCTGACCCTCTTCATCGGGAGCGTCGTCGCGCTGCTCTACATCGACGTGCGCATGCGGCGTGAGGGGCTGGACGTCGAGCTCGCGGCCGCGGCGAACGAGCAGCCGCGCGCATGACCCTGCGGTCGCTCGCGGCCGACGTGCCCGTGCAGCCGGGTGCCGACGAGGCGCGCCGCTGGCTCGTCGAGGAGCTCACGAAGCCGGAGTACAGCACCGACCCGTCGCTCCTGCAGCGGCTCCTCGAGTGGCTCCAGGGTCTCTTCGACGGTGCCCCCGCGCTCGACCTCGGGGGCCCGCTCACCGCGGTGGTCGTCGTCGTGGCCGTCGCGATCGTCGCCGGGATCGCGTACTGGGTCGCGGGACCGGTGCGGCTGTCGCGCCGGGCGGCGGCCTCGGCCGTCTTGCTCGACGACGACGCACGGACCGCCGCCGAGATGCGCGCGGCGGCCGACGCGGCCGCGGCACGGGGCGACTGGGCGACGGCCACGCTCGAGCGCTTCCGCGCCGTCGTGCGCTCGCTCGAGGAGCGCGCGGTCCTCGACGCCCGCCCCGGCCGCACCGCCTGGGAGGCGGCGGAGGCCGCGGGCGAGCGCGTGCCCGACGTCGCCGACGGCCTCGCGCGCGGCGCGCACCTGTTCGACGACGTCGCGTACGGCAAGGCGGACGTCGGGCCGGAGGCCGACGCGTTCCTGCGCGCCCTCGACGAGCGCGCGCTCGCGACCCGGCCCGTGCTGCGCACGCAGGTCGCGGCGTCCGCCCCGTCCGGCGGGGGTGACGTCGCGTGAGCGTCCCCGCACCCCCGACCTCCCGGCCCGCGCCCCCGGCGCGCTCGGCGGGCGGCGACCCCCGCGCCGTCACCACGACGCACGACCCCGTCGTCGGGGACGGCACGACGACGGGGTCCCGCGCCCGGAGCCGGTGGCGCCGCGCCCGCTGGCCGCTCATGATCGTCGTCGCCCTCCTCGTGCTCGCCGGGTTGTCCGCGATCGCCCGGCCCACGACGTCGTCGACACCGCTCGCCCCGGACAACCCGGGGCCCGCGGGCGCGCGGGCCGTGGCCGAGGTGCTGGGCGACCAGGGCGTGGAGGTGACCTACGTGACCACCGTCGCCGACGCCGTCGCGGCGTCCGCCGACGGCGGCACCCTGCTCGTCGCGCAGGGCGACTACCTGCTGGACGAGCAGGTCGACGCCCTCGTGCGGACGCCCACCGACCTCGTGCTGGTCGCGCCCCCCGAGCACCTGCTGGACGTCGCGACCGGCGGCGACGCCGGGCTCGCCTACGACTGGGGGTCGGGCACCGCGGACCGTCCCGCGCGCTGCGAGGACCCGGCCGCGCAGGCCGCGGGGACTCTGCGCTCGGACGGTGTCGGCTTCTTCCTCGTCGACGGGGCGCGCGCCACCCTCTGCTTCCCCTCCCCCGACGACCCGACGACCGGCGCGTACCTCGTGCAGGAGACGGACGGGCGGAGCGTGCGCGCCGTCGACACGACGGCCGTGCTGCGCAACGACGCGGTCGCCGAGGACGGCAACGCCGCGCTCGCGCTGTGGACGCTCGGCGCGAACGACCGGCTCGTGTGGCTCGTGCCCGACCCGTTCGACACGTCGCTCGGCGGCGAGGACGCGCAGACGCCGGCGCTCTCCCTGCCGCCGTGGTTCGGCGTGGTCGCGCTCCAGGCCCTCGTCGTCGCGCTGGTCGTCATGCTGTGGCGCGGCCGCCGGCTCGGCCCGCTCGTCACCGAGGACCTGCCGGTCGTCGTGCGCGCCGCGGAGACCACGCGCGGCCGCGGCCGCCTCTACCGGCGCGCCGGGGCCCGCGGGCACGCCGCGGCCGGGCTGCGCGCGAGCGCCGCGGACCGGCTCGCGGGCCGCCTCGGCCTCCCACGCTCCGCCGACGCGCCCGCCCTCGTCGACGCCGTCGCCCGCGCGACGGGCCGACCGGGCGAGCAGGTCGCCCAGCTCCTGTACGGACCACCACCCGCCGACGACGCGGCGCTGCTCGAGCTCGCGCGTCACCTTGACCGGATCGAGAGCGAGGTCTACCACTCGTGACGCACCACCCCGACGGCTCCGTGCCGCAGCCCGACCGCTACGCGCCGCCACCGCGCCAGGACCAGCAGGCTCCTGCGGACCCGAGCGTCGCCGACCGCGTGAGCGCGGCCGCCGGTGCGCCCGGCAACGAGCCCGGACCGCAGGGCCCCGGCGCCCCGGCGCCGGGCTACGCCCCCGCGCCGCAGGCCGCGTACGGCCCGCCGATCGTCCCCGCGCCGACCCCGACGCCGGCACCCGTGCACGACGCGCCCCCGGCGCCGTCGCCCGAGCTGCGCCAGGCGCTCGCCGCCGTGCGCACCGAGGTCGGCAAGGCCGTCGTCGGGCAGGACGGCGCCGTGACGAGCCTGCTCATCGCGCTGCTGTGCAAGGGCCACGTGCTGCTGGAGGGTGTGCCCGGCGTCGCGAAGACGCTGCTCGTGCGCACGCTCGCCGCGTCGCTCGACCTCGGCACCAAGCGCGTGCAGTTCACGCCCGACCTCATGCCCGGCGACGTCACCGGCTCGCTCGTGTACGACGCGCGGACCGCCGAGTTCTCCTTCCGCGAGGGCCCGGTCTTCACGAACCTGCTGCTCGCGGACGAGATCAACCGCACGCCCCCCAAGACGCAGGCCTCGCTCCTCGAGGCGATGGAGGAGCGCCAGGTGTCGGTCGATGGGACGCCGCGCCCGCTGCCCGACCCGTTCCTCGTCATCGCCACGCAGAACCCCGTCGAGTACGAGGGCACGTACCCGCTGCCCGAGGCCCAGCTCGACCGCTTCCTGCTCAAGGTCGTGCTGCCCCTGCCCGAGCGCGAGCAGGAGGTCGAGGTGCTCGCGCGCCACGCCGCCGGGTTCAACCCGCGCGACCTCGCGGGCGCGGGCGTGCGCCCCGTGGCCGGGCGCGACGTCCTCGACCGGGCGCGTGCCGAGGTCGCGCGCGTGCAGGTCGCGCGCGAGGTGCTCGGCTACGCGGTCGACGTGTGCCGGGCGACGCGACACTCCCCCTCGCTGTCCCTCGGCGTCTCGCCGCGAGGAGCCACCGCGCTGCTCGCGACGGCGCGCGCGTGGGCGTGGCTGTCCGGCCGCTCCTACGTGACCCCGGACGACGTCAAGGCGCTCGCGCACCCGACGCTGCGCCACCGCGTGCAGCTCCGGCCCGAGGCCGAGCTCGAGGGCGTGACGGCCGAGAGCGTGCTCGACACGGTGCTCGCGTCCGTCCCCGTCCCCCGCTGAGGCGCCGCTCGTGGCCCTGACGTGGCGCGCCGTCGTGCTGACGGCGCTCGGTGTCGTCCCCGTGCTCCTGTTCCCCGTGCCGGGGACGGTGCTCGTGTGGACGCTGCTCGTCGTCGCGCTGTGCGCGCTCGACGTGGCCCTCGCGGCGTCCCCGCGCCGGGTCGCGGTCGAGCGCCGGGTCCCGGGGTCGGTCCGCCTCACGGACACGACGACCTCGCGCCTCACGCTCACCAACCTCGCGTCGCGGCGGCTGCGCGCGCTCGTGCGCGACGCGTGGCCGCCGTCGGCCGGGACTCAGGTCAACCGGCACCCGGTCGACCTCCCGCCCGGCGAGGCCGCGCGCGTGACCACGGCGCTCGTCCCCACGCGGCGCGGCGAGCGCGTGGCCGACCGGGTCACGATCCGGTCCTTCGGCCCGCTGCGGCTCGCCGCGCGCCAGGCGTCGATCCCCGTGCCCGGACGCCTGCGCGTGCTCCCCGAGTTCGCGTCCCGCCGCCACCTCCCGAGCCGCCTCGCGCGCCTGCGGGAGATGGACGGCCGCGCAGCGGTCCAGGTGCGCGGCGAGGGCACCGAGTTCGACTCGCTGCGCGAGTACGTCCTCGGCGACGACGTCCGCTCGATCGACTGGCGCGCGTCCGCCCGCGGGCGGGACATGGTCGTGCGCACGTGGCGGCCCGAGCGCGATCGGCGCGTGCTCGTCGTCGTCGACACGTCCCGGACGTCCGCGACGCGCGTCGGCGACGAGCCGCGCCTCGACGCGAGCATCGAGGCCGCGCTGCTGCTCGCCGCGCTCGCCGGGCGCGCGGGCGACCGCGTCGAGCTCATCGCCTACGACCGCACCGTGCGCTCGCGCGTCGCCGGCGCGGCCGGCCCGCGCCTCATGCCTGCGATGGCGGACGCGCTCGCGCCGCTCGAGCCCGCGCTCCTGGAGACCGACTGGCCCGGGCTGGTCGGCGCGGTGCACGAGCGTCTGTCGCAGCGCGCGCTCGTCGTGCTCCTGTCGACGCTGGACGCCGCCGCCGTCGAGACCGGGCTGCTGCCCGTCGTCGGGCAGCTCACGGCGAAGCACCAGGTCGTCCTCGCCGCGGCGGCCGACCCCGAGGTCGTCGCCCTGCGCGACGACCGGTCGGGCACCGCGGAGATCTACGACGCCGCCGCGGCCGCACGCGGGGAGATCGAGCGCGCCGCCGTGACGACCGTGCTGCGCCGTCGTGGTGTCGAGGTCGTCGACGCCCTCCCCGACGACCTCGCCCCCCGCCTCGCCGACACCTACCTCGCCCTCAAGGCGGCAGGCCGCCTTTGACCCCGCTCTGCCGAGGGAGAACCCGGCTCCGCCGGAGGAGAACCGTGGTCGGACCAGGGTTCTCCCTCGCGGGCGGTAGGGTCGTGCGGGTACGTCCATCGACCTCAGGAGAACCCGTGGCCTGGCAGCCGACCGATCCCCGGCAGCGCGAACGGCGCAACCGCCGTGTCGCGATGATCGTCGTGGCGGCGCTCCTCGCGACGTTCCTCATCCCCGCGCTCGCGATCGTGCTGTCCTGACCCGCCGATGCCGGACGGGCGGTTCGGGCCGCGGCTGAGCCACGACGACCTGAACCGTGCGCTGCTCGCGCGGCAGCACCTCGACGCCCCGCGCGACGCGTCGGTCGTGGACGAGGTGCGGCACCTCGTGGGGTTGCAGTCACAGGTGCCGTCGTCGCCGTACCCCGCCCTGTGGTCGCGGCTCGCGGCCTTCGCGCCGGACGACCTGGGCTCGCTCCTCACCGACCGCGAGGTCGTGCGCGTGGCGACGCTGCGCGGGACGGTCCACCTCGTCGCGGCGGAGGACGCGCTCGGGCTCACGGCGCTGGTGCGTC
The DNA here is from genome assembly GCF_009708005.2 of Cellulosimicrobium protaetiae. Lineage (NCBI taxonomy): Bacteria > Bacillati > Actinomycetota > Actinomycetes > Micrococcales > Promicromonosporaceae > Cellulosimicrobium > Cellulosimicrobium protaetiae. Next base: position 1,865,619 of record NZ_CP052757.1, on the reverse strand, counting down.
CGACGCTCGCCGCGTACCTGCGCGCGAAGAACCAGCACGGCACCTCGCTCGCGGACGTCGACCTCGACGACCTGGAGGAGGTCGCGCGCGACCTCCTCGCCGAGCCGCTGACCTCGGTCGAGCTCGGGCAGCGACTCGCCCGGCGGTGGCCCGACGTCGACCCCAAGCACCTCGCGTACGGAGCGCGCTGCCTGCTGCCGCTCGTGCAGGTGCCGCCGCGCGGGCTCTGGGGCGCGAGCGGGCCGGGCACCACGACCACGTGGACGACGGCGCAGGCGTGGCTGGGCCGGACCGACGCGGTCCTCGACGCGGTCGCGCACGACACGGATCCTGACGCCGTCCTCGCGACGCGCGTCGGGCTCGTGCGGCGCTACCTGGCGGCGTTCGGCCCGGCGTCCGTGGTCGACGCGCAGCGCTGGGCGGGGCTCACCCGGCTCAAGGCCGCGTTCGACGTCCTGCGTCCCGGGCTCGTGACGTTCACCGGCCCGGACGGCAAGGAGCTGTTCGACCTCCCCGACGCGCCGCGCCCACCCGGGGACGCGCCCGTGCCGACGATCCTCGCGGGCGACTTCGACAACCTCGTCCTCGCGCACGACGACCGGACGCGGGTCCTCGGCGACGTCCCGGTCAAGAGCGTCGTGAGCGTCAACGGCCAGGTCGCGGCGACGGTGCTGGTCGACGGCCGGGTGGCCGGGGCGTGGACGGCCCGGCCCGCCGGAGCCACGGCGTCCCGGCGTGCGGTGCGCGCCACGGCCGAGGGCACGCCGACGAGCGCGACCGCGCACGCCGTCGTGGAGGTCGAGGTGCGGCCCCTGCACGGTCCGGCGGGCGCGACGTCCGCGCGTGCGGCGCCGACGGCCGCCGGGTCGGACGCGGTCACGGCGCGCGACGCTCGCCGCTCGCCGGCCGACCGGCTCGGTGACCCGGCCGTCATCGACGCGCTCGTCGCCCGTGCCGAGGACTGGGTGCGGTGCGCCTGGCCCGGGGCCCGGGCGCACGTCGCCGTGCTGGAATGAGCCGGTCGCGCCTACCCGACGGAGACCTCGACTCCCCCAGCAGATCCCCGGCAGTCCCCGGAGATCCCCGACGACCGCCGCTCAGGCCGCGACGGGGGCGACGTCGCCCGCGTGGTCGGCGGTGAGGTCGCCCGTCTCGCCCGCCTGCACGGCACGACGGCCGAGGACGATCGTGTAGACCCAGAACGCGGCGAGGGCGATCGCGCCGACGACGATCTTGAGCCACCACGGCAGGGTCGAGCCCGTGACGAAGCCCTCGATGACGCCGGAGACCGCGAGCGCGATCGCGAGCCCGATCGCGACGGTGACGAGCGCGCGCCCCTCCTGGGCGAGCGCACGCGACCGGGGCAGCGGCCCCGGGTCGACCCACGCCCAGAAGATGCGCAGGCCCGCGGCGCCCGCGACGAAGATCGACATGAGCTCGAGGAGGCCGTGCGGCGCGATGAGCTGGAGGAACAGCCCCAGCTCGCCGTGCGCGGCCATCATGCCGCCGATCGAGCCGACCATGAGGGCGTTCTGGAAGAGGACCCAGACGGGGAACAGGCCCGTGATCCCGAGGCCGATGCAGAACATCGCGATGCGCGCGTTGTTCGTCCACACGACGGCGGCGAAGTCGACGCCGGGGTCGTAGTACGACGCGAACGCGTCGTTCACGTACTCCTCCTGGGAGCTCGGCGTCCCCATCGAGGCGAGACCCTCGGGCGTCGTGGCGACCCACGTGCCCGCGACGAGCGCGACGAGGAGGCAGGCCGCCGTCACCCCGACGGACCACCAGCGGATGCGGTAGAGGGCGGCCGGGAGCGCGACCGTGAGGAACCGCACCACGTCGCGCCACGCGGGCTCGTGGGCCCCGGCGATGCGCGTCCGCGCGCGACCGAGGAGGACGGAGAGCCGCGAGATGAGCACCGGGTCCGGTGCGACGGACCGGACGGTCGACAGGTGGGTCGCGACGGCCTGGTAGAGCCGGACCATCTCGTCCGCCTCGGCGCCGTCGAGGGTGCGCCGCGAGGTGAGCGCCTCGAGGCGGTCCCACTCCGCGCGGTGCACGTCGGTGAAGGCGTCGATGTCCATCAGCCGGGCACCACCCGGGAACGTGCCGCACGGAGAGCGTCGAGGTCCACGACCGATACCCTGCCACACGGGGCGTGCCGCCGGTGCGCCGACCGACGGCGGGTGCTGGGCCCGTGACGACGAGAGCGAGGCGGACGTGCGCGACGGCATCCTGATCGGCGAGGGCGTCGTCCTCGACGCCCGGCCCGCGTCGTTCGCGACGCGCGGGCTCGCGCTCTTCCTCGACATGCTGGTCCTGCTCGTGCTCGTCCTCGCGTCGCTCTTCGCGTTCGCGTGGTCGCTCGACTCGCTCGAGCTCGACATGGCCACGGCGATCGTCATCGCGTTCTCGGTCCTCGTCATGGTCGTGATCCCGACGACGGTCGAGACGCTGTCGCGCGGGCGGTCGCTCGGCAAGCTCGCGCTCGGCATCCGGGTCGTGCGCGACGACGGCGGCCCGGTCCGCTTCCGGCACGCGTTCCTGCGCGCCCTGGTCGGGGTGGGCGAGATCTGGCTGACCTTCGGCTCGGTGGCGCTGGTCGCGTCGTTGACGAACGACAAGGGCAAGCGGCTCGGCGACATGGCCGCCGGGACGTACGCGATCCGGGTGCGGGGCGGGCGGCCGACGCTCGTGCCGCTCGTCATGCCGCCGTTCCTCGGCGCCTGGGCGTCGCACGCCGACATGCGGCGGCTCCCCGACGGTCTCGCGCTCGCCGCGCGGCAGTTCCTGGGGCGCGCTGACCGGCTGCACCCGGCGTCTCGGGCGCGGCTCGGGCAGGAGCTCGCGGGGCAGGTCGAACGGTACGTCGCGCCGGGCCCGCCGCCCGGGACGCACCCCGAGACGTTCCTCCTGGCCGTGCTCGCCGAGCGCCGGGACCGGGACCGGGCCACGGCGCAGCGCGCGCAGGCCGCGGCGCACGAACAGGCCGAGCTGCTCCACCGGCTCCCCTACTCCGTCCCCGACCCGACACGCTGACCCGCACCCGTCAGCGCCTCGTCGTGACCGAGCGCGACGACGCGCTGACAGGTTGCGCGGGGCGTGCGTCCTCGAAGCGGCCGACCGCCCGGGAGATGCCCAGGAGCACGAGCGCGAAGGCGCCGAACCACACGGGTCGGCTCGCCCACCAGTCGGCGCCGCCCGGCGCCGGGAGCTCCTGGCCGAGCACCACGAGCACCGTCCCCACGACGACGATCATCGCCGTGAGGTGCCACAGGTACACCGTCATGGACCGGCGGGCGAGGCCCGCGACGACGGCCCGGCCGCGCCCGTCCGCCCAGCGCGCGAGCGGACCTCGGGCGGCGAGCGCGAGCGCGACGAGCGCGACCGCGTGCAGGACGACGGGCGCCGTCGGCGGGCCGAGGTTCGACATCGCGTCCCCCGGCATGCCGATGAGCGAGACCGGGTACGGCCCGACGGCGACGAGCAGGGCCGCGAGCGCCGCCGCCGCGAGCCCGACCCCGACGAGCACGAGCGGACGCGGGAGGACGGCGACCGGCACGACGCGACCGCGGCGCACGACCCGAGCCCCGGAGCGCGCGTCGGCGTAGAGGAGACCGATCGCGTAGGGCACCGCCCAGACGAGCACGACGTCCACGAGCGCGAGGCGCTCCAGCCCGGCACCGAAGCGCAGCGCCTCGACCGCGAGCGGCGCGGCGACGAGCGCGGCGACGGCCCACCAGCCCGCGGCGTGCAGCGCGCGCCGCAGGAGCGGGGTGAGCACCACGAGACCGAGGTAGACCGCGAGGAACCACAGGAGCTGCGGCGCGAGCGTCGCGAGCGACCGCACGGCGTCGCCCGGCAGCCCGACCGCGAGCAGGACCCCGATCGCGACCACCCAGGCCCCGACGAAGACCCCGACGGGGCGCAGCAGCCGCGGCACGCGCCGCCCGGCGATCCGTACCCCGGAGGCGAGGTCGGCGAGGACGCTCGGGCGGGCCACGACCCGACCCGCGCCCGCCGGCCCGGCCGGGCGAGCGCCGTCGGCCCCGCGCTGCAGCCCGTAGGCCGCCGAGGCGCCCGCGGCGAAGAACAGCAGCGCGAGGACCTGGAGCACCCAGGTGACCGTCCAGCCCGCGCCGTGCGCCAGGGCGTTGCCGGTGCGCAGGTGCTCGCCGTCCCACGTCGCGTCCGCCATGAGCCAGTGCACGGTGAGCACGCTGAGCGTCGCCAGGGCGCGCACGGCGTCGACGAACACGTCGCGCCGGGGCCGGCGTGGTCCGTCCGGTGCGGGGAGGCGGGTCGGGACGTCGCCGGGCGTCCGCGCCGGGCCCGACGACGGTCGGTCCCGGAGGGCGGGCCGCCCGCCCGGCGACGCGGGCCGGGCGGGCAGGGGGCGCGCCCGGGACGGCGCGCGGGGCGGGGAGGGGGGCGGCGACAGGACGGCCACGGGATGCTCCAAGGTCGGCGTTCCCGGGAGGATCCCCGGTGCTCACCAGTCTCGAAACATCCCGTTCGTCCCGGTACGGGACGGTCCCCCGACCCTGTCGCGGCAGCCCACCCGGCCGGACGGGGGCTGTCCCCCGGGCAGCGCCCGTCAGATCTTGAGGTACCGCAGCACGGCGAGCACGCGCCGGTGGTCGCCCGCGTCCTGGGGCAGCCCGAGCTTGCCGAAGATCGACGTGACGTTCTTCTCGACCGCGCCGTAGGAGAGGAACAGCGCCTCGGCGATGGCGGAGTTCGACCGACCCTGCGCCATGAGCTCCAGGACCTCGGTCTCGCGCGGCGTGAGGCGCGCCAGCCCGTCGTCGGACCGCGACGCGCCCATGAGCTGGCTCACGACCTCCGGGTCGAGCACGGTCTGCCCGGCCGCGATGCGCGTGAGCGCGTCGACGAACTCGCCGACGTCGGCGACGCGGTCCTTGAGCAGGTACCCGACGCCGCGCGCTCCGCCCGTGAGCAGCTCGCTCGCGAACCGCGTCTCGACGTACTGGGAGAAGAGCAGCACGCCCAGCTCGGGGTGCGCCGCGCGCAGCGCGAGGGCGGCGCGCAGCCCTTCGTCGGTGAACGTCGGGGGCATGCGGATGTCGACGACCGCGACGTCGGGCAGCACGCCGGTGGCGGCGAGGTGCGCGACCTGCGCGACGAGCTCGTCGCCGTCCGCGACCGCGGCCACGACCTCGTGGCCGCGGCGCGTGACGAGCGCGACGAGGCCGTCGCGCAGGATGGCGGAGTCCTCGGCGATGACGAGTCGCATGGTGTCCTTCCGGTCGGGCGGGCCGTCCGGCCCGGGCGGGTGGGTCCTCCCCGGGACATCGTGCCCGACGGCGGCGGTGCGCCCGGGCAGGACACGGACGTCCGCGCGCACGTCAGACCCGCACGGGCAGGAGGACGGTGACGACCGTCGGGCCGCCGACCGGGCTCGTGAGCTCGAACGAGCCGTCCACGGAGCGCACGCGCTCCGCGAGGCCCGCGAGACCCGACCGCTGGCCGTCGGACCCCGGCTGCACGACGCGCGCGCCGCCCTGGCCGTCGTCGCGCACCCGCAGGCGCAGCCGGGCGCCGCGGCCGCTGCCCTGCCGCTCGACGAGCACGTACACGCCCGTGGCGCGCGCGTGCTTGACCGCGTTCGTCACGAGCTCGGCGACGCAGAAGTAGGCGATCGACTCGACGGCGGGCGCCAGGCGTCCCGATGCCTCGACCTCGGGGTCGACGTCGACCGTGACCGGGAGCGGCGAGCGCGCCGCGAGCGTCTCGAGCGCGACCGCGAGACCGTTGTCGAGCGCGGGCGGGTGGATGCCGCGCGCGAGCTCGCGGAGCTCGACGAGCGCCTCCTTGGTCGACGAGTGGGCGAGGTCGACGAGATCGAGCGCCTCCCCGGGGTCGCCTCCCGTGGCGAGCTGCTCCTTGGCCTCCCCGAGCTGCATCGCGACGGCGACCAGGCGCGCCTGCGTGCCGTCGTGCAGGTCGCGCTCGATGCGCCGCAGCTTCGCGTCCGCGTCCTCGACGGTGCGGCCGCGCGACTCCTCGAGGTCGGCGACGCGCAGGCTCGACAGCGTGGGCCCGAGCAGCGCGACGGTGAGCGCCCGGAACAGCTGGACGAAGCCCCGGTTGATCTGCGCCCAGAGGAACACGAAGAGCAGACCGACGAGGACGAGCCCGAGCTGGCGCACCGGGGTGTCGACGAACCAGTCGGTGCCGAAGGACGCGCCGCGGTGCCACGACCCGTCGCTCGCCTGCTGGAGCGGGAGCCACCGCGACCAGAACCAGTGCGTCATGCCCCCGAGGCCGACGGCGAGGAAGACCGTGCTCACCACGAAGGACACGATCGCGAGGGGGAACGTGACGAGGAGGAAGAGCACCGCCCGCCAGCCCGTCCCGTCGCCGATCCCGCTCCACAGCGTGCTCCAGAACCCGCGGCGCCGTACGTAGGGCGCGGGGGCGGCGACGTCGACGCCGAGCGCCGACCGTGCGAGCGACCGGTACATCGAGCCCCAGCCGCGGCCGCCGACGACGACCCAGCCCGCGACGACGAGCCCGATGACGGGCACGAGCATCGCCACGAGAAACACCACGGCGAACAGCCCGTAGGTGAACGCGAAGGGCGCGAGGAGGATCGCGAGCCACAGGTACCCGTACTCGCGCCACGTCCGCGCCGCGAACGGGGCGCGCGCGAACCCGACGTGCTCGCGGTGGTCGACGTAGCGCGGGTCGGGACGCGACCCGGTGAACGCCACGACGTCCCCGGCCTTCGGGGGCGCGACGTCGGCGGCGAGCGGCTGCGTCGCAGGTCCCGGCACCGGGGTGCCGGACGACGACGGGTCTCCGGCGGGCGCGACGCTCGGCTGGTCAGGGGTCACGGCAGTCATGGTGCCAGTCTCGGCGCCCCGCTGCGGCGGCGACAGGGTGGCGTCCGCCGCGCCGGGGTGGGGACAACCCCCGTGTCCTCCGGTCAGGGCGTGGTCGTGACAGCCGGCGCGGTCGCCTCGTCGGCCCTCTCGGTCGTGCTGGTCGGACCGGTCGTGCCGGTCGTCCCGGCCGGGTGGCGCCGGGCGGTCGTGCGCAGCGCCGGCCAGAGGAGGACGCCCGCGAGCAGGACGACCCCGACGGCCGCGAGCCACCACCCGTCGACGCGCAGCGGTCCCAGGAGCCGGTCGTACACGACACCCGTCGCGTTCTCGGCCACCGCAGGCGGCAGCGCCTCGAGGTACTTCGCGCGCCCGAACGCGATCGCGCCGACGAGGAGGAGCCCCGCCGCCGTCCAGGTCCCGGCGACGAGCGCGACGCCTCGACGCCGCTCCGGGGCGACCCACACCGCGAGCGCCGCGAGCCCGACCACGATCCACGGCAGCCACGCCGCGGCGCGCCCGAGCCACGCGACCCCGGTCTGGACGACCGTGACCTGGGGGAACTGCCCGAGCGTGAGCTGCGGGTCGAGGTCGGGGATGCGCTCGGCGAACGAGAAGCCGCGCAGCTGGAGCGCGGTGCGCACGTCGTCCACGACGGGTCCCAGGGAGAGCCGGACGACGCCGTCCTCGGACGCACGGACGACGTCGCCCTCCCCCGTGACGACGTACACGACCGCACGGTGCCCGGTCCGGTTGACCTGCTCCCACGCCGTCGCGAACGCCTGGGAGCCGACCACGCGCTCGACGACCCCGCGGACGAGCCGCTCCACCTGGTCGTACAGCAGGGGGGCGAGCGCGGCGGCCGCCGCCTCGGACCGCTGCGTGGCCTGGTCCGACAGGATCGGGCGCTCGGTCGGGTCGATCGACGCGGCGAGCCCGTCCAGAGCGTCCGCGGTCATGGTCTCGACGTCGACGCGGGCCATCACCTGGTCGGTGACGGTGTCGACGACCTGGGCCCGCACGGACTCGTCGGACGCGAGGGGCCGCACGATCGCGACGTACCGGTCGGTGTCGAGCAGCGTGCCGTCGGCGTACCGCGCCACGAGCGCGGCGATCGCGAGGACGCCGCCGAGCAGCAGGAGGAGCCCCCCGGCGGTCCAGCGGACCCATCCCGGCACCGCGCGGCGCGGGCGCGCCGGAGCGGCGGGCGCCGTGGCCTCGCGCGTGCGCTCCGGCACGGTCTCGGCGCTCACCGGGCGACCGCCGGCACGGTCACAGCGGCCCGGTCAGTGCAGGAGGTACTTGACGGCGATGACGACGCCGCCGAACGCCGCCGCGAGGGCGGTCTCCCCGACGAGACGGCCGCCCCGGGCACCTGCCCGGTAGGCGGCGAGGAAGCCGACGACGCCGAGGAGCACGACGGTGAACCACACCGCGACGAGCGCGGCGTCCTCGACGCCCGCCCCGAGCACGTAGGCGAGCAGGTAGACCACGATCCCGGGAACCGCACCGAGCAACACCCCCACGTTGAGCCGAAGAGCCGTGAGGGTACGGTCCCACAGGGAGTGCCCGGTGTCGCGGAACCGGCCGCTCACCGCGTCGACGTAGCAGTGCGCGAGCCAGTAGCCCACGGCGACGAGCGAGACGGCGAGCACGACCCGGTCGCCCGTCGGGGCGTGGACGCTCGACACCGCCATGACGAAGCCCGCGACGATGGCGCCGTACAGGAGGTCGTGCGGGGGTTCACGCTCCCACCGGTTGCCGACGCGGTGCCACAGGAGCCGGAGGCGGCCCGGGGGCGGGCCGACGGGCTCGCCCCCGACCGAGCTCCCCGCTCCGCTCCCGGCCTCGCCACCACCCGCGTCGCCACCCGCGCCCTCGGGGCGCGAGGGCACGACGGGGGCACGCTCGTCGGACGTCGGCTCCATACGGCCTCCTCCTGGCGCGGGCGGTGCGCGCCGTGCTCAGTAGCGGTAGTGCTCCGGCTTGTACGGCCCTTCGACAGGGACGCCCAGGTAGTCCGCCTGGCTCGGCGAGAGCTCGGTCAGCCGGACGCCGAGCGCGTCGAGGTGCAGGCGCGCGACCTTCTCGTCGAGAACCTTCGGGAGGCGGTAGACCTGGCGGGCGTAGGCGCGCTCCGCCTCGGGTCGGCGGGCGTCCTCGAAGAGCTCGATCTGGCCGATCACCTGGTTGGAGAACGAGTTGCTCATGACGAACGACGGGTGACCGGTCGCGTTGCCGAGGTTGAGCAGGCGCCCCTCGGAGAGCACGACGATCGAGCGGCCCGCGGCCTGCCCGCCCGGACCGGGCTCGGCGAACGTCCACTCGTGGACCTGCGCCTTGATCTCGGTGCGGGTCACACCGGGCGTCTCGGCGAGGCCGGCCATGTCGATCTCGTTGTCGAAGTGGCCGATGTTCCCGACGACGGCCTTGTCCTTCATCGCGACGAGGTGCTCGGCGCGGATCACGTCCTTGTTGCCCGTGGTCGTGATGAAGAAGTCCGCCACGCCGAGCACGTCCTCGATCCGGGCGACCTGGTAGCCGTCCATCGCGGCCTGGAGCGCGCAGATCGGGTCGACCTCGGACACGATGACGCGCGCGCCCTGGCCGCGGAACGCCTCGGCCGCGCCCTTGCCGACGTCCCCGTACCCGGCGACGAACGCGACCTTGCCGCCCATGAGGACGTCGGTCGCGCGGTTGATGCCGTCCGGCAGCGAGTGGCGGATGCCGTACTTGTTGTCGAACTTCGACTTGGTGACCGAGTCGTTGACGTTGATCGCCGGGAACAGCAGCTCGCCCGCCTCGGCGAGCTGGTAGAGGCGGTGCACGCCCGTCGTCGTCTCCTCGGTGACGCCCTGGACCGCCTGGGCGATCGTCGTCCAGCGCAGGGGGTCGGCGTCGAGCGCGCGACGCAGCACGGCGCGCACGACGTTCATCTCGTGCGTGTGGTCGGGCTCGCCCGGCAGCGTGTCGGGCGGGACGACGCCCGCGCGCTCGTACTGCAGGCCGAGGTGGACGAGCATCGTCGCGTCGCCGCCGTCGTCGAGGATGAGGTTGGGCGACTCGTCCCCGGGCCACAGGAGGATCTGCTCCGTGCAGTCCCAGTACTCCTCGAGGCTCTCGCCCTTCCAGGCGAAGACGGGCACGCCCTGCGGGTCCTCGGGCGTGCCGTGCGGCCCGACGACGACGGCGGCCGCGGCCTCGTCCTGCGTGGAGAAGATGTTGCAGCTCGCCCAGCGCACCTGCGCCCCGAGCGCCACGAGCGTCTCGATGAGGACGGCGGTCTGCACCGTCATGTGGAGCGACCCGGCGATCCTTGCCCCGGCGAGGGGCTGCGACTCGCCGTACTCGGCCCGCAGCGCCATGAGGCCGGGCATCTCGTGCTCGGCGAGGCGGAGCTGGTGACGGCCCGCCTCCGCGAGGGACAGGTCGCGGACCTTGTAGCGGCCGGGGGCCTCGTCGAAGCCGGGAGCCGCTCCCGGGGTGCCGGTCGTCGGGGCTGGCGCTGTGGTGGACATGGTTCTCCTGTGCGTCTCTCGGTGCCGGTCGGGCCGGTGGTGCCGACCCTGCTGATGACCGGCCGGTGGCTGCGCTGGGGGCTCCCGTCCGCGCCGGACGGGACCTCGGCCCGCCCGGTCACCAGCCTACCGACGACCGCGTCGAGCAGCCCCGGCGAGCGGGACGTCCGACGCAGGTCACACCGTTCGTCCGGCGCGCGCGCCCGGGCGCGCGCGTAACACGATTGCTTGACCATCTCAAGGTCACAAAGGGATAACGATCCGCGATCGTTCGTCATCCGCATCGTTCCAACGATGTTCGGTCAAGAATCGTCCTAGAACACCCCCTGATACCCGGGTGCTGGGTAGAAGTTGAACCTCGAATCAGGCAGGGTGCGTAGGTACCGATTGACGTCGGACCAGCATGTGGCCCGCTGTGCGCAGAGCGCGGAGGTCGCCCCCCGGGCAGCCGACCGCGACGCGTCCACAGGTCATGTCCACGCTCCCGAGACGCCGCCGCCGGACCCCTCTGGCGCCGTCCTCGCGCGGGGCGTGCCGGTCCCCCGCACGGAAGGTGGCGAGACCCGCCCGCATGACCGCACCCAGCATCACCCCGCCCGACAGCGCCTCCACGGCCGCCGAACCCGGCATCCCGAGCAGCACGCCCCCCACCGACGTCGCCGTCTCCGTCCGCGACGTGTACAAGGTCTTCGGCCGTCGGCCGGTCGAGGCGATCCGCCGGCTCGAGCAGGGCGCGTCGCGCGACGACGTCAAGACGCTCGGCACCGCCGCGGTCATCGACGCGTCCTTCGACGTCCGGCGCGGTGAGATCTTCGTCGTCATGGGCCTCTCCGGCTCGGGCAAGTCGACGCTCATCCGCATGCTCAACGGCCTGTGGAAGCCGACCGCGGGCCACGTCCTCGTCGGCGGGACCGACCTCGCGTCCACCGACGCCAAGCAGCTGCGCGCCCTGCGCCGCAGCAGCGTGAGCATGGTGTTCCAGCACTTCGCGCTGCTCCCCCACCGCACCGTGCTCGACAACGCGGCCTACCCGCTCGAGATCCAGGGCGTCGGCAAGGCCGAGCGTCGCGAGAGGGCGCGCACCGCGCTCGACCTCGTCGGTCTCGGCGGCTGGGAGGACTCGCTCCCGTCCCAGCTCTCCGGCGGGATGCGCCAGCGCGTCGGCCTCGCCCGCGCGCTCGCCGCCGACACCGACGTCCTCCTCATGGACGAGGCGTTCAGCGCGCTCGACCCGCTCATCCGTCGCGAGATGCAGGAGCAGCTCCTCGACCTCCAGCAGCGCCTCGGCAAGACGATCGTCTTCATCACGCACGACCTCAACGAGGCCATGCACCTCGGCGACCGCATCGCCGTCATGCGCGACGGCCGGATCGTGCAGATCGGCACCGCCGAGGAGATCCTGTCCGACCCGGCGAACGACTACGTCGCGCAGTTCGTCGCCGACGTCGACCGCACTCGCGTGCTCACCGCGTCCTCCGTCATGGTGCGGCCCGCGGTCGTCGTGCCGCTCTCCGGCGGCCCCCGCCAGGCGAGCCGGGCCATGCGCGAGGCGCAGGTGTCCGCCGCCTACGTCGTCGACCGCCAGCGGCACCTGCAGGGCGTCGTGCGCGACGACGACGCCGTGGCCGCGCTGAAGAAGGGGAAGGACAGCCTCGACGGCCTCGTGCGCGACGGCGTCGTACCCGTCTCCCCCGACACCCCGCTCGCGGAGATCTTCGCGCCCGCCGCCGAGTCCTCGCTCCCCGTGCCCGTGACCGACGAGCAGGGACGGCTCGTCGGCGTGGTGCCGCGCGTGACGCTCCTCGAGGCGATGGTCCCCGGCGACCAGCCGCGCACCGGCGAGATCGACCTCGGCCCGGACACGCCCGCGGAGCCCGCACCCGTCGACGACCCCCGCGTGGCCGACGCCCCGCCAGGTGACGCCGTCGACCTCGGCGCCGACCGCCAGGACGGGGGTGCCCGCTGATGGACATGACCGACTACCTCGTGCCCCGCCTCCCCCTCGGCGAGTGGGTCGACGCCTTCGTCTCCTGGATGACGACGACGTTCCGGCCGCTGTTCCGGTTCGTCAAGGACCTCCTCGTCGGCGTCTACGACGCCCTCGACGTCGTGCTCTCCAGCCCGCCGTTCTGGGTCGTCGCCGTCGTGCTCGCCGCGCTCGCGTTCTTCGTCAAGGGCTGGAAGCTCGCGCTCGGGTCGCTCGTCGGCTTCGTCGTGATCGCGGGCGTCGACCAGTGGGACAACGCGATGGACACCCTCGCGCTGGTCATCGTCGCCGCCGTGATCGCGCTCGCGATCGCGATCCCGCTCGGCATCTGGGCCGCGCGGAACGACCGGGTCAGCGCGGTCGTCCGCCCCGTGCTCGACTTCATGCAGACCATGCCGGCGTTCGTCTACCTCATCCCGACCGTGGTCATCTTCCTCACCGGCCCGGTGCCCGGGATCATCGCGACCATCGTCTTCGCCATGGCTCCCGGCGTCCGGTTCACCGAGCTCGGCATCCGCCAGGTCGACAAGGAGGTGGTCGAGGCCGGGCACGCCTTCGGCTCCACCCCCGGGCGCATCCTGCGCCAGATCCAGCTCCCGCTCGCCCTGCCCACCATCATGGCCGGGGTCAACCAGGTGATCATGCTGTCGCTGTCCATGGTCGTCATCGCCGGCATGGTCGGCGCCGGCGGCCTCGGGGAGCCCGTGGTCGCCGCCCTCCAGCGCGTCGACGTCGCCCTCGGCTTCGAGGCCGGCCTCGCCGTCGTCATCCTCGCGATGTTCCTCGACCGCGTCACGTCGGCGCTCGGCGACCGCGCCCCCGTCGCGCGGGCGCTCGCCGCGGCGCGCGTCTGACGCGCGCATCCGACGCGCGAGACAGAACCCGCCCCGGCCCGAGAGCCGGAGACCGCCCGCCGAGCCCCCGCCGTCGGGCACACCGACCGGGTCCCCCGGACCCACGGAAGGACAGCATGACCCCCGCACGCACCCGCACCACCCGCCGCCCCGTCCGCCGCACCGCGGCCGTCGCCGCGACCGCCGTCCTCGGCCTCGCCCTGACCGCCTGCGCGACCGACTCCGGCTCCGGCTCCGGTGGCGACTCCGACGTCCCCATGAACGGGGACGACGAGGCCGCCGTCTCGATCGGCATCCCCTCCGGCTGGGACGAGGGCATCGCCGTCTCCCACCTGTGGACCGCGATCCTCGAGGAGGAGGGCTACGACGTCTCCTCCCAGACCGCCGACGTCGGCGTCGTCTACACCGGCCTCGCCGGCGGCGACTTCGACGTCACGCTCGACGTCTGGCTGCCCTACACGCACGCCTCCTACGAGGAGGAGTACGGCGAGGAGGTCACCGACCTCGGGTACTGGTACGACGACGCCAAGCTCACCATCGCGGTGAACGAGGACTCGCCCGCGCAGTCCCTCGAGGACCTCGCCGGCATGTCGGGCGAGTACGGCGACAAGCTCGTCGGGATCGAGGCCGGCGCCGGCCTGACCAAGATCACCCAGGAGGAGGTCATCCCCACCTACGGGCTGGAGGGCATGGACTACTCGATCTCCTCGACCCCCGCGATGCTCGCCGAGCTCAAGGGCGCGACCGACGCCGGCGAGAACATCGCCGTCACCCTCTGGCGCCCGCACTGGGCGTACGACGAGTTCCCCGTCCGCGACCTCGAGGACCCCGAGGGCGCGCTCGGCGAGGCCGAGAAGATCCACATGTGGGGCTCGTCCGACTTCGAGGAGCGCTACCCGACGCTGACCAAGATGCTCGGCGCGTTCACGCTGGACGACGAGCAGCTGTTCTCGCTCGAGAACATGATGTTCAACTCCGACGAGTACGCCGACGAGGCCGAGGCCGTCCAGGCCTGGCTCGAGGCGAACCCGACGTTCGTCGACGACCTCAAGGAGTCCGCGGGCGTCTGACGCGACCGGCCCCCGAGCACGAAGGCCGGCTCCCCGTGCGGGAAGCCGGCCTTCGGCGCGTCGTCGTCACCGACGAGCACGTTCACAGCGGGCGCGCGTCGTCCTCCAGCAGCACCGGGATCCCGTCACGGACTGGGTACGCGAGCGGTCGGTCCGTGTCGGTGGAGTGCAGCTCGGGCTCGCCCGACGGCCCGGTACCGTCCACGAGCGGCGCGCCCGTCACGGGGCAGCGCAGCGCCTCGCGCACCCAGGGGTCGATCTGCAGGCTCATGCTCGCTCCTCGTCGTCGTCCGGGCACAGCGCCCGCACGAGTCTACGTGTCGCGGCACGAGCGACGGCAGGCGCGAGATCTCCCGCACCTGCCGTCGCCGAGAGCTCAGCAGCGCGACAGAGCCGCGACGCCGTCGCCCAGCGCCCCACGCCCACCCAGCAGGATGTAGGTGCCCACACCGAGCTCGCTGCCCTTGGTGAGAACGGCGCCTGGCACGCACGAGCTCGGGACGACCCAGAGCGGCACCGACACGGAGCCAGCGGCAGCGGCACCAGCGAGCGCGTCCGCGTACCCTGCGCCGGTGGCGAGGAACGCACCGTTCGCCCAGAGGTAGGCGTCCTGGTTCAAGGCGACAGACGTCTCGTAGCGGTTCTTCCCCGCGTACCTCGCGACGAAGCCGTCGATGTTCGGCTCGTCCGCCAGGTCGGCCTCGATGCCGGCGCTCACGGCACCGTTGCCACCGGCGATGCCGACGGCGTAGACGCCGAGCGTCTGGAGCAGCTGCTTGGTCGCCGCGTCGACGCTGCCCGCCTTGCCGTTGACCAAGATCACGGGCACACCTGCGCCGCCGGCCACCGCGCCGGCGGAGAGCGCGTCCGGGAAGTCGGTTCCGGTCGCGACGTAGGCCGCTTCGACAGCCACACCTCCTCCGAAAGCGCGCTGGCTCACGAGACGAGACGTCGCGTAGCGGTCCGCGCCCGAGTCACGACGGATCGACGGCGCGTACGCCGCGAGCTGGCTGTAGACCGCGTTCGAGACGGCTCCCGTTCCGCCGACGACCACGATCCGCTGGGGGGCGAGACGCTGCAGCTCGGCCGCGACCACTGCCGGGATGCCGTTGGGCTGGACGAGCAGGAGCGGTCCGCCCTGGACCGCCGCTGCGGGTGCAGCGCTCAGCGCATCGGCGAAGCCGGCACCGCTCGCGATGTAGACGACAGGGACGCCGGAGTCGAACATCCCGTACGACACACCCGCGGCGGTCTCGTACCGGTCCTTACCGGAGACTCGATCGGTCCCGGCAAGTGTGGCGGCCAGGGTCGCGGCCTGCTCCTCGAGCTCCGCGGCACGCTCGGGGGTGACCCGCGACGCGAGCACCTCGCGGAACGCCTGCGCCTCGCCGCCGAGACCGTCGATCCCGACGGTCGTGTCGGGCGTCGAGAGCGTGTGCGCCCCGGCGACGGTGCCCACGGCGCCGACGACGGTCAACGCCAGCGTGGAGGCGAGGAGTGCACGCGCGACGCGGCGCGCGCGGACGGGGGTGCGGCGGTCGAGGTCCGCGCCCCGCAGGGGTGTTGCCATTCTTGTTTCCTCTCAGCGGTTGTACAGGGTGCGCTGAGAGTAGCGGTGGTTCGGACGTTCCCCTAACGAGTCTCGCGCACGAGCGACAGCACGTCGTCGCGCACCTTCTCCATGATGTCCTCGTCGGCGGCCTCGACGTTGAGCCGCAGCAGCGGCTCGGTGTTCGAGGCGCGGAGGTTGAACCACCACTGCGGGTGGGAGTCCCAGTGCGAGACGGTCAGCCCGTCGAGCTCGTCGACCTCGACCGGGCCGCCGCCCTGCTGCGTCACGTACGCCTCGACGACGCGCGCCCGGGCCGCGGGCACGTCGGCCACGGTCGAGTTGATCTCGCCCGACGCGACGTACGGCTCGTACATCTCGCCCAGCGCCGACAGCGGGTGCGGCTGCGACCCGAGCGCGGCGAGCACGTGCATCGCGGCGAGCATCCCCGTGTCCGCGAAGAAGAAGTCGCGGAAGTAGTAGTGCGCGCTGTGCTCGCCGCCGAAGACGGCGTCGTGGTCGGCCATCTGCGCCTTGATGAACGAGTGCCCGACGCGCGTGCGCACCGTCCGCGCGCCCGCCGCCCCGAGGAAGTCGGGCACGGCACGCGACGTGATGAGGTTGTGGATCACCGTCGGCGTGCGGCCCGCCTCGACCTCCGTGGCGACCTCGCGCAGGCCGACGAGCGCCGTGATCGCCGACGGCGACACCGGGTCGCCGTGCTCGTCGACGACGAAGCAGCGGTCGGCGTCGCCGTCGAACGCCAGCCCGAGGTCGGCGTCGTGCTCCACGACGGCGGCCTGGAGGTCGAGCAGGTTCTTCGGGTCGAGCGGGTTCGCCTCGTGGTTCGGGAACGTGCCGTCGAGCTCGAAGAAGAGCGGCACGACGTCGAGCGGCAGCGCGGGCAGGCCGGCACCGGTGCCGAGGACGGCCGGCACGGTGTAGCCGCCCATGCCATTGCCGGCGTCGACGACGACCTTGAGCGGGCGGATCCCCGAGAGGTCCACCAGGCCACGCAGGAACGCCGCGTAGTCACCGAGCACGTCGCGGTCCGTGACCGTCCCCGGCTCGCCCGCGGCGCCCGGGAGCCCGTCGTCGAGGAACCCCTCCGCGAGCCGCCGGACCTCCGCGAGCCCCGAGTCCTGCCCCACGGGCCGGGCACCCGCGCGGCACAGCTTGATCCCGTTGTAGACGGCCGGGTTGTGGCTCGCCGTGAACATCGCACCAGGCACCCCGAGCACGCCCGACGCGTGGTAGAGGCCGTCCGTCGAGCACAGGCCGATCCGCACGACGTCGACACCCGCCGCGGTGAGCCCGGCGGCGAACGCGTCCACGAGGTCGGGCCCGGAGTCGCGCATGTCGTGCCCGACGACGACGCTCGCCCGGCCGGGCGCGTCACCGGCCGGAGCTGGCGCCTCGGGCAGGGCCACCGCACGGGCGAACGCGGCGCCGATGGCCTCCGCCACCTGGGGGTTCAGCTGGTCCGGGACGGTGCCGCGGACGTCGTACGCCTTGATGAGGTGGGAGAGGTCGGTCGTCACCGGCCCAGCCTATCGGCGCGCGTGCCGACCGCCGCCCCGGGACGGGAGAGGGCTACTGCCCGCTCGCCGCGTACCGGGCCTCCGTGCGCGCCTTCGTGGGGCGCCACCACGCCTCGTTGTCGCGGTACCAGTCGACCGTCCGCGCGACCCCCTCGCCGAACGAGGTGTAGCGCGGGACCCAGCCGAGCTCGGTGCGCAGGCGCGTGGCGTCGATCGCGTACCGCAGGTCGTGCCCGGCGCGGTCGGCGACGAGGTCGTAGTCGTCCCGGTCGCGTCCGAAGATCTCGAGCAGGTCCTGGACCACCGCGAGGTTGGACCGCTCGCCATCGGCTCCCACGAGATACGTCTCGCCGAGCACGCCTCGTTCGACGATCGCCCACACCGCGTCGTTGTGGTCGTCCACGTGGATCCAGTCCCGCACGTTCGCCCCCGCGCCGTAGACCTTGGGGCGGTGACCGTCGATCAGGTTCGTGATCTGTCGCGGGATGAACTTCTCCACGTGCTGGTACGGGCCGTAGTTGTTGGAGCAGTTGGAGATCGTCGCCCGGACGCCGAACGAGCGCACCCAGGCACGCACGAGCAGGTCGCTCGACGCCTTGGTCGACGAATAGGGCGACGACGGGTTGTACGGGGTGGCCTCGGTGAAGCGCGCCGGGTCGTCGAGCGCCAGGTCGCCGTAGACCTCGTCGGTCGAGACGTGGTGCAGGCGGACGTCGTGGCGGCGCACGGCCTCGAGGAGGGTGAACGTCCCGAGAACGTTGGTCCGCACGAACGGTGACGGGTCGGCGAGGGAGTTGTCGTTGTGCGACTCCGCGGCGAAGTGCACGACGAGGTCCGCCGCGCTCACGAGCCGGTCGACGAGGTCCGTGTCCGCCACGTCACCGACCTCGAGGTCGACGCGGTCGCGCACGGGGTCGAGCGAGCGCTCGTCGCCCGCGTACGTGAGGGCGTCGAGCACGACGACCTCGACGTCGGGCCGCGTCTCGACCGTGCGCCGCACGAAGTTCGCCCCGATGAACCCGGCACCGCCGGTCACGAGCACCCGCACCGACGACCTCCTCGACCCGTTCTCCTGCCGCCGCGAGTCTAGCGACGGACGGTGCGCGCACCGGCGCCCCGCACGGCATTTCACCCTCACCGGACACCGCACTCGTGAGAGCCTGCCGGGATGAAGGGGATCGTCCTGGCAGGTGGCGCGGGCACGCGTCTGCACCCGATCACGCTCGGGGTGAGCAAGCAGCTGCTGCCCGTCTACGACAAGCCGATGATCTACTACCCGCTCTCGACGCTCCTGCTCGCCGGGGTCCGCGACGTGCTGGTCATCACGACGCCGCACGACGCGGAGGCGTTCCACCGCCTGCTCGGGGACGGGTCGCGGCTCGGCGTCTCGATCTCGTACGCCGTGCAGGCCGAGCCGAACGGCCTCGCCCAGGCCTTCGTGCTCGGGGCCGACTTCCTCGACGGCGACTCGGCGGCGCTCGTCCTCGGCGACAACATCTTCTACGGGCCCGGGCTGGGCGACCGGCTCCAGCGCTTCGCCGGGATCGACGGCGGGGCCGTCTTCGCCTACCGCGTCGCCGACCCGACGGCGTACGGCGTGGTCGAGTTCGACGGGTCCGGGCGTGCGCTGAGCATCGAGGAGAAGCCGGCGCGGCCTCGGAGCAGCTATGCCGTCCCCGGCCTCTACTTCTACTCGGCGGACGTGGTCGACGTCGCGCGCTCGCTCCGGCCGTCGGCTCGCGGCGAGTACGAGATCACCGACGTCAACCTGCACTACCTGCGCGAGGGGCGGCTCCAGGTCGAGGTCCTGCCGCGCGGGACGGCGTGGCTCGACACCGGGACGGTCGACTCGCTGCTCGACGCGAGCGACTTCGTCCGCACGATCGAGAACCGGCAGGGGCTGAAGATCGGGGCACCGGAGGAGGTCGCGTGGCGACGCGGCTTCCTCTCGGACGACGAGCTCCGCGAGCGGGCGACCGCGCTCGCGCCGTCGCGCTACGGCACCTACCTGCTGTCGCTGCTCGACTCGTGAGCGCCCGGTCCCCCGAGACCGGCGAGCACGAGCGGCGCCGCCGCACGCCACCGGTCGTACCAGTCCCCGACGGGTTCGATCCCGAGCCCGCGCAGCGCGTCGTGCCCCAGGACGGACCACGCGGGGCGGGGCGCGGGGCGGGCGAAGGCAGCGCTCGACGTCTGCCGGACGCTCTCGGGGTCGAGCCCCGCGGTCGCGACCACCTCCCGCGCGAGCTCCCACCACGACGCCTGGCCCTGGGCCGTCCCGTGGTAGGCGCCGCCGGGCGCTCCCGCCCCGACGAGACGCACCACGAGGTCGGCGAGGTCCACGGTCCACGTCGGCTGACCGACCTGGTCGTCGACGACCTCGACCGCGCCACGCTCGCGCACGAGGCGCACGATCGTCCGGGGGAAGCACGTGCCGTGGGCGCCGTAGAGCCAGGCCGTGCGGACGACCAGGGCCTCGGGGTGCTGGGACAGCACCGCCCACTCCCCGGCCGCCTTGGAGCGCCCGTACGCCGAGCGCGGCGCGAGCCGGGTGTCCTCCGGGTAGGGCGTCCGACCGCCGTCGGGCACGACGCCGTCGAAGACGTAGTCCGTCGAGACGTGGACGAGGCGGGCACCGTGCTCCGCCGCGGCCCGCGCGACGTGCTGCGCACCGACCGCGTTCACGGCGAACGCCCCGGCCTCGTCCTCCTCCGCCGCGTCGACCGCGGTGTACGCGGCGGCGTTCACGACGACGTCCGCCCCGCGCACCGCCGCGTCGACCGCCGCGGCGTCCGTGACGTCCAGGCCCGTGCGGTCGAGCGCTCGGACGTCCTCGCCGCGGTCGCGCAGCAGCGCGACGAGGTCCGTGCCGAGCATCCCCCCGGCACCCGTGACCGTCCATCGCACCGCGACCACCTCCGCACGCACCCTATCGAGGAGCAGCATGAACGCCCGTGAGCTGACCGTCCCCGGGGCGTGGGAGCTCACGCCGCGCCAGCACGCCGACGAGCGCGGGGTGTTCCTCGAGTGGTTCAAGGCCCCGGCCCTGCGCGAGGCGACCGGTCGCGACCTCGACCTGGCGCAGGCGAACGCCTCGGTGTCCGCCGCGGGCGTGGTCCGCGGCGTGCACTACGCCGACGTCCCGCCCGGTCAGGCGAAGTACGTGACGTGCGTCGCAGGGTCCGTGCTCGACGTCGTCGTCGACCTGCGCGTCGGCTCCCCGACGTTCGGGCGCTGGGACGCCGTGACCCTCGACGCGCACGAGCGCCGCGCCGTCTTCCTCCCGGAAGGCATGGGGCACGCGTTCATGGCGCTCGAGGACGGGTCGACCGTCGTCTACCTGTGCTCGAGCGGCTACGCGCCCGAGCGTGAGCACGGCGTGGACCCGACCGACCCGGACCTGGCGATCGACTGGCCGACGACAGGGCCGCACGGGCGCGCGCTCGTCCCGTCGTTCTCCGCGAAGGACGCCGCCGCCCCGTCGCTCCGGGCCGCGCTCGAGGCCGGTGCGCTGCCGCGCGCCGAGGAGGTCGACGCGTTCGTGCGCACGCTCAGGGCCTGACGGGTCAGTCGCCCTCGGCGCGCAGCACGCGCAGGTGGCCGCGTCGTCCGACCTCGGTGACGTCCGGCGGCTCGGGCTCCGTCCGGACCTTGCCCGCCTCGCGCACCGCGTCCGCGAGCGCCGACAGGTCGTCGGCGCTCGGGCCGGTCTCGACGAACTGCGGCGACAGGCGCACGACCTCCCAGCCGCGCGGCGCGGTGAGCCGCTCGGCGTGCTCGGCGCACAGGTCGTAGCTGTGGGGCTCGGCGAGGTGCGCGAGCGGGCCGAGGACCGCCGTGGAGTCGGCGTAGACGTAGGTGAGGGTCGCGACGGCGGCACGGACGCACGCCGTGCGCGAGCACTGCCTGACGGATCTCACGCGCTGACCTTACGCCCTCCGGGCGTGTACTGGGACCGGCACACGCCGTCCGGGACCCCACGCCGCCGCAGGTGGGCGCGCTGCGGCGGGCGTCGGCGGGCTACAGTCGTCGTGTGCGTGGCAACTCTCCGTCCCCCGGCTCGCGGCCCGAGCCCGCCGGCAAGGGGCGCCGGGCCCGCGACCGCTGGTCACGGAGCGGTGCCGCCGCCCCTCCCCCGGTCTCGTTCGACGAGCTCGTCATCCCTCCCCGCGCACCGGGGCCGAGCGGCCAGGGCCCGGTGCCGCGACGTCGGGACCGCCGTGGTCGCGGGATCCGCGGGCCGCTCCTGCCGCCCACCGCACCGGCGAGCCGGACGCGGGCGGAGAAGTTCGACGACGTCGTCGTCGACGTGGTGGAACGTGTCGAGCACTCGTGGGCGAAGCAGCTGCGCGGGACGGAGTTCGCGGTCGAGGACGTCCCGCCGTCCGACCCCGCACCGTGGGAGGACGGTGGCGTGCCGCTCGGCCGGTGCTTCCCCGCGGAGTCGGGCCAGCCCGCGCGGATCGTCGTCTACCGGCGCCCGGTCGAGGCACGCGCGTTCGACGCCGAGGACCTCGAGGACCTCGTGCGGGACGTGCTCGTCGAGCAGGTCGCGCACCTGCTCGCGCGGACCCCGGAGGAGATCGACCCCCGGTACACCGGCGACCGCTGAGGGACGACAGTCAGTCCCCGAGGCCCGCGGTGTCCGTGGCGCGGACCGCGACCGCGCCGGGCGCGGGCGCGTCGGTGACGGGCAGCAGCACGGACACCAGGCTCGGCGTCTCGTCGCCGTCGTCGCCGCTCGGCGGACCGGCGCTCGCCGTGACCGACCAGACCGGGTCCAGGTCCCCGCGCGGACCGACGACGTCGACCGTCACGGCGGCGACCACGGCCTCCGATCCCTGGTCGCGCAGCGTGGACGGGTCGAGCGTCTGCGCCGTGCCGGCGGCGAGCGTCACGGTCGTCGACCCGATCTCGGCGCCGTCCTCGTCGTAGGCGCGGACGCGGAGCTCGAGGCGGCCGGCCGGGTCGTCGCCACCGTCCGCCACAACCGTCGTCGGGACCGCCGCGAGCGTGAGCTCCGACGTCGTCCCGGGGACGAGCGCGACCTGGCCGGCCCGCGCGGCGTCCTCGTCGCCGGGCGCGCCGACCCCGTCCGGGTCGCCGGCGGGTGCAGGTGCCACCGCCCGCGCGGCGATCCAGGCGCGGTCGTACTGGCGCTCCTCGTGCAGCAGGTCGGGGTCCGGCTCGCCGCGCCGGTCGACCGACGCCCCCGCGACGACGGGGACGTCCGCGTGCACGGCCACGGCGTACGACCCCTCCGGAAGGCCGCCGAGCGAGACGTCCGTGACGACCCCGGGCGTGAGGGCGACGTCCTCCACGCCGCGCAGCGGCACCGCGCCGTCCTCGCCGTAGACGGTGACGCGCGCGGTCCCTCCCGTCTCGCCCGGGGCGAGGAGGCGGAGCTGGGGCGCGTGCGGGTCGTCGACCGCCTCGCCGACGCTCGTGACGCCGGCGAGCGCCAGGTCCTGGGCGGGCTCGGCCCCGGGGACGACGAGGTCGACGCCGAGCGGGACGAGCCCGTCGAGGGTCGAGTGCTGCAGGTAGGCGGACACGAGCCCGCCCGACGCCGTCACGTGCACCACGAGGCGCCGCTGCTCCGGTGCCGCCGCCTCGACGAGCGTCACGACCTCCTCGCCCGGTCCGACGAGGTGTCGGCCGCCGCCGGAGAGCACGGCCTCGCCCCCCTGCCCCCACACGTCGACCTGGACGACGGCGGGCGTGAGCCCGGGGTTCTGCAGGACGAGCTGAGCGCTGCTGCCGATCTGGGTGCTCCCGCCGACGAGCCACTGGCTGATGCCGGGGCGCGAGCAGCTCGCGGCGGCGAGGCCGCGCAGGTCCCCGGCGGTCGTGACGGACCCGATCGACGCCGCGACGCGCGGCGCGTCGTCGGCGCCCGGACGGACCGTGAGCACGGCCCCCTCGGCCGGGTCCTCGACGGTGGCCACCGTGGCGTCGGCGCCCTGCGACCGCTCGAGCTCCTGCGCCCCGTCCCGCGTGGCCGTGCCGTCGAACGCGCCGAGCTCCGCGGACCCGTCACCCTCGACGACGGCGCGCAGGGCGCTCGTCGTGCCGACCGGGGCGGGGCCGAACTGCGCGTCGCCGACCGTCTCGGGGTCGGTGAGGCGTGCGGGGCCGGGGCAGACCGTGAGCTCCTGGGCCGGCTCCACCGTCACCTGCTGCACCGGGTCGGCGGGGGCGGGCGCGGCCGGGAGGAACGTCGCCCCCGTCGCGCCGAGCGCCGCCACGGCCCCCACCGTGAGCACGCCCACGAGTCCCGCGCCGGTCGTCGTGACCCGGCGCAGCACCGCGCGCGCCCGCCCGGGCGGCGCCCCGCGCGACCCGCCCTCGTGAGCTGTCTCGTCCGTCGGCACCGCGTCTACCTCACTCCCGCCCGCCGGCGCCGGACCGGCACCGCGAGCAGCACGTACACGAGCAGGGTCACCCCTGCCACCGTCATCCACCCCGACCGGTGGTCCGCCGCGTGGAACACCTCGAGGTGTCCCGCGTCGGGACCGAGGTCGAACGCCTGCAGCCCCCCGGTGGTCCCCGGGTCCACCGCCTGCAGGGGCCGGCCGTCGAGCGTCGCGCGCCATCCGGACGACGCGGCCTCCGCGAGCACGACCACGCGGTCCCGGGGCCCGTCGCCCACGGTCGTGTCCACGGGTCGCAGGGCCTCGCGGTCCGCGGCGAGCGGCTCGCTCCCGGGGCCGGACACCACGCGCGCCCAGGACGGTTCGCCGCCCTCGGGTGCGACGCGCCACACGAGCCCCGCCTGGCCCTCGGTCATCCGCTCCAGCCCGGGCACCATGTCGAGCCGCGCCACGAGCTCGGCGCGGGCCTGGTCCGTCTCCCCCGCGGCGGGCAGGAGGACGGCGCCGACGCCGAGGCGCCCGAGGCCGTCCGTCACGTCCGCCGAGGTGCCCGACACGAGCTCGGCGACCAGGCGCGGCAGGTCGCCCTCGGTCGCGCCGGGGTCCGCGGTCTGCCACGCGTGCACGACGACCGACGAGTCGACCGCCTGCGGTCCGTCCGAGCGCAGCGCGGCGTACTCGACCACCCCGCCGGGGCCGAGCTCGAGGCTGAGGACACGGGCCTGGTTCGGGGACGACTGCATCTGGCGGCCCACGGGTGGGACCACGGGTGCCGTCGTCGCGCGGACCGCGCCCACGCGTGCGTCGTCCCGCTGCAGCACCCCGGCCGTCCACGAGGCCGCGCTCCCGAGCGGGAGCAGCGTCATCACCAGGCCCAGCGCGACGACCGCGCCGGTCTGCCAGGCGGGAGCGCCGCCGTCGGGCAGCCGAGGGGCGCCGGCGAGCGCGGCGCCGAGGAGCGCGAGCAGCGCGAGCGAGACCCCGGCGCCGGGCCAGCCCGTCACCGGGTCGTCCGGCGACGCCCCGGCCGCGACGACCGTCGAGCCGGCGAGGACCGCGGTGGCCAGCCCGAGCGCCGCGACGAACCACGCGCCGACGGCGAGGCGGCGCCCGCGCAGCACCGCCACGAGGGCGAGCCCGACGACCACGGCT
Organism: Cellulosimicrobium protaetiae; assembly: GCF_009708005.2. Classification (NCBI taxonomy): domain Bacteria; kingdom Bacillati; phylum Actinomycetota; class Actinomycetes; order Micrococcales; family Promicromonosporaceae; genus Cellulosimicrobium; species Cellulosimicrobium protaetiae. Next base: position 1,840,723 of record NZ_CP052757.1, on the reverse strand, counting down.
CCGGCCACGAAGGGAGCCCACCGGGCGAGCAGGTCCAGCGTCCCGCCGCCCTCGATCCCGAACCAGGGGTCCGGCGAGGTCGGCAGCCCGAGGAGCTGCTGCCACGGGTCCGCGGCCGTGGCCGCGGCCGGCGCCCCCGGGTCGGCGAGCAGCAGCCGCCACCCGCCGTCGGTGGCCGTCCGGGCCACGTGCACGAGGAACGGCGCGAAGAGCACGACGGCAGGCACGGGGACGAGCGCCAGGTAGCGGCGGTGGGACCGCACGCCGAGCGCGACGACCAGGAGCACGAGGACGCCGACCGGGAGGAGGACGGGCGAACCGGCGACGACGACCGCGAACAGGAGCCCGGCCGTGGCGGCCGCGGCGAGCGATCCCGGCTCGGGCCGCGCTCCCCGCCGGACGCCGTCGGCGGTGGGCGGGGCGACCACGTCGACGCGCTGCAGGCCGAGCGCGCGGACCACGGCGAGCGCGAGCCACGGCAGGGTCGCGTGCACGAGCACCGCCCCGACGCGTCCGCCCCCCACGGCCGTGAGGAGCGCGGGAGCCGCGACCCAGACCACGACCGCCCAGGCGCGTGCGGGCACGGAGCGCACGACCGCGCCGGCCGCGAACCAGGCCCCGGCACCGGCCACCACGAAGCACGCCGGCACCAGGAGGTTCACCGCACTCTGCGTCGCGCCCCCGGCGAGGAGCGACGCCGGCACGAGGGCCGTGACGTAGGGGTCGGCCGGGGCGGGTGCGCCGAGCCCGGTCGTGACCCAGCCCGTCGTCGCGGCGCGCCAGACGTCGCCGAGCGTGCCCGTCGCAGGCAGGAGAGACCCGCCGACGAGGCGCCCGCCGGCGAGCAACGACCCGACCAGCGGGCCGAACACGACGGCGGAGTACGCGACGAGCGCCACGACCGCGCCGGCGAGGCCGGCCCGGCGACGTACGGCGAGGGCGCGCAGCTCGCGTCGCTCGATGTCCGTGGGTGCCCACGCGGTGCGGCGGCGCTCCGCGCGGGCCAGGCGGCGGTCCCGGCGCTCCGCGAGCACCTCGCGCCACGTCCCGCGCAGGGCGCGCAGGGCGCGGCGCGGGAGCCGCCGCGTCCGCCGGGCCCGGCGGCGGGCGCGCGCCACGGGTCCCACCCGGACGAGCGCCCACAGGGGCGCGACGAGCTCGTCGCGCGCGTGCCCCGGCTGCTTGACGAGCAGGCGGTACGCGGCATGGAACGGCGCGCCGAGGACCATCGCGAGCGCGACGAACGGCAGCCACGGCGCGGCGACCCCCACCAGCCGGGCGTGGAGCTGCGCCCGGCGACGCGCCACGTACGAGGAGTCGGGGTCCGGGGCCGGGACCGTCGCGCTCCCGCGGCGGCGCTCCCGCAGACCCAGCAGCGACGCCTGCGCGTGCCGCACCACCGCGGAGGGGACGACGATCACGCGATGGCCGGCGAGGCGGGCGCGCCGGCACAGGTCGAGACCGTCCCCGAACGGCCCGTACTCGGGGTCCGTCCCGCCGAGCTCCTGCCACACGGTGCGGCGCACGAGCGCGCCCGCGAGCCCGACCGCGAGGACGTCGTCGCGGGCGTCGTGCTGGCCCTGGTCGATCTCGTCCTCGTCGATGCCCGTCATGCGGCGGCCGAGCGGCGTCGTGGTGACCCCCACCTCGACGAGCCGGCTCGCGGACCCGGGCTCGAACGGCGGGGCGGGCTCGGTCCCCGTGCCCACCGTCCAGCGCTCCTGCTTCGGGCCCGCGACCGCGACCGCGGCGGAGTGCTCGACCGCGCGCAGGAGCTCGGCGAGCGCGTCGGGGGCCGGTGCCGAGTCGTCGTGGAGGAGCCAGAGCCACGTGCCCGGATCGACGTGCGCGAGCGCCACGTCGACCGCGTCGCCGAACGAGCGCGCGCGGGGGGCGGCCACGAACCGCGCGTCCCCGAGCTGGAGCCCGTCGTGCTCGCCGCCGACGTCGCCCGTCGCCGCGTCGACCACGACGACGTCGCGCGGGCTCGTCGTCTGCCGGCGCAGCGCGGCCAGCGTGTGGGCGAGGAACGGCGTGCTCCCGCGCGTCACGACGACCGCGGTGACGGTCGTGACCACCGGCAGCGCCCCCGTGACGGCAGCGACGATCTCGGGTGCCGCGACGAGGCCCGGCACCGCGGCGGCACGCGCGGCCGCCCCGGGGGTGACGTCGCCGGGGCGTGCGCTGCGCGCGGGCGTGGTGAGGTCGGAGGAAGTCATGTCCCGTCGATCATGCGACGGACACGGCCCCCAGCGCGGTATTTGCGCGCCCCGGTGTGGCGGGGCGTCGTCACCCCGTCACAGGACGGCCCGACGGCGCGAGCGCGCCCGGCCGGTCGGCGTGCCGTCGCGTCAGACGACGCGGCGCTTGAGCTTGCGACGCTCCCGCTCGGAGAGACCGCCCCAGATGCCGAAGCGCTCGTCGTTCTCGAGCGCGTACTCGAGGCACTCCGCACGGACCTCGCAGCCGGTGCAGACCTTCTTCGCCTCGCGCGTGGACCCGCCCTTCTCCGGGAAGAAGGCCTCCGGGTCGGTCTGGGCGCACAGCGCCCGCTCCTGCCATCCCATGAGCGAGTCGTCGACCGGCTCGCCGAAGAGCGGCAGCACCGGTGCCACGCGCTCCACCTCTCGTTCAGCGTCGGAGGGGAAGACCCCTCCCGTCCCGTCCAGCATGTTCCACATCGTGCGCCCCTTCATGCCGTTCGCCGGGCCTCGTGGCGAGAACCCCGCCGGAAACTGCATTGAAGAAATTACACGCGTGTCGTCCGCGGGCGTCAAGCCGAAATGTGATAGCGACGAGGAGGCGAGGGGTGAAATTCCGACATGTCGGGAGCCGCTATCAGCGTTCTAGGGTGGTGTCCATGGTGACAGCTCCCCCTCCCCCCGGCCCTCGCTCGGACCGCCCCGCGCACGTCGCTGACCTGCTCCGACTCCTCACGCGCGAGCCCGGCCGCCCCCGCCTCACGTGGTACGGCGACGACGGCGAGCGCGTCGAGCTCTCGGGCGCAGTGCTCGAGAACTGGGTCAACAAGACGACCAACCTTCTCGTCGAGGAATTCGACGCCGGCCCCGGTGCACGAGTCGTTCTCGACCTTCCGGTGCATTGGCGCACGATCGTCTGGGCGCTGGCCGCATGGCGCGTCGGAGCGACGGTCGTCCTCGTGGCCGCCGAGGAAGACCGTACGACGGACGAGGGCACCACGCGACCGGACGTCGTCGTGACGACGCGCCCGGGCAGCTGGCACGGCACCCGTGCCGAGCTGGTCGCCGTCTCCCTGCCCGCGCTCGCGCGGCGGTTCGACGGCGACCTCCCCGCCGGGGCGATCGACGCCGCGTCCGCCGTCATGACCTACGGGGACCAGGTCGGCTGGGTGCCCGTCGTCGATCTGCGGTCGACCGCGGTGGAGACGGTGTCGGGGTCGCTCCTGCGCCACGACGAGCTGGTCCGCCCCAGCCGCGGCGGTGGGCGCGTCCTTCTCGAGTCCCCGGACCCGGGAGCACCCGTCGAGCGCGCGAGCGACGTGCTCGTGGCAGCCGTCGGGACGTGGTGCGCCGAAGGGTCCGTGGTGCTCGTGTCCGCCGCCGCAGGCGACGCGCTCGTCGCCTCGCCCGACCGGGCGAGGCGACTCGTCGACGGCGAGGGGGTCACCGACCTGCCGGAGCGCTTCCGGGCCGGCGACACCGCGTGACCGCCGGCGGACGCCGGCTCAGGCGCCCTGCGTCACCTGGCGAGCGACATGGTCCGCGATCTCCAGAGCGCACGTCGCCGCCGGCGACGGGGCGTTGAGCACGTGCACCTGGTTCTGCGCCCGCTGGATCAGGAAGTCGTCGACCATCGTCCCGTCGCGGCGCAGTGCCTGCGCCCGCACGCCCGCGGGCGACGGGGTGATGTCGTCGACGCCGATGTCCGGGACCAGGCGTGCCAGCGAGCGAGCGAAGACGCGTCGTGAGGCGGACCGCACGACCTCACCGACACCTGTCGTGCCGAACCGGCCGGCAAGGCGCCACAGCCCGGGCCACGCCAGCGCGCTCGCCGTCTCGCGCACGTTCACGTCGCGCCAACGGTAGCCCTCGCGGGCGAACGCGAAGACGGCGTTCGGGCCGGCGTGCACCGAACCGTTGATCATCTTCGTCAGGTGGACGCCCAGGAACGGCAGTGCCGGGTCCGGGACCGGGTAGATGAGCCCCCTGACCAGATCCTCCCGACCTGGGACGAGCTCGAAGTACTCGCCGCGGAACGGGACGATCCTCGCCTCGGGAACCAGGCCCGAACGCTGGGCGACCACGTCCGACTGGAGACCAGCACAGTTCACGAGCCAGTCGGCGGAGATCCTCCCCTGCGACGTCAGCACGTCGACGCCGTCGGTCGTGGAGCGTGCCCTCTCGAACCGCGCGCCCAGGAGGACCTGGCCCCCGGCTTCGGTGACGTCCTCGGCGAGCGCCACGCAGACGCCCGGGTAGTCGATGATGCCCGTCGAGTCGACCCGCAGCGCCTCGACGGCCGCGACGTGGGGCTCGTGCTCGCGCGCCTCGGCGGCAGAGACCAGACGGCTCGGCACGCCGTTCTGCTGGGCCCGCTCCGCGAGGGCCCGGAGCGCGGGCACCTCGGACTCGCGGGTCGCGACGACGAGCTTGCCGCAGATCTCGTGGGCGATCCCCCGGTCCTCGGCGTACGCCGTCATCGACCGGACGCCCGCTCTGCTCATGAGCGCCTTGTGGCTCCCGGGCTTGTAGTACAGGCCGGAGTGGATCACCCCGGAGTTCCGGCCCGTCTGGTGCGAGGCGAGACGCTCCTCCTTCTCGAGGACCGTCACGTCGTGTCCCTGCTGCGCCAGCGCACGGGCTGACGCGAGCCCGACGATCCCGCTTCCGACCACTACGACGTGCGGCACGTCCGGCACCTCTCTCCGTCTCGACGCACCGGCCGCCCGGCCGGTGCCGACGCAGAGTCTACGTCCCGAGGGCGACGGTACCTGCGGGTTCGGAGGCTCAGCCGGTGACCACCCCGCCGGAGAGGACCAAGGTCCCGCCCTCGAACCGCTGGGTGGTCGTCGACCCGGAGACCTGCGGATCTGACACGGGAAGGCCCAGGTAGCCGCGCTCGGCGTTCCGGGCGCGCCACGCGTCCTTGAAGGCTTGCGGCACGAGCCGGGCGCCGGTGCCGGAGCTCCACACGATCAGCGAGCCGGTCGAGAAGGAGCTGTAGCCCCCCGCGCGGGTCCTGAAGTTCACCGGTTCTGCGTCTGGGAGCCCGACCGTGGCGGCCGCACCCGCCTGGCGCCACTTGTCACGGATCGTCGTCCAGACCGAGTGCGCTCCGGTCGCCTCGCTCCAGACGACGGTCACCCCCTTCTCGAAGTCGGTCTGGACCCCACGTCCGTCGTTCGTGCGGGCCTGGCTCGTGGTGGGGTAGCCCAGCCCACCCGTCGCTCCGCCCCTGCTCCACCAGTAGCTCCTGGTCGGGCCGGCGATCGTCCTCGCCCCCGTCGTCGGCGTCCACACGATCGACCCCGACTTCTCGAACTCGAGGAAGAGCCCTCTCCCGTCACCGACCGCGCCCTGGGACCGCGTCGGATAGCCGAGCGACCCGGTGGCCCCGCCGGTGCGCCACCACTCGCTGCGCAGCGCGCCGGAGAGCCAGCGCGACCCTGTCGTCGGGCTGTAGATCACCGACCCTGCACCCCGGAACTCCTGGGCTCGTCCCCGCCCGTCCCCCACCGCGAACTCGAACGTCGTCGGGAACCCTGCCGCACCGAGACCACCGCCCGCGATCCAGCCCGGCCGGATGCGCGGCGAGATCTGGTGGACGCCCACCGACGGCTGGTAGGTCACCGTGTAGCCGGCGGAGAAGTACGCGGCGGATCCCCCGGAGACGTCGGTCTCGACCTGGTGCACCGCGCCCCACGCGCCGCCGAACCCCCCGAGCCGGTTCCAGTTGCTCCAGATCTGTGTACGCGCGGACGCGGTGAGCTCGGTCACCCGGTTCCTCAGCCACGGCAGGATGGAGTACCCCGCGTTCCCCGGGCACGACGTGTACGCCACGTCCCGGTGCGCAAGGATCCGGTAGATCTGGACCACCTGCCCCGGGGAGAACTTGGAGGTCGAGTGGCCAGGTGTCGTGTAGCGCTCGATCTCCCACGCACCGAAGTGGTAGGAGCCCCCGAGCTTCCACGCGATGATGCGCGCCACGGACTCGCGCATCGCCGCCGACGGGGCCACCGAGGAGTAGTCCCCCATCATGGACACGCCGAAGGTCCCCGTGTTGAACCCGCCGGCGTGCGCGGCGGTCACCGGGAGCGAGAGAGCACCCGCACGTCCCTCGAAGATCTGCCCGTACTGGTCGACGAGCACGTTGTACCCGATGTCTCCCCACCCGCGCGAGACGGCATGGTAGGCGTAGATGCCGCGGACGATCCCCGGGGACTGTGCCGGGGTGTAGGTGTTCGAGCCGGCCGTGTGGTGGAGCACCGCGGCGAGCGTCGAGTTCGCGTACTGGGGGGTCCAGGTCATCAGCGCGGGATCGGCGCCCCACTGCGCCCGCGTGATCACCGCCGGCATGGCGGGAGCGGGTGCGAACGCGAGAGTCGACGGCGCCGGCGAACCGACGCTGCTCCCCCGGCCGCCCGAAGCCACCCCGGCGCTGGGAGCCTGCGCCGCGAGATCCCGGTCGACCGACGTCACCGCCGTGCTGATCGCCGCGACGGAGAGCTCCTCGGCCACCGATGAGCCGTCCCGCCACGCGCGCACCTCCACGGAGGCGCTGCCCCCGGTCCACCACGGGTCGGTCCCCCCGCTGTCCCCGTCAGGGTCCTGCTCGCCCTCGAGCACCGTCCAGTCGCTCCACCGCCCGGCGGTCGACTGCGAGCGCACCTCGACCCGATCGGGGCCCGGCCCCGTCCAGGTGACACCGACGAGGTCGGCTCCGGCGACGTCGACCTGCCGGGCGTCCACGGTGTCGAGAAGGGGCTCGTCGTCCAGCGCCGCCGCGGCGCCGAGGTCCGTGGGGACGTCCCCGGCAGCCTCCTGCGGGACGACCGCCTCGCTCTCGAGCGGGATCTCGGCGATGTCGGTGTCGGGGCTCTGGGCGGGAACGTCGGGATGCGCGAGACCGTCTGCGGACACCACCGGCGTCGCCGTCGGGGCCGCCGCCGGCGTCGGGGCGGGAGGCGAACCTGCCGCTGCAGGGGCGACCCCGACGGCCGCGGTCAGGACCAGCGCCGCCACGGCCGTGTGAACGACCCCTCGGTTCCGTCGAACACCTGACATCGTCGTACCCCCTCCTCGCGCGGGGGGCCCGACCTCCTCGACCGGCCCCCGGCCAGTGTAGGAGGAACTCTCAGTCGATGCCCGGGTCACCGTGGTAGTGGCCGAGCCTGCGCTTCGCCCAGACGGCGAGCAGGGCCGCGCCGCCGGCCGTCGCGAGGTCGGCGACGGTGAAGAGGAGACGTGAGACGGTGGCGTAGGCCACCGCGGCGGGGACGCCGACGAACGGCGAGAGCGCAGCGACGATCACCACTTCCCTGACCCCCGCCCCGGACGGCAGCACGAAGGCGACGAGCCCGGCGAGCATGGCGATCGCCATCGCCCCTGCGCACAAGAGCCAGGCGCGGAACCCGAGGTCCGCAGCGCCGGAGCGGGCGAGGAGCCACAGGTGGGCGCCGTTGCTCAGGTACGACGCGAGCGCCCAGGCGAGGGAGGTCAGCACGGTGCGGTAGGAGACCGGGTGGTCGGGCCGCGGACGACGAAGCACCTTGAACCCGAACCGTGCCGCTGCCGTGAGGATCCGCGGGTGGAGGCACACGAGCGCGACGGGCAGCGCGAGGTAGAACCAGTACAGCCAGGAAAGGTCAGGACGGTCCTCGACGATCTCCGGAACCGCGAGAGCACCCGCCAGCAGCGCCGCGACGATGGCCACCGCGATCGAGAAGACGGTGGCGGCGAACACGCGTGCCCGCGCCAGGCCGGCCTTGCGCCCCAGCTCGAGCTGCAGGACGTACGCCCACACCGACCCGGGAAGGTACTTGCCGAGCTGACCGACGAGGAAGACCTGCGCGCCACGACCCGCGCCGATCGGCTTGCCCAGGTCGTCGACGAGCACCTGCCAGCTCATGGTCGCGCAACCGATCCCGACCACGACCGCCACCAGCGACAGCGCGAGGGTCCACGGCGAGATCTCGGCGAGACGGGGGGCGACCTCGTCCCAGTTGGTCCAGAGATAGGCCAGTGCCGCGACGACGACGACCGCCAGGAGCAGGTAGCGCGCGATGTTGAGAAGCAGCTCGCGGCGCCCCTTCGCGGGGGCACCCGGGGTGGGCGGCGTCTCGTCCGACTCGACGGGCGTTCCCGTCACGGCGTGCGCTGACTCGTCGCTCACGCGGCTCTCCCTCCGGTCCAGGGCTGCGGGCCTCTCCGGGGGCAGGTCGCCCCTCCGAGCAGCCGGCGGCTCCCGAGCGCGACGAACGACGACGGCGTGGCGGGCTCCCGGACCACAGGACTCCTTCTCGGCGGCGCAGGGTGCGCTCCGCGGGCGGCTCACGAGTCGGCCCGCTCGTCCGGCGACGGACGGCCACGCGCACGGTGACGTGACTAGGATGGGGCGACGACAGCTGACCCGCCGATTCTAACCAGGGTCTCGGCGAGGTCACGGACGAACCGCGGTCGGGCGCTCGCGATCGTTCGTGGTCGCACAGTCACCGGAAGGTAGGCCGTTCGTATGCTCACGGGGTCACCCCGCGGCGCGGGGACGCGTGCGCGACGACGGTCCCGCGAGACCGTCCGGCGCCCGCAGCACGGGCCGTCGAGCCGCCTCCCTCCCGCCCCACGAACCGCCGGGGACGTCGCGGCGGTCGCCACCGCACAACGGAAGGTCCAGGCCAGATGGCAACTCCACGCATCGCACTCGTCGGCGCCGGCTCGATGGGACAGAACCACGCACGAGTGATCGCCGGTTCACCGGCTGCTGAGCTCGCGCTCGTGATCGACCCGAGCGAGCAGACCGGTCGCGCCGTCGCAGACCGCTACGGTGCGCGCTGGGCGCCGGACCTGCACGCGTTGGACGGCGTCGACGCCGTCGTGGTGGCTGCGTCGACGGAGCACCACTACACGATCGCCAAGGACGTGATCGGAGCCGGGCTGCCCCTGCTCGTCGAGAAGCCCGTCTGCCCGTCGCTCGAGCAGACGGAGGAGATCCTGGAGGCATCGCGGCGTGCCGACGTCCCCGTGATGTGCGGTCTTCTCGAGCGCTACAACGCCGCGGTCATGGTCGCCCTGTCCATGGTGGAACAGCCCTACCTCATCCGGGCCGAGCGCCACTCCCCGTACGCCCCCCGGATCCGGACGGGGGTGGCGTGGGACCTGCTCGTCCACGACGTCGACCTCGTGAGCCGGTTCTTCGGCAACGCCGACCCCGCGAGCCTCGCGGTCGAGGTGGGCCACTACAACCCCTCGTCGGCGCCCGGGGCGGAGGACGTCATCGAGACGTCCATGCGGTTCGAGTCCGGTGGTATCGCGACCGTGTCGGCGAGCCGGATCGGGCAGCGCAAGGTCCGGACGCTCGTGATCCAGGAGCTCGACCGGATGATCGAGGTGGATCTTCTGCGACGCGGCGTCACCGCGTACCGGCACACGACCATCGAGGAGCCGCGGGACGGTGGTCCCGGCTTCCGTCAGGCGACCGAGATGGAGGTTCCGGAGATCGTCGGAGCCGAGCCGCTCGTCACCCAGCTGAACCGCTTCGTCGACCTCGTCGAGGGCCGGGTGGACGCCGAGGAGGAGCGGGCCTCGATCCTGCCGTCCCACCGCATCGTGTCCCGCGCGCTGAGCACCTCGGCGCGCGCCGACGTCACCGTCTGACGCCGCCGATCGCACCTGACGCGACGGGGCCCTGCAGGTTCGCCTGCAGGGCCCCGTCGCGTCAGGTGTCCGAGTCCCCGGACGCGGCGCGCGCGTCGAACGTCGGCGTCCCGTCCTGGTCGAACACGACGTCCGCGACGACCCGCGCCGGGACACCGGTGACGACCGTCCTGGCCGGCACGTCCCGTGTCACCACGGCACCCGCACCGATCACCGCTTCGTCGCCGATCGTCACGCCCATGTTCACCACCGCGCCCGCGCCGATGAACACGCGGTCCCCGATCGTGACGTGCGCCCGGTCCACCTGCTCGTAGCGTCGGCCGCTGATGCAGCGCCGGGCGGACGAGTGCGTGTAGATCTGGACGCCGGAGGAGATGTCACAGCCCGCGCCGATCGTCAGACCACCCGAGCCGTCGATCACGGTGAAGGCCCCGATCCAGGTGCCCTCGCCGACCTGGGGATCCCCGACGACCCACGCCTGCTCGTGATACCGGTTCGCCGGGAGGCGCCCCGGTTCGCGCGGAGGCATCAGCCGCCCATGCGGATGAGCTCCGCCATGCCGTCCTCGACGGAGATGGTCGGCTCGAACCCGAGCACCTCCTTCGCGCGCGTCACGTCGGCAGCACGACGGCTCACCAGGACGTCGCGCGGGTTGAAGATCGGCTCGACGTCCGCCCCCACCGCGTCGATGAGGATCCGGGCGAGGTCCGCGATCGTGGTGTCGATGCCCGTCCCCACGTTGACGGGGACGTTCGCCTGCTCCGACTCCATCGCGAGGACGACCGAGCGAGCGATGTCGTGGACGTGGATGAAGTCCATCGACTGCTCGCCCTTGCCGTCGATGACGGGGGGCTCGCCGTTGCGGATGCGGTTGACGAAGTGGTTGATCACCGAGGTGTAGTACGCGGTGGTCTTCTGGCCGGGGCCGTAGACGTTGAAGAAGCGCAGGGCGATCCACGACAGGCCGCTCCGGCGCTGGTAGTAGCCGAGCAGGTCCTCGCCCGTCCGCTTGGAGATGCAGTACGGCGTGAGGGGCGACAGCTCGTCGTCCTCGTGCATCGGCAGCTTCTTCGGGTCTCCGTACACCGAGGCGCTCGACGCGAAGACGAGCCGCTCCACCCCGTGGTCGGCGGCGGCGGCGAACACGTTGTGCTCGCCGATGGTGTTGATCTCCATCGACTCGTACGGGTCCGCCTGGCTCTTGTTGATCGAGACGGCCGCGAGGTGCACCACGTGCGTGGCGCCCTTCATGGCGGCGTGCACGGCGCCGCCGTAGCGGATGTCCTGGTCGATGAGCTCGACCGCGCCCTCCGAGGCGAGCTGCGCCACGGCGTCACGGTCACCTCGGAACATGTTGTCGAAGATCCGGACCGAGTAGCCCTTCTCCAGGAGCTGTCGGACGACGTGAAGACCGATGAAGCCGGCGCCGCCCGTGACGAACGCGGTACGTGATTCAGGCATGCTGGAACTGCTCCTCGAGGTTGCGGCTAGTGACTGGGTGCTCAGCGGCGGACGGCCGCGCTCGACACGACGTCCCGGACCACGGTCGCGACGTACTCGACGTCGTCCTCGGTCAGGTTCGCGTGCATCGGGATCGCGACGTGACGGGCGAACAGGTCGGCCGACACCGGGCAGGGCGCCGTGTCACCGTACAACGGCTGGACATGGCTGGCGTAGGTGCCGAAGTTGCAGCCGACGCCCTGGGCGCGCAGCGCCATCGCCACGGCGCCGCGGTCGAGCTCCGGGGCGAGGGTGAGCACGTACGACTGCCAGGGATGGGTGCGGTCCGCGAGCTCGACCGGCAGCGTGAGCTGCTCCACGTCACCGAGGAGCTGCGCGTAGCCGGCGGCGGCCTTGGCGCGGTTCTCGACGAGGGTCGGGAGCCGCTTGACCTGGACCCGCATGATGGCGGCGGCCACGTCCGAGAGACGGTAGTTGTACCCGAGCTCGTCGAAGCTCGGCACGGGGAGCTCGGCGGAGGCGTCGCGCACGATCGCCGGCGAGATGCCGTACGTGTGCAGCTTGCGCGCGTGGTCCACGAGGTCCTTGCGCGCGCTCACCAGCGCCCCGCCCTCGCCCGCCGTGATGCCCTTGCGCCCGTGGAAGCTGAACGCCGCGGCGTCCGCCAGGCTGCCCGCCGGCCGACCCTTGTAGGTGGCCCCGGCGGCGCACGCGGCGTCCTCGAGGAGCCACAGGCCGTGCTTGTCGGCGATCGCCCGGAGCTCGTCGTAGTCGGCGGGCTGGCCGAAGACGTCGACCGCGACGATCCCCACGGTGCGCGGCGTGATCGCGGCCTCGACGGCCGCGGGGTCGAGCGACCAGATGTCGGGCCGGACGTCCGCGAACACCGGGCGGGCACCGGTCCACATGACCGAGTGGCCCGTCGCAGGGAACGTGTAGTCGCCGACGATCACCTCGTCCCCGGGCCCGGAACCGAGCGCCAGGAGCGCGAGGTGGAGCGCGGAACCGCAGTTCGACGTCGCGAGGACGTGATCCACGCCTGCCACGGCCGCGAAGTCGCTCTCGAGGGCGACACAGGCAGGCCCGGCTCCCGAGAGCCACCCTGAGGCGAAGACGTCTGCGACTGCCGCCAGCTCCTCCTCTCCGACGGTGGGCTGGCCGAGTGCGACGTTCCGTGTCATGTTCCTCCTAGGTCCGTCGCAGTCTAGCAACGCCGGGGGTGGCACCGGCCACGGACGGGAGAAGCACATGCGGAGCTCGTACCCACGGCGCGGGGGGCGCAGGGGGGCGGCGCTCGGCCTCGTGCTCGTCGCCTCGCTCGTCTTCCTGCCCGCACCGGCCCAGGCCGAGGAGTCCTACCCCGTGGAGCCCGAGGGGACCTTCACCTTCGTCGGGCACGGGTACGGGCACGGCAGAGGACTGTCCCAGTGGGGTGCGCACGGTGCAGCGGTGGCCGGGCTGACGACCAACCAGATCCTCGCCTTCTACTACCCCGGCACCTCGATCACCGGTCAGCCCGACACCGACATCACCGTCCGGCTCACGACGGGACGATCGAACGAGCTCGCCGTCGACACGGCCCCCGGGCTCGCCCTGCGCTGGCAGGGCGGGACGTTGCCGTTGCCCACCACGTCGACGGGGAACCGGATCCTGAGCTGGCGGCTCTTCCGCGGCCCGACCTCTCTCCTCCTCGACTTCGTCGACACGAGCGCGCCGGTGTGGCGTCGCTACAGCGTCGTCCCGGGTTCGTCGGCCACCTTCCTCTCGTCGACCGGCCGGCTCCGGCTCGTCCAGCCCGACTTCCAGCGCCGCGAGTACCGGGGCGGTCTCGGTCTCCTGACCTCGGGGACCTCAGGCGTCCTCACGTTCAACGCGGTCCGCATGGAGCAGTACGTGCCGTCGGTCCTGCCCGCCGAGATGCCGTCGTCGTGGCCGCCCGCCGCGCTGCGCGCGCAGGCCGTCGCGGCACGCACCTACGCCTCGCACCAACGGCACTTCGCCACCGGGCCGACCCACACGTGCGACACCACCGCGTGCCAGGTCTACCCCGGGGTCGCGCTCTACGCTCTCGACGGTCGGCTGGTCAGGTCGTACGAGGCGACGCCCACGACGACGGCGGTCACCGCGACGGCGAACCAGGTGCTCGTCACCGGCGGAGCCTTCTCCTACGCGTTCACGCAGTTCAGCTCCTCGAACGGCGGCTGGAGCGCGGCGGGCAGCCAGCCCTATCTCGTCGCGAAGCCCGATCCCTACGACGGCCTGGTGCCGAACGGGGTCCACCGCTGGACGCAGTCCGTCGCCGCCTCCCGGGTCGCTGCGGCGTACCCCGCGGTGGGCCGGCCGCAGCGCCTCACGGTGCTGGGGCGGGACGGGCGCGGCGAGTGGGGCGGGCGCATCTCGCTCCTGCGCGTCGAGGGCTCGGCCGGGAGCGTGACCGTGAGCGGCGACGCGTTCCGCACGGCGACCGGGCTGCGCTCCACCTGGTGGAGCACGGCACGGCCCACCCAGACCGCCGGCGGGGTCATGCGCGACGTCACGGGCGACGGGATCCCGGACGCCTTCGGACGCGACGGGTCGCGCGGCACGCTCTCGTTCTACGCCGGGCGTGCCGACGGGAGCTTCTCGGCACCGCGCGTCGTCGGCACGGGGTGGGGCATGCACGACTGGATCGGCTCCCCCGGCGACGTGGACCGGGACGGCGTCCCCGACCTGTACGCGCGGGAGGCCGCGACCGGCGTGCTGTGGCTCTACGAGCTCGACCGCACGGGCGTCGCCCGCTCGCGTCGCGCGGTCGGCACCGGCTGGCACACCGTCGACCAGATCGTCCTGCCGGGCGACGTCACCGGCGACGGCGTCCCGGACGTCTACGGACGCAACGCGGCGACCGGGAACCTGCAGTTCTACGCAGGTGCTGGCGGAGGAGCGCTCCAGCCGCCCCGCACCGTCGACGCCGGCTGGCACACGCTCGACGCCGTCCTCGGGATCGGAGACGTGACCTCGGACGGAGTCCCGGACCTCCTCGGCCGACGACGCAACGACGGCGCGCTCGTGCTGTACCCGCTGCGGCGTGACGGGACCGTCGTCGGCGCGACCGTCGTCAACCGCGGGTGGGCTCCCTTCGACATGCTCGTCGGCGCCAGCGGTTCCGCGGGTTCAGCGGTCTACGCCCGCGCCCCCGGGGGCGCGGGCGGCACGCTCGTGCGCTACCCGGTCGGACCGGGCGGGGCCGTCTCCCCCGGGACCGCCGTCGGGACCGGCTGGAACCTTCACACGTCGGTTTCGTAGGGGGACGGCGCGGCCGACGAGCCGGTGCGCCACGTCCCTCTCGCGATGTAGACGGGCCGCCGCCGAGCGTCGTCGCCGGCGCGCCAGACGTACTCGCCGACGACACCCAGGGCGAAGAGGTTGAGCCCCCCGACCAGCAGGACGAGGCCGCAGACGAGCGCGACCGTACCGCTCGTGCCCGGGACCAGGGCGAGGACCAGGGCCGCCAGGAGGAGCAGCGCGCCGAGCGCGCCCAGGCCGACGCCGGCGAGAGTGACCCACCGCACGGGGGCGGAGGAGAACTCGACGAACGAGTCGACGACGAGCTTGATCTTCTTCGAGGACGTCCACTTGCTCACGCCGTGCGGGCGCGGCAGCTGCTCGAAGAAGATCCGACGCTGCTCGAACCCCGACCACGCCACCATCGCCAGGACGTTGCGGTTGTTCTCCGGCATCGCCTCCAGCACGTCGATGACCTGCCGCGTGACGAGGATCTGCGACGGGCCCTCCTGCGGGTACGTCGGGACCGTCGACGCCTTGTTGAACACGCGCGAGAAGGTCGTGGCGAACGTCTCCGACGCTCCCTTGCGCGTCGCGCGCACGGAACGCAGCCCCCACACCACGTCGGCGCCGTCCTGCCACTCCGCCACGAAGTCGGCGACGGCCGACAGGGGCTCCTGCCTGTCGGCGCTCAGCGTGAGCGCGGCGTCGCCCGTGCACGCGGAGAGCCCCGCCGTGATCGCGGCGTGCGAGCCGAAGTTGCGCGAGAGCGAGACGACGACCGCGGGGTCCTGGTCCGTGAGGTGCGCGCGCACGGCCTCGGCGGTCCCGTCGTCCGACCCGTCGTCCACGAGGACGAGCTCGACCTCAAGCGAGGCGTGCGCCCGTGCGATCTCGCGGTAGAAGCCGACGATCTCGCCCGCGCTCTCCTGCTCGTTGTAGGCCGGCACGATCAAACTGAGCCGCGGTCGGCGGTCTGCCATCCTCTTCCTCTCCCGGCGCGAGGCGGCCTGGTACCGCCCGAACCGTGCCATGCTAGCCGCCGTCCTGCCGCGTTCACGCCCGTGCGACGACGCGCGATACCATCGAGCGCCCGTACAGCCGCAGGTCACCCTGCCGCCGGACCCGCCGATCTTGGGGGAATCACTCGTCCATGCGTTCTTCGACCTCCACCGAGACCGGACGGTCTCGGTGGCTGCCGGCCGTCCTGACGCCCGTGGTGACCGTCCTGCTCGGCCTCGTCGCCGCGTGGCGCGGCACGCTCTTCTACTACGTCGGCGACGCACCTGAGTCCTTCGTCCCGCTCTGGCACCACTTCGGCAGCCAGCTGCGCAACGGGACGTGGCCCCAGATGGAGCCCTCCGGCTGGATGGGCGGCAACTACGCCGCCGAGGCCGCGTACAACCAGTGGAACCCCGTCTCGTTGGTCGACTACGTGGTGGTCTCGTTCTTCGACGACCTCTCGCACGCGGCGGCGTTCGTGATGATCCAGCTCCTCGCGCTGCTCGCCGTGGCCGCCTACCTGCTCTTCCGGTCGTACGGGGCCGGCGCGTGGCCCGCGTTCGCGATGGCCACCGCGATGCCCGTCACGGGCTTCACGCTCTTCTACGAGGCAGCCGGTTGGCCGGCCGGGCTCACCGCCCTCGTCTGGGTGACCTTCTTCTGGTGGGCCGCCCACCGGCAGGCGAGCCGTGGCGGCGCCCCGTGGCCCACCTTCGTCTTCGGGTTCCTGGCCATGACCTCGGGGAACCCCTACGCGGCGCTCGGCCTCATCATCGTGCTGGCCGCCCTCGCGGTCGAGCTCGGTGTGGGTCGCAAGGTCCGCGAGCTGGTCCACCTCGTGGTCACGGGCGCCGCCGTGGGCCTGTGCGCCTGGCTGGTCTTCGGCCCGCTCCTCGGCACGCAGGAGGTGACCCTGCGTCAAGAGCTCGCGATGATCAGCAACGACACCTTCATGGTCCCCGACCTGGGAGACCTCTCGGGCGCCAGCACCCCCTCCTACCTGCCGTCGGTGACCAACTGGGGCGGGGCGCTCCTCGAGTCGCTGCCCTCGGTCTACCTCGCCTGGTTCTTCCTCCCGCTGCTCCCGTGGCTCCGGTGGCGGACGCTCGCGAGCCGCCTCAGGGGATCGCTCAGCATCGTGGTGTTCACGGCGATCTACGGCGCGATGACGCTCGGACCGTCGAACTTCTGGCTCTTCCGGTGGCCGATCCGCGTGATCGAGTACACCTACCTCGGTCTCCTGGGCATCCTCGCGGTCGCGCTGACGGCGGGGCTGGCGCGGGAGCACGTCCGCCTGCGCGCCATCCTCACCGGCGCCGTCATCGTCTTCGGCACCTACATCGCCTTCTCGGTCACCCCGAACCAGGCGTTCCGCCACATGCTCAGCCTCGTCATGGTCGCCGGGCTGATCACGGCCGCCGTGTGGAGCTACCGCCGGTACGGGGACCGCGTCTTCGCCTCGACCCTCGTCGCGGGGACCCTCGTCGTGACGTTCTTCCAGACGTCGGTGTTCCCCGGAGCCATCGACAACGCGATCTATCCCCCGACCTCGGTCTCGACGATCCGCGAGGCCGCCGAGTCCTACGAGGGCACCTACCTCCAGCTCGCCCAGCAGGGGTCTGCGGGCAAGGACGCGGTCGAGTCGGCGCGCATCATGTTCGGCAACCTCCACGTCGTCACGGATCACGAGAGCGTCGTGCGCTACACGGGCATCGGGTTCAAGGCCTTCAGCGACGCGCTCTGCATGGACTACAAGGGCAACGTGTGCGAGGAGTCCTACGACCGGCTGTGGGAGCCCGTCGCGGGCACCGCGGGCGACCTCGCCGACGCGCTCCGCCTCGAGACGCTCGTGCTGCAGCGCACGGCCTTCGAGGACGCGATCGACGACGGTCCCCCCGCGGGCTGGGCCGTCGCCGAGTCGGACGACGTCCGCGAGGTCTGGACCAGGACCGAAGCCCTCGAGCTGCCGGGGCGCGTCTCCGGTGTCTCGGAGGGGCTGCGCGTCGTCACCTCGGAGGCCACGGACTACACCGAGCTCGTGACGGTCGAGGGCGAAGGGACGCTCACGTTCGCCCGTCTCTCCTGGCCCGGTTACACGGCCACCGTCGACGGACGGGAGGTCGAGGTCGGGACGACCGATGCCGGGCTCCTGACGGTGGACGTACCCGCAGGGACGTCCGAGGTCGTGCTGGAGTTCGCCGTCCCCGGCGTCCGGAGCGGGTGGGCGCTCGTCGGTCTCGGCGCGCTCGTCGTCGCCGCCCAGACCGTCGTGATCGCGACCCGGGACCGGCGTCGCAAGCGCCGCGGAGGTGCGGGCGACGACGCGTCGGCGCTAGCCTCGAGCGAGGTCGTCGCATCCTGAACACGACGAGTCCCTGCGCCGATCGACCCGGCGCGGGTCTCCGACAGCCCGTTCCGTCCCGGTGGCCGACGCCCTGGATCGCGCGACGCCACACGACCACGAAGAGAAGACCCGGAGACCGCCGATGACATCACCTTCTGCCACGACGTCGAACCCGTCCGCAGGCTCGCCGCAGGAGGCGCAGGGGAACACGATCCAGCGGGTCCACTTCGGTCCCGCGACCGACGCGGCCGTGGGCCTGTACGTCAAGACCGCGCACGGCGACGCCGAGCTGTCGAGGACGAGCGCCACTCTGCCCCCGCACGCGCGCCTGACCACGGAGACGTACTTCGGCCGCATCCCGGCGGCCTACCTCCAGCGCTGGACGACCGCGCGCTCGTTGCGGATCTCCCTGACCGTCACGGGTCGCGGGCTCGTCTCGGTCGTGGCCAACGGCACGGCCCCGACCTCGCGACCGGTGGAGGTGCGCGAGGTCGCGTTCGACACGCCGACCGACGTCGTCTTCGACGTCGCGCTCGACAAGTACCTCGACGGGGGCTACCTCTGGCTCGAGGCGCAGGCAGGCGACGACTCGCTCACCCTCGCCGACGTCCGGGTGGTCGCCGGGTCGCCCGCTCAGGACCGCCCGACCTCCGTGGTCATCTGCACGTACAACCGCCCCGCGGACTGCCTGGCGACGCTCGACTCGCTCTCCCGCGACCCCGAGGTGCTCGAGGTCGTCGAGACCGTGTACGTCGTGGACCAGGGCACGTCCCGTGTCACGGACCAGCCGGGGTTCGGCGACGTCCGCTCGCGCTTCGGCGACCGTCTGCAGGTCATCGAGCAGCGCAACCTCGGAGGCGCCGGCGGGTTCACCCGCGGCCTCTTCGAGATCACCGGCAAGAAGTCCGAGGAGCACGCGAACGTCCTCTTCATGGACGACGACATCGTCCTCGAGCCGGAGACGGTCCTGCGGATGACGGCCTTCGCGAACCACGCGATCCGGCCGATGATCGTCGGCGGCCAGATGCTCTACCTGTACCAGCCCACGCGGCTCCACACGAACGCCGAGACCGTCAACCTCCACGCCCTCCGGGCCGGGCTTCCCGTCGACGAGAAGTCGCACGACGTCAACCTGCTCCAGCGCCTTCCGCGCAAGTGGATGGATGCGGGCTACAACGCCTGGTGGTCGTGCCTGATCCCCGCGGAGGTCGTGCGGGAGATCGGCTTCCCGCTGCCGATGTTCTTCCAGTGGGACGACATCGAGTACGGGGTGCGCGCGCGACAGCACGGGATCCCCACGACGACCCTCCCTGGTGCCGGCGTGTGGCACGCCGACTTCTCGCTCAAGGACTGGGACGACTGGTCCCGGTACTTCTCCCACCGCAACTCGCTGATCACCGCGGCGCTGCACTCGGACGCCGTGCCGGCTGACGTCACCAAGACGCTCGGGAAGCAGTTCGCGCGGTACATCGCCGGGCACCAGTACGGGATGACCGCGACGCTCATCAAGGCCATCGACGACTTCCTCGCCGGTCCGTCGGTGCTCGCGGACGGTGGCGAGCAGGCGCTCAAGGACGTGCTCGCCCTCCGCAAGGAGTACCCCGACACGATCCGTCGGACGCCCGAGGACCTGGCCGACGCCGGGCTCGACGCCGTACCGACGGTCAAGCTCGAGGGGACGCCGAGCCTCCCGTCGCTCGTGCTGGCGAAGCGGCTCGCCTCCCAGGCCCTCGGGCACACGCGTGGCGCTGCGAACATCACCGCCGGGGACTCCCAGTGGTGGCACACGGCGCTGTTCCGCCAGGTCGTCGTCACCGACGCCTCGCAGGACGCGTTCCGTGTCCGCACCTACGACCCGAAGGCCGTCCGGCAGCTCTCGCGCGACGCGAGCGCGGCGCTGTGGCGCCTCCGCCGCCAGGGGGCCGCTGCGCGCGACGCGTGGCGCGACGCGCTGCCGCGGCTCACGAGCCGCGAGAGCTGGGAGCGTCTCTACGCCTCCGGCGACTGAGAGCGGTTCACCCAGGAAGGCCCCGGTGCCTGCCTCCGAGAGGAGGTGGGCACCGGGGCCTTCTGATGTCCGGAGGATGCCGACGGTCGTCGCGCCATCGGGCTCGACCACGCCCTGGGCAGGGCGGTCAGCGCCGGAGCTGCTGCACCGCGCCGGCGGACTCGCCGTCGTACACGACGTGGCCGCGCTCGAGCACGACACCGCGCTCGCAGATCTTCTGCACCATGTCGAGGTCGTGGCTCACGATGACGAGCGTGCGGCCCTCGTCCTGGATCTCGCGGATGCGCGCGAGGCACTTCTGCTGGAAGGGCTCGTCGCCCACGGCGAGGATCTCGTCGACGAGGAACACCTCGGGCTCCGTGTAGACGCACACCGAGAAGGCGAGCCGGAGGAACATGCCCGAGGAGTAGAACTTCACCTCGGTGTCGATGAACTTCTCGATCTCCGAGAACGCGACGATGTCGTCGAACCGGCGACGGATCGTCGCCTCGTCCATGCCGAGGATCGCACCGTTGAGGAAGACGTTCTCCCGGCCGGTGAGGTCGGGGTGGAAGCCCGCCCCGACCTCGATGAGGCCGGCGAGACGCCCGCGGACCCGGATGGACCCGCGGTCGGGCCGCATGACGCCGGAGATGAGCTTCAGGAGGGTCGACTTCCCGGAGCCGTTGAGCCCCAGCAGGGCGACGCTCTCCCCCTGCTGGACCTGGACGGAGACGTCGTCCAGCGCCTGGAAGGTCTCATGGCGGTCCCTCTTGCGGACCTTGGACACCACCATGTCCTTGAGCGATCGGCTGTGGTTCAGGCGGAAGTCCTTGCCGACCCCGGCGATCTCGATGCTGGTCGTCATCAGAGCTCCTGTGCGAATCGGCCCTCGAGCCGACGGAACACGAAGTCTCCGAAGGCGAGGATCAACAACGAGATGGCGAGTCCGGCGAACCCGAACGCGAGCATGTTCGGCGGGAGCTCGGAGGTGCCCGACGTGGCGGGGTACCAGAAGCACCAGTGGAACAGCTCGACCGCCGCCGTCAGGGGGTTCAGCTGGTAGATCGTGAAGAGCCACGGGACGTCGGAGAGGGCGTTCGCCACCCGGTCCCAGGTGTAGAGCACCGGGGACAGCCAGGTGGCGACCATGATGATGAGGTCCACGAAGTTCTCGGCGTCCCGGAACATCACGTTGACGGCGCCGAAGAGGAGCCCGAGACCGAAGGCGAGCGTGCAGACGATGAAGATCGCGAGGAGACCCCCGGCAAGCTGGGCGAGGTTGGGTCTCCAGCCCGCGACGAGAGTGCCGACCACGAGCACGAGCAGCTGGGGCAAGAAGTGCACGAAGGCGACCTGGAGCGAGGCGAGCGGGAAGAGCTGCCGGGGCAGGTAGATCTTGCGCACCAGCGCACCGTTGCCCACGATCGAGCGGGTCGCGTTGCCGAAAGCCTCGCCGAAGAGGTTGATCACCACGACGCCGGAGAAGAGATAGACGGCGTAGTCCTCGGTGCCCTTGTTGAGCTCCAGGAACACGCCCAGGGCCAGGTAGAAGACGACGAACTGGACCGCCGGCTTCACGTAGGACCAGAGGATGCCGAGCATCGACGCCTGATAGCGGACGCGCAGCTCCTTCTTCACCAGCAGGTGCAGGAGGAAGCGGTTCTTGGCCACATCGAGCAACCCGTGCCCGATGCCGGGTTCGGTCGGTTCGATGCCGGCGCTGCCGACGGTCGCCACGTCTCAGTCCTTCGCGTTCTCGAAGATGTCGTTCCAGGAGTCGGTGCCGGCGAGTCGTGCCAGCCCCGACCGGTAGGCCCGGCTCAGTGCGCCATGACGCCGCAGGAGCCTGCCCCGGGCGCGCAGGGAGCGGCCGAGCAGCTCGCGACGGGTCCGCACGTCCCGTCGGAGCCGTGCGGCCGCTGTGCCGTCGGCGTTCTCGACGATGGCCTCGTCCATCGTCGCGAGCACCCGCCAGGTCGCCTGCGCATGCGTAAGGTACACCGTCCGCGCCCCTGCAGAGGCACGCGGGAGCCGCAGCCTCCCTCGGAGCAGCGCCCGGAGCGCTCCCGCCGAGCTCGTCACGGTCGAGCCGACGCGAGGGGCGGCCGTCCCCGGGGGTCGTGCCGGCAGGTCGTACCGCGCGTCGTCGTAGGCGCGTGCGCGGGCACGTACCTCGCTCAGCGCCGTCGGGAGCGACGCGGCGAGGTCCCGAGGACCGGCAAGGACCGCCTCCGCCGCAGCCACCCTGAGGTCGAGGGCCGAGTACTGCATCGCGACGGCGTGCTTGACGTCGACCGCCAAGGAGTACAGGAGCGCGGACCGCCACGTGCTCCGCCCGTAGTGGAGCAGCGCGGTGACCAGGCGGTTGCGCTCGTAGAAGTACGCCTGCCAGCCGACGAGATCGTCCTTCTCACCCCAGGCGACGTGCCAGATCCCCGCGCCGGGAAGCGTGACGGTCGGGATGCCCGCACCACCGGCCCGGAGCGCCATCTCGGTGTCGTCCCACTTGATGAAGAACGGCAGCGGGAGCCCGACGCGGTCGACCGCCTCCCGTGGGATCAGGCACGCCCACCACCCGTTGTACTCGGCACGGCCACGACGGTGCATCCAGGACGTCGCCGCCAGCGTCTGCTCGCCGAAGTCGTGACGGCGTACCCCACCCTCGTCGAGGGCGGGCATGACCGTGCGGCGGTCGACCGTCTCCGTGAAGGCGTGCAGGACCGTCGGGTGCGACATGTCGAGCATCTGACCACCCACCAGGAGCGGCCCCTCCGCATGGTCCGAGAGCGCGATCATGCGAGAGAGGGTGCCCGCCGGGAGCGCGACGTCGTCGTCGAGGAGGACCACTCGCTCGGCGCCGTCGTTGAGCGACTCCGTGAGACCGCGGGCGAATCCGCCGGACCCTCCCAGGTTCGTCTGCCGCACGACGCGCAGGAGATTCCCGAGCTCGCGTGCGACGTCAGGGAAGCGAGGGCTGTCGGTGATCGACCGGGTGCCCTGGTCGACGACGACGACGCGCCGCAACCTCTCGGCGAGCCTGCGGTCGCGCCCGATCTGGCCGAGGACACGCAGGCAGTCCTCCACGCGGTCGAACGTCGTGATCGCGAGCGAGACCGGGGGGGTCGGCCGGGCAGCGGGCGGAACCCGCCACCGCGCGGCGTGGACCCTGAGCGGTTCTCCACCGGTGTTCGTGACGTCGAACCAGTACCAGCCCCCGTCACCCAGCCCGACGAGCCGGAGCTCGCGGACGACTGTGCCTCCGACCGGGGACAGCGGCTCCCCCACCCGGCGCCGCTCCCCGTGGGCGTCGCTCGCGCACACCTGGACTCGTGCGTCGTCCGACGAGAGGTCCACCTCGAGGCGAACCTGCGTGTGCGGCGTCCACCTGCTCCAGTACGAGGCCGGGAAGGCGTTGAAGTAGGTGAGGAACGAGGCCCTCCCCCCCGGGGCGACCTCCCACCCGTCGGCGACGGCTGTCACGTCCCCCAGCGCGTGGAGACTCGTTCCAAGGACGTGGTCGTCATGGAGCGCGAGCTCTTGCACGACAGGCCACGAGCTCTCGCCGTCATGACGCCGCACGGGTGCGGCGTCGAGGGTCACGCGTCGACGCCCCCGCTCTCGATCCCTGCTCCGGCCCCGAAGTGCGGCGCGAGCTTGTTGTCGACCATCGACAGCGCGGCTCCGATGGCCATGTGCATGTCGAGGTACTTGTAGGTCCCGAGCCGACCGCCGAAGAGGACGTCCTTCTCGTTCGCGGCGAGGTCGCGGTAGGCGAGGAGGCGTTGCCGGTCAGCCGTCGTGTTGACGGGGTAGTACGGCTCGTCGGACTTCTCCGCGAACCGGGAGAACTCCCGCATGATGACGGTCTTGTCCGTCGGGTACTCCCGCTCGGGGTGGAAGTGACGGAACTCGTGGATCCGCGTGTACGGCACGTCGGCGTCCGCGTAGTTCATGACGGGGGTGCCCTGGAAGTCGCCGACCGGGAGCACCTCCTCCTCGAAGTCGAGCGTGCGCCACGAGAGGTCGCCCTCGGCATAGTCGAAGTAGCGGTCCACCGGGCCGGTGTAGACGACGGGGACGTTGCCGACCACGTTGCTCTTGTTCACGGGCTGCGACTCGTCGAAGAAGTCGACGTCGAGGCGCACCTCGATGTTCTTGTGGTCCGCCATGCGCTCGATCCAGGCCGTGTAGCCGTCGACGGGCAGACCCTCGTGGGTGTCGTTGAAGTAGCGGTTGTCGTACGTGTACCGCACGGGCAGTCGCGAGATGATCGAGGCCGGCAGCTCACGAGGATCGGTCTGCCACTGCTTCGCGGTGTACTCGCGGATGAACGCCTCGTAGAGCGGGCGGCCGATGAGCGAGACACCCTGCTCGTCGAGGTTCTCGGGCTTCTTGCCGCCGAGCTCCGCGGAGAGCTCCTTGACCAGCTCGCGCGCAGCGTCCGGGCCGTGCGCGGAGCGGAAGAACTGATTGATCGTGCCGAGGTTGATCGGCATCGGGAAGACCTCGCCCCGGTGCGTCGTGTAGACGCGGTGGACGTAGCTCGTGAACGCGGTGAAGCGGTTCACGTACTCCCAGACACGCTCGTTGGAGGTGTGGAACAGGTGCGCGCCGTAGCGGTGGACCTCGATCCCGGTCGACTGCTCGGCCTCGCTGTAGGCGTTCCCCCCGATGTGCGGGCGGCGGTCGATGACGAGCACCTTGCGGCCGTACTCCTCCGCGATCCGCTCAGCGACGGTCAGGCCGAAGAAGCCCGAACCCACGACGACAAGATCCGCGTCCACACATACTCCTCGTTCTCGAACGGCAACCGCCCCAGCCTAGCCTCTGGCCCGGACCGCTCCGACCAGCGAAGGCGGACCGTCGGGGTCGGCACAAGACCTTCACGGGAGGGACGGCGACACCTCAGCAGGCGGTGATCTCGAGGAGCCGCGCCGGCCCCTCCTGCGCGACCACGCGGGCGACTCCCGCCTCCTCGAGACCGAGGAGCCCGGGGTAGCCGACGGTGACCTCGCCGTTGAGGCGCTGACCCATGTCGAGCACGTAGCCGACGTTCAGCTCGTGCACGGCCTCGCACACCGCGGGGTCGGTGTTCGCGTCGACCAGGGACGACGCGATGAGGGCGCGGGCGGGGTCCTTGACGATGCCCATGTGCGGGTAGATGACCGGCCGGTCGGCGATCGCCCAGGCGAGCGCGCTGCCGTCCCACGGGTCGCCTGCGATCGCCACACCGGGAGGGACGACCGACTCGACCTCGTCCATGAACTCGCTCTCGTTGGCGTCCAGCAGCCCGTCCGAACCGATCGAGTCGGGGTCGGCGCGGTAGGCGTGCGCGACGTAGCCGAACGACGACCGGAAGTGCTCCGAGCGCGGCAGCACGAGCACGACCGCCAGCGCGAGCAGGACCGCGACGACGAGCGGCGCCGCCCGCCGTGCCCTCGACGAGCGCCCGGAGAGGAGCTGCCGGAGGAGCAGGCCTACCGGCGCAGCCAGCCCGATCACGGCGAGGGGGACGGCCACCAGGGGGAGAAGGGCCGCGATGCGCTGCGGGTCGGCGTACCAGAAGCCCGTGAGCGCGCCGCGGAGAGGGACGTCGAGGCCACGGACGAGGAGCCACAGGCCGACGAGGATCGCGTAGGAGAACGGGAGCCAGCGCCAGCGCCGGACGACGAGAGCGAGGATCGCGCCGACCACGACGAGGACCGCGACCGGCCAGTTCGGCACACCCCCGGCGAAGTTCTCCGAGGCCGGGAAGTTCGGCGTGATCGACGGGTGCATCGCCGTGAGCGTGGCCGCCTCGCGGAGCGCGCCCACGGGCGTGTTCGTCACCGCCCAGTTGGCCTTGCCGACGAAACCGGAGAGCAGCGGGAGCGTCACGACCAGCCCGAAGACGCACGCGACCGCCGCTGCGGCCACCGGCCACGGGAGCAGCGCCTTCCACCACGGGCGGCCACGTCGGCGCGACCGTGCTGTCGCCCGGGCGAGGGCGAGCACCAGGACGGGGGCGGAGACGTACAGCAGGGCGAACGTGCCGTTGGGTTGCGCGAGCCCGATCCCGAGGGCCCCGACCGCCGCCCCGGCGAGCGCGGGGATCCTGCCCCGACCGTGCGTGAGGAGCGCGCCCACGACGACGAGCCCGAGCGCAGCGGGCAGAAGCGCGTACGAGTACACGTTGGGGTACAGGAGACCGAACGAGAACAGCCTGTTGGGGAACTGCGTGAGCGCGAAGGCCAGCGGAGCCGCGAGGGCGAGGAACAGCGCACGAGGCCCGAGCAGCGCACGGGCGAGAAGCAGCATCCCTGCAGGCCAGACGACGGCGCACGCGACGAGCGTGACCCAGTTCGCCGCCGCGGGGACGCTGCCCCCGCTGAGCTGGACGACGAGCGACGTCGCGCCGTGCCACGCCGCGGGGTAGAACACCGTCGCCCGCTCGGGGACGGTCAGCGTCATGTGGAGCGAGGACGCGTCCCCGTTCTCGAGGATCATCCGGACGCTGTTGAGGTGGTAGGGCGTGTCGTAGGTCTGCGCGACGCGCTCCGGTCCCCCGACCGCCCCGAGCATCCGCCGCAGCTGGGCGAGCACCGCGAGGACGGTCGTCAGGGCGATCACGGCGCCCGGGACCACGGTCCGCGGTCCGACGAGCAGACGCGGACCGGCGCGACGCGCGCCCCGCGCGAGCGGCCAGGCGAGAGCGCCGGCGACGACCGACCCTCCCACCACGACCCAGACGCTCCAGGTGATCCCCGTCGCACCGCCGACGATCGCGGACAACCCGATCACGGCCGCGGAGAGCAGGGGGGCGGCGCACCACGCGACGGCACCGCGCAGCCGCAGGGCGTAGGCGGGCAGCACGCCGGGCAGGACGAGGACCGCCAGCGCGGCGACCGCGACCGGCCAGGTGGCGAACCAGTCCGGGCTCATCCGGTCACCGTGCCCTGTCGGTCAGGAGCCCGCGGTACAGGAGCACCCGGATCTTCTCGGGCACCAGGCGGTAGCCGCCGCGGACGACCACGTTGCGCGCCCACTGCGCCGTCGTGGTGAAGCCGATGCGGCGCATGCGCCGCTGGAGCTCGATCTCGGACCGCAGGAGCCGCACCCCTCCGCGGCGCGCGTACGCGCCGGCGCCGACCCGGTAGAGCAGTAGCGGCTCGCGCAGGTTCAGCCCACGCGCGCCACCGGCCAGCATGCGGGTGAAGAGCCAGTAGTCCTCCAGCAACGGAAGGTCCTGGTATCCCCCGGCCCGTGAGACGGCGGACCGGCGGAACACCACCGTGGGGTGGTTGAACGGGGAGTGGAACCGCGCCCCCTCCGTGATCTGCTCCGTGGTGAGCGGGGGGACGCGGACGATTCCGGGCTCGTCCTCCGAGACGAACTCCTGGATCGCGGAGCCCACGATGTCGTAGCCTCCCGCGACCAGGGGGACCTGCCGCGCGAACCGGTCCGGCAGACAGACGTCGTCGGCGTCGGTGCGGGCGACGATCTCGTGGCTGCAGGCCGCGAGCCCTGCCTGGAGCGCGAGCGCCAGACCGACGTTCCGCGGCAGCCGGACGACGGTCGTCGGGACGGGGCCCGACTCGATCTCGTCGACCACCGCGCCGAGCGCGGGTCCGACCGGGCCGTCCTGGACCAGCACGACCTCGTCGGGCGGCAGGACCTGGTCGAGCGTCGCCGACCGGAAGGCGCGGCGCAGGTGGGCGGCGTCGTCACCGTGGTAGACGGGCAGGAGGAGCGAGAAGGTCGCGGGCGCTCCCGTCACGCCGTCCTCCCCCGTGCCGACCCGTCGACGACGGCGACGTCCTCGGACACCGACCCGAGGCCGGTGAGGACCGTCGCGCTCGAGCGGGGCCGGCTCGTGAGGCCGTCGCGCAGGCCCCGGGCGCCGGCTCCGCGGAGCGTGCCACGGTCCGACGACCGGAGGAACGTCCGCGCCCAGCGGCGGAGCGACGCGCCGAGGTACAGGACGCGCTCCGCGGGAGAGAGCGCGCGGGACCACACGAGCATCCACAGCTTGTTGCGCACCTCGTAGTAGAAGCGCGCGCCCGGGTCGGCGTCGGTCGCACCGAACGTCTTGGTCCGGTGCTCGACGACGGACGCCGGGACGTGCAGGCCCGTCCCCCGCCGCAGCAGGCGGGCCGAGTACTCGAAGTCGTCGTTCCAGATGAAGTAGTCGGCGACCGGCAGGCCGTGGTGCCGGATCGCCCGGGAGTCCACGAGCATCGAGACGAACGACGAGGACCGCACCGGGAGCGCCCCGACCTCGCGGGCACGGGCGATCTGCTCCGCCGAAGCCCCCGGTCTGCGCCGCGGGGTGTTCATCGGGTGGTCGCGACCGTCGTGCCAGACGACGCGGCTCCCGAGAAGTGCGACCGGACCCGGGTAGGCGTCACGCGCGACGAGGAGCTCGGCCAGCGCCGACGGGGTGGGGATCGTGTCGTCGTCCATGAGCCAGACGAGGTCGGCCCCGCGCGCGACGGCGTGCGCGACCCCGGCCGCGAAGCCGCCCGCCCCGCCGGTGTTGCGGGCGAGCGTCAGGACGTCCGCCCCGATCGGGTGCGCGGCCGCGACGGCGGCCGAGTCGTCGTGCGAGGCGTTGTCGATCACGACGACCTCGTCGAGCGGACGAGTCTGCGCGGAGAGGGCGTCGAGCGCCTCGACGAGCAGGTCGCGTCGGTCGTAGGCGACGACGACCGCGGTGATACGCATGGCGGGGTTCCTCGGGGTAGGACGGGCGTCGGCGTGGTCTCGCGGGGTCGTCAGGTCGCCGGGACGGTGTCGCCACGGCCGAGGACGACCCGCGGCGTCCCCGTCCACAGCGCCGCGTCCGTGATCCCCCGACCGTCGACCAGGAGGCGGACTCCGGGCAGGTCGTCCGGTCCGACGGTCCGGTAGACGGAGTGGTCCGTCTGGACCACGGCCACGTCCACCTCGGCCCCCAGCGTGTGCGGAGCGAGGCCGAGACCCCGCAGCTCGTCGTCGGAGTAGAGGGGGTCGTGCACCGTCACGACGGCACCGCGGGAAGCGAGCGCCTCGACCGTCGCGAAGACGCCCGAGAACGCCGTCTCCTTGACTCCGCCCCGGTAGGAGGCTCCCAGCACGACGGTGCGCAAGCCGTCCAACGATCCGAGCAGACCTGCCGTTCGCTCGACCACGCGCTCCGGCATCGCGGCGTTCACGGCGCGCGCCTCGCGGACGATCGACGCCGCCGGGTCGACCGACAGGTAGAGCCGGGGATAGACCGGGATGCAGTGCCCGCCGACGGCGATCCCCGGACGGTGGATGTGGCTGTACGGCTGGGAGTTGCACGCCTCGATGACCGCGTGGACGTCGATGCCCTGCGAGTCCGCGAACAGCGCGAACTGGTTCGCGAGACCGATGTTCACGTCGCGGTAGGTGGTCTCGGCGAGCTTCGCGAGCTCGGAGGCCTCGGCCGTGCCGAGGTCCCAGACGCCGTTCGGTCGGGGCAGGTCCGGACGCTCGTCGAAGTCGAGGACCGCCTCGTAGAACTCGCGGGCTCGAGCCGAGCCCTCGGGCGACAGCCCTCCGACGAGCTTCGGGTAGCGGCGCAGGTCGGCGAACACCCGACCCGTCAGGACACGCTCGGGCGAGAAGACCAGGTGGAAGTCCTCGCCCTCCACCAGACCGGAGATCTCCTCGATCATCGGCTTCCAGCGGTTGCGCGTCGTGCCGACCGGCAGCGTCGTCTCGTACGAGACGAGCGTGCCGGCGTCGAGGTGCTCGGACATCGACCTCGTCGCGGCGTCCATCCAGCCGAAGTCGGGTTGGGCCGTCTCCTCGTCGACGAACAGCGGGACCACCAGCACGACGGCGTCGGCGCCCGGGACGGCCTCGGCGTAGTCGGTGGTGGCGCGCAGCTTGCCGGCGGGGACGAGGTCGGCCAGCTTCTCCGCGAGCTGCGCCTCGCCCGGGAAGGGCTCCCTGCCCTCGTTGACGGCGGCGACCGTTCCGGCGTTGACGTCGACACCGACCACCTCGTGTCCCTTGGACGCGAACTGGACGGCCAGGGGAAGGCCGATCTTCCCCAGGGCGACGACGGCGATGCGCATCGAGTGTTCCTTCCGGCGAGCGGGTGGTCGGTCCGGCGGCAGTCCCCGGATCGGGGGACCACGACGGTGTCGTTGAGCGTCGAGCGGTCGGACCACCGTGCAGGATACGCGAACGGCACGTCACCTCGGCAGCAGCGCGAGGACCTCCGGCCCGAGCACCTCGCCCAGTCGGGCCGACATCGTGGCCGTGAGATGTGTGCCATCCCGGTAGACGAGGGTGTTGTCGATGATCGCAGGACAGGCACGCGCGTTGCACAGGTACTCGTCGAGGGTGACGAAACGTGCCCCCGCGTCCTGCGCCGCGGCCCGCTGCCCTTCCTGCACCTCGACGTTGCGCGCCTCGCCGCCCAGGTCACACCTCGCCGCGTCCTCGACGTGGTCGGAGAGGCACGCGCTCGGCGCCGTACCCGGCGTCGGGGTGTCCCCTACGACGAGCACCGGGGTCGTCGCCGGCAGCATCTCCAGCGTGCGACCGAGCGCGGCGCCCCACTCGTCCGCGCTGAACCGCGCGCCCTCCGCGTCGCCCGACTCACCGGCGTAGTCGGCGAGGACCACGACCGCGGGTGGGTCGGCCCGCAGCCGGTCGAGCACGGCCGCACGCCACGGCGAGCACGTCGGGTAGGGCTGCCCCCTGCCCGTGACCACCTCGAGGTCGGTCGCCGGGCAGCCGCTCTTGGTCACGACGTCGAGGCGGATCGACCCTGCGTCCGCGAGCGTGCTGAGCGCGGGTACGAGCTGGCTCGCATGGGAGTCGCCGAACAGCACGACGCGCGGCGCGGTCGCGTCGGCGCCGTAGACGCACGACGAGGGAGGCTCCTGACCGGACACGTCGAGCTGGCAGCCGTCGTCGTAGACGACCGGGAGGTCGTCCGCTGCCTCGGCGAGCGACGGCTCGAGGTTCGCGGGGACGACCGGTGTCCCAGCGGGCGAGCGGCGCAGATCCGTCGCGGTGACGACGGTCGTCGACGACTGCGGCGCTCGTTCCGCACCCCAGACCGCCAGTCCCGCGGACGCGACGACGACGGTCGTCGCGGCGAGCACGGCGAGCCCGACCCGCCGCGGTCGGGCGGACCGCAGTCGCGGCGCCGTGCGGAACGGGGTCTCGACGAACCGGTAGGAGAGCCACGCGAGCGGCACGCACGCGACGGCCACGAGCAGCTGCCACGGCACCGGTACCGGCTCGGTCCGACCGAGGATGGCCTGGGGCAGCGTCATCGCGGGCCAGTGGACCAGGTAGAGCGAGTAGGAGATCCCCCCGACCCAGACCATGGGTGCGCGCGCGAGCACGGCGGACGGGCCGCTCGCCCCGGCGCTCGCCCCGGCAAGGATCACCGATGCCGTCCCCGCCACGGGAAGAGCTGCCCACGGGCCGGGGAACGGCGTCGACGCGTCGAGCAGGAGCACGGAGGCGACGACCGCCGCGAGCCCCGCCCATCCCAGCGGGACCGCGAGCGTGCGACGCAGGGCGGCTCCTCGACCGATCATCGCCGCGACCAGACCCCCGGCGGCGAGCTCCCAGGCTCGTGTGGGAAGGCCGAAGAACGCCCACGGCTGAGCCCGAACCGTGAGGACGAGGCACGCCACGAAGGACACCACGACGACCGCGCCGACCAGCACGGTCAGGACCCGGTGCGACCGGCGGACCGCGAAGAAGCCCACGAGCAGCAGCGGCCACAGCAGGTAGAACTGCTCCTCGACCCCCAGGGACCAGTAGTGCTGGAAGAGCGACGGCGGGTCCGTCTCGTTGAGGTACTGCGTCCCCTGGTGGGCGAAGAGCAGGTTGGGCACGTAGGCGGCCGTGGCGACGGCGTCGACGGCTGCCTCCCGGACCCGCACCGGTCCCAGCGTGAGGGCGGCCACGACGAGGGTGGCCAGGAGGACCACGAACGAGGCAGGCAGGATCCGGCGAGCGCGACGGGCGTAGAACTCGGCGAACCTGACCCTCCCGTCGGTCTCGAGGGATCGGAGCAGGTGACCGGTGATCAAGAACCCCGAGATGACGAAGAAGACGTCGACACCGACATAGCCACCGGGGAGCCAGGGCACACCTGCGTGGTAGAGCACGACCGCACCGACCGCCACGGCCCGGAGCCCTTGGACGTCGAGGCGGAAGCGGTCTGGCAGCGCCGCCGAGGTCGGACCGCCCGGAGCACCAGGAACCGCGACGGCGACGCCGCGGGATCGCGCGTGGCGGGTGGGCGAGGGCACGGGCGCTGGGCCTCTCTACGAGCGGAAGGGATCGGCGAGAAAGACTACCGGTGCCGCATCCGACTCATGGGATGCCTCGGGAGTCGGACATGACGGGAACCGTCCGATCGTGAGCACTCGCGGCCACGTCGTCGATCCGGGGAGCGTCTCGACGGCGTGGCGCCCGTTAGCATCGACGCTCGTGAAGATCCTCAGCGTCGTCGGCGCGCGCCCGCAGTTCGTCAAGCTCGCCCCGATCGCCCAGGCGGCGACCGCGGCGGGTGTCGAGCACGTCATCGTCCACACCGGCCAGCACTACGACCCGATGCTGTCGGACGTGTTCTTCCGCGACCTGGGGATCCCTGCCCCGGACGTGCACCTCGGCGTCGGGTCGGGCAGCCACGGCGTGCAGACCGGTGCCATCCTCGGGGCCCTCGACGCGGTGCTCGACGAGCACCGGCCCGACTGGGTGCTCGCGTACGGCGACACGAACTCCACGCTCGCCGCCGCGGTCGCGGCGGTGAAGCTGCACGTTCCCCTCGCGCATCTCGAGGCGGGTCTCCGGTCGTTCAACCGGCGCATGCCGGAGGAGCACAACCGCGTGCTCACGGACCACGCCGCCGACCTCTGCCTCGCGCCGACGCAGGTGGCGATGGACCACCTCGCCTCCGAAGGGCTCGGCCGACGCTCCGTCCTGGTCGGCGACGTGATGACGGACGTGCTCTTCCAGGTGCGGGACTCCGTCGTCGGCCGCGACGTCCCGCTCCTCACCGAGCTCGGCCTGGAGCCCGGGGAGTACCACCTCGCCACGATCCATCGGGCGGAGAACACCGACGACCGGGACCGGATGGCGATGATCGTCGAGGCCCTCTCGAGCCTCGACCGCTCGGTCGTGCTGCTGGCCCACCCGCGGGTCGTCGCGAAGGCGGCCGAGCACGGGCTCTCGCTCGACGCGGGCTCGCTCCGTTCCCACGCGCCGCTCGCCTACCCCGACCTCGTCGCGGCGGCCCTGCGCAGCCGCGGCGTCGTCACCGACTCGGGAGGCCTGCAGAAGGAGGCGTTCCTCCTGCGGGTCCCGTGCACCACGATCCGCACGGAGACCGAGTGGGTCGAGACGGTCGACCTCGGCTGGAACGTGCTCGCCAACGACGCGGACGCCATCCGCGGGGCCGTCGCGCGCCCGGTGCCGGGCGCGACCGAGGAGGCTCCCTACGGCGACGGGAACGCCGCTCGACGGGTCGTCGAGACGCTCGTGGAGCTCGCCCCGTCGGCGCCCTCCCCTGCCTGACGGCCTCCGATAGGATCGCGGTCGGCGTCGTGGGGCGCCTGTCGACGAGAGGTGAGGCCTGAGTGACCAGCTCGAACGGAACACGATCAGCCCTCGTGCTCTCGTACTCGGTCATCGAGTCGGACCCTCGGGTCCGTCGGCAGGTCGACTGGCTCGCCGGTGCGGGGTGGGAGGTCGACACGCTGGGGCTCGGCGGCCGTCCGACCCCGGCCGTCAGGGACCACTTCGCGCTCGAGGCACCGTCCCGCTGGGTGACGACGCGAGCGGGCGTGCTCGCCGCCCAGCTCGTGCTGCCCGCGAGGGTCCGCTTCCGGCGGCAGGTCGTCGACCGGATCCCGCGCGCCGCCCAGGAACGCCTGCGTTCCGGGCGGTACGACCTGGTCGTGTTCAACGAGACGGAGTTCGGGCCACTCCTCGCAGACCCGTCGGTCTTCACGCCGGCGGCCCGCCGGGCACGGCTCCACCTCGACCTGCACGAGTACCACAACCCCGCCCAACGCCGCCAGACTCTCGGTGCGCGGATCACAGGGTCGCACTACCGATGGGTGCGCGGCTTCATCGGGCACCCGGCGTTCACGTCGCGCTCCGTCGTGAACGCCCCGATCGGTCGGCTCTACGTCGACGAGTTCGGTGTCGACGCCCTGGTCCCGGTCCGCAACATCCCGCCGTTCGTCGACCAGGAGCCCAGCCCCGTCGACCCGGGCGAGATCCGGCTGCTCTTCCACGGCCTCGCGTCGTGGAAGCGGGGGTTCGACGCGATCCTCGACGCGATGCGCGTGCTCCCGGAGCACTTCTCGATGACCTTCATGCTCATGCCGAACCCGGCCGTCGAGGCACGTCTTCGCGAGTCGATCGCGGCGCACCCGGCGGCCGCACGCATCCGGATCGTGCCTCCAGCGCCCATGCGCGAGCTGGCGGAGCGGATCAACGAGTACGACCTCGAGATCATCTTCTACCGGCCGCTGGAACGGAACCTCGAGTTCGCGCTCCCGAACAAGTTCTTCGAGGCGGTCCAGGGACGACTCGGAGTCGTCGTCGGCGAGAGCCCGGCGATGGCCGAGATCGTCCGCGAGCTCGGCATCGGCGTCGTGGTCCCCGGCTTCGACGCCGCAGACCTCGCCGCGTCGCTGGCTGACCTGACGATCGCCGACGTCGTGCGCCTCAAGGCTGCGTCGCACCGCGCTGCCGACGTGCTGAACGCCGAGGTCGAGCGTGAGGCCTTCCTTGCCGCGGTCGAGAGCGACGCCCACGCCCGCTGAGGGATGACGTCGCCCGGCCGCGACCCCGTCCGCTCAGTCGCCCGACCGCCGGGCCGGCCGAAGCCGTTCCACGGCGCTCACCCACACCGGCAGCTGCGCCTCGGCGGAGAGCTCCTGCGCAGCGGCGTCCGCGGCGCTCTTCCATCCCGCGACCCGCTCCGGCGTGAGCGCGTCGACGACCGCGCGGATCGCGTCCACGTCGAAGCCGTCCGTCACCGCGCCGAGACCGTGCTCCCGCACGAGACGGGCCATCGCGGGGCTCGGGCCGACGACGACCCCGACCCGTGCCTGGACGTAGTCGAAGAACTTGTTCGGCAGCGCGAGCGCGTTGTTGGTGACGGTCGGGGGCAGGACGTGGATGCCGACGTCGTACGTGTTGACGAGCGCGAGCAGCTCGTCGTGCGGGACGGCGTCCTCGACGCGCACGCGATCACCGAGTCCCTCGGCCAGGGCTCGGAGCTCCGCGACGTAGGCGGGGTCGTTCCCCGTGAGGAAGAGGGTGAGACGGACGTCCGCGGCCGAGGTGGCCACGGCGACCACCATGTTCTCGAGCCGCCGGCTCCGGAGCGACGCACCGGGGTGCACGATCCGGATGGGGTCCCCGACCGGTGTCGGCTCCATCGCGACGAACGAGGGCGAGTTCGTCACGACCTCCAGGTCGAGCCCGAACGGCCGGTAGGCGTCGGCGACGCTCGCCCCGACGGTCGTGAGCGAGCCCGCACGAGGCGCGTACCGCCGGATCAACCACTCCAGGTACGGCTTGCGCACCCGCACCCAGCGGGGGTTGTCGTCGTGCAGGCCCGGGTAGAACTCGTGCAGGTCCGCGTGCACGCTCGCCCCGGGCGCGAGCCCGAGGGCGAGCGGCAGCGTCTCGATGTCGTTCACAAGGACCCTGTCCGGGCGTTCCCGCCGCACCACGCGACGAGCCGTCCGCACGGCGGGCTGGGTCCAGTAGAGGAGCCGATAGGCGCGCAGGCGCAGCAGGACGGCCTCGACGTAGAACCGTACGCGTCGGCGCCAGCCCGCCGAGACCGGGACGGGGAGCTCGACGTGCCGCTCCGCGCCCTGCACCGGCGGCCCCCACCCTGCGGTGACCACGCGGTACCTGTCGGCGAACAGGGCGATCTGGCGCCGCAGGCGGGCGTCCTGCTCCAGCCGGGAGAAGGACAGGATGAGCAACGTGTCCGTCGTCTTCACGGTTCGTCCTGACCGCGCGCTAGACCAGGCCGGCGAGGCTGGCCTGCGTGTGGAACGCCGGGCTTGCAGCGACGACGTCGTCGAACCTCCCGGATGCGACGATCTCACCCGACTCCATGTAGAGGATCGTGTCGGCGTCCCGGATCGTCGACAACCGGTGCGCGACCGAGATGACCGTCACGTCGCCCGCGAGCTCGTTGATCGCCGCTGCCACGTCCGCCTCCGTCTTCGTGTCGAGAGCGCTCGTCGCCTCGTCGAGGACGACCACGAGCGGGTCCGAGTAGAGCGCCCGCGCGATCCCCAGACGCTGGCGCTGTCCGCCCGACAGCGCCAGCCCGCCCTCGCCGATCCGCTCGTCCATCCCGCGGGCCCGAGCGGTGACCGCGTCCCAGAGCTGCGCACGTCGCAGCGCCCTCTCGACACGCTCCCGGTCGAAGTCGCCGCCCCACGTCAGTGCCACGTTCTGAGCGATCGAGCCGTCGAAGAGGGCAACCGCCTGCGGCACGTAGCCCACGTGCCGCCTCCACTCGGACGGGCGCTGGGCGTGGGCCCCGCCACCGAACGACACGGTTCCGTCGCTCGGCTCGAGCAGCCCGAGCAAGATGTCGACCAGCGTCGACTTACCCGCGCCGGACGCGCCGACGATGCCGACCGTCGACCCGAACGGGATCGTCAGGTCGACGTCGCGCAGGGCCGGCTCGGTCCCCGTCGGGTACGTGTAGGAGACGTGCCGCATCTCGATCGCCAACGAGTTGGGGAGCGCGGGGCCGGCGTCGTCCCCGCCGGTCTCGGCGGCCGCCGGCCGCTGCGAGCGCTCGATGTCCCCGATGATCGTGCGGATGTAGGGATCTGCCGACACGGAGCTGGTGACGATCGACTGGAACGAGGTGATGGACGGCACCAGCCGGAAGCCGGCGATCCCGAACAGGGCGAGCGCCGAGACCGCCTCCGTCATGCCGCCCATGGCGTAGCCCACGCCACCGGTCAGCACGAACCCGCCGATGACGGCGGCGTCGAGCACGAACCGTGGGACCGCCCGCAGGAAGTACAGGTTGGACCGGGCCCGCGACGTCCGTGCCCTGGTCCGCGCGACCGCCTGCGCGACCTCGTCCTCCTTCTCCCGGAGCGTGATCTCCTTGAGCGCCGCCATCATGCCCGTGAGGAGGCCCGCGACCTTGAGGGACGAGTCGCGAGCCACCCGCGCGGCCACCCGGGTGCGCCTGCCGAGCACGTAGTACTGGAGGACGCCGATCCCCCCGAGGTAGGCGAGGGTGATGACCGCCGTGAACGGCTGCTGCAGGAAGATGATCACGACCACGCCGACCGCGGTCACGAGCAGTCCGGGGACCGTCGTCAGGGGCAGGAGCAAGCCGCCCACCACGCTCGACACGCCGCCGTCGGTGAGCTGGATGACCCTCGGCGTGCTGATGTTGATCCGCTCGGTCCACGGGGAGTGGATGTAGGAGCGGAAGAGGTGGTCGCCGACCGAGAGCTCGAAGCCGGCGAAGTGGCGGGTCGCCTTCCACTGCAGGGCGACCCCCATCGCGGACTTGAGGAGGACGACGCCCGAGAGGACGAGGATCAGCGCCGGGACGGCGTCCGCGGGGATCGTGCCGAGCAGCGGGATCGAGAACTCGCCCCCGCCGACCGCGGCCGCCAGGACGCTCGACAGCAGCAGGAGCGCCACGACGTCGAGCACCGAGAGGAAGGCGGAACCGATCGAGAAGAACACGAGGAACCGCTGGGCGCTGCGCGGCAGGTACGGCGAGATCGAGCGGTACTGGTCGAGGAGCCGCTTCATCGTGCCACCACCGCGTCGTAGAGCTCGGCCGCGCGCGCGAACTCGTGCTCCCAGGTCATGTCCGGTGCGGCGCGTCGCGCCGCCTCCCGGTACGCGTCGCCGGACGCGAGGACGTCGGCGATCGCGCGTGCGAGCGCCGCGACGTCGCGCGCAGGGGCGACGACGCCGATCTCGAGGGACGTGACGACCTCGGCGACGTCCTCGGCGTCCGAGGCCACGACGGGCAGGCCGGCCTGGATGGACTGGAACAGCTTGTTCGGCAGGCTGTAGATCGAGTTGAGGCTGACGGGCTGCGGGTAGACGACCGAGACGTCGGCGTCCGAGATCGCGGTGGGCACCGCGTCGGACTCCACCGGATCGACGAAACGTACCCGGTCGGCCACCCCGTGCTCTCTCGCCACCGAGGCGATGTGGTCGCGTGAGCGTTTCGGTGCCGGCCCGATGAGGGCGAGGTACACGTCGTCGGGCAGGAACGCCAGCGCCTTGACCGTCTCCGCCACCCCGCGCGCGGGACCGATGAGGCCGACGTGGACGATGAGGCGGGCGCCCTCGGGGATTGCTGCCGCCGACCGCAGGATGCCCGTGCTGCCGGGAACCGGCAAGGACGCGGCGAGCGGGACGTTGCGCACCAGGGACGGCTCGGTACGGAGCGTGAAACGCTCGGTCATCCAGCGCTGGATCCCCCGCGAGACGGTGATGGTCCCCGCCCAACGCGACGAGGAACGGTCGAGGATCCATCGGTAGTAGGCCGCGATCCTCGGCGGGAGCGTCTGCGCCTCCCAGATCTCGTGCGCGTCGTAGACGAACGGCGTCCTGCTCACCAGGCGCACCAGCAGGGCGGCGAACAGCGTGTCGGCGTCGTGCGCGTGCACGACGTCCGGCTTCCAGCGGCGGATCGCCGCGGCGGCGCGGAACGCGAACGTCCACTGCCGCAGGCCGAGCTGGAGCCACCGGCGTCGGGACTTCGGGCCGGGCTTGACCTTGTCCACCGTCCGGAGACGGGGACCCAGCCGGACGATCACACCACCGCTCGGCCGACGTTCCTCGCCCGGGGGGAACCGGGTCACTCCACCGCCCACGGCGAAGAGCCGCGCCTCGTTCCCGTTCGCGGCAGCGGAGTCGAGGTACTTCAGGACCCGCGCGTCGCCATGGGTGTCGTTGTGGACGATGTATGCGATGCGCATGGGTCTCCAGGTCAGAGTTCGAGAACCGGGCGAGTCTACCGAAGCGCGTCCGGGGTCCCGAACCCGCTGGTCCCGCCTGGACCCACGTCTCGGGGCGTTCTTCCCCTACCGCCGCGAGAGCACCGAGGCGACCATGAAGCGCAGGGGAGCCTCCCGCGCCAGGAGCCTCGTCAGGTCGCGCGTCACGAGGGCGGCCGGGCTGCGGAACCGGCGACGTGCGACGCTGCGCTCGAAGAGGACCTCGACGGGGGTCCCCGGGTCGAGCACCGCGTCCAGGACGCGACGGTCCGCGATCGAGAGGACGCGCTCGGCCCCGGGCGCGAGGGCGAGGACCCGCAGGGTCACCGCGCGGAGCGCCGCACGCTCGTCCACCGTCCAGAAGTCGGGGTCCGGGCGGTTGTGCACGGCCCCGAAGACCTGGACGCGCAAGAACTTCACGGCGTAGGAGGCCTTCTCCCGCGGGCCCAGGCCCAGGAACGACTCATCGCTCAGCAGGCTCGAGAGATAGGTGAACTCCTCGGCCACGGGCTTCGGGCGGAAGGTCACCCGGTCCGCGGCGTCGGCCCCGATGACGTACGCCGGCCCCGTTCGGTCGTAGCTGATGCGCCGACCCGAGAACCACAGCGCGAGCACGAACGCGATGTCGCCTCCCACCGGTGCGCCCTCCGTGAGCCGCAGCCCGGGGAAGGCGCTGCGCCGGACGAGGCCCAGCGGTGCGCTCCGGTAGGCGAGCCGGTCGCGTGAACCGTCGAGACGGCGCGTCCGCCACGGCCGCACCGGCGGCGTCGGGACGTAGGCGCCGGCCGCGTGCCGCAGGTGGGTCACCACCACGTCGGCGTCGCCGGCACGCTGGCGCTCCACCCAGGAGTCGACCGTTCCCGGCTCGAGCAGGTCGTCGGAGCCCATGATGGAGACGAAAGGGGCCGTCGCCTCGTCCATGCCGCGGTTGAAAGGACCGGACGGCGAGCGGACCCCGTCCCGGTGCTCGATCAGGCGTACCCGCGGATCGTCGGCCGACGCGCCCAGCTTCTCGGTGATCAGCCCCGGGTCGACGTCGTGGCAGACGACCGTGACGCGGAGCGGCGTCCGCGTGTGCGCGAGCACCGACGCCACGGCTCGCTCGACGGGTCGCGCCGTGCTGTGGACGGCGACCACGAGGTCGACGACGGGGTCGGACGGCTGCACCACTCACTGCTCCTCTGCTCGGTCCTTCAACTCTCGTGGCACCAGGCGGCTCGTGACGCGACGCCAGGACGCGACGGTCACGACCGTCACGACCGTCACAACGCCAGGAACGCTCGCATCGACGCTGCGGAGTGCACGCCGTCGTGCACCGACGCGACGAAGTCCGGTCCGGCCGCGGCCTCGGCACGATACGTGTCGCGGCGTGCGGCGATGTCGATGAGCGTGTCCCGCAAGGTGTCGGGCGTCGCCTCGACGATCGGCAGCTCTCGTCCGGTAGCGTCGCGGACGCGCTCCCGCACCGTCCGCGTGACATGACCGATCACGACTCGTCCCGCCGCCATCGCCTCGCACGCCGCCGCGCCGTAGCTCCCGAGCCGGAACTGGTCGAGGACGACGTCGGCGCCCGCGTAGAGGGCGGGCATCTCGTCCGCCGGCACACCCTGGACGTGCTCGTAGTCCACGACGCCCTCCGAGGCGAGGCGCTCCAGCACCGGGCTGATGAGGGCGGTGCCCTTCACCCCTGAGCTGCTCGGGACGTGGACGACGCGGAGCCGCTCCCGCTCGAGCACGGCCACGTCGTTGCGCCAGCGCGAGGCGTCGACCACCACAGGGCACCACGTCGCCGACGGCACGTCGTCCAGCAGGTCCGGTGTCGAGACGAAGACGGGGGCACCCAGAGCGGCCAGGCCCGCCAGGTTGCGACGTGCGGCGTCCTCGAGAACCTCGAAGCGTGGGTCGTCGTGGAACGGCGACCAGCGGCTCCCCTGCCGATGGCGGCTCGGCAGACGCACGTCGGTGCCGTGGCACATCATCGCGACGCGCAGGCCGGCGTCGCGCAGCATCCGTGCCTCGGCGAAGGCGTCACCCCCGTGGAGCCGGCCGAAGAGCGGACGCTCCGCCTCGAACACGACGTGCGTGAACCTCCGCACGTACGCCTCACGGTCCTGCTGCCAGCGGTGGCTCATCAGGTAGGTGGCGATCGGCACGGCGTCGTCCGCTGGAAAACGGAAGCCGTGGTCGGCCTCGGCGGCCATGTTGACCGCGGCGACCCCGTCGATCTCGCGCTCCACGGCCCGGCACCACAGGTACCCCTGCCCGGCATAGTTCGTCGGCCCGACGTACAGCCGCACAGCCTCTTCGGGCATCGGCGGCGGAGGGGCGACGCTGCGTGCCACCGTCACGCCGGCGACTCGTTGGAGCAACCGGCCCAGCGGCCCCGACCCAGGCGCGACGAGGCGGTCGATCATCGCGTTGACCCGACGTGGGAGCCGGGATCGCTTCGCCACCAGGGTGCTGACCAGCCTGTTGACCACGCTCACGACTGCCTCCTCACACTCGACGCCCGCACGTCGGCCGTACGCCGGGTGCCTCCGGGGACGCTCGTGCCGCCAGGGGACGACAGGAAGTCGCCCAGGGCCCGAGAGGATGCGCGACCGTCGTGCAGCACCCGAACGAACCCGGGGCCGCGAGCCGCGACAGCACGTGCCCGGTCCCGGCCGTCGACCACGTCGAGCAGCACGTCGCGGAGGGTGTCCGCCGTCGCCTCGACGACGGGCAGGTCCTGCCCGGCGGCCTTCCTCGCCTCGCGACGCGACTGCTGGGAGACGTGCGAGACGACGACCCTGCCCGCGGCCATCGCCTCGCAGGCCGCCACCCCGTAGATCCCCAGGCGGAGCTGGTCGACGACGACGTCCGCGTCGCGGTAGAGCGCGAGCATCCCGTCGCGGTCGAGCCCCGTCGCCTGCCGGTACACCACGCGGCCCTCTCGTTCGAGCGCGCGGAGCACGGGTTCCACCAGGTCCGTCCCCTTCAGCGCGGCGCGACTCGGAGCGTGCACGACGACGGGGACGTCGCGCTCGAGCGGCGCGGTGTCCGTCCTCCACCGGTCGACGTCGACCACGACGGGGAGCCACGTCGCCCACGGGACGTCGAGCAGCAGGTCGGGGGTCGAGACGAAGGCCGGAACACCCTCCTCGTGGAGCCGCCGGAGCAGCTCGTGGCTGCGCTCCGCGCGGGCCTGGAGCAGCGGGGTGTCGGTGTAGGACTCGAGCAGGAACGGCGACCATGGGTCTCGCTGCGCGTGAGCGCTCGGGAGGCGGACGTCGCTGCCGTGGCAGAGCGTCGCGACCGCGACTCCCGCGTCGCGCAGCTCGTGCACCTCGCCCGCGACCCCCCGCCCGAGCGCGGGGAACAGCGACTCCTGCGCCTCGATCACCACGTGGCTGAAACGCAGCACTTCACGGCGCTGAGCAGACTGCCACGCTCGCGAGCCGCGCAACGCCTTCCGGGCGTCGACATCGGCCGGGAACGCCAGGGTGCGCCGATAGGCCATGTTCTGCGCACCGACGTCGTCGGCGAACCGTTCCACGGCACGCGCCCAGGCCCAGCCCTGTCC
This sequence comes from Cellulosimicrobium protaetiae, assembly GCF_009708005.2. NCBI lineage: Bacteria > Bacillati > Actinomycetota > Actinomycetes > Micrococcales > Promicromonosporaceae > Cellulosimicrobium > Cellulosimicrobium protaetiae. The sequence continues at coordinate 1,798,251 of NZ_CP052757.1, read as the reverse complement.
GGCGGCGTTCGTCGGTCCGACGAACAGGCGCACAGGCGTCGCCGGGACCTGGACCCGCGGGAACGCAGACGAGTCCCCGCCCTCGGTCGGCCGCACGATCCGGAGGAAGAAGGCAGGCGGAAGCCACGAGGCGATCCACCACACGGCCCTGCGGATCGGCCCGGGCCGGCGAACCGTCACGGGACCCCGAGGTGGTGGGCGGTGCGCGCCGACGCGCAGCGCGTCGAGCCCGGGCTCAGTGAACTGCACCACGGCTCCCGTCCCTCGACCTCGGTCCGCCTCCGGACACGGTCGCGCCGAGGACGCACCGAGCGGCGAACGCCGACGTCGAGCGCAGCGAGAGGTGCTCCTCGGCCCAGGCCGCGACCCGGACCCGCTCGTCGCGCGACGGCGGCGTCTCCAGCATCGTGGCCAGCGCGCGCACGACCGCGTCCGCCGTGTGCGGGACTACCTGCCCGGCGCCAGCCCGCTCGATGATCTGCCCGACGGGACCGGGCCCGGCCTGGAGCACGCGCGTGCCGACCGCGATCGCGGCGAGCGCCTTGGTAGGGATCGCGAACTCGTAGCCCGACTCCGGCCGGATGCTCGACAGGGCGACGTCGGCGCCACGGAGCCAGCGGGCGGCCTGGTCGGCGGGCTGCTGAGGCAGGAACGTCACGCTCGCGCCGCCGTCGGGCATCGCTGCCGCCAGCTCTGCGAGGCGCCCGTGCATGCTGCCGCGCCCGAGGAACACGAGGCGCGCGCCGGGCACTGCCCGGACGACGTCCGGCCACGCCTCGAGGAACACCTCTGCGCCGTGCCACTCCGACGCGTTGCCGGCGTACACGGCGTACGGGCCGTGCTGCCCCGTTTCGAGCGGCGCGACCTCGGCGTTGAACACGTCCGTGTCCACGCCGTGCCGCACGATGGCCGTTCGCGCGGCACCGAGCTGCGAGGCCCGTGCCTCGACGGCCTCCGTCACCGTGAGCACCGTCGAGGCGCCGCGCAGGGCGAAGCGCTCGAGCGCGCGCACCGCGCCGACGACGAACCGAGGCGCACCCGTCGAGCCCGCGGCGTCCGAGACGATGTCCGCGGCGTAGTACACGTAGGGCACGCGCCGCAGCGCGCACGCCAGGCGTACGACCGCTCCCGTCGTCGGGGGCGGTTCGGCCACGACGACGTGCGGTCGTCCACCCGTGAGCAGCCGGAAGAAGAGCGGCACGTCGAAGCTCAGGTACGGCAGGTACCCGCGCACGTATCCGCTGGCGTCCCGGAGCACGGGGCGGCGGCGGACGCGCACACCACGACGGTGCTGCTCGACCCCCATCGAGGCGGGCACCGACGACGTCACGACGGTCACGTCGGCGCCCTCGTCGGCCAGCGCCGACGTCAGGGCCGCGAGCCGGAAGGACGCTGCAGCGGGCTCTGGCAGGTAGATCCGCGTGGCGAGCGTGACGCGGGTCGGGCGTTCCACCGGGCGACCGTACCCTCTCTCGACGCGATCCATGGGCTCCGCCCGGCGCCGTGAGCGGGTCCGGGCGCTCACGCCCGGACCCGCCCCTGCGTCCGACCCGGTCGCGACGCGCCGGGAGTCACTGCCGGACTGCGGTCACGCACCGGCCTTCACGACCGCGTCGACCCCGGTCACGATCCGCTCCAGGTCCTCCTGGGTCAGCGACGGGTGCACGGGCAGCGAGATGACCTGCTGCGCAGCGATCTCGGTCTCGGGAAGCTCCAGCCCGGGTGCGAAGTGCTTGAGGCTCTCGAGGCGGTGGTTCGGGATCGGGTAGTAGACGCCCGACCCGACGCCGTGCTCCTCGCGCAGGGCCTTCACCACGCCGTCACGGTCGTCCGCGACGCGGATCGTGTACTGGTGGTACACGTGCACCGCGCCGTCCGCGACGGGCGGCGTGACGACGCCGTCGAGGTTCTCGGAGAGGAACGCGGCGTTCCGCTGACGGTCCGCCGTCCAGCCCTGGACCTTGGTGAGCTGCACGCGGCCGATGGCCGCGTGGACGTCCGTCATGCGCGCGTTGAACCCGACGACCTCGTTGGCGTACTGGCGCTCCATCCCCTGGTTGCGCAGGAGGCGGACGTTCCGTGCGATCTCGTCCGTCGCGCACGACACCATGCCGCCCTCACCCGAGGTCATGTTCTTCGTCGGGTAGAGGCTGAACATCGCGAACGAGCCGAAGGAGCCCACCGGGCGTCCGTCGAGCGACGCTCCGTGCGCCTGGGCGGCGTCCTCGAAGAGCTGGAGGCCGTGCTCGTCGGCGATCGCACCGAGGGCCACCATGTCGGCCGGGTGCCCGTAGAGGTGCACGGGCATGATCGCCTTGGTGCGCTCCGTGATCGCGGCGCGCACCGCGTCGGGCGAGAGGCAGAAGTAGTCCGGCTCGATGTCGGCGAAGACCGGGGTCGCACCCGTGAGAGCGACCGAGTTGGCGGTCGCCGCGAACGTGAACGACGGGACGATCACCTCGTCGCCGGGACCGATGCCCGCGGCCAGGAGCCCGAGGTGCAGGCCCGACGTGCCCGAGTTCACCGCCACGCACGTGCGTCCCCCGACGAGGACGTCGGCGAACTCCTGCTCGAACGCCGCGACCTCAGGGCCCTGCGCGATCATCCCGCTGCGCAGGACGCGGTCCACGGCCGCACGCTCGTCGTCGCCGACGATCGGCTTCGCCGCGGGGATCAGTGTCTGGCTCATTCGGCCGCTACCTCTCTGATGGTCTCGTCGTGCTCTTCGTATCGGGTGCCCGTGACGGGGCACACCCAGTGCTCGCCGTCCTGCTGCAGCGGCTGCCCGGCGCGGCCCACCCAGCCGACGCGTCGTGCGGGAACCCCGACGACGATCGCGTGGTCGGGCACGTCCTTGGTCACCACCGCACCGGCGGCCACCGTGGCCCACGCCCCGACGGTCACGGGCGCGACGCACACCGCACGGGCCCCGATCGCAGCACCCTCGCCGATCGTCACCCCCACCGCGTGCCAGTCGTCCGCGCTCTTGAGCGACCCGTCGGGGTTCACGGCGCGCGGGTAGGTGTCGTTGGTGAGCACCACGGCCGGGCCGATGAACACGCCGTCTGCCAGGGACGCCGGCTCGTAGACGAGCGCGTAGTTCTGCACCTTGCAGTTCCGGCCCATCTGCACGCCGGTGCCGACGTAGGCACCGCGCCCGACGACGCAGCCCTCCCCCATCGTGACACCCTCGCGTACCTGTGCGAGGTGCCAGATCTGACTTCCGTCACCGATCGTCGCGTCCTCGGCGACGTCGGCGCTCTGCGCGATGCGCACGCCCATGCCCTAGGTGCCCTTCGTCGAGCCGTTTGCCGCGGGCCGGTCCCGGCGCCGCGACGGCAAGGCTACCGGTCCCCCGCGCGTCGCAACGACCGACCAAGGTCCTGAGCCTGCGCCGGGGGCTGCAACAATGGTCGCCATGCACGAACCGGACGCCGTGGCACCTCGTCGCGCGCCCATCGAGACGGCGCGCTACGACGACGTCTGCCTCGTCGTACCCCTGTTCAACGAGGGTGCCGTGATCGGTCAGGTCGTGAAGGACGCGACGGTGACGTTCCCGCACGTCGTCTGCGTCGACGACGGCAGCACGGACGACTCGGCGGAGCGGGCGCACGCCGCAGGGGCGATCGTCCTGCGGCACGCGGTCAACCTCGGTCAGGGGGCCGCGCTGCAGACCGGCATCGAGTACGCCCGCACCCTTCCCGGTACCCGGTACCTCGTCACGTTCGACGCCGACGGGCAGCACCAGGTGGACGACGCTGCGGCGATGGTCGACCTCGCCCGGGAGGAGGACGTCGCCATCGTGTTCGGGTCGCGCTTCCTCGACTCCCGGACGCGGCCCGGCCTGGTGAAGCGGGTCGTCCTGCGAACGGCCGTCTGGTTCACCAACATGAGCACGGGTCTGCGGCTCACCGACGCGCACAACGGACTGCGCGTCGTGCGGGTGGACGCGGCGCGCGGCATCAACCTGCAGCAGGACCGCATGGCCCACGCGAGCGAGATCGTCCTCCAGCTCGGTCGCACGCGGCTGCCCTGGCGCGAGTACCCCGTGCACCTGCTGTACACGGACTACTCACGGTCCAAGGGCCAGTCGCTCTGGAACTCGGTCAACATCCTCGTCGACCTCGTCTTCAAGTAGGGCGGAGCACGTCATGCTCATCGAGATCGTCCTCGTCGTCGCGATCGGCGTCGTCACCGTCCTCCTCACGCGGTCGACGGCCAACGCGCGGCACCAGGCCATCCGACGCCTGCTCCTCGTGGGGTTCGTCGTCGTCGCGGTGGTGTCCGTCCTGTACCCAGCCTGGTTGACCTACCTCGCCAAGGCGATGGGCGTCGGCCGCGGCACCGACCTGCTCCTCTACGCGCTCGTCATCGCGTTCGTCAGCTACATCGCGACGAGCCACCGGCGGGCCAACCTTCTCTCCCGGAAGATCACGCTGCTCGCCCGCGAGCTCAGCCTCGCCGAGGCCAGGCTCGCACGTCCCGAGGACGGCGCTCCCGGAACCGACGGCACGGCCGAGTCGCGGCGCGACGAACCCGTGTGAGCCTCCACAGGTCCTCCACCCGCTGGGCCCCGTGCCCGCTCCTCGGACCCGCACCCGCCACCTATGCTCGACTCCCGTGAACTCCCGTTCCCGTGCACAGAGCCGCGCAGCGGCGGCCGCCGGGCCGTCGCGCGGGCCGGCGCACGCCCGGGCGATCCGGACGCACGGCGTCGCGCGCTCGATCGGGCTCGTCGCCACCGCTGCGCTCGCGTTCGGCGCCGTCGGTGGTGCCTCGGCGCTCTCGAGCATCGGCGGCAACATCTCGTCGTCGAACGGCCTCGAGCTCGTCACCGACCGACCTGAGCAGTCGGTCCCGGACCCGAGCGACCCCAACGCGGGGAAGCCGCTGAACGTCCTGGTGATGGGCTCCGACGAGCGCGGCGGCGAGAACGGCCACGAGGTCGCGGGCGTCGAGGGCATGCGCTCGGACACGACGATCCTCCTGCACGTGTCCGCCGACCGGACGCGCATCGAGATGATCTCGATCCCGCGCGACTCCCGCGTCGACGTGCCCGCGTGCAACACCACGAACGGCAAGACCACCGCGCCCGCGAACACGCGCTTCAACGCCGCGTTCGCGAACGGCGCGACCGTCGGCGGCGACGTCGACTCGGCCGCCGCGTGCACGACCCAGACCGTCGAGAGCCTCACCGACGTGTTCGTGGACGGCTTCGTCGTCGTCGACTTCGCCGGCTTCCAGAACATGGTCACCGCGATCGGGGGCGTCCCCATCTGCATCCCCGAGGCGATCGACTCCCCGAAGGCCGACCTCCAGCTCGCCGCGGGCTGGCAGACGCTCGACGGGGCCCAGGCGCTCGGCTTCGCCCGTGCCCGGTACGGCGTCGGCGACGGGTCCGACCTGAGCCGCATCGGTCGCCAGCAGCAGCTCCTGGCCGCCACCATGAACCAGGTCCTGTCGAAGAACCTCCTGTCGGACCTCGGGCAGATCTACGGCTTCGTCGACGCGGGCACCAGGTCGCTGACCATGAGCGACAACCTGTCGTCGATCCCGAGCCTCGCCGGGCTCGCCTTCAGCCTCAAGGGCGCGACCAGTGGCAACATCACCTTCATGACGGTTCCCAACGCGCCGGACCCGAAGGACCCCGACGCCAAGGTCGTGTGGACGTCGGAGGCCGACGAGCTCTGGGCGAAGGTCCGTGCCGACGAGCCGGTCGTCGCACCGGCAGAGGAGGAGCCCGCCCCCGAGACCGCCGCCGAGGGCGGCGCCGGGTCGACGGACGGCGCGGACGCGCCCTCGTCGTCCGACGGGGGCGCCACCGAGGGCACGGGCGCGACGGAGCCCACGCCGGTGCAGACGAAGGAAGCCGGCAAGGAGGCGTTCTCCGCCGCCGACGAGACCGCCCAGTGCGGGTGACGCCATGACCGACCCGTCCCGCGACCCCCGGTCGCTGCCCCCGAGCTTCACGCCCCAGGGCGGGCGCGCGCCGCGACCGTCGTCCGTCGACGACGCGATCGCCGTGGGGAACAGCGGTCGCACGCGCCCGCGGTCCTCCGCCCCCGACGACGCCGTACGGCTCGAGCCCCGCATCAAGCGCCAGTCGTCGCGCGAGATCCCGGTGACCCCTGCACGCCAGGGCACACTCCCGCCGGCGCCTCCCGCACGGGCCGCGCGCACGCGGAGCGGTACCGCGGCCGGGGCTCTGCCCCCGTCGGTCGCCCCGGAGCGGCAACACCCCCGGAGCCCGGCGCCGGCGCCCGCACGCATCTCCTCGTCGCAGCACGCGGGTGCCCGGGCCGCCGCCCCGACGACGGCACGGAGCCGACCGGCAGCAGCGACCCGCCCCCGCACGGGCGGGCCCGGCGACCGGGGTGGACGTCCCCCGTCCGGCACCGGGGCGCCGCGAACCGGAGGGGGTGGCTTCCGGGTCCGCAAGGGACGCGTGATCGGTCTCACCGCGTGCGTCCTGCTCGTCGCGCTCCTCGCGTGGCCCGTGGGCCTGCTGATCTGGGCGAACGGCAAGATCCAGCACGTCGACGCCCTCTCGGGCGCGCCCGGCACCCCGGGGAACACCTACCTCCTCGCCGGCTCCGACGCGCGGGGCGAGGGCATCAGCGAGGACGGCACCGAAGGAGCGCGCACGGACACGATCATGGTCCTGCACGCGCCGTCGAGCGGACCCGTCTCGCTCATCAGCCTCCCGCGCGACACCTACGCGGAGATCCCCGGCAACGGCGCGAGCAAGCTCAACTCGGCGTACTCGTGGGGCGGTCCACCCCTGTTGGTGCAGACCGTCGAGCAGCTCACCGGCCTCACGGTCGACCACTACGTCGAGGTCGGGTTCGGCGGCGTCGAGGGCATCGTCGACGCCGTGGGTGGCGTCGAGCTGTGCCTCGACTACGACGTGAACGACGAGCGCAGCGAGCTCGTGTGGACGGCGGGGTGCCACGTCGCGGACGGGCACACCGCGCTCGCGTTCTCGCGGATGCGCTACTCCGACCCGAAGGGCGACATCGGACGCGCCGAGCGTCAGCGCCAGGTCATCGGTGCGATCAGCGCGAAGGCGGCGAACCCGAGCATCGTCTTCCGACCCGGCGACCAGGTCGCGCTCCTCGACTCCGGCATCGGGGCGCTCACGGTCGACCAGAGCACCGGGATCATCGACCTCGGCAAGCTCGCCCTCGCGTTCCGCAAGGCCAACGGCCCCGACGGCGTCACGGGCACGCCACCGATCTCGAACCCGGACTACCGCCCGGGCGGGAACGTCGGGTCGACGGTGCAGCTCGACCCCGAGACCGTCGGGCAGTTCTGGGTCGACGTCCGCGACGGCAACCTTCCTCCGGGCCCGGTCGGCGGGCTCCCGCAGTAGCCGTCGAGCAGGGCGTCGTCACACCGGACCCTCGACGGGCCGATCGCGTCCGCGAGAGTCGGCCGCCCGCGGACGAGCGTGATCTAGGCGCCGAAGCCCGTGCGCTGCTCCCCCGAGCGGGAGGCGCGCAGGCGCGCGCCCTTCGCGCGCGCCTGGTCGCCGAGGTCGGCCTGGAACGCGACCATCTGCTCGCGCAGTCGCGCCGAGGCGTCGTCGGTGCCGGTCGCGAGGATGCGCGCGGCGAGCAGTCCCGCGTTGCGCGCCCCGCCGACGGAGACCGTCGCGACGGGGACGCCCGCGGGCATCTGGACGATCGACAGGAGCGAGTCCATGCCGTCGAGGTGGCGCAGCGGCACGGGGACACCGATCACCGGGAGCGGCGTCACGGCGGCCAGCATGCCCGGCAGGTGCGCCGCTCCCCCGGCGCCCGCGACGATCACGCGCAGGCCACGCTCGGCGGCGGTGCGGCCGTAGTCGATCATCTCGACGGGCATGCGGTGCGCGGAGACGACGTCGACCTCGACGGGAACGCCGAACTCGGCGAGCGCGTCGGCCGCGGCCTCCATGACGGGCCAGTCGGAGTCCGACCCCATGACGATGCCGACGACAGGGTTCTCGCTCATGCTCGCTCCTCGTTCTCGGAGTCCTCGACGGTGCTCTCGGGGCGCTCGCCCCGCAGGATCGCGGCCGCGGCGAGCGCCCGACGCCGGACCTCGTCCAGATCGTCGCCGCTCACGTTGACGTGCCCGAGCTTGCGCCCGGGGCGTACGCCCTTGCCGTACAGGTTGACCTTCGCGTCGGGGTGGGCGGCGAGGACGTCGGGCAGCGCGTCGGTCAGCGCGCCGAGCGTCGAGCCGAGCACGTTCGCCATGACGGTCCAGTGCGCCGTGGCCGCCGTGTCGCCGAGCGGCAGGTCCAGGACGGCCCGCAGGTGCTGCTCGAACTGGCTCGTCACGGCGCCGTCGATGGTCCAGTGGCCGGAGTTGTGGGGGCGCATCGCGAGCTCGTTGACCAGCACGCGCGGCCCGTCCTCGCCCGCGACCTCGAACATCTCGACCGCGAGCACCCCGGTGACGCCGAGGCCCTCCGCGATCCGCACCGCGGCGTCGCGGGCGCGCTCCGCCTCGGGGTCCGTGAGCCCGGGCGCGGGCGCGATCACCTCCGCGCACACGCCGTCGCGCTGGATCGACTCGACCACGGGCCAGGTCCGCACCTCGCCGCGACCGTCGGTCCCCCCGGACGGGCGGCGCGCCACGAGGACGGCCAGCTCGCGCGTGAAGGGCACCTTCTCCTCGACGAGCAGCGCGGGGCCGCCCGCGGCGGCCGCCTCGATCCACTCGGCGACCTGCTCGGGCCCGCCGTCGGCGACCGAGACGACCCGGACGCCCTTGCCGTCGTACCCGCCGCGCGCCGTCTTCACGACCGCCTCTCCCCCGACCTCGGCGAGGAAGTCCGCGAGGGCGGTGCGGGCGGCGTCGGGCGCGGTCGGGAGCGCGGCCCAGCGCGGGCAGGGCACGCCCAGCTCGGTGAGCCGGCGCCGCATGACGATCTTGTCCTGGGCGTGCACGAGCGCGTCGGGGCCGGGGCGCACGGGCGTCCCGTGCTCGAGGAGGTCCATGAGCAGCGCGTTCGGGACGTGCTCGTGCTCGAACGTCAGCACGGCCGCGGGCTCGCCGGTATCGGGGGCGATGAGCGAGCGGATCGCGGCCTCGTCCGACGCGACCCCCACGGGCGCGTCGACCACGACCTGGGCCGCGGACGAGTCCGGGGCCTCGACGAGCACGCGCAGGTGCACGCCGAGCTCTCCGGCCGCGGGGGCCATCATCCGTGCGAGCTGTCCTCCGCCGACCACGGCGATCACTGGGGCTGCCACGTGCACCCACCCTAGTGCCTGGACGGCGCGAGACCGCGCGCAGCACCCGGGCGCCGCTCAGGTGCGCCCGGTAGCCTCGGGGGGTGACGAGCGACCTGGACCGGCGTGCGGAGACCACCGCGCCGTCGTCGACGCGCCGCGAGCGGGTCACCGCCCGGGTGCGCGAGCTCGCGAAGTTCGGGTCCGTCGGCGCGGTCGCGTACGTCGTCGACCTGGGCCTGTTCAACCTGCTCAGCTTCGGTCCGGGCGAGATCCTCGGCCACAAGCCGCTCACCGCGAAGATCGTCTCGGTCGCGGTGGCGACGCTCGTCGCCTGGGTCGGCAACCGCTACTGGACGTTCTCCGCGCGCCGGACGCAGGCGCGCGGTCGCGAGCTCGCGACCTTCGTCGTCGTGAACGTCGGCGGCATGCTCGTCGCGGTCGGCTGCCTCGCGATCTCGACCTACGCACTCGGCCTCACATCGCCCCTGGCCAAGAACGTCTCCGCGAACGTCGTCGGCCTCGCGCTGGGCACGGCGTTCCGCTACGTCGCGTATCGCCGCCTCGTGTTCACGGGCGACCGGGCGGCGGACGACGCGCGCCCGACCGCCCGAGCACGCTGAGGGAGCACGACGGGCCGGTTGCGGCCGGAGCACGCCCGCACCGGGCGGCCGTCAGACCCGTCGGCGCCGACGGCGACCCCGGGCCGACACCGCCACTCCCGTCGGCAGGACCACGCGCGGGTCCAGGCGGCGCGGCACGCCCGCGAGGAACAGCGCGAACACGGCGGGCCGGCGCTGCGCGAGCTCGAGGCGGCCCCCGTCGGACGCTGCGAGGTCCCGGGCGAGCGCGAGCCCGAGCCCGGTCCCCGCACCGGACGTGACCTCGCGCTCGAAGATCCGGGGTGCGAGGTCGTCGGGCACGCCCGCGCCCTCGTCCGACACCTCGGTGACGATCGCCCCGCTGGTGCCCGACGGGCGCGCACGCACCGTCGTCGTGCCGCCGCCGTGCTTGAGGGAGTTCTCGATGAGCGTCGCGAGGACCTGCGCGAGCGCGCCCGGGGTCGCGAGCACCTGGTACTCCGCCGGGACGTCGACGACGAGCTCGCGCCCCGCCTTGGCGAAGGTCGGGACCCACTCCTCCTCCTGCTGGTGCACGACGTCGAGCAGGCTCACGGCCTCCGTCGTCCCGCCCTGCGACCGCCGCGAGGACGCCAGGAGGTCGTCCACCACCCCGACGAGCCGCTCGACCTGCTCGAGCGAGATCCGGGCCTCCTCCTGCACGGCGGGGTCGTCCGAGGCCATGGAGATCTCCTCGAGCCGCATGCTCAGCGCCGTCAGCGGCGTGCGGAGCTGGTGCGAGGCGTCGGCGGCGAACTGGCGCTCCGCCGCGAGCCTGCCCGCGAGCCGGTCGGAGCTGCGCGCGAGCTCGGCCGCGACGAGGTCGATCTCCTCGACCCCCGAGGGTTCCAGGCGTGGACGCACCTGCCCGGAGCCGAGCTGTTCCGCGGACGCCGCGAGGTAGACGAGCGGCGCTGCGATGCGGTTGGCCTGCCACACCGCCATGCCGATCCCGGCGCCGAACGCCACGATGGCCGCGGCCACGACGAGGAGCACGACCTGCGCGGCACGCAGGTAGGCGTCCCAGTACGAGACGGAGATCGTGACGAGCGCGCCCGACTCGGAGTGCAGCGGCTGCTCGATCCCCCGGCCCGTGATCTCCTCGCCCGCGGTGAGCACGGTGCCGTCGGGCAGGGTGACGTAGACGTGCGCGGGAGGGTCGCTCGCGCGCGGCTGGACGGCGTCCTCGATGACGTAGTCCGGGATGTCGTCGCCCGCGGCGAGGCGCGCGTCGATGGACCGTGCGAGGCGCTCGACGCGCGACGTGACGTCGTCGACCTCGCCCTGCAGCACGAAGCGCGCACCGTAGAAGGCGAGGGGGAAGCCGAGGAGGATGACGGCGACGGCCACGGCCGCCACCGTCGCCTGCAGCATCCGACGCCGCACGCTGCCCCTCGCTCCCCGTGTCCTGGTACCCCGCTCGGGGCCGGTCAGCTCTCGCCGGTCTCGAAGCGGAAACCGAGGCCGCGGACGGTCGAGATGTAGCGCGGCGCGTTCGCGTCGTCACCGAGCTTGCGGCGCAGCCACGAGACGTGCATGTCGAGCGTCTTCGTCGAGCCGACCGGCTCGGAGCCCCACACGTCGCGCATGAGGGCGTCGCGCACGACGACCGAGCCCGCGCTCGCGACGAGGACGCGCAACAGCTCGAACTCCTTGGTCGTCAGGTGGAGCTCGCGCTCGCCCTGGAAGGCGCGGTGCGCGGAGACGTCGATCCGCACGTCCTGCGCGGCCAGCTCCTCCTCGTCGACCTGCTCGCCGTGCGAGCGGCGCAGGAGCGCCCGCACCCGGGCGAGCAGCTCCGCGAGCCGGAACGGCTTCGTGACGTAGTCGTCGGCGCCCGCGTCGAGGCCCACGACGAGGTCGACCTCGTCGGCGCGTGCCGTGAGCACGAGCACCGGCGTCGTGAGCCCCTTGTGACGGATCTCGCGCGCGACGTCGAGGCCGTCCATGTCCGGAAGGCCCAGATCGAGCACCACGATGTCCGCACCGCTCGCGGAGTCGATCGCTCCTTGACCAGTTCCTTGGACGACGACGTTGTAACCCTCACGTGTCAGTGCGCGCGCCAAAGGTTCGGCAATCGCCGGGTCGTCCTCCGCTAGCAGTACGTGGGTCATTCGCTCATGCTAGGGCATCCCTACGACTTCGGTCCCATCGTGTCCTGCGAACTCTGCGACCGTGGTCGGACGCCCCGCTCGCGCCCCCTGCCTAGGCTGGAACGCATGGGATGGTACGAGCGGCTCGGGCAGTGGTCCGACGAGCACCGGTTCGGTGTGGACCTCACCGTCACCCTCGTCCTCGCGGTCGTGTTCGTGCCGGCGTCGGCCGCGTTCTCGTCCGGCGGCGCGAGCGGCGTGGGCACCAGCGCCGGGTGGGCCGCGTTCTGGGCCCTCCTGATCCTCGCCCCGCTGCCCTGGCGCCGGTCCCACCCCCTCGCCTCCTCGGTCACCGTGTACTCCGTCGCGCTCGTCCACCTGCTCGCCGGCTACCTCGTGATCTTCCCCGCCGACTTCGCGGTGCTCGTCGCGCTGTACTCCGTCACGGTCTACGGGCCGCGCTGGGCGCACCGCACCGCGATCGTCGCGTCCCTCGTCGGGGCGGTCGTCCTCGGGATCGCGCTCGGCCTGCTCTCCGGTCGGCTCGCCGACCTCGCCACGATGGTCTTCTTCACGTCCGCGTTCGGGGGCATGACCTTCCTGGCCGTGTGGGCGTTCGGCCTCGTGCGCAGGTCGCGGCGCGAGACCATCGCGGCGCTCGTCGACCGTGCCGAACGCCTCGAGGTCGAGCGCGACCAGCAGGCGCAGATCGCGACCGCCGCCGAGCGCGCCCGCATCGCGCGCGAGATGCACGACATCGTCGCCCACTCCCTCTCCGTGATCATCGCCCAGGCCGACGGCGGCCGGTACGCGGCCGCGAACGACCCCGACGCCGCGACGCGCGCGCTCACGACCGTGTCCGAGACGGGGCGCGCGGCGCTCGCGGACATGCGGCGGCTCCTCGGTGTGCTGCGGTCCGAGCCACCCCGCCCCGCGACGTCCCCGACCGCTGCCGTGGGACCGGGCGGGACCCTCGCGCTCCCGTCGGGGCGCTCGCCCGGCACGACCCTCCGGCCCACGACCGCGGGCCCCTCCCCGTACGGGCCGGCCGGGACCGACGCGCGCTCGCCGTCGGGCGGTGCGGCGGCCGCCCTCGAACGCGCCCCCCAGCCCGACACCGCCGACCTGGAGTCGCTCGTCGCCCAGGTGCGCGACAGCGGCATGCGCGTCTCCTTCGTGCGGGTCGGCGAGTCGCGTCCCCTCCCGCCCGGGGCCGGGCTCACGGTCTACCGCGTGTGCCAGGAGGCGCTGACCAACGTGCTCAAGCACGCCGGACCCGACCCGGAGGTCACCGTCGTGGTCCGCTGGGGGGCCACCACCCTCGACCTCGAGGTGGAGGACGACGGGCGCGGCGCCTCCACGGCGGCGGAGAACCGCCAGGACTCCCGGCCCGGCGGGTACGGCGTCCTCGGCATGCGGGAGCGCGCCGCGCTCTTCGGCGGGACCGTCCAGGTGGGCCCGCGCGCGGGCGGCGGCTTCCGGGTGCACCTGCGCATCCCCGTGCCCCCGGTCCCGCCCGCGCCCCGGAGCGCACCGGCGCCGGCCTCGTCGGGCGACACCCGGCCCGCGCCGGGCCCGGGGCACGCGCACCCGCCGAACCCCTGGGCACCGCCCGCGCCCGCGCCGTCGGGCAGGATGGGACCGGGCCGGGCAGGACCGACCGGCGCGCCCGGGACGACGTCCCCGCCGCCCCCGCCGCCCGCCTGACCGCGGCCACGACCCCCGACCGCAGCCCCTCACGGCAGCCCCACCCGCAGCCCGACCGACAGGACACCATGACCGACGCCTTCTCCGTCCCCGACCCGCACGAGCCCTTCGAGCCCGTGCGCATCGCGCTCGTCGACGACCAACAGCTCGTGCGCGCCGGCTTCCGGATGGTCATCGACTCGCAGCCGGACCTCACCGTCGCGGTCGAGGCGGGCGACGGGCTGCAGGCGCTGCGCCTCCTCGCGGACCACCCGGTCGACGTCGTGCTCATGGACGTCCGCATGCCGCACCTCGACGGGCTCCAGACGACCGCCCGGCTCACCGCCGCGGCGGCCGACGGCGGGCACGCGCCCAAGGTCATCGTGCTCACGACGTTCGACCTCGACGAGTACGTGCTCGAGGCGATCCGCTCCGGCGCGAGCGGGTTCCTGCTGAAGGACGCGCCGCCCGAGGAGATGCTCGCCGCGATCCGCACGGTGCACCGCGGCGACGCCGTGATCGCGCCGTCCTCGACGCGACGGCTGCTCGAGCACCTGGTCACCGCGCTGCCCGCCGAGCAGGTCGAGGACTCCCCCGCGCACGCCGCCGTCGAGGGCCTCACCGAGCGCGAGCGCGAGGTCCTCGTCCTCATGGCGCGCGGTCGCTCGAACACCGAGATCGCGAGCGACCTGTTCGTCGCGGAGGCGACGGTCAAGACGCACGTCGGCCGCATCCTCGCCAAGCTCGGCGCGCGCGACCGCGTCCAGGCGGTCGTCACGGCCTACGAGACGGGACTGGTCCGCCCCGGCGCGTGACCCCGTCCCCTCGGCGCCCCACCGGTCCACGGACCCGTGGGGCGCCGGTGCGTCCGCCCACCGCGCGGTGCCCCTACGACCAGGGGATGACCCGCGCCGCCCGCAGGACCCGACCGTCGCCGGACGCGGTGGGCGTGGCCCCGTCCGTAGCGTCGTCCACAGTCCCCGGCGCGTGCCTCCCGGCCCGCCGTCGGCCCGCCGCGCGGGGACCGCCGTCCGGCCCGAACACCGACCCAGGAGACGAACGTGGACACGACCGTGTACCGACCCGCCGACCCAGCCCCCGCCGGCCCGCCCGCGGTGCGGGCCCGCTCGCTGCGCAAGACCTACGGCACGGGCGAGGCCGCGGTGCACGCGCTCGACGGCGTCGACGTCGACTTCGAGCGCGGCCACTTCACCGCCATCATGGGCCCGTCGGGCTCGGGCAAGTCGACGCTCATGCACCTGCTCGCGGGCCTAGACACCGCGACGAGCGGGCACGCCTTCATCGGAGACACCGAGGTCACGGGCCTGAACGACAACGCGCTCACGCAGCTGCGCCGCGACCGCGTGGGCTTCGTGTTCCAGTCCTTCAACCTGCTGCCGATGTTCACCGCGGAGCAGAACATCACGCTGCCCGTCGAGCTCGCGGGCGGCAAGGTCGACCGGGAGTGGTTCGGCACGCTCGTGCGCACGCTCGGCCTCGAGGCGCGCCTGAGCCACCGGCCGAGCGAGCTGTCCGGTGGCCAGCAGCAGCGCGTCGCCATCGCGCGCGCCCTCATCGCCGGCCCGGAGGTCGTCTTCGCCGACGAGCCGACGGGCAACCTCGACTCGCGCTCCGGCGCGGAGGTGCTGAGCTTCCTGCGCCGCTCGGTGCGCGAGCTCGGCCGCACGATCATCATGGTCACGCACGACCCGACGGCCGCGGCGTACGCGGACCGCGTGGTGCTCATCGCGGACGGCCGCATCGCGGGCGACATCACCGACCCGACGCCCGAGTCGGTGCTCGCGGGTCTCGACGCGCTGCGCACGCTCGAGGCGCCGGGTGCCGACGCCGCCGGGTCGACCCCGCAGGCGGTGCGCGCCTGATGCTGCGCCTCACCCTGGCGCAGATGCGCCGCAGCCTCGGCCGCCTCGTCGCGGCCGGCGTCGCGATCGTCATCGGGACGGCCTTCGTCACGGCGACGCTCATCGCGGGCGACGTCATGACCCGGACCACGAACGACTCGATCGCCGCGCAGTTCGCGGACGCCGACCTCGTCGTGTCCGCACCGAGCGACCTCACGGCGTCCGACGTCGAGGCCCTGCGCTCCGTCGACGGCGTCGACGCCGTCGACGCGGTCCAGTTCACCTACCTCGACCTGGCGCACGGCGCGAAGCGCGTGTTCCAGCTCGGCGTCCCGGCGCCGTCCGACCCGCGCTTCGAGGCGCTCGACGTCGTCGAGGGCTCGATGCCGACGGCGTCCGGGCAGGTCTCGCTCCCGACCTCGGTGGCCGAGCGGCTGGGCGTCGGGATCGGCGACACGGTGACGAGCTCGCGCAACGTGTGGGACGACTCCGCGCCCGACGGCGGCACGTACGAGGAGGTCCGCGACGAGCTGACCGTCGTCGGCACGACCGACGACCCGTACGGCGCGTACGCCCAGATGGGCGGGGCCGTCGTCGTGACGGCGCAGGACGTCGCCGCGTGGGAGGCCGCGCAGGCGAGCCCCGACGACGCGGAGCGCCTGTACTCGGCGGCGATGGTCGGCCTCGCGCCGGGCACGGACCTCGAGACGGCGCGCGCGGACCTCGTCGCCGCCTCGCCGGACCAGGCCGAGGCCGTGACGCCCGACGAGCACGCCCAGGCGCAGGCCCGCAAGATGACCGGCGACCAGGACGTCTTCACGTACGTGATCCTCTGCTTCGCCGCGGTGGCCCTGCTCGTCGCCGCGCTCGTCATCGCGAACACGTTCCAGGTGCTCGTCGCGCAGCGCACGCGCACGCTCGCCCTCCTGCGCGCGGTCGGCGCGAACCGGTCGCAGCTCGCGCGGTCCGTCCTGTCCGAGGCGACGATCCTCGGCGTCGCCTCGTCCCTCGGCGGCATCCTGCTGGGCAGCCTGCTCACGCAGGTCGCGCTCCTCGTGGCACGCGGTGCCGACCTCGGGGTGCCGATCCCCGCCACCATCGCGGTGACGCCCGCGGTCGTCCTCGTGCCGCTGCTCGTCGGGACCCTCGTGACCGTCGTCGCGTCGTTCGCCCCGGCGCGCGCCGCCACGCGCGTCGCGCCGCTCGAGGCGCTCCGCCCCGCCGACGCGCCGAGCCTCACGCGCGGCGGGGGTCGCGTGCGCCTCGTCGTCGCGAGCCTGCTCACCCTCGGGGGCCTCGCCGTCCTCGGCGGCGGCATCTGGCTCGGCAGCAACGGCAGCGCCGAGGCGGGCCTCCTCGCGGGGGTCGCGGGCGGCGCGCTGTCGTTCGTCGGCGTCCTCGTCGGTGCCGTGTACTGGCTGCCGGGCGTGGTTTCGTTCGTGGGCCGGCTGCTCGCCGGCACCGGCTCGACGGCGCGGCTCGCCACCGCGAACACGCTGCGCAACCCGCGCCGCACCACGGCGACCAGCACCGCGCTGCTCATCGGCGTCACGCTCGTCGCGATGATGTCGACCGGAGCCGCGAGCGCCCGCACGTCCCTCGACGCGGCGCTCGACGACCAGTACCCGGTCGACGTCCTCGTCGCGACGGACGCCTACGGGTCGGCCGAGGACGCGGTGCCGGGCGACGTGGTGCGCGCCGTCTCGGGGACCGAGGGCGTCTCGCGCGTCGTCGAGCTCTCCGGCGTGACGGTCACGCTGCTCGACGGCGCCGAGATGACGATGCACGGGGTCGACCCGGACCAGGCGCGCGCGGTCGTGCGCTCGCCCGACGTGCTCGCCGCGTTCGCGCCGGGCACCGTCATGGTCCCCGCGGGCGACGCCGAGGCCTGGGACGTCGCCGAGGGCGACACGCTGGAGCTCACAGGTCCGGACGGGTCGACGCTCGAGGTGACCGCGCACGTCGGTGCCATCGGGGACGGCTGGCTCCTCGACGCCGACGACGCGAGGACCCTGGCCCCGGACGCCGTCGTGTCGCGGCTGTGGGTCGGGCTCGACGACACGGGCGACGCGACGCAGGTCGTGCCCGCGATCCAGGACGCGATCGTCGAGTCGGACACGCCCGTCGAGGTGGCCGGCATCGCGGTCGAGCGTGCCGCGATGCAGAGCGTCATCGACACGATCCTCGGT
Source organism: Cellulosimicrobium protaetiae (assembly GCF_009708005.2). Classification (NCBI taxonomy): domain Bacteria; kingdom Bacillati; phylum Actinomycetota; class Actinomycetes; order Micrococcales; family Promicromonosporaceae; genus Cellulosimicrobium; species Cellulosimicrobium protaetiae. The sequence continues at coordinate 1,780,577 of NZ_CP052757.1, read as the reverse complement.
GTGATCGTGGGTCTCCTCGCGGTCGCCGTCGTCATCGCCCTCATCGGCGTGGCGAACACGCTGTCGCTCTCGGTCATCGAGCGGCGCCGCGAGTCCGCGACGCTGCGCGCGATCGGCCTGAGCCGGGCACAGCTGCGGTGGATGCTCGCGATCGAGGGCATGCTCATCGCGGGCGTCGGGGCGGTCCTCGGCATCGTGCTCGGAGTCCTGTACGGCTGGGCCGGGGCGGCGACGGCGCTGAGCGTCATGGGCGACGTGTCGCTCGCGGTGCCGTGGCGGGACGTCGCGCTCGTGCTCGTCGTCGCGCTCGTGGCGGGGCTGGTCGCGTCGGTCGTGCCCGGCCGGACGGCCGCACGCACGTCGCCCGTCGCGGCGCTCGCCGTGGACTGAGCCGCTCCTCGCCGGGCCTGACGGCCGACGCGCGCCCCTGTGGACGGACCACCGTCCACAGGGGCGCGCTCGCGCCCGTCGCCGGGGCACCCGCCTCGGGCACGATCGCGGCGTGCCCCTCGCGTCCTCGCTCCACGTCCGCCACGCCGGTCCGCCGCGGGTGCCCTCCGCCGTCCGACACCCGGCCGAGGCGGCGGTGCGCGTCACGGTCCTCCCGGGTGCCGACGTCCTGCTGGGCGTCGGAACCCGCCTCGGAGACGCCCGGGAGACGCTCGCCGAGCTCACGTGCCGGCCCGAGCTGCGGACGGCGCCGCTGGTCGTGGACGGCGTCCCCGTCGACGACGACCAGCGGTGCGGCACGCGCCCGCTGCTCCCCGGCGCCACCGTCGCCGTGGCACGGCCGCGGTCCCGGTCGTCGGCGGTCGAGCAGCCGGTCGGCGACCCGCGCCGCGCCGACGAGGTGCTCGCCGCTCCGCTGCACCTCGCGGTGCACTGCGGTGCCGACTCCGGGCGACTGGTGCCCGTGGCGGCGACCGCCCGCGGCCGGCTCTCGCTGGACGACCTCGACGTCCGGTGGCGCACCGGTCGGCGGGGCCCGCGGGTCCGGGTCCGCGCCCCGCGTGGTACCCGGCGCGTGCCGGACGACGCGGACGTCCCCGTCGCCCGCGCCGCGAGGGCCGGCCGCACGGTCGCACGGTGGCGGCGGACCGTGTGGCGGCCCGGGCAGGTCCTCGTGACCCCGCACGGCGCGTACGCGCTCCGGCCACGCCCCCTCCTCGCGCACGGACCGCGCACCGGCCCGACCGCCCCGACGTCCCGCCGCGACGACCCGGGTCGCCCGAGCGCCGCCCACCTCGCGACCGCGCTCACGCCCGCGGTCGCGTCGCTCGCCCTGGCCGTCACCTTCCGCCAGCCCCTCTACGCGCTGCTCGCCCTCGTCGGCCCGCTGGCGCTCCTCGTCCCGGCGCTCGTGGAGGCGCGCAGGCGACGGGCAGCACGGTCGGCCGCCCACCGGGGCACGGTCGGTCCGGGTCGGATCGGGGACGCCCGGCACGCGGACGACGAGGACGCCCGAGCCCCGGTCGACCCCCTGCGGCCCCGACCCGCGGACGTCCTCACGTGGGCGGCCGTCGCCGTCACCGCACCGGCCACGGGCACGGCCAGGGGGACGCCCCGCTCCCACCCCGTCGCCGCCGACGCGGTCGCCGCACCGGCCGGGACGCCCGCCGCGGCGCGGCTCCCCGACGGGTGCGCCGCCGTCGTCGGCCCGCGGGACCGGGCGCTCGCCGCGGCCCGGGCCGTGCTCGCCGAGCTCCTGGCCTCAGGGGTCGCGCCGACGGTGCACGCGCACGGCCGCGCGCGGGACTGGGCGTGGTGCCGCTGGTTCCCGGGCGCGTCCTGGAGCCCGGCCCTCGACGACGTCCCGGCGCCGCGGTCCGGGAGGGCCGTGCTCGTCGTCGACGGCGCACCGCCCCCGGGCGCCCTCACGCGAGCCTGGGACAGGCTCCGCCCCACCGGCACCGACGTGCTCCTCGTGGTCGACGACGCACGGCAGGTGCCGGCCTGGTGCCGCACGGTGCTCGACGTGACCGGCACGCTCGCCGTCGTCACGGGTCCGGACGGCGCTCGCACCGCGCGCGACCACGTCGGTGTGAGCGACCGATGGGCCACCGGCCTGACGCGACGGCTCGCCGCCGCGGACCACCTCGGTCGGCTCGTCGGGGCGGACCCGGAGGAGCCGGACCCGGGCGACCCGACGTCGCCCGCCCTGCCGGGGGACGTCGCGCTCGGCCACCTGCTCGACGCGCCGTCCGACCCCGACGAGCTCGTCCGCTGGGTCCGGCGGCGCTGGGAGACCGCGGCACGCCGGGACGGGAACGGGCTGCGCGTCGTCCTCGGGGCGGGGCCGGGCGGGGACGCCGTGCCCGTGGACCTGGTCCGTGACGGCCCGCACGTGCTCGTCGCCGGGACGACGGGCGCGGGGAAGTCGGAGCTCCTGCAGACCCTGGTCGTCGGGCTCGCGCTCGGGCGGTCGCCGGACGAGCTGTCGTTCGCGCTGGTCGACTTCAAGGGTGGAGCGTCGTTCGGGGCCTGCGGTGGGCTGCCGCACGTGGTGGGCCAGGTCACCGACCTCGACCCCGGCCTCGCCGGGCGCGCGCTCGCGGGACTGCGGGCCGAGCTGCACCGTCGCGAGCGCGTCCTCGCGACGGTCGGCGCGACGGACGTCGACGACCTGCCGCGAGGACGCCTGCCCCGGCTCGTCGTCGTGGTGGACGAGTTCCGCGCGCTCGCCGACGACCTCCCCGACCTGCTCCCGGGTCTGCTGCGGATCGCCGCCCAGGGCCGCTCGCTGGGCGTGCACCTGGTGCTCGCGACCCAGCGACCCGCCGGAGCGGTCGGTGCGGACGTGCGCGCCAACATCACGTTGCGCCTCGCCCTGCGGGTGGTCGACGCCGCCGACTCGCGGGACGTCGTGGAGTCGCCGCTCGCCGCGCTCGTCCCGGCCTCGACGCCGGGTCGGCTCGTCCTGCGCCGCGGCGCCGAGCCGCCGCTCGCGGTGCAGTGCGCCCGTGCCGGGGCGCCACCGCCGTCGACCGACGCGCTCGTGCGCCTCGCGCCCGCGTGGGGCTCCGGACGAGCACCCGAGCCCGCGCCGGACGACGGCGGTCCGCTGCCGGGGCGGGTCGGGTCGCCCGCCGCGGAGGACCTCGTGCCGTGGTTCGTCGACGCCGCGCGCGAGGCCGCCGGCGGGTCCGCACGACCCCACTCCCCACCTCCGTGGCTGCCTGCGCTCCCGACGTCGGTCCGGGCCGCGGACCTCGCCGACGCACCGGACGACAGCACCGGCGGCGACGGCCTGCCCGTCGCGCTGGGCGACCTGCCCGCGTCGCAGCGCCGCGAGGTCGTGCGCTGGGACCCGCGCGACGGGCACCTCGCGGTGCTGGGCGGCGCCCGGTCGGGCCGCACGACCGCGTTGCGGACGCTCGCACGGGCAGCCCTGGCGCGCGGGTGGACGGTGCACGCCGTCGGGTCGCGGTTCGGCGACCTCGGCAGCCACCCGGCGGCGGGGACCGTGGTCGACCGCACCGACCCTCGACGCCTCGTCCGGCTCCTGCGGCTCCTCGTCGGGCACGACGACGGCCAGGACCGGCCACCGGGCCACGGCGCGGCCGCCGGGCGGGTCCTGGTCCTGGTCGACGACGTCGAGGCCGTCCGTGCCACGCTCGCGGCGGTGGCGAACGGGGCGGGTGCCGACGCGCTCGGGGACGCCCTCGCCGACTCCCCCGCGGCGTTCGTCGTGAGCGGGAGCGGGCCGACGGTCGGCGGGCTCGTGTCGCTCGTCGGCGTGCGGTGCGTGCTGGCGTCGCGCGACCGCCACGACGACGTGTCCCGCGGCGTCCCGACCCCGCTCGCCGGGCAGGGCGGGGCGCCGGGACGGGCCGTGTGGCTCGGGCCCGGCGAGCCGCTCCTGTGCCAGGTCGCGCTCCCCGACGTCGACGGGCCGACACCCGGCGCCCGGGGCCGCGACGCGGCGGGCGCCGGCCCGGCTGCGGCTGTGCCGCCGGGCCGGGTACGGCTGCTCCGGCTCCCCGACCGGGTCCGGTCCGCAGAGCTCGCCGACCCCGCGACGGACACTCGTCCGGGACGCGCCGCGACGGGGGTCGGACCCGGGGCGGACCCCGGTCTGCTCGTGCCCGTCGGGCTCGGGGGCGACGACGCGACGACGGTCTGCCTGGACGTGTCGCGCGGTGCGCTCGTCGCGGGGCCGCCCGGCAGCGGCCGCACGAGCGCGCTGACGCTCCTCGCCCGGCACGTCGCACGCTCCGGGGCGCTCCGCGCGGTCGTGGCTCGCGACGACGCGCTCGCCGCGGTGGCGGCCGGTGCCGGGGCCCACCACGTGGGCCGCTACGCCCCGGCGGAGCTCGGCGCGGTTCTCGACACGATCAGCGGCGCCGGCGCGCCCGGCACGGTCGTGGTCGACGACCTGGACCTCCTCGCCCAGCTCTGCGTGCTCGAGGCGGACCGGCTGGCGACGGCGTGCCGGGACGGACTCGTGCTGCTCGCCTCCGCGACGACGGGCGGCGCCGCGACGGCGCTGCGCGGGGCGCTCGCCGACCTGCGTGGCACCCGCACGGGCATCGTCCTCGCGCCGGGCGAGCGAGGCAGCGGCGAGGTGTTCGGGCACAGGGTCGACCTGCTCGCCGACCCGGGCCGGCCCCGGCCCGGGCGCGGCGTCCTCGTGCGGGGGTCGCGTCTCACCCCCGTGCAGGTCGCGACGCCGTGAGCCCGTCGCGCGGCGCACGAGCCCGGACGCGCCCGCCCTCAGGCGTCGGGGCGGGCGTCCCGGGTCGTCGCCTCGACCACCGGGCGCAGCATGAGCAGGACGAGCACGGCGACGGCGAGCACGAGCGCGACGACGACCCACGGGGTGACCCCGACCTGGAGCGAGCTGACGGCGACCACGGCCTGCAGGATCTGCCAGGTCGCCACGGGCGACCGCGCCCAGCGCCGACCCTGGAGGAGCCCGCGCAGGCTCGCGGCGAGCACCGCGGCGACACCCAGCGCGAAGACGACGAGGAAGGCGCTGACCCCGACGGACTGCGAACCACCGCCGACGAGCTCCACGAGGATGACGGCGGCACCTACCACGAGGGCGAGGACCTCGACGCCGACACCCGCGAGCAGTGCCGTCAGCGCGGGCGGTCGGGACGCGTCGTCGGAGGCACCGCCGGACGCCGCGCCGGGCGTGACGGGTCGGGGCTCGGGCTGGTCCGCGGGCGTCTTGCGAGGGGGCACGATCACCCAGCCTACGCGCCGACCTGCGGCTTCACACCCGTGTGACGAAGACCTCACGATTCATGCGACGGAAACTTTCTCGTAACCCCTTGTGCTGCGCTTCACGAGGTGTGAACCTGGTTCAAGCATCAATCACCCCCGCCTCGAGCCCTGGTCCGGGCAGCCCCCTGCCCGGTGCGCAACGCGACGAGTCATCACCTCGCGACCAGGCTCACCCACAGCCAAGGAGACGACGACCATGGACTGGCGCCACCGCGCAGCATGCCTCGACGAAGACCCCGAGCTCTTCTTCCCGATCGGCAACACGGGGCCCGCGCTCCTGCAGATCGAGGAGGCGAAGGCCGTGTGCCGTCGCTGCGACGTCGTCGACACGTGCCTGAAGTGGGCCATCGAGTCCGGGCAGGACGCAGGCGTCTGGGGCGGCCTCTCCGAGGACGAGCGCCGCGCCCTCAAGCGCCGCACGGCCCGCGCTCGCCGCGCCGGCTGACACCGCTCCGCCTCCGGGCGTCGAGCACCAAGCTCGCCGACACGGGCCGTCACCCTCCGGGTGGCGGCCCGTTCGCGTTCCCCGCCCCTGCCGGGCGACCCGAGGCCCCACGACCTCGACCGCGCGACGCGGGCTCCACGACCGCCCGACGCGCCGACCCGACGCTCCGCGGACGTCGGCGCACCGTCAGCCCTGGCGCGCGCCGTCCCGCAGGACGAGCGCGAGCACGACCTGCGTCCCCCCACCGGGGCGCGGCGACCACTCGATGGTGCCGCCGAGCTCGTTCGTCACGAGCGTGCGCACGATCTGCGTGCCCAGCCCGCTCTTCGCGGCCTTGCCCGCGCGGGCGACGTCACCGTCCGGCATCCCGATGCCGTCGTCGGCGACCACGATGCGCAGGGCCGAGCCCTCGCGCTCGACCGCGACCTCGACGGTCCCCGTGTCCTGCTTCGCGAGCCCGTGCTCGACCGCGTTGGTGACGAGCTCGGTGAGGATCAGCGCGAGCGGCGTCGCGTCCTCCGCGGGCACGAGGCCGAAGCTCCCGGTCCGGACGGTGCGCACGCTCGTGTCGGCGGACGCGACGTCGGCGGCGAGGCGCAGGGCGCGGCCCACCATGTCGTCGAACTCGACCTCCTCGTCGAGCGTCTGCGACAGGCTCTCGTGCACCAGCGCGATCGTCGCGACGCGGCGCATCGCCTCCTCGAGGGCCGCGCGCGCCTCGGGCACGTCCATGCGGCGGGCCTGCAGGCGCAGGAGCGCGGCGACGGTCTGCAGGTTGTTCTTGACGCGGTGGTGGATCTCGCGGATCGTCGCGTCCTTGGTGATGAGCTCGCGCTCGCGGCGCCGCAGCTCGGACACGTCGCGGCACAGCAGGACGGCGCCGATCCGCTGCCCCGACTCGGTGAGCGGCAGCGCACGCAGCGACAGCGCGACGCGCTGCGCCTCGATCTCCGTGCGCCACGGCGCGCGACCCATGACCACGAGCGGGAGCGACTCGTCGACGGGGGTCTGGTGCTCGATGAGGTCGGCGGTCACCTCGGCGAGCGAGCGCCCGACGAGCGGGCCGATGACCCCGAGGCGGTGGAAGCAGCTCAGCGCGTTGGGGCTCGCGTAGAGGACCTCGCCCTCGGAGTTGAGCCGGATGAGGCCGTCACCGACGCGGGGAGCTCCCCGGCGCGGTCCGGTCGCGGCGTTGGGGAACGGGAACTCCCCGCGCGAGATCATCGCGATGAGGTCGTCCGCGGCCTCGACGTAGTTGAGCTCGAGGCGGGAGGGCGTGCGTCCGCTGCCGAGGTTGGTCTGCCGCGCGACGACGGCGATCGCGCGCCCGGCGTGCAGGACGGGGATCGCCTCCTCCCGGACCGCGTACGCGCCGAACCAGCGCGGCTCGCGCGAACGCTGGGAGCGGACCTCGGTGAGCGCGCGCTCGAGCTGCGGGCGCTGCCCCTCGGGGGCGAGCGAGCCCACGATGTCGTCGTAGTGGACGGTCGCGCCGGTCGACGGACGGCACTGCGAGACCGCGACGAAGTTGCCGTCGGACGTGGGGAGCCACAGGACGAGGTCGGCGAACGCGAGGTCGGAGATCACCTGCCAGTCGCCGACGAGCAGGTGCAACCACTCGTTGTCCGCCGGGCTGAGGTCGGCGTGGCGGGAGATGAGGTCACTCATGGCAGACACGGACCCCAGCGTAAGGGGGTCGGACCGGTAGAGTCCCCTCAGCGCCCGCGCGCGCGGTCGCCCGAACCCGCCGACCGGCCCGGCGGCCGACCTGCACGGGTCGGCGGCAGGTCGGCCCGTGGCCCGAGGAGGTCCCGTGCACCTGAGCGTCGAGCTCCGCTACCCCGCCGCCGTCCCCGTGGTCGGCGCGATGCTCGCCGACGAGGAGTTCGTCCGCTGGCGCGCCGCACGCTCGGGTGGTGACGGCGCCCACGTCGAGCAGGTCGACGTCACGGGCGGCGCAGTCGACGGGTTCACGGTGACGGTCCGCCGCACCCTGCCCACCGACCAGATCCCGGCCCACGTCCGGTCCTTCGTCGGGGGCCAGCTCGAGATCCGGCAGGCGGAGGCGTGGGAGCCGGAGCGCGACGGCGAGCGGTCCGGGACCGTCTCGCTCGAGATCACCGGCGCCCCGGTGCGGCTCACGGGCACGGTCACGCTCTCGCCCGACGGCGACGGCACCGTGGAGCGCTACGCGGGCGAGGTGAAGGCCTCGGTGCCGCTGTTCGGTGGCGCGATCGAGCAGGCCGCCGCGGAGGCGGTCCGCGCCGCCCTGGCGGCTGAGGAGGCGGCGGGCCGGGAGTGGCTCGCCCGCTGAGGTCGCGCGCCGACCCTCGCGCGCCCGCGGAGGCGGTCTCGAACCGGTAACGATTTCCGCCGAACCCGACCGATCGGTAGGCGCGAGAAGCGCCCTGACCTGCGGTTATGCATGTGTGGGAGCGCGACCACACTGCGTCGAGGGTGATCGGCGCTTGACACGGGTTCGGCGGGGAAAGCACGATCACTCCGTTGTGTGGAAGCGCTACCACATTGGAGGTGGGAGCGCTGCCACGACCCCGCCCCACCGACAAGGGAGTCACCGTGCTGAGCAGCACCCGTACGACCCGCCGGCCCCGCAAGGCGATCACCGCCGTCGCAGGCCTCGCGGCCATCACCCTCACCCTGACCGCGTGCTCGAGCGGCTCCGGCTCGAACGACGACGAGACGGGCTCCGGCGACGGCGAGAAGATCACGCTGACCGTCGCCACGTTCAACGACTTCGGCTACAGCGACGAGCTCCTCGCCGCGTACACGGAGGAGCACCCGAACGTCACCGTCAAGCAGACCAAGGCGGCGAAGTCCGAGGACGCGCGCACCAACCTCACCACCAAGCTCGCCGCAGGCGGCGAGGGCCTGGCGGACATCGAGGCCATCGAGGTCGACTGGATCCCCGAGCTCGTGCAGTTCCCCGACCTCTTCACCGACCTGGCCGACCCGGAGCTCGACGGCCGCTGGCTGGACTGGAAGGTCCAGCAGGCCACGACGGCGGACGGCAAGCTCATCGGCTACGGCACCGACATCGGCCCGAGCGCGATCTGCTACCGCCAGGACCTCTTCGAGGCCGCCGGCCTGCCGACCGACCCCGCCGAGGTCGCGGAGCTCCTCGGCGGCGAGGACGCGACGTGGGACGACTACTTCGCCGCGGGCAAGACCTTCGTCGAGGCGAGCGACGCGGCCTGGTACGACTCCGCCATGTCGATCTCGCAGGGCATGGTCAACCAGATCGACAACGCCTACGAGGAGTCCGACGGCACGCCCAAGGACCTCGCGACGAACCAGCCGATCATCGACATCTACAACACGGTCGTCGAGCAGTCCACGACCAACGAGCTCTCCGCGGGCCTCGAGCAGTGGACGCCCGACTGGGACGCCGCGTTCCAGAACGACGGCTTCGCGACGATGATCTGCCCGTCCTGGATGACCGGCCCCATCGAGGAGCGCGCCGGCGGCGTCACCGGCTGGAACGTCGCCGACGTCTTCCCCGGCGGCGGTCTCAACTGGGGCGGCTCGTTCCTCACCGTCCCGGCCTCCGGCCCGCACGCCGAGGCGGCCAAGGAGCTCGCCGCGTGGCTGACCGCCCCCGAGCAGCAGACCATCGCGTTCTCGAACGCCGGCACGTTCCCGTCCCAGGTCGAGGTGCAGAGCACGGACGAGGTGAAGTCGACGACCAACGACTTCTTCAACAACGCGCCCGTCGGTGAGATCTTCGCCGCCCGCGCGGCCGGCATCGACAGCGCACCGTTCAAGGGCGCGAACTACTTCGCGATCCACACGACGGTCCAGGACGGCATCAAGCGCGTGGACGTCGAGAAGACCGACGACGCCGCGGCCTCGTGGCAGAAGACGCTCCAGTCCTTCCAGGACCTGGGCCTGTGACCTGACGGGGCCGGGGCGGCACGACCTGCCGCCCCGGCCCCGCTCGCGTCGACCCACCGGGCGCTCCGCCCGCAGCCGCCCCGGCAGCCACCCGGCAGCCACCCAGCAGCCCAGGAATCCCACATGGCCGTCCTCTCGCCCACCCAGCCCACGCCCGGGCTCAGCGGGCCGTCGCCGCGCACGCCGCGCCGCGTCGGCTTCTCCCAGCGCCTGAGCCGCTGGGACGTCAAGGTCTCGCCCTACCTCTACATCTCGCCGTTCTTCATCCTGTTCGCGATCACGGGGCTCTTCCCGCTCGTGTACACCGCCGTGGTGTCGGTCTACGACTGGAACCTGCTCGGTGGGCAGGGCGACTTCGTCGGCCTGCAGAACTACACGGACGTCCTCGCGCAGCCCACGTTCTGGAAGTCGCTGCGCAACACGTTCTCGATCTTCCTGCTCTCCTCCGTGCCGCAGGTCATCGCCGCCATCGCGATCGCCGCGCTGCTCGACCAGAACCTGCGTGCCGCCACGTTCTGGCGCATGGGGGTCCTGCTCCCCTACGTCGTCGCCCCCGTCGCGGTGTCGATGATCTTCGGCCGCCTCTTCGCCGACCAGTACGGCCTCATCAACGAGCTCCTCGGCTTCGTCGGCATCGAGCCGATCCGCTGGCACGCGGACGCGCTCGCGAGCCACGTCGCCATCGCGTCGATGGTGAACTTCCGCTGGACGGGCTACAACGCGCTGATCTTCCTCGCCGCGATGCAGGCCGTGCCGCGCGAGCTGTACGAGGCCGCGATCATCGACGGCGCCGGCCGCGTGCGCCAGTTCTTCTCCGTCACCGTCCCGCAGATCCGCGCGACGATCATCTTCGTGGTCATCACGTCGACCATCGGTGGCCTCCAGATCTTCGACGAGCCGCGCATGTACGACGCGCAGGGCCTCGGCGGCGCCGACCGGCAGTGGATGACCACCGTGCTGTACCTCTACGACGTCGCGTGGGGCAACCAGAAGAACTTCGGCCGCGCGGCCGCGGTCGCCTGGCTGCTGTTCCTCCTCATCCTCGTCATCGGGATGATCAACTTCCTCGTGACCCGGCGGATCGCCACCTCCAACGCCCAGCCGCGCCCGCCGCGGTGGGTCAGACGGCGTCGTGAGACCCAGAAGCGCCTGCGCGCCGAGGGCGCCATGTCCGCCCAGCGCTCCGCCGCCGGGGACCAGGCGTCCGCACCGACCGCCGCCCGCACGACCGACCGGAGGAAGCGATGAGCTCCGTCCCCGTCATCGCCCAGACCGCCGGCCCGGGCGCGGCCCGCGCCGCCGCCCGACGCCGTGGTGCCGGCAAGAACGTCGGCGGTACCCAGCGCCGCCCCCGCTGGGTCACCTACACGATCCTCGGGGTCGTCCTGCTGGTCTCGATCTTCCCGCTGTACTTCACGCTGATCCTGGGGTCCTCCACGCCGGAGGAGATCTCGCGGAGCGCGCTGCCGCAGCTCCTGCCGGACGCGAGCCTGTTCGACCGGTTCGCCGAGGTCATGAACTCCGACGCGATCAACTTCTGGAAGGCCGCCTGGAACTCGGTGGTCGTCGCGGTGCTCACGTCGCTGTCCGTCGTGCTCTTCTCGACGCTCGCCGGCTTCTCGTTCGCCAAGCTCCGGTTCCGCGGCCGCGGGCCGCTGCTCGTGTTCGTCATCGCGACGATGGCGGTACCGACGCAGCTGGGCGTCATCCCGATGTACATCCTCATGTCGGACCTCGGGTGGATCGGCAAGCTCCAGGCCGTCATCGTGCCGGCGCTCGTCACCGCGTTCGGCGTGTTTTGGATGACGCAGTACCTCGGCGAGGCGCTGCCCTACGAGCTCATCGAGGCGGCCCGCGTCGACGGCGCGTCGATGTTCCGCACGTTCTGGTCCATCGCGCTCCCCGCGGCGCGCCCTGCCGCCGCGATGCTCGGTCTGTTCACCTTCGTGCAGCAGTGGACGAACTTCTTCTGGCCGTCGATCGTGCTCAACCAGAACAACCCGACGTTGCCGCTGGTCGTCCGGTCCCTCCAGGCGAACTTCTTCGTCGACTACTCGCTCGTCATGGCGGGGATCTTCCTGGTGACCCTGCCGCTGATCGTCATCTTCATCTTCACCGGCCGCCAGCTCGTGGCGGGCATCATGCAGGGCGCCGTCAAGGGCTGACGCCCGGCGCCACCGCGCGGCCGCGCACCACCCCGGTGCGCGACGCCCGCGCGGCAGACCGTCGCGCGGGCGGGCCCACCGGCCCGCCCGCGCGCCAATCCTCGACCTCTCGAAGGACAATCGACCCATGACCAGCTTCGTCCCGTCCGCGCCCCTCCTCCCGAACCCGGCGACCGCGACCGGACGCGTCGAGATGCCCCCGGGCTTCCTCTGGGGGGCCGCGACCGCCGCGTTCCAGATCGAGGGCGCGGGGCACACCGACGGCCGTACGGACTCGGTGTGGGACGCGTTCGCCCGCGTCCCGGGCGCTGTCGTGAACGGAGACGACGGCATGGTCGCGTGCGACCACTACCACCGGTACCGCGAGGACGTCGCGCTCATGCGCGAGCTCAACCTCGGCACGTACCGGTTCTCGACGTCGTGGGCGCGCGTCCGGCCCGACGGCGGCGCGCCCAACCCGGCGGGCATCGCCTTCTACGACCGCCTCGTCGACGAGCTGCTCGGCGCGGACATCCTGCCGTGGCTGACCCTGTACCACTGGGACCTGCCGCAGGCGCTCGAGGAGAAGGGCGGCTGGACCTCGCGCGACACGGCCTACCTCTTCGCCGAGTACGCCGTGACGATGCACGAGGCGCTCGGCGACCGCGTGGGCGTCTGGACGACGCTCAACGAGCCGTGGTGCTCGGCCTTCCTCGGCTACACGGCGGGCGTGCACGCGCCCGGCCGCCAGTCGCGCGAGGACGGTCTCGCCGCGGCGCACCACCTCCTGCTCGGCCACGGCCTCGCCGTCCAGGCGCTGCGCGAGCGCGCGCCGGAGGCGAACCTCGGCCTCACGCTGAACTTCACGGTCTCCGACCCGGTCGACCCGCAGGACCCGGCCGACGTCGACGCCGCGCGCCGCATCGACGGGCAGTTCAACCGGATCTTCCTCGACCCCGTCTTCCACGGCGAGTACCCCGCGGACGTCCTGGAGGACGTCGCGCCCTACGGGCTGCTCGACCACGTCAAGGACGGCGACCTCGAGATCATCTCCACGCCGATCGACACGCTCGGGGTGAACTACTACAACGGCGGCGCCGTGTCGGGGCACCCGCTGCCCGCGACCGAGGCCGGCGGCGGGACGCGCCCCGAGGGCGTGCGCGACGAGCCCGCGGACGACGCGCCGGTGCGCTCGACGGCGTCCCCCTTCCCGGCCGCGGACGACGCGCACGACCGCTCGCGCGGCCTGCCCCGCACGGACATGGGCTGGGAGGTGCAGCCCGAGGGGCTGACGCGCCTGCTCACGCGCCTCCAGCAGGACTTCACCGGCCCGCGCGGCGTGGCGATGTACATCACCGAGAACGGCGCGGCCTACCCCGACCAGGTGGCCGAGGACGGCGCGGTGGACGACCAGGACCGGCTCGAGTTCCTCGACGCGCACCTGCGCGCGACGCGCGACGCGATCGACGCCGGCGCGGACGTGCGCGGGTACTTCGCGTGGTCGCTCCTCGACAACTTCGAGTGGGCGCTCGGGTACACCAAGCGGTTCGGCATCGTCCGCGTCGACTACGAGACGCAGGAGCGCACGGTCAAGGCGAGCGGCGCCTGGTACGCGCAGGTCGCGCGCGACAACGCCGTCCCCGCGCGCGACGCGTCCGCCGCGGACACCGCCGCCGGGGAGTGACGACACGGTGAGCGGGGCGGTGCGGTCGGGCGAGCGCGCGCGGGATACTGTCCTGATGAACAGCCTGCGCTCCGCGCCGACCCTGGACGAGGTGGCCCAGACGGCGGGTGTCTCGCGCTCGACCGCGTCGCGCGCGATCAACGGCGGCCTGCGCGTGTCGCCCGAGGCCCAGGCGGCCGTCGACGCCGCCGTCGCCCAGCTCGGCTACACGCCCAACCGCGCCGCCCGCTCCCTCGTGACCCGCCGCACCGACTCGATCGCCCTCGTAGTCCCCGAGCCGGACGAGCGCATCCTCACCGACCCGTTCCTCGCGGGCACGATGCGCGGCGTCAGCGCTGCGCTCGGCGGCACGGACCTCCAGCTCGTGCTGCTGTTCGCACGGCCCGACGAGCAGCCGGGGCGCATCGTGCGGTACCTGAGCAGCGGGCACGTGGACGGCGCGATCGTCGCGTCGCACCACCGCGACGACGAGCTCGAGGAGGCGCTGCTCGCCGCCCGGCTGCCCGCGGTGTTCGTCGGGCGACCGTTCCGCCCGACGCCCGACCTGCTCTACGTCGACGTCGACAACGTCGAGGGCGGCCGCCTGGCCGCGCGCCGGCTCGTCGAGGCGGGGCGGAAGCGCATCGCGACGATCGCCGGCCCGCAGGACATGACGGCCGGCGTCGACCGGCTCACGGGCTGGCGCGAGGTGCTCCAGGGTGCCGGTCTGCCCGACGACGCGGTCGAGATCGGCGACTTCGCCGTCGCGGGCGGCGCCGTGGCGATGGAACGCATCCTCGCGACGCACCCCGACGTCGACGGACTGTTCGTCGCCTCCGACCTCATGGCGGAGGGCGCGCTGCGCGTCCTCGCGGCGCACGGTCGCGAGGTGCCGCGCGACGTGTCCGTCGTCGGCTTCGACAATCTCGCGACCGCCGCGTCAACGGTCCCGCCGCTCACCACGGTCCAGAACCCCATGGTCGAGATGGTCCGTGGCGCGACGGACCTCCTGCTCGACCTCGTCGGTGGACGCGGGGACGAGATCGCGTCGCACGTGCTCGCGCCGGAGCTCGTCGAGCGCGACTCGGTCTGACGCTCCCGGCGCCGAGGCGCGTCGGGAGCGGCGTCGGCGGGCCGGGCGGACCCGGCTCAGGGTGGGTGGTCGCCCGTAGCCTGAGGTCGTGGACCCGACCCCGGCCTCCGTCACGATCTCGCGCGCCGACGTGCTCGCGGCCCGCTGGCACGCCCAGCAGCTCGACCGGGCGCCAGGCTCGGCCGCCTCGCCCGTCGACGTCGCGGCGCTCGACCTGGGCGTGCAGGACACGGGGCCCGACGGCGCCGCCTGGGCGCTCGCGCTCCGCGGCGCCCCGGACGTGCGGCCGGGCAGCCTGCCGCCGGACCTCGCCCTCGCCTGGACGCTGCGGGGCGCGCCGCACGTCTACCGCCGCGTGGACCTGGGCGACGTCGCGGTCGCGACCGCCCCGTTCTCGGAGGCCGACGCCGCCAAGCGCGTCTTCGACGCGAGCCGGCCCCTGCGCGCTGCGGGCGTCGCGGTGCTCGACGCGCTGCGCACCGAGGCGCGGCTCGAGCGCGAGCTCGTCGACGCGCCCACGGTCAAGGGCGACCTCTCGACGCGGGTGACGGAGCGCCTCGACGAGCCCTACCTGCGCTGGTGCCGCCCGTGCGGCGCGACGCACAGCTACGAGCAGACGTTCCGGCTCGCGGCGCTCCAGGCCGGCCTCGAGCTCGAGCCGGGGACGTCGCCACCGGTCCTGCGACGGATCCCGGACCTCGAACCGCCGCTGTACGCCCGGCTCGGGTCCGAGGCCGTGCCGCGCCTCGACGTCGTGCGCGGCTACCTGCGCTTCTTCCCCGCGGCGAGCGTCCAGGACGTCGCCGGGTTCCTCGACGCCCCGGTCAAGGAGGTGCGGACCCACTGGCCCGAGCATGCGGTACGTGCCGAGGTCGCCGACGCCGACCCGGGTGCGCGCCCGGCCGAGCGCTGGGTCCTGGCCGACGACGTCGAGCGGCTCGTCGGCGCCGCGGCGCGGCTCCGCGACGCGCGCGCGGCGGGCGAGCCCGTCGTCCGGCTCGTCGGCCCCTACGACCTCTCCCTCCAGCTCCGCGACCGCGTCACGCTCGTCCCGGACGCGTCCCGCGCCAAGGACCTCTGGCGTGTGCTCGGCCGGCCCGGGGCCGTGCTCGCGGACGGTGAGGTCGTCGGGACGTGGCGGCCCCGCGCGTCGGGCCGACGGCTCACCGTCCTCACGGACCCGTGGGTCCCGTGGGACGCGCGCCTCACGGACGCCGTCGCCGAGCAGGCGGAACGCCTGCGCGGCTTCCGCGACGCGGCCTCCGTCACCGTCGCCCCGCGGTAGCGCCTGTTCCACCGCGGGAGCGACCCGTCCTGGCCGGGCCTCTCCCGCGGTGGCGACGCGGGCTCAGTGCTTGACGTGGCCGTACCGGTGCGTGGTGCGGCTGACCGCCTGCTCGTGCAGCACCGTGAGGAGCTCGCGGCGTCCGCTCGCGACGACCGGGTGGTCCAGGACGGTCACGTCGCCGACGCGCTCGGCGGCGGCCTCGTGCAGGCCCGGCGCCGACCCGACCACGCGGACGCGTCCCCGGACAGCACCCGACGCGACGCGTCGCGCGAAGTCGCCGTCGCTCACCGCCGCGTCGCCGGCCGACGGCACGACCACCGCCGGCACGCCCGCCGTCCGCGCGGCGTGCAGCACGCGCTCGACCTCGACCGGCAGCGCGTCGGTCCCGACGCGCACGGTGAGCACGTCGACCGGGCGGTAGCGGAACACGTTCGACTCGACGTGCAGGCCCGAGGGGTCGTGGCCGACGGAGAACTCTCGCTGCCACCACCGCGCGTCGTCGGCCTGCGCCCACGCGAGCCACGCCTCGGGCGAGGCCTCGCGCGCGGGCGGTGCCGCGTCGGGCGTGGCGGTCCCGGAGGCAGGGGTGCCCGACGACGTGACGGCGCCACTATCAGTGCCCTCGCCCGGCGCGTCGGCCCAGCGGCCGAGCTGCGCGACGTAGTTCGGCCCGCCTGCCTTGGCGCCCGGCCCGACGGCCGACTGCTTCCAGCCGCCGAACGACTGCCGCTGCACGATCGCCCCGGTGATGTGCCGGTTGACGTACGCGTTGCCCACCTGGACGGCGTCGAGCCAGCGCGCGACCTCGGCGTCGTCGAGGCTGTGGATGCCGCCCGTGAGCCCGAACGGGACGGCGTTCTGGAGCGCGATCGCCTCGTCGAGCGTCGCGGCCGTCATGATCCCGAGGACGGGACCGAAGTACTCGGTGAGGTGGAACGGCGATCCGGGCGCGACGCCCTCCTTGAGGCCGGGCGTCCAGAGGCGGCCCTCCAGGTCCGGCCCGCCGTCCCGCTGCCGCGGCCGCACGAGCCACGACTCCCCCGGATCCAGGGTCGTCAGCGCGTACAGCAGCTTGCCCGAGGCAGGCTCGGTGAGCGGGCCCATGGTCGTCGAGACGTCGGTGGCCGGGCCGACGGCGAGCGAGCGCACCGCGTCCACGAGCTGGCGCCGCACGCGGCGCCCCGTCTCGGTCCGCGGGTCGCCCGCCGACCCCACGAGGATCGCGAGCGACGCGGCCGAGCACTTCTGCCCCGCGTGCCCGAACGCCGAGCGCACGAGGTCCGCGACGGCGAGGTCGAGGTCCGCCGACGGCGTGATGACGAGCGAGTTCTTGCCCGACGTCTCCGCGAGCACGGGCCGGGACGGCTTCCACCGCGCGAAGAGCTGCGCGGTCTCGATCGAGCCCGTGAGCACGACGCGCGCGACGTCGTCGTGCGTGACGAGGCGCGTCCCGAGCTCGTCGTCGGGGACGCGGACGTACTGCACGACGTCGGTGACCGAGCCCGCGTCCAGCCCGGCGAATTCCCCCGGCGCGGCCGCGACGGCGTCACGCAGGCCCGCGTGGATCGCCTCGACGGCGACCTCGAGGCAGCGCGGCGTCGGGGGCGCGGGCTTGGCGAGCACCGCGGACCCGGCCGCGAGCGCCGCGAGGACCCCGCCGACGGGGATCGCGACGGGGAAGTTCCACGGCGGGGTGACGAGCGTGACGCCGTCGGGCGTGAAGCGTGCCCCGGTGACGCGGTCCAGGTCCTCGGCGGAGCGCGCGTAGTAGGTCGCGAAGTCGACGGCCTCGCTCACCTCGGGGTCGGCCTCGGCGACGGTCTTGCCCGGCTCGTGCACCATCGCGGCGACGAGGTCGGTGCGCGCCTCCTCGAGCCGCCGGGCGACGGCGCGCAGCGCGGCGGCCCGGGCAGCCGGGGCGACCCGCGACCACGCCGCGGTCGCGCGCACGGCGGTCGCGACGGCGTCGTCCACCTGCGCGGCGGACGTGAGCTCGGCCGAGCGGACGGGGACGAACCCGGAGTCCGGGCCGGTGACGTGTCGCGCCCAGTCGCGCGACGCCGCGACGGCGGGGTCGGTGTCGGCGGCGTTCGCAAACCCGGTGCCGAACCCGGGACCTGTCCCCACGACGGTCGCCTCGTCGGGAGCGACCCCGGGCTCGACGGCGGGGCGGGGAAGGCGGCGGGGGGTCACGTCGGCTTCCGTGTAGTGGACGCCGTGGCGCACGGACGCGCGGAACGCGGCCTCCTGACGCTCCATGGGGCTGCCCGCGGGCGACCCGTCGGGCGCGAACATGGCGTGCAGGAAGTTCTGCTCGGCGGCGTTCTCCTCGAGGCGGCGCACCAGGTAAGAGATCGCGACGTCGAAGTCCTCGTCGCGCACGACGGGCGTGTACAGCACGACCCGCCCGCCCCGCCCCGCGTGCGGGCCGCTCTCGACGCGGTCGGCCGCGACCTCGTCGCGCACGGCGCGCGCCTCGCCGGGGGCCATGCCCTGCAGCATCTCGACGTCGAGCGCGTGGCTCACGCCGCGGGCCCGGCCGAGGAGCACGGCGAGCGCGACGTGGAAGAGGTTGTGGCTCGCGACGCCGATGCGGACGGCGTCGGTCCGCGGCGCGCGCAGGGCGTGGTCGAGGAGGCGGACGTAGTTCGCGTCGACGTCGGGCTTCGTGGGGTAGGGCGCCTGCGGCCAGCCGTGCAGCTCGGCCTCGACGGCCTCCA
Source organism: Cellulosimicrobium protaetiae (assembly GCF_009708005.2). Classification (NCBI taxonomy): domain Bacteria; kingdom Bacillati; phylum Actinomycetota; class Actinomycetes; order Micrococcales; family Promicromonosporaceae; genus Cellulosimicrobium; species Cellulosimicrobium protaetiae. The sequence continues at coordinate 1,762,083 of NZ_CP052757.1, read as the reverse complement.
TCGCGAGGTTCGCGCCCTTGACGAGGCGTACCTTGACGGGCGCTCCCCCGGCCGCGACACGCTCGGTCGCGAAGCGCGTGAGCCCGCCGAGCGCGCCGAGCGCGTCCGGCAGGTACGCCTGGAGCACGATCCCGGCCTCGAGGTCGTGCAGGTCGTCGTGCGCGAGGATCTCGCGGAACACCGCGGTCGTCAGGGCGAGGTCCTTGTACTCCTCCATGTCGAGGTTGAGGAACACCCCGTGGTCGCGCGCGGCCCGGTACAGCGGCAGCAGCCGCTCGACGACGCGCTCGCACGACCCGTCGAGGTCCCACGTGACGAGCTGCGACGCGACGGACGACACCTTGACCGACACGTAGTCGACGTCGGGCCGCCGCACGAGCGCGAGCGTGCGCTCGAGCCGCGCGTCCGCCTCGGACTCGCCGAGCACGGCCTCGCCGAGCAGGTTGACGTTGAGCGCGTAGCCCTCCGCCCGGGTCCGGGCGAGGTGCGGGCCGAGGCCGCGACCGGCGTCGGCCACGAGGTGACCCACGAGCTGGCGCAGCCGCACGCGCGCGGCGGGCACGACGACGCGCGGCAGCACGGGAGCGACGCCCGCCCCGACGCGCAGCAGCGTCCGGTCGACCGGCCCGAGGAACGAGCCTGCGCTCCCGGCGAGCTCGCCGAGGCGACCGAGCGCCCGCGCGGCGACGTGCACGTCCTGGGGGCGCGCGACGTCGTCGACGAACCGGACCGCGAGCTCGAGGCCCGCGGGGTCGGAGACGAGCGCGCCGAGCCGCTCGGCGGTCCTCCGGGCGCGCGCGTCACCCGCACCTTCGCTGGCTGCGAGCCAGCGGCCGGCCAGGGCGACGGCCTCCTCGACGAGGTCCTCCGGGGAGGTGAGGGTCGTTCCGCCGACGGCTCCGGGGGTGGGGAGCGGCCGGGCGGGCGCGTCGTTGCTCATCCCTCCAGGGTGCCTCGGGTCGCCGTGACTCGTCTTGTACGATCCGGGGCGACATGGCACCCGTCCGAGACAACCAGTGGCCCGAGGGCGCGGCGCTCCTCGCCGCGCTCAGCCCCGCCATGGTCGCGCTCATGGACGAGCTGCCCGACACGATGTTCTGCGCCAAGGACGTCACGGGCCGGTACGTCGCGGTCAACCCGGTGTTCGTCGCGCGGACCAACGAGCGCTCCCGCCGCGCGGTGCTGGGCCGACGCGCGCGCGACCTGTTCGTCGCGCAGCTCGCCGAGCGCTACGAGCAGCAGGACGCCGAGGTGCTGCGCGGGCGCGCGCTGCGCGGCGAGCTCGAGCGCATCCGGCGGCTCGGCGGCACGTCGGGCTGGTTCCTCACCTCCAAGCTCCCCGTGCACGACGACGCCGGTCACCTCGTGGGGATCGTCTCCGTCTCGCACGACCTGCGCGCGGGCGCGGCGGACGACGCGACGATGGACTCCCTCGCCGCGCTCGTCGCCGCGGTCGAGGCGGACCTCGGGGCGCGCTGGACGACGGCGCGGCTCGCCGAGGCGGCCGGGTCCACGCCCGCGGTGCTCGACCGGCGCGTGCGGCGTGTGTACGGCGTGACGCCGCGCCAGCTCGTGCTGCGGACCCGGGTCGACCACGCGACGCGCCTGCTCGCCGGGAGCGCGGCGTCGATCGGCGAGGTCGCGGCGGAGGGCGGCTTCTACGACCAGCCGTCGTTCACGCGCACCTTCGCGCGCCTCGCGGGCGAGACCCCGGCCCAGTACCGCCGCCGCACCCGCCGCTGACGGCACCCACCTCCCCCCGCCGAACCCGGGGTTGTGGTCGTCTCGGGCGCCGAACCCGGGCATGTCGGCCGGCTCAGCACCAGGGGCGGGCGAGGCGGGGGCGAGGCGCGCGCGGTGGCGAGCGACGGCGACGGGCACGGAGACTGGCGGCATGACCTCCACCAGCTCCTTCCCCGGCGCCTCCGCCGGCCCTGTCCCGACCGTCGACCTGCCCGGCGGCCCGATGCCGCTGCTCGGGCTCGGGACGTGGCAGTCCGAGGGCGACGACGCGTACCGCGCCGTCCGCCACGCGCTCGACGTGGGCTACCGGCACGTCGACACCGCGACGGGCTACGGCAACGAGGCGCAGGTCGGACGCGCGCTCGCCGACTCGTCCGTCGACCGCGCCGACGTGTTCGTCACGACCAAGCTCCCGCCCGACGCCGCGGGACGCGAGCGCGAGACGCTCGAGGCGTCGCTGCGCGACCTCGGCACGGACCACGTGGACCTGTGGCTCATCCACTGGCCGCCGGCGGGCGAGGCGTCGCCGTGGGTCTGGGAGCGGTTCGTCGAGCTGCGGAACGAGGGCAAGGCGCGGTCGATCGGGGTGAGCAACTACTCGGTCGAGCAGGTGGACGTCATCTCGGAGCAGGTCGGCGAGGCGCCCGCCGTCGACCAGATCCCGTGGAGCCCCGCCGACTACGACCACCGCCTCGCGCACGAGCTCGCGCAGCGCGGCGTCGTGCTCGAGGGGTACAGCCCGTTCAAGCGCACCGACCTCGACGCGCCGGTCCTCGCGGAGGTCGCCGCGGCGCACGGCGTCACGCCTGCCCAGGTCGTGCTGCGCTGGCACCTCGACCACGGGTTCGTCGTCATCCCGAAGTCGGTGACGCCGTCGCGCATCGAGGCGAACTTCCAGGTGACCGGGTTCTCGCTCGCCGCGGACGAGCTCGCCGCGATCGACGCCCTCGGGCACCGCCGGGGAGCATGACCGGCGAGCGCCCGCTCCGGAGGTAGCGTGATCCTCGGTGCCGCACACCCCCGCGGCACCGAGGAGAACCTCGAACCGGAGGAACCGTGACGACGACGTCCGTGCCGCCCACACTCACGAGCGGCGAACCCACCCCGCACGACCCGACTCCCCGCACGACCCGACAGACCGGCCCTGCGTCCGCCCTCGACACCGCGCACGCGCAGCTCGCGGGCGCGGTCGGCTTCCTCGGCTACGACGACGGCCTGCACGAGATGCTCGCGACGCCGCGGCGCGAGGTGAACGTCGCCGTCCCGCTGCGGCGAGACGACGGCCGCACCGTCCTCTTCCACGGCTATCGCGTCCAGCACAACGTCTCACGCGGCCCCGGCAAGGGCGGGCTGCGCTACTCCCCGAGCGTCGACGTCGACGAGGTGCGCGCGCTCGCGATGTGGATGACGTGGAAGTGCGCGATCGTCGACCTGCCGTACGGCGGGGCGAAGGGCGGGGTCGCGATCGACCCGCGCTGCTACTCCGAGGCCGAGCTCGAGCGCGTCACGCGCCGCTACACGTCGGAGATCATGCCGGTGATCGGCCCGGAGCGGGACATCATGGCGCCCGACATGGGCACGAGCGAACGCACCATGGCGTGGGTCATGGACACGTACTCGGTGAACCAGGGCTACACGATCCCGGCCGTCGTGACGGGCAAGCCCATCACCGTGGGCGGGTCGCTCGGGCGCACGACGGCGACCAGCGCGGGCGTCGTGCACGTCACCGCCGCGGCGCTCGACGAGGCGGGCGTGCCGCTGTCGGAGGTGAGCGTCGCGATCCAGGGGTTCGGCAAGGTCGGCTCGCACGCGGCGGCGCTGTTCGCGGCGCGCGGGGCGCGCGTCGTCGCGGTCTCCGACCAGTACGGCGGCGTCCACGACCCGGACGGGCTCGACGTGCGCGGGCTGATCGGTCACGTCGCGGAGACGGGCAGCGTCGTCGGGTTCGACCGCGCGGACCCGATCGACAACGACGCGCTGCTCGCACTGGAGGTCGACGTGCTGGTCCCGGCCGCGGTGGAGGGCGTGCTCGACGGCGACACCGCGCGGACGGTGCGCGCCCGCTGGGTCGTCGAGGGCGCGAACGGCCCGACGACGGCCGAGGGCGACCGCGTGCTCGCGAAGAACGGGGTGACGGTCGTGCCGGACGTGCTCGCGAACGCGGGCGGCGTCGTCGTCTCCTACTTCGAGTGGGTGCAGGCCAACCAGGCGTACTGGTGGACCGAGCAGGAGATCGGCGAGAAGCTCGAGCACCGCATGCTGCACGCGTACGACGAGGTGGCCGGCCTCGCGCGCCGCGAAGATCTCAGCCTGCGCGACGCCGCGCTCGTCATCGGCGTGCAGCGCGTCGCGGAGGCCCACCAGATCCGCGGGCTCTACCCCTGACGCCGGCGCTGACGGCGGCCGGCGCCCGGCCGTCGCCGCCGTCAGCGCGCCGGCGCCTCCTCCACCTGCGCGTGCGAGGACACCCCCGCGACAAGCGTCCGGCTGCTCGAGGGGTGGAGTCGCGCACCACCCCAGGTCTCGCGCAGAAGGAGGGTCGATCCGTCGACCATCGCGAGCTCGAGCCGCGCAGGCACCGCCTTGCGCACGCGAACCGTCGTGACGGCGTCGTACGGGACGAACCAGTGCTGCGCGACGAGCTGCGCGGGGGTTCCAGACCGCAGGAGCCGGTGCAGGCGAAATGCACCGTCCAGCGCCCGCGCCGGCGACGGAACGAGGACGAGGCCCGTGTCCAGGACCAGGAGGTCGTGAAACCGACGGTTCGCCTTGACGTTGGCGATGCCCGTGAGCACCGACGAGCGCTCGATCGACGCCCCCTCGCTGACCTGCACTCCCTCGGCCAGGTCCACGCCGCACTCCGCCAGCACTGTCCGTGCCTGGTCCGTCGTCGCGGGATCCACCGCGAGGCGGGCGACATGCACGTAGTCCACCGGCTCGCCCGAGATGTCGATGAGCGTCGTCGGCGCGGACCACGACAGCTGCCATGACGCGCTGCCTGACCAGACCGCCGCAGCACGCAGCGCACACGTGACGCCCGCGACAAGGACCTCCCGCTGACGCTCGTCAGGGAGCCCGCGGGCGACGTCCCGCGCGAGAGCGGGCGCGCCGCCGGTCGCCAGCAGGCCGAGGAGGTCATCGAGATCGCCGCGCCCGCGCCCGCTCAGCCTCCCGACCGCCCGGTAGACGACGTCCGCCTCCCGCTGGTCGTGGCGCGGCAACGCCGCAGCGGCGAGCTGGTCCCAGGGCAGGACGGCTCGCGACCCGTACGCGAACTCCTCCCAGGCAACCTGTTCGGCATGCCGTTCCAGGTCCGGCACGAGCACGGACGCCGGCCGCTTGTCGACCGGTACGGCGCGGGGCTCGTGCGTCGTCGCCATCGCGACGAGGCGCGCGGCCGTCGACGGGTGCGCGTCCCACGGTGAGGACTCCTCCGAGGGCGCCTCGGCCCGGAGTACACCGATGGCCGCGGCGTACCCCCGCGTCATGAGCGCGAAGCCCGGTAGCAGCTCGGCCGGCGGGGGCCCGAGACCGTCGTCCCATCCGATCGTCACGTAGGAGTGGAGAAAGACCTGCCAGGTCGTGCTGATGACGTCGAGCTCTCTCAAGGCTCTCGCGGCCACGTCGCGCCCAGCGACGCGGACCGAGAACGCATCGGCCTCCAGTTCTTGGCGCCGCCGGACGTCGGCCGAGACCCGGAGGAAGAGCCGCGCGAAGGGACTCAGCAGCAACTGTCCGACGCGGTTGTCTCGAAGCTCCTGGACAGAAGCGACCACCAGCGCCTCACCTCGCCGCACGAGGGGTGCCAGATAGGTGTGCCGACGGGAGAAGTGGCCCATCTCGTGCGCGAGGACGGCACGGAGCTGGCTCACGTCCAAGCCCTGCAGCAGCGGCAGGCCCAGGGCCATTCGGCGCGTGCCCCCAGTGAGCCCGAGCAGCCGCACATCCTCGCTCACCGAAGCGTTGACCTCGAAAGTGAGCCGGATCGACGTAGGAGCCCGAGTGCCCACCGCGCTAGCCACCTCGCCCACCGTCGCCCACAGCTCCGGAGCGTCGTCCTCGGTGAGCACCGTCCCGAACGACCGGACTCCACGCACGCTCTGCGCCACCCTCCGGACGGCGATGCCCAGCCCTGCACCCAGAACGGCGGCGAGCAGGGCAAGCCCGCCCGCACCGGCCCCGTCGTGCTCCACGAGCAGCCAGACCGTCAGGACGACGAGACCGATGACAGTGCCGAAGGCAAGGGTGAAGAAGCCGACGAGAAGGAGCACGCTGAGGGCAGCGCGGAGGTGGATGGACATGCACGGCCTTTCGCACACGCACCGCGTCCCACGGTGACCTCGCGCGAGGATAGCGTCGTGCAGGTGCGCTCCGTCAACGGACGTTCGGCCGCGGGGGCGGGCGCGGCGACCGCGGTCCGGCTAGGCCTTCGCAGGGCGCGGGACGACGACGGCCGCGGCGAGCGCCACCACCGACGCGATCGCCGCAGTCCACGCGACGGTCGTGTCGACGAGGGGACCCTGGAACCGCCCGACGGCGATCCACGCGAGACCCCACGCCATCGCGAGACCGATGCCGAGCGCGACCGCCCGGCGTCCGGCGGTGAACACCGCCCACGCGACGGACAGCGCCGCGGCGAGCACGACGAGCACGACCGACCAGCCCGTCGCGCCGAGCCCGAGGTCTCCGGCACCCGCGTCCGCGAGCGCCGCGGCGACGTTCGCGAGCGTCGCGACGCTCACCCAGCCGGTGTAGAGGCCCATGGTCCCGTCGAGCACGACGGCCTGCGCGGTCGACTCGGGCCGCCGGCGCACGAGCCGCACGACGACCACCGCGTTGACCGCGAGCAGTGCCGCGATGACGACGACGCTGAGCGGGATCCACCCGGCCTGCACCACGCCGATCCACGCCGCGTTGAGGATCATGGAGACGAGGACCCACCACGCGGTCACGCGCAGCCGCGGGCTCGTCGCGTGCCGCGGCAGCACCTGGTAGACCGCGAACACGAAGAGGCCGAGGTAGATCAGCGACCAGATCCGGAACGCGGGGTTGTCGGGCGCGACGGGCGTGGCGGTCGAGGACAGCGCGCCGCCGGCGGTCTGCTCGACGGCCGTCCCGCCGAACGCCCCGGCGCCGTACGCGGCGGCGCCGGCGGCGACGAGCGAGCCGACGAGCACGACGACCTGGCGGACACGGTCGGAGGGGGCGGGCGCGGAGACGGCGCCGGCCGGGACGGATGCGGTGGTCATGACCCCAGCGTGGCATCACTCAGCATGCTGAGCATCCTGGGAGCAGGTACGTGCCAAGACGAGCCGGGCACCGTCCCCGCGAGCCGAGAACGACACGCCCGCCGCCGAGCACGCGGTCAGGCCAGGGGCTGGCGGTCCGCCCATGCCGTGAGCGTCGTGCGCGGGCCCGTGAAGAACGGGACCTCCTCGCGCACGTGGCGGCGGGCCTCCGTGGCGCGCAGCTCGCGCATGAGGTCGACGATGCGGTGCAGCTCGTCGGCCTCGAACGCGAGGATCCACTCGTAGTCGCCGAGCGCGAACGACGCGACCGTGTTGGCGCGCACGTCCGGGTAGTCCTTCGCTGCGAGGCCGTGGTCGCGCAGCATGGTGCGGCGCTCGGCGTCGGGCAGCAGGTACCAGTCGTACGACCGCACGAACGGGTAGACGGACAGGTAGTCGCGCGGCGCCTCGCCCGCGAGGAACGCCGGCACGTGGCCCCGGTTGAACTCGGCGGGACGGTGCAGCGCCGCGTTCGACCACACGGGCTCCAGGTGCGCCCCGAGGCCGCTCGCGCGCAGGCGCTGGTAGGCGCCCTGGACGGACTCGATCGTCGGGCCGTGCCACCACACCATGAGGTCGGCGTCCGAGCGCAGGCCGGCGACGTCGTACCAGCCGCGCACGACGAGGTCGCCGTTCGTGGCGGCCGGGTCGTCCCCGCCGCCGACGGCGGTCAGCGCGTCGGCCACGAGGCCCGCGCGCTCGTCCGCGTCGGCGGGCAGCGGCGCCGCCGTCGCGAAGACGGACCACATCGCGTAGCGGATGGTGGTGTTGATCTGCTCGTGGTCCGTAGGGACGCGCGCGGCGTCGTTCATCGGGGGCTCCTCCTGGTCGTGCGAGATCGTCGGTACGGGCTCAGCTGTGGACGTCCGTGCTGCACAGCGCCGGGACTCCGCTCGGCTCGCCGTCGCGGCGCAGGCAGCAGCCCGGCGCGCACACCGACCGGAACGCCGGGAGGTCACCCACCGTGGCCTCCTCGACGGTCTCGCCGCGCGCGAGCGCGGCGCGCTCGACGAGCAGGTCGACCAGGCCGCGCACGAACGGCTCGCGCGTGCTCACGGTGCCCGCGCGGACCGCGGTCATCCCGAGCCCCGTCGCGGTCTCCATCGCCTCGGTGTCGAGGTCGTACGCGACCTCCATGTGGTCCGACACGAAGCCGATCGGCGAGAGCACGACGTCGCGGACGCCGTCCTGCGCGAGGGCCTCCAGGTGGTCGTTCACGTCGGGCTCGAGCCACGGCTGGCTCGGCGGGCCCGACCGCGAGCAGTAGGCGAGGTCCCAGGCGACCTCGTGGCCGAGCCGCGCCGAGACCTCCGCGGCGATCACGCGCGCGAGGTCGAGGTGCTGCTCGGAGTACGTCGCGAACGAGATGCGTGACGCCGCCTCCATGGTGTCCGGGATGGAGTGCGTGACGAACACGAGGCGCGCGGCAGAGCCGTCGCCGCCCTTGTCCGCGAGCGCCGCGTAGCCGTCGAGCACCGCGTCGACGTTCGCCTGCGCGAAGCCGGGGTGGTTGAAGTACGAGCGCACCTTGTCGAACTGCACGCCCGTCGAGCCGTCGGGGCCGAGCTGGCCACGCCCGTCGAGCACGACCGCGAGGTCCTCGCGGTACTGCCGGCAGCCCGAGTACGACGAGTACGCGGACGTCACGAGCGCGACCGCGTTCTTCGCGCCCAGCGCCTCGAGCTCGTCGATCGCGTCGGTCGTGTACGGCTCCCAGTTGCGGTTGCCCCAGACCACCGGCAGCTCGACGCCGCGGCGCGCGAGCTCGGCCTCGAGCGCGGCCTTGAGCGCGAGGTTCTGCTCGTTGATCGGGCTCTTGCCGCCGAAGCCGTAGTAGTGCTCGCCGACCTCCTCGAGGCGCGCGTCCGGGATGCCCTTGCCCGCGGTGACGTTGCGCAGGAACGGCACGACGTCCTCGGGCTTGTTGGGCCCGCCGAACGAGTAGAGCAGGAGCGCGTCGTAGGGGCTCAGGTCGGGGGTGGGACCGGGGTCGACGACGCTCGCGGGGGCAGCGGCGGGCTCAGCGGCACGGCCCGTGTCGGCAGCGACGTCCTGGGGGGAGAACGGGGGCATGCTCCCGATCATGGCACCTGCTCCGGGGCCCGCCCGCCGGGAAACGGACCGCGCGGACGTGACATTGACGGGACAGAGTGTCACCTCGTCCGCTGGTGTCCCCGCAGCCCCTAGACTCGGCCCGCTCGCTCCTCGGGCCGGGCACCGGGCACCGTCGCCCGCCGCGCAGAGCCGCCCGAGCCGGACCACGTGGAGGTGGAGCGGTGGCGCTCCCGGAGATCACCGAGCGCGTCGCGCTCACCCTGCCCGACGGGAGCCTCGACCGACGTGCGGTCGGCTGGGCGCGCCAGCCGCTCGTCGACACGTCCGGCATCGCCCGCGACGGGCTGCGGCGCTGGACCCGCCACACCGGCCGGAACAAGCGCTGGGAGTACTGGGGCGTCGTCACCCCGACCCACGTCCTCGCCCTGACGGTGTCGTCGCTCGACTACGCGGCGGTGCACGAGGTCTGGGTCCTGGACCGGGAGTCCGGGCGCACCTGGGGCGCCGACGCGACCGTCGTGCCGGCGCGCGGGGTCTCGCTGCCAGGCTCGCTCGGGGACGGACCCGCCCGGGCGCGCGCGAAGAACCTCGCGATCGACCTCGACGAGGTCGACGGCGGGACGCGCCTGCGCGCGCGGACCCGCGACGTCTCGTTCGACGTCGTCGCCGAGCTGCCGCCCGGGCACGAGCGGCTCGCCGTCGTCGTGCCGTGGAGCGACACACGCTTCCAGTACACGGTCAAGGACGTCGCGCGCCCGGCGCACGGCACGCTGTGGGTCGACGGCCGGACGGTCGACGTCCCCGCGGGGCCCTCGTGGGCCGTCCTCGACCACGGCCGTGGGCGCTGGCCGTACGACGTCCGGTGGAACTGGGGCGCGGGCTCGGGCGAGAGCCACGGGCGGGTCGTCGGGGTCCAGATGGGCGGACGCTGGACGGTCGGCACGGGCTCGACCGAGAACGCGGTCCACCTCGACGGGAGGATCCACCACCTCCCCGAGGAGCTGGCCTGGGACTACGACCTCGCCGACCCGCACCGACCGTGGCGCGTGACCGGGGGCGGGCTCGACGCGACGTTCGAGCCCTTCCACACCAAGGTCACGCGCACGCACCTCGGCGTCGTGTCGTCGTCGACGGACCAGTGCTTCGGCACCTGGTCGGGCACGTTCACCTCGCCCGACGGCGAGGCGACCACCCCGCCGGTGCGGTTCGACGGGCTCGTCGGCTGGGCCGAGGAGGTCCACAACCGCTGGTGAGCGGCTCGTGTCCCGACCCGGGTTGCCAGTGCGGGCCCCCTGCCTAGCGTGGACTGCGACCGGCGGCACCGACGCCGTCGGGCGCGGCCCGCGCGCGACGGCGAACCCGTCCCCTCCGCGGCCGTGCCGGCACCGGCAGCGACGCCGGTGGGAAGGGGAGGCTCATGCAGTCACGACGAGGACAGCTCCGGGCGGGCACCACGGGGGTCGCGGCGGCCGCGGCGCTCGTGATGCTCCTGCCGTTCGGCGGGAGCGAGCGCGGCGACGGCCAAGGCCACGGCCAGGGTCAGGGCCAGGGGAACGACCGCGCCCGCAACGTCATCTTCATCCAGGGCGACGGGCTCGGCTTGTCGCACCGCGAGCTGATCCGGCTCGCGACGGTCGGCAAGGACGGGCAGCTCGCGATGGACTCGCTCGAGCACGCCGGCTGGACCACCACGGACTCGGCCGATCCCGAGGAGGCCGTCACCGACTCGGCCGCGGGCGCGACCGCGTTCGCGTCCGGGGTGCGGACGTACAACGGGGCGGTCGGCGTCGACGTCGACGGCAACCCGGTCCCGACCCTCCTCGAGGCGGCCCGCGGCGCGGGCAAGGCCACCGGTCTGGTCACGACGGCACAGGTCACCGACGCGACCCCCGCGGCGTTCGGGGCGCACGTGCCCGACCGCGGCGACCAGAGCGAGATCGCGCGCCAGTTCCTCGAGAGCTCGCGGCCCGACGTCGTCCTCGGCGGCGGCGAGGACTGGTGGTTCCCGGCGGGCGAGCCGGGCGCGTGGGAGGACAACCCCGCCAAGGACCCGACCGAGCAGAGCAAGGGGACGAAGGGGAACCTCGTCGAGCGCGCGCAGGACCTCGGCTACACCTACGTGAGCGACGCCGAGGGGCTCGCGGACGCGCACGGACGCAAGCTGCTCGGTCTGTTCGCCAACGAGGAGATGTTCGAGCAGCGCAACGAGGGCGAGGGCGACCTGTACGAGCCGGAGGTGCCGCTCGTCGACATGACGGCCAAGGCGCTCGACGTGCTGAAGCGCGACCGCGACGGGTTCTTCCTGCTCGTCGAGGAGGAGGCGGTGGACGAGTTCGCGCACCGCAGCAACGCGACGCGGACGATCCAGGCCGGGCAGGCGCTCGACGAGACCGTCGCGCTCGCGCTCGACTTCGCGAAGAAGAACCGGGGCACGCTCGTCCTGGTCGTGGGCGACCACGCGACGGGTGGGCTCGCGATCGAGAACGTCGACCCCGAGGACGAGGGCGGCGAGGGCGCGACCGCCGAGGACGGCCCGTTCGACCTCGCCGGCTCCGACCTCCAGTTCACGGTCGACTGGACGACGGGCGGCCACACCGGCGAGGCCACGCCGATCACCGCGCAGGGGCCGGGCGCCGAGCGGCTCGCGGGCGCGCAGCGCAACACGGACGTCCACGACGCCGTCCTGCGCGCGATGCAGGGCCGGGGCCGCGGCTGAGGCGACCCGACCGCCCGGGCCGCGTGCGCCGTCGAGCACGACACCGCGCGCGGTCGAGAACGACCTGGGTGCCGTTGTCCGGCGGACAACGGCACCCAGGTCGTGTTCGGCAGCAGGCAGGGTCAGCCCTTGACCGCTCCTCCCAGGCCCGCGCCCTGGAGGAACATGCGCTGGAAGACGAGGAACAGGCCGACCGGGATGAGCGTGGAGATCGCGAGCGCCGCGAGGAACACCCCGAGGTCGGTCGACGCCTCGATCGACGGCAGGCGCACGGACAGCGGCTGGATCGCCGGGTCCTTGAGGACGAGCAGCGGCCAGAGGAAGTCCTTCCAGGCCGCGATGACCGCGAACACCGACACGACGCCGATGATCGGCTTGGACATCGGCAGCACGACCGACCAGAACAGCCGGTACGGCCCGGCGCCGTCCATGCGCGCGGCCTCGAACACCTCGCGCGGCAGGCTGTCGAAGAACCGCTGGACGAGCAGCACGTTGAACGCGCTCGCGCCCGCCGGCAGCCACACGGCCCAGAAGCTGTTGATGAGCGACCGGCCGAGCAGCGGCGGGTCGAGGATCGTCAGGTACAGCGGCACGAGCAGGACGATCGCCGGGACGAACATCGTCGACAGCACGAGCGCCTGCACGACCTTCCCGTACCGGGGCCGCAGGACGGACAGCGCGTAGCCGCCCGTCGTCGCGACGAGGATCTGCGACGCCCACGACCCGACCGCGAGCCAGATCGTGTTGAGGAAGTACCGGCTGACCTGGACGTCGTTCCACGCCTTGTCGAGGTTGTCCCACGCGATGCCGTTCGGGAAGATCGCCATCGGCGTGCGCAGGATGTCCTGCGTCGGCGTGACGGCGTACTTGGCGAGCAGCAGCATCGGGCCGAGGCCCGCGACGACGAGGATCACGAGCAGCAGCACGTGCGTGGTGCCCATCCCCCACCGGATGGACGGGCGGCGCCAGTCCGCCTCGGAGAGCGCGCCGCGGTCCTCGACGCCGTCGAGCGCCCTACGCCGCCGAGCGCGCACCCTGCGGCGCTCGGACTCGCGCCGGTTGCGGCTGGCCTCCGCGGCGCGGCGCGAGGTGCCCGCCGGGTCGTCGACCGCGTCCGTCGTGGCCGCGGAGTCCTGCGAGACGACGCCGATCTCGCTCGGGTTGTCGGTGGGCGAGAGAGTCATGACGTGCTCCAGGACCGGGTGAGCCGGAAGTAGAGGACCGAGAAGACGGCGAGGACGGCCGCGAGCATGATCGACAGCGCGGTCGCCGCCCCGTAGTCGCCGCCGAGGCTGTTCTGGAAGGCGTAGCGGTAGATGAGCAGCAGGATCGTCAGCGTCGCGTTGTTGGGCCCGCCGCCCGTGAACAGGTAGGGCTCGAGGAAGACCTGCGCCGTGCCGATCACCTGGAGGATCAGCGTGATGAACAGGACCCCGCGCAGCGCCGGGAGCGTCACGTGCCAGATCTTGCGCCACAGCCCCGCGCCGTCCACCTCGGAGGCGTCGTAGAGCTCGGGCGGCACGCTCGTCAGGGCGGCGAGGTAGATGATGATCGTCCCGCCCGCGCCGGCCCACGTGGCGGCGAGCACGAGCGACGGCATCGCGGTCGAGGCGTCCTGGAGCCACGGGTACGGGCCGAGCCCGACCCAGCCGAGGATCGTGTTGAACACGCCCGTCGGGCTGCCGTTGTAGAAGAACTTCCACAGCAGCACGGCGACGACCGGCGGGACGACGACCGGGAGGTAGGCGAGCGCGGAGTACAGCCCGCGCGCCCGGCGGACCTCGCGCATGAGCACCGCCGCGACCAGCGGGATCGGGTACCCGAACAGCAGCGCGAGGAACGCGAAGTACAGCGTGTTCTTCACGGCCTTCCACAGGAGCGGGTCGGCCAGCACCTGACGGAAGTTGTCGAGCCCGACGAACGTCGGGTCGCTCACGAGGTTCGTCTCCTGGAAGCTCATGATCACCGCGCGCACGATCGGGAACCACGAGAAGACCCCGAAGATGAGGATCAGCGGAAGCAGGAAGACGAGGTTGCTCAGGCCGCCGCCACGGAACCACGTCACGGGGCTGCGGCGTCGGCCGCGGTCGGCCCGCGCGTGGGAGGCGGGTCCCCGTCGCGGCGGGGCGGTGGTGGCGGTCACGGGCGAACGTCCTTCGGTGCGGTGGGAGGTGCCCGACGACGCGAGGTGCGTCGCGCCGTCGGGCACCGGCGGGGTACGGGTCGGCCGGCAGGGGGCGCTGCCGGCCGGCCCGGGTCTGCGGGTCGCGCGGCCCGGTGCGGACCGCGCGACCTGGGGCGTCAGCCCTGGTCGAGCAGGGCCTGCGCCTCGGTGTTCGCCTGCTCCAGCAGCGCGTCCACGTCGGCGTTCTCGTCGGTCAGGACGGCCTGGACGACGGGGTCGAGCAGGGCGTAGATCTCCTGCGTCTTCTGCGACGGCTCACCGACGAGCGGCAGGTCGAACATCGTGTCCGTGTAGCTCGTCATCTGGTCGAGCGGCACGTTGATGAAGTCGGCGATCCACTCCTGGTTCTGGAGGTACTGCTCCTCGGAGAACATCGGCAGGACCGGGGTGCCGACGGGCTGGTCGTTGGCGACCAGCGTCTCGGCGTCCGCGACGGCGCGCTTCTCGTCGACGAGCTTCGCGAGGTAGAAGAAGTCGATCCACTTGATCGCGGCCTCCTTCTTCGACTCGTCCACGTTGGCGGGCATCGCGGCGAGCGTGCCGCCCGTGAGGACGCCGGCGTCGTCGCCCTCGAGCGGGAGCGCCGCGAGGCCGTAGGTCGACTGGTCGACCGCGTTCGTCTGGACGAGCGACGTGAAGACGTCCGAGCCCGACGTGTACATCGCGACCTGGCCGGCGGCGAACGCCTGGTTCATCGTGCCCCAGTCGAGGAGGAAGTTGCTCCCGAGGGAGTTGTCCTCCCAGCGCATGGCCTTGAGCCACTCGAGCGCTTCCTTGGTGCCGTCGTTCGTGAGCGTCGAGGTGGCCTTGCCGTCCTCGGCGACCTCCTGCGTGCGACCGCCGCGCGCGAACGTGTTGACCGTGAGCTGCCAGCCGCCCGTGTTGTTCTGCGACATCTGCATGTAGCCCGCGACGCCCGGGTTGGCGTCCGCGATCTTCTTCGCCGCCTCGCGGACCTCGTCCCACGTGGCCGGCGGCTGGTCGGGGTCGAGCCCGGCCGACTCGAACAGCGCGCGGTTGTAGTGCAGGCCCACGCCGTACACGTTCTTCGCGGGGATCGCGTAGACGTGGCCGTCGGCGCCCGTCCCGGCCTCGATGATCGCCGGGTTGAACTTGTCGGCGTACGGCAGGGTGCGGAACTGCTCGTCGAGGTCGGCGAGCTGGCCGTTCTCGACGAGCGTCTTCGCGTCGGTGAACGGGATCTCGAAGACGTCGGGCAGCGTGCCGCCGGCGAGCTGGGGGGCGAACGTCGTCGCCTTCCACTCGTACTCCTCCGGCACGATGTCGATGTCCGGGTTCGCGGCCTCGAACTCCTCGACCTGCGCGTTGAAGGCGTCGATCGCCTCCTGCTCGGAGCCCGGGAGGAGGGAGACCACCTTGAGGGTGACCTTCCCGTCGCCGTCCGAGCCGCTGCTCTCGTCGTCGCTGCCCGAGCCGCCGCTCGAGCACGCGGCGAGCGTGCTGATCGCGAGCGCACCCGCGAGGGTGAGGGCGATCGCCTGACGTGTGGACTTCATCGTCACTCCTGTGTTCCGGTGGTGCTGGGTGTGTGTGCGGGTGGGTGCTGGGTGTCCGGGCCGACCGGCTCGCGGCCCGGGGACTGTGGCGGTCAGGCCTGACGGCTCGTGCGCGACGTCATGCGCGCAGCCAGACCGCGGTGTCGGGGGCGAGCCGCGTCGGTGGCTCCGACGTGTCCGCCCCGTGCGGGGTGCCGCTGTGGAGGAGGACCTCGGCGTCCGCGGGCAGCGGCACGTCCTCGGTCCCGAGGTTGACGACGCACGTGAGCACGCCGTCGTCGTCACCGTGCGCGTCGTCGCGCGTGTCACCGCGACGGAACGCGAGCACGTCGTCGCCGAGCGCGACCCCGCCGAGGGAGTCGAGCCAGCGGAACGCCTCGCCGTGCAGCGCGGGCTCGGCCCGTCGCGTCGCGAGGACGCGGCGGTAGAGCGCGAGCACCGACGTCTCGTCGTCGGACTGCGCCTCGACGGACACCTCACCCCAGCCGTGCGGCTGGGGAAGCCAGGGCTGCGCCCCGCCGTCCGGCCCGAACCCGTGGCTCGTGCCGCCGCGCGTCCACGGGAGCGGGACGCGGCAGCCGTCGCGGCCGGGGTCGACGCCGTCCGAGCGGAAGTGCATGGGGTCCTGGATCGCGTCGAGCGGCAGGTCCTCGACCTCGGGCAGGCCGAGCTCGTCGCCCTGGTAGAGGTACAGCGACCCCGGCAGCGCGGCCGAGAGCAGCGCGGCGGCCCGGGCCCGACGGCGCCCGGTCTCCAGGTCCGTCGGCGTGCCGAAGCGCTTGGCCGTGAACGCGAACGAGCTGTCCTCGCGGCCGTACCGCGTCACCGGGCGCGTCACGTCGTGGTTCGAGAGCACCCACGTCGCCGGCGCGGCGACCGGGGCGTGCGCGTCGAGCGTCGTCTGGACGGACTCGCGCAGCGCCTTCGCGTCCCATGGCCGCGCCATGAAGTCGAAGTTGAACGCCGTGTGCATCTCGTCCGGGCGCAGGTACTGGGCGAACCGCGCGCGGTCCGCGAGCCACACCTCGCCGACGAGCACGCGCGGCTCCTCGTAGGAGTCCGCGACGGCGCGCCAGCCGCGGTAGATGTCGTGCAGCTCGTCGCGGTCGACGTGGGGGTGCTCGCCGGGGCCGGGGTGGGCCGGGACCTCGGGCAGGGCCGGGTCCTTGACGAGCTGGGCCGCGGAGTCGATGCGGATGCCCGCGGCGCCGCGGTCGAACCAGAACCGCAGGATGTCCTCGTGCTCGCGGCGCACGTCGGGGTGGTTCCAGTTGAGGTCCGGCTGCTCGGGCGCGAACACGTGCAGGTACCACTCGCCGGGGGTGCCGTCGGGGTTCGTCGTGCGCGTCCACGTGCTGCCCTGGAACTCCGAGACCCAGCGCGTCGGGATCTCGGAGCCGTCCTCGCCCTTGCCCGGGTGGAACCAGAAGCGCTCGCGCTCGGGCGATCCCGGACCTGCGGCGAGAGCGGCCTTGAACCACTCGTGCTCGGACGAGACGTGGTTGGGGACGACGTCGATGATCGTGCGGATCCCGAGGTCGCGCGCCTCCGCGATGAGCTGCTCCGCCTCGGCCAGCGTGCCGAACTGGGGGTCGATCGCGCGGTAGTCGGCGACGTCGTAGCCGCCGTCCGCGAGCGGGGACACGTACCAGGGGGTGAACCAGATCGCGTCGACGCCGAGGTCGCGCAGGTAGCCGAGGTGCTGCCGGACGCCCGCGAGGTCGCCGGTGCCGTCGCCGTTCCCGTCCGCGAAGCTGCGCACGTACACCTGGTAGATCACGGCGCTGCGCCACCAGTCGGGCGACGCCGCCGCCGGCTCCCGCACCGCCTGCGCGAGGGTCGCGTCGGGGGTGGGTTCGCCGTCGGCGACTCGGGGGTGATCGTTGCTCACCGCGTCCTCTTCCGTGAGTTCGTGGGCCACGCGACCCGGGGGCCGCGCCTCGCCTGCTGCTGCGCACTGCGTCCGATCCGACCGGGGGACTCCCCGGGACGGTCGTCGTGCACCGGGTGCCGACCGCGCCGTCGTGGACGACTGTAACTAGACGACATGATCCGCGCAAGAATCTGACAGTGCCGTTATCGAAACGCTATCTCTTGACGTCGAGAGAACTACCGACGCTTGCGGGAGCGCCGTGGGCGCCGCGCGCCGCACCGACCACGGACCTCCGCGCGCGCCGATCCCGGGGATATCGGCGGACCCGGGCTCCGTCGTGCCGACAACCCCGGGTTCGGCGACCGCGGGAGGGCACGACGACGAGGGCCCCGGTCCGGCGCGTGCGAGCGGCCGGGCCGGGGCCCTGGAGGAGTCGGTACGGACTAGGAGGCGGTGGCCTCACGGCCGGCGGCGTGCGCCGCGGCGGTCGAGCCGCGCACGACGAGCTCGGGCTCGAACAGGAGCTCGTCGCGCGAGACGTCGGCACCCGCGATCATGCTCGCGAGCAGGTCGACGGCCGCCCGGCCCATGGGCTCGATGGGCTGGCGGACCGTGGTCAGCGCCGGGTCGGTGGAGTTCATGAGGTTCGAGTCGTCGTAGCCGACGACGGACACGTCCGTCGGGACGTCGAGACCCGCGCGCCGGACCGCGCGCACGGCACCGAGGGCGAGAGGGTCGCTCGCGCACACGATCGCCGTCGCGCCGGCCTCGAGCAGCCGGTTCGCGGCGGCCTGCCCGCTCTCGAGCGAGTACTGGCTGTGCACGACGAGGGTCGGGTCGAGCACGTGCCCCTGCCGCTCGGCGAACGCCTGCGCTGCGGCGAGCTTGCGCTCGGATGGCACGTGGTCCGCCGGCCCGAGCAGCAGGCCGACCTTCTCGTGGCCGAGCGAGAGCACGTGGCCGAGCGCCTGGTTCATCGCGACGAGGTCGTCGCACGAGACGCGCGGGAAGTCGAGGTCCTCGATCGAGGCGTTCATGAGCACGACCGGCAGCCCGAGCTTCTCGAGCCGGCGGAAGTGCGCGTGGTCGGCCAGGCGCTCCGCGTAGAACCCGCCCGCGAAGATCACGCCCGACACGTGCTGACCCAGGAGCAGGTCGATGTACTCGGCCTCCGTGACGCCGCCCGCGGTCCGCGTGCACAGCACCGGCGTGAAGCCCTGCTGCGCGAGCGCACCGCCGATGACCTCGGCGAACGCCGGGAAGATCGGGTTGACGAGCTCGGGGAGCACGAGCCCCACGAGGCGCCCGCGCTCGCCGCGCAGCTTGGTCGGCCGCTCGTAGCCGAGCACGTCGAGCGCGGTGAGCACCGCGTCGCGCGTCGCCTGCGAGACGCCGGGCTTCCCGTTGAGCACGCGGCTCACCGTGGCCTCGCTGACACCGACCTTGGTGGCGACCTCCGCCAGACGTCTCGACATGCCGTCGACTATACGCGCGGTTGCAAGCCGCTTGCGTGAATCCGGGACCGCCGAACGCATGCTTGCGTCGCCCGACCCTCGCCGGGTCGCGAGTCCCACCCCCGCCCCTCTCGCTCCCGCTCCCGCCGAGCACGACATGGGGGTCGCCATGACGCTCCTCCCGACCGCCATGTCGTTCTCGGTGCGGATGGCGGCGTTCTCAGCGCTGGGCGGGGTGGGCGGGACGGGGAGAGGCCCGCCTTGCCCGGGGCGAGTGGGGAGTCGACGGCGGTTGCGGCTAGGCTCGTTCGGTGTCCTTCCAAAAGGTGCCCACGTCACGCTCCGAGTTCACGACGGACCCCTCCGGGATCCTCCCGGCTCCGGTGGCGCTGACGCCCGGGGACGGCACGACCGTCGTCGCCGACGGGACGCGGGTCCTCGCCGACCCGGCGCTGCGCACAGCCGCACGCTGGTGGAGCCGCGCCACGGAGGACGCCTTCGGCATCGACCTCGTGCCCGTCGATCCCGCCGCGGACACCCCGGCACCTCGCCCCGCTGACGCTTCTCCGGAGGTGCCCGCGCGGGGGTCCCACGTCGGCCAGGCCACGGTGACGTTCGCGCTCGACCGCGGCCTCCCGCCGTCGGGCTACCGCCTCACGGTCGACGCCGCCGGGGTCCGCGTAGACGCCGGTGACCTCGACGGCGCGCACGCGGCCGCGCAGACGCTCCGCCAGCTCGCCGGCCCGGCCGCGTTCCGCCGGGCGCCGGTCCCGGCCGTGACGAGCGCGGCAGCGGACGACCACCACGGGCAGCTCGTGCTCCCCCACGTCACGATCACCGACCACCCCCGGTTCCCGTGGCGCGGCGTGCTGCTCGACGTCGCGCGCCACTTCCTCCCGAAGGCCGACGTGCTGCGGTTCGTCGACCTCGCCGCGGCGCACCGCCTCAACGTGCTCCAGCTCCACCTCACCGACGACCAGGGGTGGCGCATGGAGATCGCGCGCTATCCCCGGCTCACGGAGGTCGGGGCGTGGCGGCGCGAGTCGGGCGTCGGGACGTGGCGCGCCGGGGTGTTCGACGGCCGCCCGCACGGCGGCTTCTACACGCAGGACGACCTGCGCGAGATCGTCGCGTACGCGCGCGAGCGGGGTGTGACGGTCGTGCCGGAGATCGACGCGCCGGGTCACGTGGAGGCGGCCGTCGCGGCCTACCCGGAGCTGGGCACGCGCAAGCAGCGGCACGAGGTCCGCACGACCTGGGGCGTGAGCACCGAGGTGCTCGACCCGTCCGAGGAGTCGCTGGAGTTCTTCCGGAACGTGCTCGACGAGGTGCTCGACGTGTTCGACGCGCCGTTCGTCGCGATCGGCGGTGACGAGGTCCCCACGACGCTGTGGCGCGAGAACCCGGCGATCGTCGCGCGTGCGGAGGCGCTCGGGCTCGACGACGTCGGCGGGCTGCACGGCTGGTTCCTCGCCCGGCTCGCGGAGCACGTCGCGTCCCGCGGGCGCCGCGCGGTCGTGTGGGACGAGGCGTTCGGGCCCGCGCTCCCCCGCGACGTCGTCGTGACGTCGTGGCGCGGCTGGGCCGTCGGGGCGGACGCGCTCGCCGCCGGCCACGACGTCGTCATGGCCCCGGAGCAGGTCGTCTACCTCGACCACCGCGGCGGCGACGCCCCGGACGAGCCGGTGCCGGTCGGCTTCCTCACGACGCTCGACGACGTGTACGCGTTCGAGCCGCTGCCGGCCGGGCTCGCGAGCACGCGACAGGACGCAGGCACGAGCGACGGTCGCACCGGCGCCCTCCTGGGCGGCCAGGCCGAGCTGTGGTCCGAGCACCTCGACTCCGCTCGCCGCGTCGACTACGCCGCGTTCCCGCGCCTCGCGGCGTTCGCGGAGGTGATGTGGTCGGCGGCGACGGACCGGTCCCCGGGCTCGCCCGCCTCGATCGACTTCCGCGAGCGCCTCGTGACGCACCACCTGCCGCGCCTCGACGCGTACGGGGTCGAGTACCGCCCGCTCGACGGACCGCACCCGTGGCAGACCCGGCCCGGCGTCGCGGGCTGGCCCCGCGACCGCGCGGCCGAGCTCGCCGCGGGCGGGCTGCGCGGCGTCGGCGGCTGGGTCGAGGGTCGCGACGAGGACGAGGGCGGCCCCGCATGAGCGCGCTCGTGGTCCGCGGCGCGCGCCTCGTCCTGCCCGACGGCGGCGCCTCCTCCCCCGTCGACGTCACAGTCCGCGCGGGCCGCGTCGAGAGCGTGGCCCCGGCCGCGGCCACCGCCCCCGCCGACGCCGACGTGCTGGACGCGGGCGAGCGCCTGCTGCTGCCGGGTTTCGTGGACGCGCACGTGCACGGCGAGGCCGCGGTCCTGGACGAGGACGTGCAGCTCGCGATGCTGCGCCAGGGCGTGACGAGCGTCGTCGTCGGGCAGGACGGCGTGTCCTACGCGCCCTCGCCCGCGCCGGGCGAGGCGTCCGGGCCGGGCGACGAGACGGCGTCGGGCCTGCACGACGCCGCCACCTGGGCGAGCGGGTACTTCGCCGCGATCAACGGCGAGCACCCGACGTTCCGCGGCGGGTCCGTCGCGGACCTGCTCGCGACCTACGACCGCTCGACCCGGGTCAACGTCGGCTACCTCGCCCCGCACGGCACGATCCGCTACGCCGTCCTGGGGGCTGCGGCACGCACCGCGACGCCCGCCGAGACGGACCGGATGCGCGCCCTGCTCACGGCCGCGCTCGACGACGGCGCGCTGGGCATGTCGACCGGCCTGGAGTACGTCCCGGCGACGTACGCCGACGAGGCCGAGCTCGTCGCCCTCACCGGCGTCCTCGCGGCCCGCCGACTCCCCCACGTGTCGCACATGCGTGGCTACGAGGACAAGGCCGGCCCGGCGTTCGCCGAGCTCGTGCGCGTCGCACGCGCGTCCGGCGTCGCGACGCACGTCTCGCACTACCACGGCCCGGCCGCGGAGCTCCTGGGGTACGTCGACGACGCCCACGCCCAGGGCCTGGACGTCACGTTCGACTCCTACCCCTACCTGCGCGGGTGCTCGATCCTGTCGATGGTGTCGCTGCCGACGTGGCTGCCGATCGCCGACGTCGACGCGACCGTGGCCGCCCTGGCCGACCCCGCCGTGCTCGACCGCCTGCACCGCGAGCACTTCCCCGCCCTGGCCGACCTGTGGCCCCGCGTCACGATGGCGGCCGTCCCCACGGGCGCCGCTGCTGGGGCCCCCGCCGGCGAGCCCGCCGAGGACCTGACCTGGGCCGAGGGCATGACGCTCCCCGACGTCGCCGCCCGCCTGGGCCTGGCGCCGGCCGAGGCCGCGGTGCGTCTGCTCGTCGCGACGCACCTGCGCGCCTCGTGCGTGTTCGCCCAGCCCCCGACCAACTCCCCCGAGTCCGTCCGTGCGCTGCTGCGCCACGACGCGCACGTGGGCGGGTCCGACGCGATCTACGCCGGCGGCCGCCCCCACCCGCGCGGGTGGGGTGCCTTCGCGCGCTTCCTCGCCGAGCACGTGCGTACGCTCGGGGACTGGACGTGGCACGACGCCCTCACGCACCTCTCGACACGGCCCGCCGCGCGGTTCGCGCTCGCCGGGCGCGGCGTGGTGGTGCCGGGGGCGGTCGCGGACCTCGCGCTCGTCGACCCCGACCGGGTGCGCGACGAGGCGACGTACGAGGACCCGCGCCGCCCGGCGTCGGGCGTGGACGACGTGCTCGTGGCGGGCGTCCCCGTCCTGCGCGACGGCTCGCTGACCGACGCCCTCCCGGGCCGGCCGCTGCGCCCGGGCGCGGGCGTGCCGCTGGCGTGAGCCGCGAGCCGTCCAGCACGAGAGCCCCACTCCCGAGGAGGACCACATGACCGGCACGACGGACGACGCCGCGCGTCCCGCACCCGACCGACCCTGGGCGCACGACGCCGTCGGGCCCCGGACCAAGGGCCTGCGGCTCGACGGCCCGGCGACCGTCGCGGACGTGCTCGCGGGCTCGCCGCGCGTCACGGACGGTGCCTTCTCCTGGCCGCTGCTCACGCTCGACGACGCGACGCTCGACCACAACGTCGGCGTCGTCGCGCGCGTGTGCGCGGAGCGTGGCGTCGAGCACGCGCCCCACGTGAAGACGACCATGTCGCGCGCCCTGTTCGCGCGCCAGGCCGCCGCGGGCGCGTGGGGCGCGACGGTCGCCACGCCCGCCCAGCTCCGCACGGTGCGCGACTGGGGCGTGCCGCGCGTGCTGCTCGCGAACGAGCTGCTCGACCCGCGCGAGATCGCATCGCTGCGCGAGGACCTGGCGCGCGCCGACGCGGCCGGACGCGCGGACGAGGTGTGGCTCTGCGTCGACTCGCCGCACGGCGTGGAGCTGCTCGCGCGCGGCCTCGCCGCCGCGCCCGCCGCCGTCCGGGCACGCCTGGGTGTGCTCGTCGAGCTCGGCGTCCCGGGCGGGCGCACGGGCGTGCGCAGCACCGCCGCCGCGCTCGACCTCGCGCGCGCCGTCCACGCGGCGGGCCTACGACTCCTCGGCGTGACGGGGTACGAGGGCTCGGTCGCGGGCGGCACGAGCGCCGACGAGCTCGCCGCCGTCGCCGCGTGGTGCGACGGTCTGCGCGACCTCGGCGCCGCGTTCGTCCGCGAGGGCCTCGCGGGCGTCGACGAGCCGCTCGTGCTGTCCGCGGGCGGCAGCTCGTTCCTCGACGTCGTGCTCGCCGAGCTGCCCGGGCCGGTCGCCGGCGCCGACGGTCGCGAGGTCGAGGTCCGCGTCGTCGTGCGCTCGGGCGCGTACGTCACGCACGACCACGGCTTCTACTCGCGCACCGACCCGTGGAGCCGCATCCCCGGCGCCGAGCCGCTGCAGGGCGCCGCGACCGTCTGGGGCCAGGTCCTGTCCGTCCCCGAGCCCGGCCTCGCGGTCTGCGGCATCGGGCGCCGCGACGTGTCGTTCGACATCGACCTGCCCGTCGCGCTCTGGCTGCGCTCGCAGTCCGACGACGGCTGGCTGCCCGCGCGCGAGCTCGCCGGGACGCGCGTGACCGCGCTCAACGACCAGCACCTCTACCTCGCGCTCGACGCCGACGAGGCAGGCGCCAGTCAGGTCACCGGCCCCGCGACCGCCCAGGTCCGCCCGGGCGACGTCGTCGGGTTCGGCATCTCCCACCCCTGCACGACGTTCGACCGCTGGCGCGTTGCCGCCGTCGTGCGCGGCGACGAGGTCGTGGACCTCGCGACCATCGATCTCTGACCACGCCCGCCGAACGACACACCGAAGATCCCGAGAGGACACCATGACCAGCGAGAAGACCGCGATCTCGACCCCCGACGCCCCGGCGCCCGCGCACACGTTCCACCAGGGCGTGCGCAAGGGCCCGTTCGTCCAGGTCTCCGGCCAGGGCCCCGTGGACCCCGCGACGAACGAGTACCTGTACCCGGGCGACGTCGCCGCGCAGACCACGCGCACGCTCGAGAACGTGCGGGCCATCGTCGAGGCGTCCGGCGCCACGTTCGACGACGTCGTCATGCTGCGCGTCTACCTCACGAAGCGCGAGGACTTCCCGATCATGAACGACGCGTACGGCGCGTTCGTCGCGCAGCACACCACGAAGGGCGTGCTCCCCAGCCGCACCACGGTGTTCACCGGCCTGCCGCGCGAGGAGATGCTCGTCGAGATCGACGCCTTCGCCATCACCGACTGACCTCGCGCCACGCTGCGGGCGCGCAGGGCCCGGTCCTCCGTCGAGGGCCGGGCCCTTCCCTGTTCCCACGACGGCCCGACCCCCGGCACTGTGGGACGCGGCACGTAGCATGCGCGGCGGGAGGTGACGGATGCTCGCGACGATCGCCGTGGAGGGGTACCGGTCCCTGCGCGGCCTGGTCCTGCCGCTCGGCCGGCTCACGGTCGTGACCGGTGCGAACGGGACGGGCAAGTCGAGCCTGTACCGCGCGCTGCGTCTGCTCGCCGGGTGCGCGCTCGGGGGCGCCGTGGGTGCGGTCGCGCGCGAGGGCGGGCTGCGCTCGACGCTGTGGGCCGGGCCGGAGCACGGCGGCGGCCGCGCGGTGCGCGACGGCGGCGCGGTCCAGGGCACGCGGCGCACCGCGCCCGTCGCGCTGCGGCTGGGGTTCGCAGGCGCCGCGCCCTCCGACCTCGGCTACGCCGTCGACCTCGGGCTGCCGCAGCACCCGGGTTCGGCGTTCGGCCTCGACCCGGAGATCAAGGTCGAGTCGATCTGGTCCGGACCCGTCCCGCGCCCCGCGGCTCTCCAGGTCGAGCGCCGCGGGCCCGCCGTCCGTGTGCGGGACGACTCCGGAGGCTGGGTCTCCTCCCCCGCCCGGCTCCGGTCGTTCGACAGCGTGCTCACCGAGCTCGTCGACCCGGTAGGCGCGCCGGAGGTCGTCGCGGTGCGGGAGGCCCTGCGCTCGTGGCGGTTCTACGACCAGCTCCGCACCGACGCGGCAGCGCCGGCCCGCGCGCCGCAGGTCGGCACCCGCACGCCCGTCCTCGCGCACGACGGCGCGGACCTCGCGGCCGCGCTCGAGACGGTGCGGGACCTCGGCCGCGGCGACGAGCTCGACGACGCCGTCTCCCGTGCGTTCCCCGGCAGCCGGCTCGCGGTGCACGCCGACGACGGACGGTTCGAGATCGCCCTCCACCAGGACGGTCTGCTGCGGCCTCTCACCGCCGCCGAGCTGAGCGACGGCACGCTGCGCTACCTGTTCCTCGTCGCCGCGCTGCTCTCGCCGCGCCCGCCCGAGCTGCTCGTGCTCAACGAGCCCGAGACGAGCCTGCACCCCGACCTGCTGCCCGCGCTCGGCGCGCTCGTGCACGCCGCGGCCCGGGAGACGCAGGTGGTCGTGGTGACCCATGCGACGCCGCTCGTCGAGGCGCTGCGGGACGCGACGGCGGCGGGCACGAGGGACCTACCGGGCTCCGACGACCTCCAGGAGGTCGAGCTCGTCCGCTCACCGTTCGGGGAGACGACGGTCGCGGGCCGCGAGGGTCTGCTCGACCAACCGCCGTGGACCTGGCCCCGGCGCTGACACCGACGGTCTCGGGTCTCGGGTCTCGGGTCTCGGGTCTCGGGGTCAGTGTCGCGAGGCGATGTGCAGGCTCGTGACCGTCGCGGCGAGGTCGGTCAGCCGGGACGCGGTGCGGTCGAGGAGCTCGTCGAGCGCGATCGGCCCCGGCGCGATGCTGAACGCCGCGGCGATCCCGGCGTCCCGTGCCTGGTGGGCGGGCAGCAGCACGCGCCCCGCGAGGACGACGACCGGCGGACGGTGCGGCGCCTCGGCGGCGAGCGCACCCATCGCGTCGGCGACCTTCCCGTTGACCGACTGCGAGTCGAACGACCCCTCGCCGGTGAGCACCAGGTCTGCGACGCGGATCGCGTCCGGCAGCCCGACCGCCTCGGCGACGAGGCGCGCGCCCGGCTCGAGCTCGGCGCCGAGGACGCCGACCATCGCCGCGGGCACGCCGCCCGCGGCGCCCGCACCCGCGAGCTCGGAGACGTCGAAACCGGCCTCCTCGACGAGAACGCCCGCCCAGCGGCGCAGCGCGTCGTCGAGGAAGGCGACGTCCGCGTCCTGGGCGCCCTTCTGCGGGCCGAACACGTGCGCCGCGCCCCGCTCGCCGTGCAGAGGGTTGGTCACGTCGACCGCGAGACGCCAGCGCACGTCGCGGGCGCGGGGGTGCAGCCCGGACAGGTCGAGGCGCGCGACCTGCGCGAGCCCTTCGCCGCCGTCGGGCACCTGCTGGCCCGCGGCGTCCAGGAGCCGCGCGCCCAGGCCGGTGAGGATGCCGGAACCGCCGTCGGTCGAGGCCGACCCACCGAGGCACACGATCACCTCGTCCACCCCGGCGTCGAGCACGGCGGCCGCTGCCGCACCCGTGCCGAGCGTGTGCGCGTGCAGGGGCTGCAGCGCGACGTCGCTGACCTGCGGCAGGCCGCTCGCCTCCGCGAGCTCCACGACGCCCAGGCGGCCGTCGGCGGAGACCCCGAACCGCGCGGTGCGCGGCCGCCCGATCGCGTCGACCGTCGCGACCTCCCGCGCGGGGACGCCCCACACGGCGAGGAGCGCGTCGAGGGTGCCCTCGCCGCCGTCGGCCATGGGCAGCTCGACGACCTCGGCGTCCGGGACGACGCTGCGCACCCCGGTGGCGACGGCGTGCGCGACGTCCGCGGCGCTCAGGCTGCCCTTGAACGAGTCGGGTGCGACGACGACGCGCAGCGAGCCGTCGGGGCGCTGCGGGGAACCGGTCTGGGTGGTGCTCGGCGTTGAGGACACGCTTCGCATCCTAGGCAGCGGGACCCGTCCCGGTCCGCCCAGGAACGGGCGGACCGGACGTGTTCCCCGCCACAGCGCTCAGTCGGGGGCGGGCGCGCCGCCGCGCGGGTCGCTGGCCGGGTCGTGCGGCGGGGCGGCGGTGGCGCCGCCCGGCACCGCGTCGGCGATCCCGGGCTGTGCGGCGCGCAGGCGCTCGAGGAGCCGGCCGAGCGTCACGAGCTCGTCGTCGTCGAGCGCGCCGCCCACGTAGGTCGCGATGGCGCGCGCGTGCGCACGACCGGTCGTTCGCTGGATGTCCCGGCCCGCGGGGGTGAGCCGGACGAGCGTGCCGCGAGCGTCGTCGGGTGCGGACGTGCGCTCGACGAGGCCGCGGGTCGCGAGCCGGTCCACCATGCGGCTCAGCGACGGCTGGCTGAGCAGGATGTAGGCGTTGAGGTCGCGCAGGCGCATCCCGTCGTCGGGGCCCTTGGTGAGGGAGAACAGCACGTCGTACTCGCGCAGGGTGAGACCGTCCCAGACCGGGTCGGACTGGAGCCGGCGCATGATCGTCACCTGGGCCCGGAAGAGCGACTCCCACGTCTCGACCGCGAGTCGTGGGTTGGCGTGCCCGTGGCCGGGCTCCTCCTCGCGGTGGCCCTGCCCCGCCATGGCACCCCCGGACGGCTCGACCGATGCGTTCGCATCGACCCTACCGGCTCGGGCGAGGCTCAGCGGCCGAGGCGACGCTCGCGCTGGGAGTAGGCACGCAGCGCGCGCAGGTAGTCGACGCGCCGGAAGTCCGGCCAGTACGCCTCGCAGAAGTAGAACTCCGAGTGCGCGCTCTGCCACAGCAGGAAGCCCCCGAGGCGCTGCTCGCCCGACGTGCGGATGACGAGCTCAGGGTCCGGCTGGCCCTTGGTGTACAGGTGCTCCTCGATGTGCTCGACGTCCAGGTTCTCCGCGAGGTCCTGGAGCTGCGCGCCCGCGGCCGCCTGCTCGCGCAGGTACGAGCGCACGGCGTCGGCGATCTCGTGGCGGCCGCCGTAGCCGATCGCCACGTTCACCTGGAGCCCGTCCACCGAGGCCGTGCGCTGCTGCGCCTCGCGCAGCGCGCCCGCGAGGCGCTCGGGGAGCAGGTCGAGACGGCCCATGACGCGCAGCCGCCAGCGACCGGAGTCCGCGAGGTCGCGTACCGCGTCCTCGATGATGTCGAGCAGCGCGGAGAGCTCCTCCTGCGAGCGCGAGAGGTTGTCGGTCGAGAGCATCCAGAGCGTGACGACCTCGACACCCTGGTCCTCGCTCCAGCCGAGGAACTCCGTGATCTTGTCCGCGCCGCGGCGGTGGCCGGTCGCGGTCGACTCCCCGAACGAGCGCGCCCAGCGCCGGTTGCCGTCGAGGATGACACCCACGTGGCGCGGCACGCTCTCGTGCGAGAGGGTCGCGGCGAGGCGACGCTCGTAGAGTCCGTAGACAGGGCGGGGCAGGCGCACGACGGTTCCTCGACGGTGGAAGGACGGGTGTCGCCCGGCGGGCTGGTCCTGGTCGGGACGCGCAGGCCGAACCCGCACACGCTACCGCTCTCCGACGTCCCCCCGGCCGGGTGGCCGCCGCCGTGCACGCCCCTGCCCAGGATCTTCACACCGCGCGTCGCCCGTCCGTCACGAACCTACGCTGCCGTAACTTACGATGGCGTAGGTTGAACGTACCGGGCACCGCGCCCGACCGCCCCGTCCGCCGACCCGCCCCACCCCGAGGAGACGCCGTGGACCGACCGACCGACCGCAGCGCCGGCAACCCCGCCCCTGCCACGACCGGGGAGGACGCGGCCGGATCCCCGGCAGCGGGGAACGTCCGCGAGAGCGTGGGCGACGCCGTCGAGAAGGTCGTCGAGGCCGTCAAACCACGTCTGCGCGGCTGGATCCACGCCGGGACCTTCCCCTTCGTCCTCGCGGCCAGCATCGTCCTCGTCGTCGTCGCGCCCCCGGTCGCGGGCAAGGTGTCGTGCGCGATCTTCGGGCTCAGCGCGTGCCTGCTCTTCGGCACGAGCGCGGTCTACCACCGCGGAACGTGGTCGCCCCGCGTCGCGGGAGTCCTCCGACGCGCCGACCACTCCAACATCTTCCTCATCATCGCCGGGACCTACACGCCCCTCGCCGTGCTCCTGCTCCCGCAGCGGACCGCGACGATCCTGCTCTCGATCGTGTGGGGCGGCGCCGTCCTCGGGCTCCTCGCCCGGATCCTGTGGCTCGACGCCCCCCGCTGGGTGTACGTGCCGATCTACGTCGCCCTCGGGTGGGTCGCGGTCGGCTACATGCCGCAGTTCTGGACCACGACGAACGGTCCCGCGATCGTCTGGCTCGTCGCGGCCGGCGGCCTCGCGTACACGCTCGGTGCCGTCGTCTACGGCATCAAGAAGCCGAACCCCAGCCCGCGCTGGTTCGGCTTCCACGAGATCTTCCACGTGCTCACCGTGGTCGGGTTCACGTGCCACTACGTCGCGATCATGCTGGCGGCGGTCGCTGCGCGCTGAGCCGCCTCGGGTTCAGTCCCGAGGGACGACGGAGTAGCGGCGGTTGGTGAGGGACGGGTTGCGCTCGCGCACGCTCGCCAGGGCGTCGGGGTCGAGGTCGGCGCTGCGGAGCTCGGCACGCTCGCCGAGCTCGAGACCCACCTGACCGTCGGGTCCCACGAGGAGCGACCGGCCGGTCACGCCCCTGCCCGCCTGGCCCACCGCGAGCACGACGGCGGTGTTCTCGATCGCGCGCGCCCGGGCGAGAGTGCGCCACTGGTCGGCCTTGAGGTCGCCCGCCGCCCACGCCGCGGGCACCACGAGCACGTCCGCACCGGCGTCGACGAGCCGCCGCGCGCTCTCGGGGAACCGCAGGTCGTAGCACGTCATGACGCCGAAGGTCAGGTCGCCGAGGCGCAGGACCAGCGGGGGTGCCGCCGGGTCGCCGGCGTCGAGCCGGTCGGACTCGCGGTGCCCGAACGCGTCGTAGAGGTGCACCTTGCGGTAGGTGCCCACGATCTCGCCGGACGCGTCCACCGCGACGACCACGTTCACCGCGCGTCCGGGGGCGCTGCCCGGCACGAGGGTACCCGCGACCACGGCGACCCCGTGCTCGCGGGCGAGCCTGCGCAGGGTGGTGACGAACGGCCCGTCGAGCGGTTCGGCGTGCTCGACGCCCGTGCCCCGCGGGTCGAAGCCCGCCGCGTACTCGGGCAGCACGAGCAGGTCCGCGCGCACGCGCGCCGCCTCCCGGAACGCGGCACCGACCGTGACGAGGTTGGCCGCGTGGTCGGCCGAGACCTCGATCTGGCCGATCGTGACCCGCGCCCCGGCGGCCACGGTCAGCCCCGCCGCGCGGGACCGCTGCCGGGTGCGCTCCCGGGTACGTCGCCCGGCTCGCTGCCCGGGGTGCCACCGTCGGGGGCACCGTCGTCGCCCGTCGCGGCGCCCGGGCTCGCAGCATCGGGGCCCGCCGTGCCGGGCGCCTCGCCGTCGGCGCCGTCGCCCGGCTCCAGCGGGCCGTCCGCGCCGATCCCCTGCACCTCGGCGTTGTGCCGCATGCGCCGCAGCTGACGGGACAGCGCGAAGAAGAGGCCGACGGTCGCGAGCGCCACCGCGAAGATCGCGACGAAGCCGACGAGTCCCGGCGAGACGTCGTTCGGGTCGAGGTCCTCGCGCAGCGGGTCGTCGGCGGGGCTCGGCGTCGCGGTCTCGGCGACCACGTCGGCCGCCCATCCCGGGCCACCGGCCCCGGTCGGCGCCCAGGAGTCCACGAGGGACGTCGTCGTGCTCACTGGCCCGCTCCTTCGGTCGTGACGAGCTCGCGGACGCCGGCGAACAGGTCGTCCTCCGGGAGCTGCGTGGGCACTCGCGACTCGGCGAGCTCGAACTCCTCGAACGGCCACACGTCGACCTCGAGGTCGCGCGGGATCGCGAAGAAGAAACCGTCGGGGTCGATCTGCGAGGCGTGCGCGATGAGCGCCGCGTCGCGCTGCGCGTAGTAGCGCGCGACGTGGACGCGGGTCGTGACCTCACGCTCGGGGATCTCTCGCGCGGACCGCGACTCGACCCAGTCGCCGAACGGCGACTCCAGGCCGGCGCCCTGCATCGCCTCGTGCAGCGTGCGGATCCGGTTCATCGAGAAGTCGTGGTTGTAGTACAGCTTGAGCGGCGACCACGGGGCCGCGCCGCCCTCGCGGCGGTAGCGGTCGGCGTCGCCCGCGGCGTGGAACGCCTCGAACGCGACGCGGTGGCACATGACGTGGTCCGGGTGGGGGTAGCCGCCCGACGGGTCGTACGTCGTCACGACGTGCGGGCGGAACTCGCGCACGAGCTCGACGAGCGGCGCGGCCGCCTCCTCGAGCGGGACCAGACCGAACGAGCCCTCGGGCAGCGGCGGCAGCGGGTCGCCCTCCGGGAGCCCCGAGTCGACGAACCCGAGCCACTGCTGACGCACCCCGAGCGCACGAGCCGCGGACGCCATCTCGACGCGCCGCAGGGCACGCATGCCGTCGATGCCCTCGGGCCCCTCGCCGAAGCTCGGGTTGAGGATGTCGCCGCGCTCGCCGCCGGTGCACGTCGCGACGAGCACGTCGACGCCCTCGGCCGCGTAGCGCGCCGCCGTCGCGGCGCCCTTGCTCGACTCGTCGTCGGGGTGCGCGTGCACGGCCAGGAGCCGGAGCGTCTCCGGCTGCTCGCCGTGGGTGGTCGATCCGGCCGCGGGTTCGGCCACGGGTCCTCCCGGGTGCGTCGTACGTCTCATCGCGCGACCGGGCACGTCGCGGGTGCACGACGAGCGCCGGGGCTCTGCGAAGATGGGTCGAGGACATGATCCCCCACCGCGCCCACACCTGACGAACCGCCGGGAACCACCGGCCCGACGCCGGGGCCAGCGACCGGACGCGGCGGCACCGACCACGGGACCGCACCATGACGAACGAGACCACCGCCCCGCAGCCCGCCCCGGGCGCGCCCCTGCGACCGCCGGCAGGCCGGTACGGTCCCGAGCCGACCGAGCGACGCCGCCGCCTCGCGGTCGTCGGGATCGTCCTCGTCGCGATCGTCGGCGTCGCGATCACGCTCGTCATCGGGCTGCGCTACGCGAACGAGCCGGTGCGGTTCAAGGACTTCGGGTACACCGTGGTGAGCCCGGAGCGCGTCGACGTGACGTTCGAGGTCTACATGGACCCGGGGACGACCGCGACGTGCACGCTCGACGCCCTCGCCGAGAGCTACGCGCAGGTCGGGACGGTCGACGTGACGGTCGGGCCGGTCGAGGTCACCGAGTCCCGCTACACGGTGAGCGTCGCGACGTCGGAGCTCGCCACGACGGGCATCGTCCAGTCCTGCCGGCCCGCGCCCTGACGCACCCCGCCGCGTGCCGGCCGCGCGCCCGCTGACCTGCGCCGTCGCTGTCGGCACCCTGTGCTTTGCTATCCTGAGGGATTCCCGCACCCGACCGTGTGGAGCCCGAGACAGCGTGCCGGTGACAGGCACGCACCCGCCGGGCGCCCCGGTTCCCGGCGGGAGACCAGTCCTACGCGCTGCCACCCGGCCAGCGTCACCGACCCGGGCAGGCAGGCGCACCGCGACCGC
The DNA here is from genome assembly GCF_009708005.2 of Cellulosimicrobium protaetiae. Taxonomy (NCBI): domain Bacteria; kingdom Bacillati; phylum Actinomycetota; class Actinomycetes; order Micrococcales; family Promicromonosporaceae; genus Cellulosimicrobium; species Cellulosimicrobium protaetiae. Next base: position 1,729,393 of record NZ_CP052757.1, on the reverse strand, counting down.
ACGCGCCCCGGCTGCCCGTACCCGCACGGCCGTGCGACCGACCCGGCCGTCGACCATGGAAAGGAAGGAGCGAACCGTGACCGACACCACCGTCACCTGGCTGACCCAGGAGGCGCACGACAGGCTGCAGGCCGAGCTCGCCCACCTGTCCGGCGAGGGCCGCACCGAGATCGCGGAGCGCATCGCCGCCGCCCGCGACGAGGGCGACCTCAAGGAGAACGGCGGCTACCACGCCGCGCGCGAGGAGCAGGCCAAGAACGAGGCCCGCATCCGCGAGCTCACGGAGAAGCTGCGCCACGTGCAGATCGGCACCCCTCCGGACGACGGCATGGTCGAGGCCGGCATGGTCGTCACCGCGCTCGTCGCGGGCGACGAGATGACGTTCCTGCTCGGCTCGCGCGAGATCGCCGGCACGACCGACCTCGACGTGTACTCGCCGACGTCGCCGCTCGGCGCCGCGATCGACGGCAAGGCCGTCGGCGACGAGACGAGCTACACCGCGCCGAACGGCAACGAGATCGCCGTGAAGGTCGTCGCCGCGAAGCCCTTCGCGGGCTGACGCGCCCCCGGCGGCCACCGCCGGTGAGACGTGAGATGTGGCCCCTCCGAGACGTCTCGGAGGGGCCACTTCTCGTTCCTCGTCAGAGGCGGGGCGAGCCGCCGTCGCTGCGCTCGACCCGGTAGCCCTCGGAGCGCAGGTGCGCGACGAGCTCGTCGCAGTGCTCCGGGCCCTTGGTCTCCACCTGCATGCGCACCCAGGCCTCGCCGATCGCGAGACCCACGTCGGTGCGGTCGTGGTCGATGTGCATGATGTTGCCGCGCTTCGTGGCGATGACCTCGAGCATGCGCGCGAGGGCACCGGGACGGTCGTCGAGCAGCACCTGGAGCTGGATGTACCGGCCGGCCGCGGCGAGGCCGTGGCGCACGACGCGCAGCAGCACGAGGGGGTCGACGTTCCCCCCGGACAGCACGACGACGACGGGCCCCTCGACGGGGTCGGCGGCGCCCGCGTCGACCGCGGCCGTCCCCGAGAGGAGCGCGGCGACGCCCGTCGCCGCGGCGGGCTCGACGAGCAGCTTGGCGCGCTCGGCGACCATGAGGAGCGAGCGGGAGATCTCCTCCTCGGTCACGGTGCGCACCTCGACGCCGTGCTGCGCGAGGATCCCGAACGGCACCGCGCCCGGAGTGCCGACCGCGATGCCGTCCGCCATCGTCGCGGCGAGCCGCGCCGTCGTCGGTTCCCCCGCGGCGAGCGAGCCGGGGTAGGCGGCGGCGCGCTCCGCCTGCACCCCGATCACGCGCACGTGCGGCGCCGTCTGCGCGAACGCCCCGGCGAGGCCCGCGACGAGCCCGCCGCCACCGAGCGGTGCGATCACGGTCCGGACGTCGGGCACCTGCTCGAGGATCTCCAGCGCGATCGTCGCCTGCCCGGCGACGACGTCGGGGTGGTCGAACGGGTGGATGAACACCGCGCCCGTCCGCTCGGCCTCCGCGCGTGCGGCGGCCAGCGTCTCGTCCACGTCGGCGCCGACGAGCCGGACCTCCGCCCCGTACTGGCGCGTCGCCGCGACCTTGGGCAGCGCGGCGTCCACCGGCATGTACACGACCGCGCGGATGCCGAGCAGACCGGCGGCGAACGCGACGCCCTGCGCGTGGTTGCCGGCGCTCGCCGCGACGACGCCGTGGGCCCTCTCGTCGTCGCTGAGGCGCGCCATCCGCACGTACGCGCCGCGCACCTTGAACGACCCCGCGCGCTGCAGGTTCTCGCACTTGAGCAGCACGCGGACGCCCGCAGCCTCGCTGATCGCGCGCGTCGTCTGGACCGGGGTGCGGTACGCGACGCCGTCGAGCAGGCGCGCGGCGTCGCGGACGTCGTCGAGCGTGACCGGTACCGGTCCCGAGGTCACCGCGTCTCCCCGGGCGCGGCGTCGTCGACGGTTCCCGCGTCCTGCGGGCCGGCCACGGCCGAGTCCTCGCCGGGGCGCTCCGCCCTGCGCGCCCGACGGCGCGTGCCCACGTCCTCGAGGTCCGCCTCCGCGCGCGCGACGACCGGGGGTTGGGGGCTTCCCCGCACCACGACCCGGTCGTCGGTCCCGAGCTCGGGGAACTTGTCGTGCCCGTGCAGGTAGAGGACGACGGTGTTGAGGACCGCGGCGATCGGGACCGCGAAGAGCGCGCCGACGATCCCCGCCGCGAAGCTGCCCGCTGCGACGACGAGCAGCACGGCGACCGGGTGCAGGGACACGGCGTGGCCCATGAGGAACGGCTGGAGGATGTGGCCCTCGATCTGCTGCACGAGCAGCACGATGCCGAGCATGACGAGCGCCTGGACCCAGCCCTGCGCGACGAGCACGACGAGCACCGCGATGGACCCGGTGACGATGGCACCGACGATCGGGATGAACGAGCCCACGAACACGAGGATGCCGAGCGGCAGGGCGAGCGACGGGACGAAGAACGCGGCACCGATCCCGATGCCGACCGCGTCGACCGCGGCCACGAGGATCTGCGTGCGCGTGTACGCGGCGAGCGTCACGATGCCCCGGCGCCCCGCCTGGTGGACGTTGTCGCGCGCGCGCAGCGGCAGCAGCCCGACGACCCACGACCAGATCGTGCGCCCGTCGAGCAGGAAGAAGAACGTGCAGAAGAGCGCGATGAGGGCGCCCGCGACCACGTGGCCGATCGTCGTCGCCGCGCCCAGCGCGCCGGAGACGATCGAGTCCTGGTTCTCCGAGACCGCGGTCCCGGCCTGGTCGAGCCAGTGCGAGATCGTCGTCGAGTCGAGGCCGAGCGGACCGTCGGCGAGCCACGCGGTGAACTGCTCGAAGCCCTCGACCGCCTGGTCGCGCAGGTCCTGGAAGCCGCTGACGATCTGCTGCCCCGCGATCGCCACGAGCCCCGCGACGACGACGATGAGCGCGATGAGGGACGCGCCGGACGCGAGGCCGCGCGACATCCGCAGGCGGAGCCGGAAGAAGCGCTGGAGCGGCGTGAGCAGCACCGTGAGCAGCAGCGCCACCGCGATGGGGACGACGATCACCTTGAGCTGCGTGACGAGCCACAGGCCCGCCGCGATCGTCAGGCCGATGAGCAGCAGCCGCCACGACCAGGCGGCGGCGGAGCGCACCGAGTCAGGCACCGCCGTCGCGCCGGGGCGCGCGGGAGGAAGCGGGTCGGGGGTCCTGTGCTGGTCCGTCTGCGCGCTCACAGCGCAACCCTAGGTGAGCGACCCTCCGCGCGCGGCGCTGAATACCCCGCGGCACGCCCGGTGTGCGCAGGATCTCCCCACGGCCCGGAGCGCGCGGGACCGCAGGCTACGCCAGCGCCTGGGTGAGGTCCGCGATCAGGTCTTCGACGTCCTCGATGCCGACGGAGAGCCGCACCAGGTCGTCGGGGACCTCCAGCGCGGTCCCGGCGACGGAGCCGTGGGTCATGCGACCCGGGTGCTCGATGAGCGACTCGACACCGCCCAGGGACTCCGCGAGCGTGAAGACCTGGGTGCGCGCGCACACGTCGAGCGCCTTCGCCTCGCTGCCCGCACGGAACGAGACCATGCCGCCGAACCCGCGCATCTGCCGCGCGGCGAGCTCGTGCCCGGGGTGCGACGCGAGGCCCGGGTAGATCACCTCGGTGACCGCGGGGTGGGCGGCGAGGAAGTCGGCGACCGCGGCCGCGTTGGCCTGGTGGCGGTCCATGCGCACCGCGAGCGTCTTGAGCCCGCGCAGCGTGAGCCACGCGTCGAACGGCCCGGCGACGGCGCCCGACGCGTTCTGGTGGAACCCGACCGCCCCGGCGACGTCCGTCCCGCCCGCGGGCGACACGAGACCGCCCGGGAGCCGGGCGCCCGTCGCGACGACGAGCGCTCCCCCGACGACGTCGCTGTGCCCGCCGATGTACTTCGTGGTCGAGTGCACGACGACGTCCGCCCCCAGCGCGAGCGGCTGCTGGAGGTACGGGGTCGCGAAGGTGTTGTCGACGACGAGCAGCGCCCCGGCGTCGTGCGCGACGCCCGCGAGCGCCGCGATGTCGGAGACCCCGAGCAGCGGGTTGGTCGGGGTCTCGACCCAGACGACGCGCGTCTCGGGGCGCACCGCCGCGCGCACGGCCTCGACGTCCGTGAGGTCGACGGGCGTGTGCTCCACGCCCCACGGCCCGAACACCCGGGCGATGAGCCGGTACGTGCCCCCGTACGCGTCGTCGGGCACGATCACGTGGTCGCCGGGGCGCACGACGGCGCGCAGCAGCGTGTCCTCCGCGGCCAGCCCGGACGCGAACGCGAACCCGCGCGCGGCGGGCGACCCGTCCGCCGTCGGGCCGAGTCCCCCGGACTCCGACGCTGCGAGCGCCTCCTCGAGCGCGGTGCGCGTCGGGTTCGCGGAGCGCGAGTACTCGTACCCGCCGCGCAGCCCCCCGACGCCGTCCTGCTTGTACGTCGACACCTGGTGGATCGGCGGCACGACGGCGCCGGTCGTCGCATCCGGGTCCTGGCCCGCGTGGATCGCACGCGTGGAGAAGCCGGTCGTGGTCCAGTCGGGGTGCTCGCCGCGGTGGTTGCTCACCCGCCCACCCTACGGCGCACCCCCGGCGCCGAGCAGGTGGTCCTGGTCCGTCTCGTCACCCGGACGAGCCGCGACCACCTGGTCGGCAGCCCAGGAACACCTGTTGGCCGTGCCGCGTTCTACCCCGTGCCAGGATGATGCGTCGTGGGCCAGCGCCCCGGTCGTCCGGGCAACTCAGGAGGTAAGCGATGAACTCGATCTTCGACGCGATCTTCGGCTCGTCCGGCAAGACGACGATGATCGCCCCCGAGGACGCGCTGCCGGGCCGCCAGTCGCCCGTGCTGCAGAACCCGCGTCCCCACACCGTGCTCGGCACCTCCCTCACCGGGCCGTGGCCCGAGGGCACACGGGTGCTCTACCTGGCGATGGGCTGCTTCTGGGGCGCCGAGGAGATCTTCTGGCAGGTCCCGGGCGTGGTGAGCACCGCCGTCGGGTACATGGGCGGCACGACGCCGAACCCCACCTACGAGGAGGCGTGCACCGCGCGCACGGGCCACACCGAGACGGCGCTCGTCGCGTACGACCCCACGAAGGTCACGGAGGAGGAGCTCCTCAAGATCTTCTGGGAGCGGCACGACCCGACGCAGGGCTACCGCCAGGGCAACGACGTCGGCACGCAGTATCGGTCCGCCGTGTACTGGACGACGCCGGAGCAGGAGGAGGCGGTCCGGGAGACCGCCGCGCGCTACTCCGCGGTGCTCGAGGCCAAGGGGTACGACCCGGTCACGACCGAGATGCGCCCCGCCGTCGAGGCCGGCCCGTTCTACTACGCCGAGGACTACCACCAGCAGTACCTCGACAAGAACCCGAACGGCTACCGCTGCCACGCGACCACGGGCGTCCCGTTCCCGGACGCCGCGTAGCGTCCGCCGAGAACTGAGACGTGGCCCCTGATCCCTGCGGATCGGGGGCCACTTCCCGTCTCTCGCCCGCGACGGCCGGCGCCCCGGCCCGTCGGGGTGCGTGTCGCGCGGGCCCCGACGCAGGATGGGCTCATGACGATCCCCACCCTCGGCGCCCAGGACGGCACGACGATCCCCGCGATCGGGTTCGGCACGTACAGGCTGGGCGGCGAGGAGGGCGCGGACACGATCGCCCGCGCGATCGACGCGGGCTACCGCTTGGTCGACTCGGCGTTCAGCTACGAGAACGAGGGCGCCGTGGGGGCGGCCGTCCGTCGCGCGGACGTCGCGCGCGACGACGTGATCGTCACGTCCAAGCTCCCCGGCCGGTACCACGCGCACGACGACGCGGTCCGCACCGTCGAGGAGTCGTTGTTCCGCACGGGGCTCGACCACATCGACCTCTACCTGATCCACTGGCCGAACCCGCGCATCGGGCGGTACGTCGAGGCGTACGAGGCGCTCGTCGAGTGCCGCGAGCGCGGGCTTGTCCGCCACGTCGGCGTCTCGAACTTCCTGCCCGAGCACCTGGACGCGGTGATCGCCGCGACGGGCGTGACGCCGGTCGTCAACCAGGTCGAGCTGCACCCGTACTTCCCGCAGGGGGAGCAGCGGGCGGCCGACGCCGAGCGCGGGATCGTCACCGAGGCCTGGAGCCCGATCGGTCGCGCGAGCGACCTGCTGCGCGACCCGGTCGTCGCGGCGGTGGCCGCCGCGCACGGCATCTCCCCCGTCCAGGCGATCCTGCGCTGGCACGTGCAGCTCGGCGTCGTCCCGCTGCCCAAGGCGTCGTCGCCCGACCGGCAGCGCGAGAACCTCGACGTGTTCTCGTTCGAGCTCACGACGCACGAGATGAACGCCCTCACCGGCCTCGCGCGACCCGACGGCCGCACGAACGACCAGGACCCGGCGGTCTACGAGGAGCTGTGACGGCTCAGGCCCGCATCCCGAGGAGCACGCGCGTGATGCGCGTGCGCCGGACCAGCAGGTCGTAGACCGCGAGCAGCACGCCGAACGACACCGCGACGATCACCGCATACTTCGCCGGGGCAGGCAGGTCCCATCCCACGACGGGGTACGCGACCGCGACGACGACCGGTTGGTGCAGCACGTACAGCGGCAGCATCGCCGCCCCGAGGTAGGCCCAGGCCCGACGTCGCCACGGACCGTGGGCGACGGCGTCTCCCCGGTGGGCGCTCGCCACCCCCAGGGCACCCGGGGCCGCAGGATCAGCGGACGGTGTGCGCCGGCGCGCGCCCCACCGGTCCAGGAGACCGAGGAGCGCGAGCACCCAGCACCACCCCGCGACGCCGTACAGGAACCGGAACGCGACCGCACCGGCCCCGCGACCCGTGAACGCGTCGACCTCGCCGGCGGGTCCGAGGAACAGCACCATGCCCACCGCGAACACGCCCACCCCGACCAGCCCGGCGTACCGGCGCACCGCGGCCCGGAACCGCGCGTCGGACGCGAGCACGAGGCCGCCGAGGAAGAACAGCAGGTAGCCCCAGCGGCTCCAGGCCGCGAACCCCTCCTCGAGCTCGTGCAGCGCGCACACGACGCCGACGACCACGGCCGGCGCGAGCACCGCCCCCCGCGCCCCCACCGCCTGGGCGAGCCGCCCGCGCGTCCGGCGCGCGACGTCGTCCGGCACGAGGCGCACGAGCACGGCGAGCACGACCGCCCAGGTCAGGAGCATGACCAGGAACCAGAGGTGGCCGGTCTCGAAGTGCTCCCCGTCGAGCACGAACGGGAAGTCCCCGGGCTCGAGCCGGACGTCGAAGAACCGCGGCCAGAACGCCAGGTACGAGCCGGTCCACGTGCCCTCCGACCGCGCCCGGAGGAACTGCGGGAAGGGCAGGAGCAGGACGAGCGCGACGAGCAGCGGGACCCCGATCCGGAGCATGCGCTCTCGGACGAACCCGCCGGCCCCGCGCGACCGCACCGAGTGCCACGCCCCGATCCCGGCGATCGCGAAGAGCAGCGGCATCGCGCACACCACGACGGGAGCGACGACGAACGTCGTGAGCTCGGTGGTCTCGGCGTTCTTCACGTAGAAGTCGTCGCGCGCGTCGAACACGAGCGCGGCGTGGAACAGCACGAGCCCCACGACGACGACCGCACGGACCGCGTCGAGCTCACGACGCCGGTCCGGTGGGGATGCGGGGTCTCGCTCCACGCCTCGCATCATGGCACCGTGTGCGGGTGACGTCACCGGCCCTCGCCCCCCTGCCCGACGCCGCACGCCCGCCCTGGGCCGTCGGCTCACCGCTGCGGCTGCTCGCCGCGGTGCTGGTCTCCGGCTCCGCGGTGCTGCTGTTCGCGGTGCACGTGCGCCCGCTGGGCTACGTGCCGCTCGTGCTCGGGGTCGTGCTGGGGCTCGCCGTTGACCGCCGCCTGGGCCGCGACCTCGCGCTCGTCGGCACGGGTATGGCGATCATCTCGACGATCTCGCTCGAGGCGGACCTGTCGGACGCCGGGATCGCGCGCTTCGCCGTCGTGCTGTCTCTCGCGGTGCTCGTGCCGTGGGCGCTCTCGCGGTTCGTGTTCCACGAGCACGTGATCCGCTTCCCCGTCGCGACCGGTCGGCGCTGGACCCGAGGGATGATCGTCTACCTCGTCGTGGTCGTCGCAGCCGGGTACCTGATCCTGCCGTTCTACTTCATCGGGTCGGGCGCCTACCTCAACTGGCCCGAGATCACGGGCGGGCAGGAGATCGCGCGCCTGTTCGTCGGGGTCAACGCGGTGGGGATCTGGGACGAGCTGTTCTTCGTGTGCGTCGTGTTCGCGCTGTACCGCGAGCACTTCGGCCTGTGGACGGCGAACCTGCTCCAGGCGGCGGTCTTCGTGTCGTTCCTGTGGGAGCTCGGGTACCGCGAGTGGGGTCCGCTCCTCACGATCCCGTTCGCCCTGGTCCAGGGCTGGATCTTCTCGTGGAGCAAGTCGCTCACGTACGTCGTCGCGGTGCACCTGCTGTTCGACGTCGTGGTGTTCGCCGTGCTCGTGCACGCCCACCACCCCGAGCTGTTCGACGTGTTCGTCACCGCGCCGCGCTGACCGCGCCCGGGGCCCTCGCCGGTACGGTGCCCGCATGACCGCACGACGCGACCGCCCGCGCCCCGGCCTCGTCCCCCTGCTGCTCGCGGGCGCGTGCCTGCTCGGCGTGCTGTGGCTGTGGGTGCTCCCGGGACTCCAGGTCCAGGGCACGACCCCGCTCGGCGGGACGGCGGACGTCGAGGTCGCCGCGGGCAACCACACGGTCTACGCCGACACGGCTGCCGCCTGGAGCGAGGTCCGGTGCGAGGGCACCGGACCCGACGGCGACGACGTCGGGCTCCGCGTCTCGATGTCGCAGCAGGACCTCCGTGTACCCCGGCACTGGCGTGCGCAGTCCTCGTTCGCGAGCGACGCGGGCACCGTGAGCCTCGCGTGCTGGTCGGAGGGCACGACGACGGACGGCACGTTCGCCGTCGGGCCGTCGCTCGACCTGGGGCAGGCGGCGCTCGGTACGGTGCTGCTCGTCGCCGCGCTGGTGCTGGGGGTCGTGGGGACGGTGCGCGTACGGCGCAGCCGCTGAACCTCCGTCAGGACGGCCGGGCGAGCAGGACCCGGCGCACGCCGTCGACACGGCACGCGGCGGTGACCGCGACCGTCGCCGGACCGGCGAGGACCGTCACCGCCGCCACGACGAACGCGACCCCGACGGCCGCGCCCGCGACGACGTCGTGCGGGAAGTGCACGCCCTGGGCGACCCGCGCGGAGGCGACCGCGACCGCGAGCGCCACGGGCAGCACGACCCACACCGCGACGTCGCGCACCGGCGACCGGTACGCGTGCCGTGCGGGCACGGACCCGGGGACGCGGACGGCGGGGGCGCCGGCGAGGACGACCGCCGTGGCGAGGGCGAACGCGATGGCGGTGTGGTTGCTGGGGAACGACCAGTCGCCCGCGGGCGGGCAGTGCGCGACCTCGACGAGCTCCCAGCACCCCCGGGGCTGGCGCACGAGGGACTTCACGGCCTCGCTCGCCGCGTAGGCGGCGACGGCGCCCACCCCGGCGACGAGCGTCGTCGCGACGGCGGACGCGCCCGCACGACGCGACCGCCACGCGACGAGGGCGCACAGCCCGAGGAGCACGAGCACCCCGCCCTCGGCGACGAGCTCGGCACCCGGGAGGTCCGCGGTGCGCGCGGTGATCGCGAGGTAGAGCGCCTCGCTCGGTCCCCGCAGGAGCCGCGCGGCCAGCACGACCAGCGCCGCCCCGACCAGCCACGACACCGCGACGAGGACCTGGCCCGCGGCCCGGGACGACGCGTCCGCGAGCGGCTCCGGCAGCGGGCGTGACGCCGCGTCGGTCACCGTGTCGGGCACCGTGTCGGACAGGGTGCCGAGGGGTGCGTCGGGGCGGTCGAGCAGGGTCGAGGGACGGGACGAATCGGGCGGAGTCATCGCACGAGGGTAAGCCGGGTGAACGGCGGGTGAACATCCGCCCCCCGGGGGATGTCCGCCGCCGGGCCTCCCCCCGTGGCCGGACACCCGCGCGACGACGTCGGGGCACGGCCCCGCGGGCGCGAGGCACGGTCCGGCCTCGCGCCCGCACGACCCCGGTCAGCTCGGCTCGGCGGCGTCGTCCGCGGGGACGTAGAACGCCGTCGTGGCGGCGACGCGCGCGGCGACCTCGTCCGCGCCCAGCCCGTCCGCGGCCGCGAGCGCCGCTCCCCACGCCTCGCTGCTGGCGACGTTGAACGCCCGCAGCTCGGGGCTCGCGAGGACCTCCTCGGGGTCGAGCGGTCCGGCACCGTCGAGGTGCAGCGCGAGACCCAGCAGCGCGCCGTCCCAGCCGACGCCGACGGCCCCCGGGCCGTACACGTCCCACATCTCGGGCGGCACGACCGCGGTGTGCTCGAGCGTGAGGGTCGTGCCGCCGTCGGGCGCGGGCACGAGGCGGACCTCGACGACCGACGAGTCCTCCGGCGTCGGCGGTCCCATGACCCAGGTGAGCCGGAGAAGGGTCGGCGCGTCGCACGCGCGGATCTCGCCACCCGCGTTCCCCTCGACCTGGTACGTGCCGCCGACGCGGAGGTCGCCCGTGACGGGCAGGAACCAGCGCGGGATGCGCGCGGGGTCGGTGACGGCGTCCCACACGTCCTCGACGTCGGCGGGGTAGGTCCGCTCGATCGTGAGGACGCGGGCCTCGCCCGCGGGGAGCACCCCCGTCCCGACGGCGCGTCGCGCGGCCTCGAGCTCGGCGATGAAGTCCTTCATGCTGTCCTCCTGGTGGTGTCGGTCGGACGTCCGGCGTCCTCTGCGGCGGCCGCGGCGCGGCGCCGCTCACGGGCACCGCGAGCGAGCTCGGTGCCGAGCGCGTCGAGCCGCTGCTCCCAGAACCCGCGCAGGCTCGCGGCCCAGTCCTCGACCTCGTCGAGCGCCGCGGGGTCCAGCGCGTAGAGGCGCCGGGTCCCCTCGGGACGCACGGTCGCGAAGCCGCTCGTCCGGAGCACCTTGAGGTGCTGGGACACGGCCGGCTGGCTGATCCCGAACTCCTCGCCCACGAGCGCGGCGAGCTCCCCCGCCGGTCGCTCGCCCCGGGCGAGGTGCTCGAGGATCCGTCGCCGCACCGGGTCCCCGAGGACGTCGAACGCTTCCATGGGACCTATCCTTCATCTCTCACTTATATAAGTCAATACCGATGAAGCGACCGCGCCATGACGCGCTGCGGGCCTGCGCTCCCCCCGAGGTAGGCGCCCCGGTCGGTCAGACCGGCACGGGCGTAGGCGCGCCGTCCCGCCGCGTTGCGGTCGTTGACCGTGAGGACCAGGACGGCGTACGGGGTGGCCCGACGGCGCACGCGCGCCAGGTCCGCGACCGCGCCGGGGAGCAGGGCCGTCACGCGCGAGCCGACCCCCGCGCCCTGCGCGGCGACGTCGACGAGGAACCCACGGAAGAGCACCACGTCCGCCGGGGCGGTGCCACCGAGCAGCGCCACCACCTCGTCGGGCGCGCCGCCCGGGTGCAGCACCCCGAGCGCGACGACGGCGCCCCCGGCGGCACGCGCGACCAGGAGGTGCCGGTCGGGGTCCACCAGGGCCGCGTCCACGACGTCGGCGGCCGGCGGGACGAACGCGTCCTGCCCGGGACCGAGCCGCAGCGCGCGGGCTGCCGCCAGGAGGTCGTCGCGATCGGCGGCGGGCACGGTGTCGATCAGCACGAGCTCGAGCCGGTCTCCGGCACGGGAGCCCGGCGGCAACGGGTCCGACGCCGCACGGGCCTCGGGCCGGGCGGTCACCGCCGCTTCCCGCCCTTCCCGCGCGAGCCGCGTCCCTTCGAGGGGCCACCGCGCCCCTGCTTCCCGGCACCGGCACGCCCGCCGCCCGAGCCACCCCGGGCGCCGGAGCCACCGCGCGAGCCCTGGTTCGCGGGTCCGCCGCGGCCACCCTGCGCCCGGGGCGTCGCGGGCTCCTCGGGCACGGCCACGGCACGACGGCCCCGCGAGCTGTTGACGGTGCGACCCCGCACGATCCCGACCATCTCCTCGACCAGCTCGTCGTCGCGGTCCGCGACCCAAGCCAGCGCGACGGGGGCGGTCGGCGCGTCGTCGAGGCGTCGGTACGTCACGTCCTTGCGGTGGTGCAGGCGCGCGAGCGACTGCGGCACGACCGCCACCCCGACGTTCGCCGCGACCAGCACGACGGCGTCGGCCGTCGTCGCGGGACGCTCGACCGCGGGCCTGCCCGGGGGCTCCGGGGCGTCGTCCGCGGCGCCCGGCGCTCCCGCCCAGGGCACGACGTCGTCGAGGGGTCGCAGCAGCACGTCGTCGTCGAGGTCCGCGAGCGCGACCGGCTCCTCGGGCTCGAGCGCCGCGAGCAGGTGGTCGCGCGAGACGAGCACGACGGGCGTCTCCTCGTAGAGCCGGATGGCGCTGAGCACGTCGCGGTCGACGGGCAGGCGCAGGATCGCGGCGTCGGCCTCCTCGTCGCGCAGCGCCCGCTCGGCGTCGCCCGCCTCGACGGCGACGAGGTCGAGCGGCACGTCGGCAAGCCGCTCGCGCCACGTGCGCACCCACTTCGCCGGCGTCGCGCCCGGCACGTACGCGAGCCGGAACCGCCGCACCGCAGCGCCGTCGTCGGAGGTCTCGCCGTTCGTCACCTCGGGGGCCGTGCCCGCGTCGTCGTCCACCCGACCAGCCTAGGCGCGCCGCCGGACACGCTCCCGTCGGCGCCGGGACGCGGGCCGCCGATGCCCGACCGGCCGACTACCCTGGAGCCCATGACCCCCAAGCAGTCCGCGCAGACCATGAAGCCCGCCACCGCGGCGAAGAAGCTCGGGGTGTACCTGCCCGCCACGCCGCCGGCGTTCCAGGAGGGCACGATCACGCGGGCCCAGCTCGAGGAGCTCGAGAAGAACCCGCCGGAGTGGCTCGCCGACCTGCGCCGCAACGGCCCCCACCCGCGACCCGTCGTCGCGGGGCGCCTGGGCGTCTCCATCTCCGGCCTCACGCGCGGCGGGCTCACCGAGCCGCTGACGACGGAGGAGATCGACGCGCTGCGCCAGGACCCGCCCGCGTGGCTCGCGACCGAGCGCGAGGTGCAGAAGAAGGTCCGCGCCGAGGAGGAGCGGCTCGCCGCCGCCCGCACCAAGAAGGGCTGAGCACCCTCCGTACCCGCAGCCCGGGGTGGTCTAGCCTGCGGGGATGCTGCGCATCTCCGACGTCACCTTCCTCGTCCGTGACCTCGACGAGGCGATCACGTTCTTCGTCGACGCGATCGGCTTCGCCGTCCGGCAGGACGAGGTGGTCGGCGGGTCGTGGCGGCGGGTCGTCGTCGGCCCGCCCGACGGTGGCACCGGGCTCGTCCTCGTCCCCACGACGGGCGACGTCCTGGGTCGCCAGGCGGGCGGCGACGTCGCGCTGTTCCTCGAGACCGACGACTTCACCACCCAGCACGCGCGGATGCTCGCGCACGGCGTGGTGTTCCGCGAGGAGCCGCGCCACGAGCCCTACGGCACGGTCGCGGTGTTCGAGGACCTGCACGGGATGCCGTGGGACCTGATCGAGCCGCCCGCCGGCGCCTGACGCGCCCGCCCGTCACTCCGCCGGCGCGGCCTCGCCTGCTCCGGCGGACCGCGCGGCGGCCCGGTCGGTGTGCCCGAGCGCGAGGTCCGGGGCGACCGCGTCGCGCACGCGCCGCTTGAGGTCCGGGATCTCGGGGAAGCCCCCGTCGGTCTTGCGGTCCCACAGCAGCACCGGCCCGTCGCCCGCGTCGAGCGTGACGCGAAAGACCCCGTCCGTCCCCGGCACCAGGGCGACCTCGCCGAGGCGCGTGCGGAACGTCTGCAGGAGCTCCTGGGCGACCCACGCCGCGCGCAGGAGCCACCGGCATTGCGTGCAGTACTCGATCGCCACGCGTGCCGTCCCGCGTGGGACGACGGTCGACACCTCGGCGGGATCGGCTGCCTCGGGGTTCGTGGACCCGGCGTCGTGCGACATGGCGCCCAGCCTACGGTCGGTGGTCGGTGCGCCGGACCGGGCGAGCGGGCACGCAGGCCCGGCCTCGGCTCACGTCCCGCGCTCGGCCGGGACCCGACCGCTCGCGACGGCGGCCTCGAGCGTGGCGAAGTCACCCTCGACGACGTCCGCGTAGGCACGCGACCAGCGCGCGATGGCCTGGTCGAAGGTGTCGGAGCGCCCGAGGTAGCCGTGGGCGACCCGCGCACCGGGCGACTGGCTGTGCGCCCGGGCGAGCACGCGCCCGCAGAGCTCGCCGTACCGCACGAACTGCGCCGCGCCGAGCCGGTCGAGCTCCACCGAACCCTTCATGTCGCGGAACTGCCGGAAGAAGTAGTCCACGCGCGGGCGACCCGTGCGTTCCGGCGCCTCGATGGTGATCCAGCCCAGGAACGGGTCCGAGTGGGCCTGGAGGATGCGCTGGGACGTCACGACACGTCGGCCCTGCGCCGGGAGCGCCCCGGCGGGCACGAGCCCGGACGGCAGCGCGTCGGGCATCCCGCCGTACCGCGAGAGGACCGACGTCCCTGCCTCCTTGGCCTGGAGGACGAGCGGCTCGCCCTCGGGTCCCTCGAACAGCAGGATGTAGCAGCGGGTCCCGACGCTGCCGACCCCGACGACGCGCAGCACGAAGTCGACGAGCTCGAACTGGCCGAGCAGGAGTCGGACGTCCGCCCGCAAGGGCTCGCGGTACTGCTGGAAGAGCACCGTCAGCTCCTCGACCGACACGCGGTCGACGTGCTGGGTCACGGGCGGCTGGTCGACGATCCGCGGGCGGCCGTCGGTGGTGCGCGTCGTGATCTTCTGCACCACCTGCTCCGAGGTGCGCTTGCGCGCCTTCTTCACCGTCCGGCGCAGCTCGTCGCGCCCCTCCTTGCGCAGCAGAGGCTCGATCGCGTCGGTCTCGACCTGGTACGCGAACCGCTCGAGGGCGCTGCGCGCGAACAGGTCGGCCAGCGCCTCCCGGTACCCGCGCACCGCCTCCCTCGCGGCCTCGCCGCACTCGGCCTCCGACATCCCCTTGTCCCGGCCGCCGACGTACATGCTCGCCGCGAGCCGCTTGACGTCCCACTCCCACGGCGCGTCGCTCGCCTCGTCGAAGTCGTTGAGGTCGAACACCAGCCGCCGCTCCGGCGACGCGAACAGGCCGAAGTTCGAGACGTGCGCGTCCCCGCACGCCACGACGTGCACCCCGGTCTGCGGGCCGTCGCGCAGGTCGTGGGCCATGGTCGCGGCCGTGCCGCGGTAGAACGCGAACGGCGACTCGAGCATCCGGCCGACCCGCAGCGGGACGAGCTCCTGGAGCCGGTCGCGGTTCTGCTCCTCGATGACGGCGACCGGGTCGCGCTCGGGGAGCAGCAGCGCCCCCTGGGTGCGGCGCGGCACCCGGTCGCGCAGGGCGCGCCCCGCCGCGCGGGACTCGGCCAGGGTTCGCGGGACGTCCACGGGTGCCTCCTCGCTGTCCGGGAACCGCACACTAGCGCTCGCGGCGGCGCACGGCGCGGCGACGCCGGGTGAGGTCCGGGCGGAGCGTCGGCGCAGGCGCGAGCGACGGGGAGCGGCGTGCCGTCGGGGACACTAGGACCGTGACGACCTCGCACCCCGACCTCGCCGCGCTGCTGGCCCGCCTGCGGACCGACGACACCGGCCCGGACCGCGAGGACGCCCCGGTGGCGGTCGACGCGGCGGACCGGCTCCTGCTCGACGAGGCGGCGCCGTGGCTCGCGGACGCGCGCCCAGGGGACGTGGCCGTCGTCGACGACCGGTACGGGGCTCTCACGCTCGGCACCGCCCTGATGACCTCCCCCGCGACGCCCGGCGACGGACCGGCGTCGGGCAGCGGGACGACCGCGGCGGTGCGCGTCCACCAGGACGCGTGCACCGCGGAGTCCGCGCTCGACGCGAACACGGCGGCCCTGGGGCTCGGCGGGGCGTTCGAGCACCACGCTCTCGGGCCCGGGCTCCTGGCCGGCGCGCGCGTCGTCCTGCTGCGCCTCCCCCGCGGTCTCGCGCCCCTGCGCGACGTCGCGGAGCACGTGGCGCGCGAGGCGGCGCCCGACGTCGTGCTCCTCGCGGGCGGGCGCGTGAAGCACATGACGCACACCATGAACGACGTCCTCGCCGAGTCGTTCGAGGACGTGCGCGCGAGCCTCGCGCGCGGGAAGTCGCGCGTGCTCGTCGCGTCGTCGCCCCGATCTGCGCGCGGCCCGCTCACCTATCCCGTGACGACCGACCTGCCCGACGTCGGGCTGCGGGTCGCGGCGTTCGGGGCCGCGTTCGCCGGGGCGGGCCTCGACCTCGGCACGCGGCTCCTGCTCGAGCAGCTCGGCTCCGCGGGCGGGCCCGCGGGCGCGTCGGCGTCCGAGGTCACGGTCGCGGGGCCGCGCGACGTCGTCGACCTCGGCTGCGGGACGGGGCTGCTGGCGGCGTGGGCGGCCCGGCGCTGGCCGGACGCGCGGGTGGTCGCGGCGGACCGCTCCGACGCGGCGGTGCGGTCGGCCGCGCTCACGGCGCGGGAGAACGGGGTCGGCGACCGGGTGCGCACGGTGCGCGACGACGCGGGCGCGACGCTCGCCGACGAGAGCGCCGACGTCGTGCTGCTCAACCCGCCGTTCCACGACGGCGCCGCGCTGCGCACGGACACGGCGCACCGCATGTTCGCGACGGCGGGGCGTGTCCTGCGCCCGGGCGGGGAGCTGTGGTGCGTGTGGAACTCGCACCTGCGCTACCGCCCGGCGCTGGAGCGCGCGGTCGGCCCGACCACCCAGGTCGCCCGTACCCCCCGCTTCACCGTGACCCGCTCCGCACGCCGCTGAGTGCTGGGTGTTCGTCGTCACGACGGCTCCGCGACGACAGATACCCAGCACTCAGCGGGGAGGTGTCACTGGACGTCGACGACGTCCACCACGAAGACGAGCGTGTCCGTGCCCGCGATGCCGGCCTGCGGCACGCCGCGCTGGCCGTAGCCGTGCTCCGGCGGGATCGAGAGCAGCACGCGCGAGCCGACGTTCTGGCCGACGAGGCCCTTGTCCCAACCGCCGATCACGGCGCCGACGCCGATCGGGAACGCGATCGTGTCGCCGCGGTCGTACGAGTTGTCGAACACGTGCCCGCCCCACGTCTGGCCGAGGTAGTGCACGACGATGTTGCGCCCCGACGTGACGGCCGGGCCGTCGCCCTCGCTGAGCACGACGACCTGCAGACCGCTGGGTGCGCCCGTCTCCGGGAAGGTGAGCGTCGGCTTGTCGCCGAAGGATCCCGAGGCGGCGGGAAGGGTGGGCTGATCGGTCACGAGGGTGCCTCTCGTCGGGTGCAGGAAGCCCGCGCGGGCGCGGGTCTCCCTACCCTACGCGGGTCGTCCGGGCGCGGCCGGAGCGGCCGCCCACGACCTCTTGCGCAATCTGGCTAATAGCATTAGCCTCATGGCTATGAACACGAGCCAGCAGCCCACCGTGCACCACCTCGCCCGGGCCGAGGGGCGCCTCGCCTACACCGACGAGGGCACCGGCCCCCTCGTCGTCGCCTCGCCCGGCATGGGCGACCTGCGCGCCACCTACGACGACGTGACCCCCCACCTCGTGGCAGCGGGGTACCGCGTGGTCGTCGCGGACCTGCGCGGCCACGGAGACAGCGACACGACGTTCTCGACCCACGGCGACGAGGCGACCGCGTCCGACTACGTCGCGCTCGTCGAGCACCTCGACGCCGGGCCCGCGATCCTGCTCGGGAGCTCGATGGCAGCATCGGCCGCCGTGATCGCCGCCGCCGAGCGGCCCGAGCTCGTGCGCGGGCTCGTGCTCCTCGACGGGTTCCTGCGCGAGCCGTCGTCACCTGCGAAGCTCCGCGCGATGCGCGTGCTCTACCGCCTCGCGCTCGCCCGCCCGTGGGGGGCCGCGTTCTGGGCGTCGTTCTACGGGTCGCTGAACAAGGGCCGCCAGCCCGCGCGCCTCGCGGAGCACCAGGCCGCGATCCGCGCCAACCTCTCCGAGCCGGGTCGCCTGCGCTCCTTCCGGGACCTGACCCTGCAGCTCGACCACCGCGTCGTCGAGCCACGCGTCGCGCAGGTCCAGGCGCCCGCGCTCGCGGTCTTCGGGGCGCTCGACCCCGACTACGTCGACCCCGCCGCCGAGGCCGCGTGGGCCGCGGAGTCGCTGGGTGCGACGACGCTCGTGCTCCCGGAGGTCGGCCACTACCCCCAGCTCCAGGCGCCCGAGGAGGTCGTGGCCGCGACGCTCGCGTTCCTCGCGGGACTGCCCGACGGTGACGCGCACCCCGCCGGTGCGCGCGGCGAGGGATCGGAGGGCACCCGTGGCTAGGGCCGGGCTCTCGCAGGCCGCCGTGGTGCGGATCGCCGTCGACCTGGTCGACGCGGGCGGCCCGACCGGGTTCGCCGACCTCGCGCTCGCGAAGGTCGCCGCGCAGGCGGGCGTCGCGACGCCCAGCCTCTACAAGCACGTCGGGTCGCTCGCGGCCCTGCGGCGCGAGGTCGCGGTCGTGTCGGTCGAGGACTACACGCGCGCGCTCACCGACGCGACGGTCGGCCTCGCCGGTCCCGACGCCGTCGCCGCCCTCGCGCACGCGACCCGGCGCTACGCGCGCGCACACCCCGGGCGGTACGCGGCCGTCCAGGTGGCGCCCGACCCCGACGACCCCGCCGACGCAGCGCTCTCCGCGGCGGCAGGGCGCAGCGTCCAGGTCGTCGCGGCCGTGCTGCGTGGCTTCGACCTCCCCGAGGACCGGACGATCGACGCGATCCGGTCCGTGCGCGCGAGCCTGCACGGCTTCGTCGCCCTCGAGCTCGGCGGGGGCTTCCGGCTCCCGGACGACCTCGACCAGAGCTTCGAGGTCCACGTCCGCTCGATGCTCGCCGGTCTCACGGCGCTCACCGGTGGCTCCTGACCACGCGCCCGTCCTGCACCGCACGTCGGACCGGGCGGACACCCACCCGTTCCCGCGAACCCTCCGGAGGCTCCCATGAGCTCGACCACCACCGCAGCGCCTGCCACGACCACGTCGTCGACCCCGACCCGACGCCTGACCGCCGCCGCGCTCGTCGCGGCGGGTGCGGGCTTCGTCCTCTTCCCCGTGCTGCGGCCCTGGCCGGACGAGGCGCGCCCGACCGCCGAGCTCGCGGTCGCGTTCGCGTCCGACCGGTGGGTCGTCGCGCACCTCTGCGGCATCCTCGCGATCGGCCTGCTCGCGCCGGCGCTCCTGGGACTGCGGTCGACGCTCGTCGCCCGGGCCCCACGCCGCACGACCGACCTGCTCGCGTCGGCGACCTGGTTGGTGTGGGCGGGAGGATTCCTCGCCGCGCTCTTCTTCGGCGCGGAGATGTTCGGGATCCAGGCGGTCGCGCGCGCCGCGGCCCCCGCGAGCGACACCGCCACGACCGGGTTCCTCGACGTCGTGACGGACCTGCGCACGGGACCGCTCGCGGTCACGCTCTTCGGGGCGGGCCTGATCCTCCTCGCGGCGGGCGGCCTGCTGACCGCCGTCGCGCTCCGGCGCGTCGCGCGCTGGTGGTCCACCCTGCCGTTCGCCCTCGGCCTCGTCCTGCTGCTGCCGCAGTTCTGGGGCGGTCCGGGCCTGCGGGTCGCGCACGGCGTCCTCCTCGGCACCGGCTGCGTGCTCCTCGCCCTTGTGGCTCTCCGCCCACCACGATCCTGATCGCTGCCGAGCACGACATGGGGGTCGGTATCCGTCGGATACCGACCCCCATGTCGTGCTCGGCGGGATGCGGAGGCGTCAGTGGGCGGCGACGAAGCCGAGGAGGTCGTGGCGGGTGAGGACGCCCACCGGGTCGCCGTCCTCGACGACGAGCAGCGCGTCGGCGTCGTGCAGCGCGGCCCGCACGGCCTCGACGCCCTCGCCCGCGCCGATGAGCGGGAACCGGGGCTCCATGTGCTGGTCCACGCGGTCGGCGAGGGAGGCGCGGCCGGAGAACACGGCGTCGAGCAGCTCGCGCTCGCTCACCGACCCCGCGACCTCTCCGCTCTTTACCGGCGGCTCGGCGCCCACGACCGGCATCTGGGAGACGCCGTACTCGCGCAGGATCTCGATCGCGTCGCGCACGGTCTCGCTCGGGTGCGTGTGCACGAGGTCGGGCAGGCGCCCGTCCTTGGCGCGCAGCACGTCGCCCGCGGTCACGCCCTCCTCGTCGGGCAGGAACCCGTACGACCGCATCCAGGCGTCGTTGAAGATCTTCGACAGGTAGCCGCGCCCGCTGTCGGGCAGCAGGACCACGATCACGGCCCGGGCCGCGGCCTCCGGGTCCTCCTCCTCGAGCCGGCGCGCGAGCCGCAGCGTCGCCTCGACCGCCATGCCGCACGACCCGCCGACGAGCAGGCCCTCCTCGCGCGCGAGGCGCCGCGTCATCGCGAACGAGTCCGCGTCCGTCACGGGGATGACCTCGTCGGGGACCGACGGGTCGTAGGCGGCCGGCCAGAAGTCCTCCCCCACGCCCTCGACGAGGTACGGGCGCCCGTCGCCCCCGGAGTACACCGAGCCCGCCGGGTCGGCGCCGACGACGCGCACGCGGCCGCCCTCGGCCTCCGCGCGGTCCGCCGAGACGTCCTTGAGGTAGCGCCCGGTGCCGGTGATCGTGCCACCCGTGCCGACGCCCGCGACGAAGTGGGTCACGCGGCCGTCCGTGTCCGCCCACACCTCCGGCCCGGTGGACTCGTAGTGCGACGCCGGACCGTTGGGGTTCGCGTACTGGTTCGGCTTCCACGCTCCCGGGATCTCGCGGACGAGGCGGTCCGACACGGAGTAGTAGGAGTCCGGGTGGTCCGGCGCGACGGCGGTCGGCGTCACGACGACGCGCGCGCCGTACGCGCGCAGCACGTCCCGCTTGTCCTGGCTCACCTTGTCCGGGCAGACGAACACGCAGTCGTACCCCTTGCGCTGCGCGACGAGCGCGAGGCCGACGCCGGTGTTGCCGGACGTGGGCTCGACGATCGTGCCGCCCGGCGCCAGCTCTCCCGACGCCTCTGCGGCCTCGACCATCTTCAGCGCGATGCGGTCCTTGACCGAGCCGCCGGGGTTCACGTACTCGACCTTGGCGAGGATCGTCGCGCTGAGGCCTTCGGTGACACGGGACAGCCGGACGAGCGGGGTACCGCCGACGAGCTCCGAGACGTGCTCTGCGTATCTCATGCCTCGATCATCCCCGATCCGCGCGGCGCGCGTGTGTCGTTCGACCCCTCAGCGCCACGACGGAGGGAATTTCCGTACGGTGTACAGCGTTGAGCCCTCCGACTGCCCCGACCGAGAGGTGACCAGTGCCCGAGACGACCACCGCCGCCCCGCGCCCGACCGCCCCCGCGACGCCCCTCCCCGACCTGCCCGGCCTCGCCGCCCAGGCCGAGCGCCTCGTCGCGCTCGGCGTCCACGAGCTCGCCGGCCTGGCGCCCGACGCGTTCCGTGCCGCCGCGACCGGGCTCGCCGCCACCGCACCCGCCGGGTCGCTGCTCGTCGTCGACCCCCGGCTCGCGCCGCCGTCGGCCCTGGCTCCCCTGCTGCGGCTCCCGGCGCGCGACGGCGAGAAGGAGGGCTTCGTCGTCGTCGACATGACGGACGTCGACCGGTTCGCGCCGATCGAGGGCGTCGAGGTCCCCGACGGCCCCCTCTACGCTGTCGCCGAGCCGGACCGCGGCGACGACCTGGCGAACTGGTCGCCGGACGAGGCGCTGCCCGAGCTCACCGCCCGGGGCCGGACGCCGCTGCTGCTGCACGAGGGCATCCACTGGGCGCTCCAGGCCCCGAGCGTCCTCACGCGCAACCTCTGCTACATGACCATCGGGTCGCGCCTGCGCAAGCCCGATGGCCGTCTCGACGCCCGCACCCCGGCGCTGTGGATCTCGAACGGCACGGGTCGCGACGGCCGCGAGCGTCGCGGCGCCCCGAAGGTCGGCTGGTGCTGGGCGGGCAACCGCCACACCTGGCTCGGCTTCGCCTCGACCACGGGCCGCCTCCCCGCCTGACCCCGCCCGCTGAGTGCATGGAATAGTCGCGGTCGAAACGGTTCGACCGCGACTATTCCATGCACTCACGTGATGGCGGGGTCGTCAGCCGAAGAGGCCCCGGAGGGCGACGAGGACCACGACGACGCCGAGCACGACGACGAGGAGCGGCCGGTCGGACGCCTCGCGCGCGGCGAGGCGGCCCAGGCCGGCACCGATCGCCGCGGTCACTCCGACGACGGCGGCCGCGCCCGCGATGAGCGCTCCCCCGCCGCTCGCGCCCGCGTCGGCGAGCTGTGCCGCGAGGCCGCCGGCGAGCAGCGACCCCCAGACCGCGCCGGCGACGAGACCGAGCGCGGCGAAGACCAGCGCGGCGCGGCGCTCGGACGCGTCACGCGTGATCCGGGTGCCGAGCCACGCCACCGCGGACCCCGCCGTCGGCACGCTGATGAGGATGAGGAGCGCCGCGAACGCGAGCCACGCGGGCGGCGCGCCCGAGACGACCATGTAGAGGACCTGGACGGCGAGCATCGCCGCCGCGGCGACGACGAGACCGGCGGCAAAGACCGGCACCCGCGGCGGGAGGTCCGCCGCGGGTGCCGGTTCACGGGTGCTGCGCGCCACCGTCAGTCGCTGCTCTGCAGGATCGCGAAGAGGCGCAGGAACTCGAGGTAGAGCCAGATCAGCGTGACGAGCAGGCCGAACGCCGCCGACCACGCGAACTTGGCGGGGACACCGCCCTCGACGCCGCGCTTGATCGAGTCGAAGTCGACGATGAGCGATGCCGCCGCGAGGCCGACCGCGACGAGGCTCACGACGATGCCGAGCGCACCGCCGCGCAGGCCCCAGCCGTCGAGCGCGCCGAACATGAGGAGCACGACGTTGACGAGCGAGAACGCGAGGTACCCGACCATCGCGATGAGCAGCCAGCGCGTGAACTTCGGCGTGACGCGGACCTTGCCGGACTTGAAGAGGAAGAGCGCGGCCGCGAACGTCGCGATCGTCGCCACGACGGCGGACGGCACGACACCGCTCCACTGCGCCTCGTAGAACCGGCTGATCCCGCCCAGGAACGCGCCCTGCGCGACCGTGTAGAGGGTGATGAGCAGCGGGCTCGGGTTGCGCTTGAACGCGTTGACCAGACCGAGCACGAGGCCGACGACCGCGCCACCGATCCACAGCGCAGGCATCTGCGGCGTGAGGTACCAGGACCCGGCCGCGACGACCACGAGCAGGGCGAGCAGGCCGCCCGTCTTCATGATGACGTCGTCGTAGGTGAGCCGCTTCGTGTCCGCCGTCGTGGCCGAGGGCGCGTCGTACATCTGGTTCAGCGTCGCCGCGTCGGCGGCCTGGGCGCCGTACTGGCCCCACTGGCCCGCGGGCGGCGTGCCGTACGCGGGGTTCCCCTGCTGCGGCGGGGTCCCGTAGGCGGGACCGGCCTGCGTGGCCGCCCCACCGCGCTGGTTCTTCGGATCCCCGAAGACCGCGCTGTTGTTGAAGACGGGGTTGCTCATGAGCTCCTCCTGGTCGCGGCGTCCACTACCTCTCAGCGGGCCTCGTCATCGGCGTCTCGCCTCGAGTCGGGTGTCGCTGGCCTGTGTTCATCCTAGGGAACGTGCGAGCCGTGGCCACTGTTCCCGCCGAACTTTCGCCCTGCGGGGAGCGAAGTGCCGACCAGCGGACCACCCGACGGCGTGCGGCGTACGCCGCGCGGTGTACGCCGCCCGGCCCACACCGCGGGCAAGATACGTCGCACGGGGGCTGTGGGACGTCGTGCACGTCCCTAGGCTCGAGACGTACCTCGCGGAGAGGCCCCCGGCCGGACCGGCGCGACCCCGCCCGCGAGCACCAGAACCGTCACGGACGAACGACCCTCGGAGGGGCGAAGCCATGATCGAAGCACGCGGCCTGACCAAGCGGTACGGGCCCAAGACCGCGGTGGACGGCATCACGTTCACCGTGCGTCCCGGGACCGTGACCGGCTTCCTCGGCCCCAACGGCGCCGGCAAGTCCACGACCATGCGCATGATCATGGGCCTGGACCGTCCGACCGCGGGGACCGTCACCGTCAACGGGCGCCCGTACGCGCAGCACCGCTCCCCCCTCACCGAGGTGGGCGCGCTGCTCGACGCGAAGGCCGTCCACACCGGGCGCACCGCCTACAACCACCTCCTCGCGATGGCGGCGACGCACGGCATCCCGACCAAGCGCGTCGACGAGGTCATCGACATGACCGGCCTCCAGTCGGTCGCGAAGAAGCGGGTCGGCGGCTTCTCGCTCGGCATGGGGCAGCGCCTGGGCATCGCGTCCGCGCTGCTCGGCGACCCGAAGACGCTCATCCTCGACGAGCCCGTCAACGGCCTCGACCCCGAGGGCGTCCTGTGGGTGCGCAACCTCGCGCGCTACCTCGCGTCGGAGGGCCGCACGGTCTTCCTGTCGAGCCACCTCATGAGCGAGGTCGCCCTCACGGCCGACCACATCGTCGTCATCGGCAAGGGCCGCATCATCGCGGACGCCCCGGTGAGCGACATCGTCAACGGCGCGCAGCAGCGCACCGTCCGGGTGCGCACGCCGCACGCGACGCAGCTCGCCGAGCTGCTCACGAGCGACGGCGCGACCGTCACGAGCGACGAGCCGAGCCTGCTCGTGGTCACCGGCGCGGACGCGCCCGGGATCGGCGAGCTCGCCGCCGCGAAGGGCTTCGTCCTGCACGAGCTCACGCCCGTCACCTCGACGCTCGAGGACGCCTACATGGCCCTCACCGCCGACTCGGTCGAGTACCAGACCGAGTCCGCGCAAGCCCACATCGGCCACGGTGCGGCGGGCGCGCCCGCGGGCGCCCCGGCCCCCTCCGACTCCCTCGAAGGAGCGCAGCGATGAGCGCCACGACCCTCGCCCCCGGCGCCACGAGCCCGACGGCGTCCCGCACGTCCCCCTACCGCCTCACGTTCGGCCACGTGCTGCGCTCGGAGTGGATCAAGTTCCGCTCGCTGCGCTCCACGTGGTGGACGATCGGCACGACGATCGTCGTCATGGTGCTGTTCAGCATGTCGATGGCCGCATCGCTCAACTTCGCCGCCGAGACGCCGGAGATGGCCGCCGAGATGGGCAACATCTCGACCGTCCAGGCGATCGTCCTGGGCTACATCTTCGCCCAGCTCTCCGTCGCGGTGCTCGGCGCGCTCGTCATCACCGGCGAGTACTCCACCGGGATGATCCGTTCGACCCTCAGCGCGGTCCCCACGCGCCTTCCCGCGCTCTGGGCCAAGGCCGGCATCATCGGCGTCGTGACGTTCGTCGTCGGGGTCGTCGGCATCGCCCTGTCCTACCTCGTGACGATGCCCATGCTGTCCGGGAACGACCTCGTCCCCGATCTCGGCGACTCCGTCGTGCAGCGTGTCGTGCTCGCGTGCGCCGGCTACCTCGCGCTCGTCGCGCTCGTCGCGGTCGGTGTCGGGACGATCATGCGGCACTCCGCAGGATCCATCTTCACGCTCGTCGCGTTCCTCTTCGTGCTGCCCCTCGTCGCGAGCTTCCTCAGCCAGGACTGGGTGCAGGACATCGCCAAGTTCCTCCCCATGAACCTCGCGACCGCGATGATGGCCGTGACGGAGGCGGACGCCGGCGGCGTCGAGGTCCTGTCGCCCGGTGGCGCGACGATCGCGATGGTCGTCTGGGCCGTGGTCTCCCTCGGTGCCGCAGCGGTCGTGCTCAAGCGCCGGGACGCGTGACCTCCCCGCTCACCACCCCGCCGACGCCGGACGAGCCCACCGCTCGTCCGGCGTCGGCCGTGGCGCGCCCGGACGCCGCCCCGCAGGGTGCACCAGGTCCGGTCGCCCCCCTCCCCCTGCGGGCCGCGCCCGAGCCCTTCACCGAGCTCGACGCCCGGCGCCTCGGCCCCGTGCGTCGATACTTCGCGCGCCACCCCGTCGTCATGGACTGGGTGATCGTCGCGGTGTTCGTCGTGCCGGGCGTGCTCTACGCGCTCCTCGCGGAGCAGCCGGGCGGCTCGACGTCGCTGTCGCTCGTCTTCTTCCTCCTCGGCGGCGCGCTGCTGTACTGGCGACGCCGCCGGCCCGTGACCGTCGCTCTCGGGCTGGCCGCCCTGGGCGTCGTCGCGATCGCCGTCACCGGCGACACCGCCGGGTTCGAGGTCGCCGGCATGTTCGCCGTCTACGCGGTCGCGGCGTCGCGGCCGTCACGCATCGCCTGGCCCGTCCTCGCGATCGTCGTCCTCTCCCTCTCCGCCGCGACGCTCCTCTGGTACGACATCGTCACCACCGCCGACGGCGAGGTGCTGCGCCAGAGCGTCGAGCCCGGTCGCGCGACCGTCGACCGCGTCGTCGGCATCCTCGTCACCACGATCCTGTGCCTGATCGCGCTCGCGATCGGCACCAACGTGCGCGCTCGTCGCCAGCACGTCTCCGACCTCGTCGAGCGCGCCAACTCCATCGCGCGCGACCGGGACCAGCAGGCGCAGCTCGCCGCCGCCGCCGAGCGCACGCGCATCGCCCGGGAGATGCACGACGTCGTCGCGCACTCCCTCACGGTCATGGTCGCCCTCGCGGACGGCGCCAAGGCGTCGGGCGCGAAGAACCCCGAGCTCGCGGGGCATGCTCTCGACGAGCTCACCGCGACCGGACGTGCCGCGCTCGCCGACATGCGCCGCGTGCTCGGCGTCCTGCGCGAGCCCGGCGGCGAGCAGACCGTGCCGCTCGCGCCGGCGCACGAGACGCCCGAGCTCGAGGAGATCGTCGAGCGCTTCCGCACCGCGGGCCTGCCCGTGCGCCTCGTGCGCTCCGGTCCCCAGCCGACGCCCGGCCCCGCGCTGCGCCAGACGGCGCACCGCATCGTCCAGGAGTCCCTGACGAACGTGCTGCGCTACGCCCCCCTGTCCCCCATGGTGCTCGTCGAGGTCTCGCGCCGGGCCGAGCCCGGGGCCGACTGGCTCGAGCTGCGGGTCGTCAACCAGGCGGGCCGTCGCCCCGGGGAGGGCGACGGCGCCGACGGTCGCGACCTGCCGCCTTCGGTCGCGGCGCAGCACCCGCCCGGCGTCCCGGTGGGGACCGGCCGCGGCATCATCGGGATGCGCGAGAGGGCGGCCGTGTACGGCGGTACGGTGTCGGCGGGGCCGAGCGGCACCGGCTGGGAGGTGCGGGCGAGCCTGCGCCTCGACCTCGACCCCGGCCGCCAGGACGGCGGACGCGACGACGGACGGGAACGCACATGACGGACAGCGCGGCACCGACCCGGGTGCTCCTCGTCGACGACCAGGCGCTGCTGCGCATGGGATTCCGGATGATCCTCGCCGCCGAGGACGACATCGAGGTCGTCGGCGAGGCCGGGGACGGCGAGACCGGGATCGCGCAGGCCGCGGCCCTGCGGCCCGACGTCGTGCTCATGGACGTCCGCATGCCGGGGACGAACGGCATCGAGGCGACCGAGCGCATCGTCGCCGCGCAGCCGGGGTCGCGCGTCATCATCCTCACGACGTTCGACCTCGACGAGTACGCGTTCGCGGCCCTGCGCGCCGGGGCCAGCGGGTTCCTGCTCAAGGACGCCAAGCCGGGCGAGCTCGTCGGCGCGATCCGCGCCGTCGCGAGCGGCGACGCCGCGGTGTCCCCGCGCATCACGCGCCGCATGCTCGAGATGTTCTCCGGGCAGCTCCCCCAGGACGGCGGCGCCGCTGCCGCTCCCACCCAGACCGGTCTGCACGACCCCCGCCTCGCCGACCTCACCGCGCGCGAGCTCGAGGTCTTCGAGGCGCTCGGCGAGGGGCTGACGAACGCCGAGATCGCCGAGCGCTTCGTCCTGTCCGAGGCGACCGTCAAGACCCACGTCGGCCGCGTGCTCGGCAAGCTCGGCCTGCGCGACCGCGTCCAGGCCGTCGTCCTGGCGTACGAGACGGGCGTCGCCCGCCCCTCCTGACGGTTCTCCCCCGACGCCGAGCAGGTGGTTCCGGCACGTCCTGAGCTCCTGACGCGCCGGGACCACCTGCTCGGCCCACCGGGATCGCCTGGTCGGCGGGGTCCCGGCGGGCCGAGGAAGGTCGGGCGGGTCAGGCGGTCGCGGCGGCCTCCTCGGCAGCGGCCTTCTTCGCCTCGGCCTGGGCTGCCGCCTCCTCCTTGGCCGCGCGCCGGGCGGCGCGCTTCTCGCCGCGGCGCTCGGCGAGCGTGTACAGCACCGGCACGACGACGAGCGTGAGCAGCGTCGAGCTGAGCAGGCCGCCGATGACGACGAGCGCGAGCGGCTGGGAGATGAACGCCCCGCCGCCGGTGATGCCGATCGCCATCGGGGTGAGCGCGAAGATCGTCGCCGCGGCCGTCATGACGATGGGACGCAGGCGCTTGCGCGAGCCTTCCATGACGGCGTCGTCGAGCGACCGGCCGCGCTCGCGGTACTGGTTGATGAGGTCGATGAGCACGATCGCGTTCGACACGACGATGCCGACGAGCATGAGCAGGCCGATGAGGGCCGGCACGCCGAGCGGCGTCGCGGTGGCGAGCAGCAGGAGCAGCGCACCCGTCGCGGCGAACGGGATCGACACGAGCAGGATGAACGGCTGGAGGAGGCTGCGGAACGTCGCGACCATGACGAGGTAGACGATGAGGATCGCGACGAGCAGCGCGAGCCCGAGGTCGGCGAACGCGTCGGCCTGGTCGGACGCGACGCCGCCGATCTCGACCGTCGCGCCGCCCTCGAGCTCGAGGCCGTCGATCGCGGTCGTGAGCTCGGTGGTGAGCGCACCGAGGTCCTGGCCCGCGGGCGTGACGGAGATGGTCGCGCTGCGCTCGCCGTCGACGCGCGTGATCGAGGTGGGGACCTCGACCTCGGCGACCTCGGCGACCTGCGTGAGCGGCACGGGCCCGGCCGCGGTGGGCAGCACGACCTGCTCGAGCTCCGCGACGGTCGCCGGGGCCTCGCCCGCGAGGACGCGGACCTGGACCGGGCCGTCGCCGAGGTTCACCGTGCCGATCGGCGCGGGCGACATCGTCCCCGCGACCGTCCCGGCCACCTGCGTCTCGGTGAGCCCGACGGCGGCCGCGGCGTCGCGGTCGACGGTCACCTGGACCGTGGACTGCGCGGAGGCGAGGTTGTTGGTCACCTGGGCCGCGCCGTCGGCGTCCTCGGCGAGCTCCTGCACGTCCGCCGCGGCGGCCGCGAGGGTCTCGGTGTCGGGGGCGCGCACGACGAGGTCGACCGTCGAGCTGCCGAACGCGGCGTCCGCGCCGGCGACCTCGATGCCCTCGCTCGCCTCGCCGCCCAGCCCGGAGACGGCGTCGCGCACGTCCTCCTGGGCGGCGACGGCGTCGGCGTCCTCGTCGAGCGTGACGGCGAACGTCGCCGTCGGGGAGCCCCCGCCGCCGAAGAACGCGGCTTCCGGCCCGCCCGCGGTGCCGACCGTCGTCTGCACGGTCGTGACGCCGTCGACGCCCAGGAGCGCCTGCTCGACGTCGCGCGCGGCGGCGTCCTGCGCCTCGAGCGACGTGCCGGGGGCGAACGACTCGGTGACGGTGAGCGTGTCCTGACCCGTGTCGCCGAGGAAGTTCGTCTCGAGGCGCGGCACGAGCGCGAGCGTGCCCGCGAGGATCGCGACCGAGACGCCGAGCGTGACCACGGGGTGGCGCAACGCCGCCCGCAGCGTCGGGACGTAGGCACGCTGCCACAGCCCGCGGCGCTCCTTGGCCTCCGCCGCGGCGCGGGCGCGCTCGCCCGCGAGGCGCGCGGCCTCGGGGTCCGCCGGGACGGGCGGGGACTTGATGAACCAGTACGCGAGGACGGGGACGATCGTCAGCGCGACGAAGAGCGACGCGAGCATCGCGATCGCCACGGTGAGGGCGAACGGCCGGAAGAGCTCCCCGACCATGCCGCCCACGAGAGCGATGGGCAGGAACACGGCGACCGTCGCGACGGTCGACGACGTGATCGCGCCACCGACCTCCTGGACCGCGCCGATGATCGCGCCGCGCTTCTCCTCGCCGTACGACAGGTGGCGCTTGATGTTCTCGATGACGACGATCGAGTCGTCGACCACGCGACCGATGGCGACGGTCATCGCACCGAGGGTGAGGATGTTCAGCGTGTAGCCCGTGGCGTTCATGACGATGAAGGTCACGAGCAGCGACAGCGGGATGGACACCGCGGACACGAGCGTCGAGCGGAGCGACGCGAGGAACAGCAGGATCACGACGACGGCGAAGACGAGACCCAGCAGGCCCTCGGTCGCGAGGCCCTCGATCGACTCCTCGATGAACGGCGCCTGGTCGAACACGACCTCGACCCGCACGTCCTGCGCCTCGAGCACGCCCGAGAGGTCGTCGACCGCGTCCTGGACCGCGTGCGAGACCTCGACCGTGTTGCCGGCGGGCGTCTTGGTGATCGCGACGGCCAGCGCGTTCTCGCCGTCGAGACGCGAGTACGACGTCGCGGGCTCGGGCCCCGCGGTGACGGTCGCGACGTCGCCGAGCGCGACGGGCGCGGTGCCCGGGGCGGCGGTCGGCGAGACGAGCGGCAGCGCGGCGAGCTCGTCGACGGTCGTCACCGCGGTGCCGACCTGCACGCTGAGGGTGCGGTCTCCGTCGGAGACGGTCCCGGCGGGGATCACGACGCCGTTGTCCTGGAGGATCGTGGAGACCTGCGCGGGGCTGAGCCCGGCGGCGGCGAGCGCGGCCGGGTCGAGGTCGACCGTCACCTGCTGGTCGGCGATGCCGCTCACCGCGACGCTGCGCACGCCCTCGACGTCCTCCAGCGCCGGGACGACGCTCGACGTCACCGTGTCGGCGAGCGCGGCGTCGTCGGCACCGCCCGACACGGCGAGCTGGATCACGGGCAGGTCGTCGATCGACCCCGTGACGACCTGCGGCTCGACGTCCTCCGGGAGCTGCGACTGCAACCGCGTGACGGCCGTCTGGAGCTGGGACGCCGCGGCGTCCATGTCGGTGCCGTACGCGAACTGGACGGTCGTCACGGACATGCCCGTGGACGACGTCGACGTCACGTCCTCGACGCCCTTGACCGCGCGCGCGGCCGTCTCCACGGGGACGGTCACCTGCTGCTCGACGATCGCCGGGGCGGAGCCCGGGTAGACGCCGACGACGGCGGCGGTCGGGATCTGCAGGCTCGGGATGAGCTCCTGCTTGAGGGACCCCATGCTGATGACGCCGAAGATCGCGATCGCGACCGTGGCGAGCGCGACGAGCGCGCGGTTGGCCAGCGACAGCCGGGCAAGACGGGACACGGAGCCTCCAGGGTTCCAGGTCGGGTGGGAGACGACGTCGGCGTCGCGATTTCGTTAGCGTAACGCGAAGCATCTCGGGTTGGTTCCCGCGCTCACCGATAGAGTCTGCGCCGTGACCTCCCCTGCCGACGACGAGCGCGCGGCGCTCGCCCGGCGTCTCGAGGACGCCCAGCGCCGCCTCGCCGACCTGCTCCTCGCCCAGCGGCTCGAGCCGCTCCTCCGCACGACCCTCACGGTCCCGCAGCTCCGCGCGCTCGCCGTCCTCCAGCTCGACGGCGAGACGAGCTCCCACCGGCTCGCGGAAGTTCTGGGCATCTCCCCCGCGACGCTCTCGGGGATCGTGGACCGGCTGGAGGCGGCGGGGATGGCCGCACGCCGCCCCGACCCGCAGGACGGTCGCGTGCGGCTGGTCGCCGCGACGCCGCGCGGTGCCGCGGCCGTGCGCCGGATCGCGGCTCAGGAGGACGAGCCCCTCACGGACCTGCTCGACCGGCTCGCCGTCGAGGACCTGCGCGCGCTCACGGTCGGGATCGAGGCCCTCACCGAGGTCGCGGAGGCGTCCGCCACGGACGCCTCGACGGACACCTCGACCGCGCCGGAGGAGTGAGGGTCCCGAGCCACGCGGCCCGAGACCCTCCCCTGCGGCGGTGCCGGTGGCTCAGACCTCGCCGAGCGCCTCCTCCGGCGTCCCCTCGACGGCGCGCGCCCGGCGGTTCCAGCGCGACCACAGCACGCGCTCGCCGAGCTCGCCCGCCATGCGGTGGCCGAACGCCACGAAGACGACGACGCCGAGCACGAGGATCCCCGCGCCCAGCCAGAACGGCGCGGTCGCGGAGACCGGGTGCAGCAGGCCCGCGATGACCGGCGCGGGCGCGGCGAACCCCCACCGGACGAGGTTGAAGGCGCCGGTCGTCACGCGCCGGTCCGGGTCGCCGAGCGCGAGCGACAGGTCGGTGAGGTTCGCGTTCGCGATGCCCATGAAGACGCCGGCGCCCACGAGCACGACGACGGACCACGCCGTCCCGAGGTCGAGCGCCAGCAGGACCAGCGCGACCAGGACCCCCACGATCGCGACGCCGAGCGTCTGGACGGCGCCGACGCGGTGTGCGAGCCGGTGCCCGACGACGAGGATCCCGACCGCGAGCCCCACGCCCCAGGCGGTGAAGACCAGGCCGAGCGGCACGACGTCGAGCCCGAGGAAGACGGGCGTGTACCCGAGCACGACGAAGAAGCAGAAGTTGTACGCGGCGGTGACCGCGGCGAGCGCGAGGAAGCCGGGCTTGCGGAAGAGGTGGAACACCTGGCCGAGCCGCAGGGGCGCGGGCTTCTCGGCCGGGTCCTTGAGACGCGTCACGGACACGAGCAGCGCGACGAGCATGAACACGCCGCACACGAAGAACGGCACCCGCCAGGAGATCCCGCCCAGCAGCCCGCCGATCAGCGGCCCGACGGCGAAGCCGAGGCCGACGCACGTCTCGAAGAGCTCGACGACCCATTCGCGGTCGTTCGCGAGCGAGACGAGCAGGACCATCGCGGTCGCGAAGAACATCGCGTTGCCGAGACCCCACAACCCGCGCAGGGCGGCGAGCTGGCCGATGCTCGTGCTGAGCGCCGCGAGCACCGCGGCCACGGCGACGAGGCTCACGCCGGTCGCGAGGATCTTCTTGTACCCGAAGCGTCCGGTCGCCATGACGGCGGGGATCATGCCGAGCGCCATGACGGCGATGTAGGCCGTGAACAAGAGCTCGATCTGCCAGGTCGAAGCCCCGATCTCCTCGCCGATGACCGGCAGGATCGGGTCGACGACGGCGATGCCGGCGATCGCGAAGAACGCCGTGAGGGCGGTCGCGTAGATGGCGGTGCGGTTCGGTTCGTTGCGTGGGGAGGCCACTGCGTCGCACTTCCTGGTCGTGGGAGAGGGCCGCCCGGCCGGATCGGGCTGGGCGGGGAGATTTATCTGTATCTGACAGGTAAGTATCTGTAGAATACACCCATGACGGTTGCCGAAGGAAACGATCGAGTGCCCGGTTCGCCCGTCGGCGGTGCCTCGGCGCGCGACGACGCGACCGCGCACGACGTGCTCGGCGAGATCGAGCTCGAGGTCGCCCAGCTCCTGCGTCGCGCCGAGCGCACGCGCGCCTCGGGAGCGCCGGGCACCTCGCGTCGCGGCGGGACGCTCGACCGCTCGGGCTACCTCCTGCTCCACACGCTCGGGACGCACGGCCCGCTCCACGTCAACGCTCTCGCGGAGCGGCTCGGGCTCGACGCCTCCACCGTCACCCGCCAGGTCGTCGCGCTCGAGCGGGCGGGTAACGCACGCCGCGCCCGCGACCCCCACGACGGCCGGGCGGTCGTGGTGGAGCCGACGAGCGCAGGCCTCGACGAGCTCGCCGCGCACCGGGACGCCCGGACCGCGCTCTACGCCGACGTGCTGGGCGGCTGGTCCCGCCTCGACCGCGCGCTGCTCGCGGAGCTCCTGACGCGCCTCAACGACGACCTCGACGCCTACCGTCGGCGCCGCGACGACCCATGAGCCCCGACTGACCCGGATCCGCGCACGAGCCCCACGCACCGGTCGCGCGACGGGGCCCCGCAGCGGCTCGGCAGCCCGTCGAGGAACGTGGGCTCACGGTGACGGGAGCGCCCACCGGATCGACCGCGTGACGACGGCACCCGCAGGTCGTGCCCACCGCGCCGGCAGTCCACGCACCCGCGGCATGCCGGCGCGCGCCCACGCGGGCAGCGACTCGCGCGCGGCGACGGCCAGCCCCGCGTACGCGGGACGCACGAACCACGGGAGCGGCGGCTCGAGCAGCAGGAACCGCGCGGCGTCCGTCGCGGCCGGCGTGAGCGAGAGCGCAGGCCGGTAGCCCTCGACCGCTGCGTCGAGCGCGCTCCGCGTGCGCGGCGCGTCCACCACCCCGAGCGCCCGCCCGACGACCGCGGCCTGGGCTACGTACTCGTCGCACCCCCGCGCGTCGAGCGGGTCCCGGCCGAACGACTGGTGCGCGACGAGGAAGCTCTGGGTCTCGGCGACGTGGACCCAGCGCAGCAGGTCGGGGTCGCTCGCACGGTAGGGACGACCGTCGGGCGACCGACCGCGGACGCGCTCGTGCACCGCACGCACCGCGGCGACCGCCCGCTCGGCGTCCTCGGCGGTGCCGAAGGTGGTGACCGCGATGAAGGTCGACGTGCGCTGGAGCCGTCCCCACGGGTCGCCGCGATAGCCCGAGTGCGCCGCGACACCCGCCATGGCCAGCGGGTGCAGGCTCTGCAGCAGCAGGGCGCGCAGACCCCCGACGAACATCGACGCGTCACCGTGCACCCGCTGGACCGGTGA
The DNA here is from genome assembly GCF_009708005.2 of Cellulosimicrobium protaetiae. Lineage (NCBI taxonomy): Bacteria > Bacillati > Actinomycetota > Actinomycetes > Micrococcales > Promicromonosporaceae > Cellulosimicrobium > Cellulosimicrobium protaetiae. The sequence goes on along the minus strand of NZ_CP052757.1, from coordinate 1,694,891 downwards.
ACCCGGTCGGAACCACCGTGGCCCCGGTGTCCGGCGGATGCGCGCCCTCGTGGCGGTCGCGTCCGGGCCCGCGACCCGGAGGAAGATCGCGCGCTCCGCCGCACCGCGTGCCCGCTCCACGACGTGCGCCATGGCGTCGATGCTCGCACCCCCTCCCGCACCTCGCGCGCCCCACGGTGGACCGAACCGTGGACCGGGCTGTGGACCGGGTCGTGGACCGGGTCGTCCGACTGTCCAAAGAACATGTTGCAAAGAACCTCTTGCAAACATGTCTTTGGATAGATAGTCTCGTCGCATGAGCACCGACGGCGACACCACACCCCCGAGCGCCGAGCGCCACCCCGCGCTCGGCCCGGCGCAGCTCAAGGCGCTCGCGCACCCGTTGCGGGTCCAGATCCTCGACCTGCTCTCCACCCACGGCGCGCTCACGGCGAGCCGCCTCGCCGACCTCGTCGGCGAGTCCAGCGGGTCGACGAGCTACCACCTGCGCCAGCTCGCGCGGCACGGCTTCGTCCGCGAGGTCGCCGGAAAGGGCACGGCACGGGAGCGGTGGTGGGAACGCCCGCCGGGTGGGTTCACCGTGAGCATGCCCGACGACCAGACCGAGGACACCGCGGCCACCCTCGCCGGAGCGATGGTGAGCCGGGAGTTCGAGAACGCCCGTGCACGCAAGATCCAGACCTTCCTGGAACGCTCCTCCGAGCTCCCCCCGCGGTGGCTCGACGGCGCGCGCCTCACCACCGCGAGCATGTGGCTCACGGCGGACCAGATGGTCGAGGTCGCGGAGGCCTGGGACGCGCTCGACGCGACGCTCCACCGCTTCCAGGGCCAGGAGCAGACGCCGGGCGCCCGGCCCGTGCAGATCCACTTCAACGTCTTCCCCACCATCGACGGCAAGGAGAACCCCTCATGAGCGCGTACTCCCCCACCCTGCCCCGCACCGTCGAGCCGCGCGGCGCCGACCGCCTGCTCGTCGTCGTGGGCTCGGCGCTGAGCGACCTCGGTCGCCGCCGCGCCGCGGCGAGAGCTCAGGCTCGTCGCGACCGCCTCACCGAGGCCCCGGAGACGGCGCCCGCGATCTCGACCGACCGGCTCCACGCCGCCACGGAGCGCACCCTCGACCGCGCGGCGGTGTCGCGCGCGTCCCTTCTGCCCTGAACACCCGGAGATTCCACCCCCGTGGGGACTCCTCCCCATATCGAGAGCCGGGTCCGCTCGGTTACCCTCGACGGGGCGTTCTGTGGGCACTGACGCGCGTCTCCTTCTCCTCTCGCCATCTCGGCTCGACAGGATGACGCGGTCCCGTGTGCCCCGACCAGGAACTTAGGGAGCATTGGTGGGCCTTCTCTCGAGCATCCGCGAGCATCGTCGTACCGTCGCGTCGGTGAGCACCGTGTCGGTGTTCTCGACCGCGTTGGTGGGGCTGGCGCTGTTCTACGAGGGCGAGGCCACGGCGGACGTGGACCTGAACGACTCGGGCGTGTGGGTGACGAAGACGTCGGCCGGGTTGCTGGGTCGGTTCAACTCGGAGTCGCAGGCCCTGGACGGGACGTTGAACGCGGGCAGCGCGTCGTTCGACGTGCAGCAGGACGCCGGCCGGGTGCTGCTGGACGACGCGGGGACGGGGACGGCGTCCCCGGTGAGCGTCGCGCACCTCAAGCTGGACGGGCAGATCCGTCTCCCGGCGGGGGCGCAGGTGGTCTCGGGTGGTGCGACGACGGCGATCCTCGACGGCGAGGAGGGCCTGTTGTGGGTGCTGCCGTTCGACGGCGCGGCGTCGTTCGACGCGGAGAAGCTGGACCCGGTGGCGGAGGTCGGTGGCGAGGGCGCGCTGACGGTGTCGCGGGACGGGACGGTGTTCGCGGCGATCCCCTCGACGGGGACGTTGTGGACGGTGGCGACGACGTCGAAGGGCGCGGTCGAGGGTGAGCCGTCCTCGTCCGCCCTGCCGGTGAGCAAGGGTGCCGAGGTCGACGTGACCGCGGTGGGCGACGAGCCGGTCGTGCTCGACCGGTCAGCGTCGCACCTGATCCTGCCGGGCGGCGAGAGCGTGGCGGTCGAGGGTGGTGGCGACGCGCGCCTCCAGCAGCCGTCGCAGTCCTCGGACGTGGTCGTGGTGGCCACGACGGACGCGCTCGTGTCCCAGCCGCTCAAGGGTGGGGACGCGCAGCGTCGTGCCGCGCAGGGGGTGCCGGCGGCGCCCGTCCAGCTCGGTGTGTGCACGTACGGGGCGTGGGCCTCGACGGGTCAGGTGATCCGGGACTGCGACGGCACGGGTCGCGACGTGGACGAGCGGCTCGAGGGCCTGGACCCGCAGACCCGGTTGGAGTATCGGGTGAACCGGCAGGTGATCGTGCTGAACGACCTGTCGGCGGGGACGTTGTGGATGGCGGCGGACGAGTACCAGAAGGTCGACGACTGGGACGTGCAGATGCCGGAGGAGGCCGAGGGCGAGGAGTCGGACGCGGAGCTGACGAACCCGGAGCAGGTGGACCAGTTCATCGCGGACCGGACCCAGCCGAACAAGCCGCCGCAGCCGAAGGACGACTCGTTCGGGGTGCGCCCGGGGCGCACGACGATCCTGCCGGTGCTGGGTAACGACGTGGACCCGGACGGGGACGTGATGACGGCGTCGCTCGCGGGGGACTCCCCGGCGAACGCGACGGTGCAGGCGATCATGGGTGGTGCGGCGTTGCAGGCCGTGGTGCCCGAGGACGCGCAGGGCACCGGCACGTTCCGGTATGCGGTGGCGGACGGGCGCGGGGGCGTGGCCGAGGCCGGGGTGACGTTGAAGGTGTCGCCGTGGGGGGAGAACGCGGCGCCGGAGCAGACGGGTGACCCGGTGCTGCGGGTGGCTCAGGGTGGTCGGGCCTCGATCAAGGTGCTGCCGTACTTCAAGGACCCGGACGGCGACGACCTGTACCTCGCCTCGGCCGCGGCGACCGTCGCGGGTGACGACGTGCGCTCGCGCCCGGACGGCACGGTCGAGTTCCGCGACGGTGGCGGCTCGACGGGCCGCAAGATCGTGACCCTCCTCGTCTCCGACGGCGAGATGTCCTTCGAGGGCAAGCTGCTGGTGGACGTGGTGCCCGGGCCGCAGCCGCCGGTCGCGGTGAACGACCACGTGGTGGTGCCGGCGGGGCAGCCGGTCACGGTGGAGCCGTTGCGCAACGACACCGACCCGAACGGCGACGAGCTGCGTCTGGCGTCGGTGTCGGAGTCCGCGCCGGCGGAGATCACGCCGAACTACGACGCGGGCACGTTCACGTTCTTGTCGATGGAGCCGCGGTCGTACGACCTGACGTACCAGGTCACGGACGGCCCGAACGCGACGACGGGTCTGGTGCGGGTGGACGTGCTGCCGCCGTCGGAGGCCGCGGGTGCCCCGATCGTGGTGACCGACACGGCGCTGCTCCCCGCGGGCGGGTCCACGCTCGTGGACGTGCTGGCCAACGACACCGACCCCGCCGGTGGGGTGCTCGTCGTCCAGTCCGTGCGTGTCCCCGCCGACGCGGGCGTCTCGGTGGCGATCCTGGCGCACCAGATGCTCCGGGTGACCGAGATCCGGCGCCTGGACGCGCCGGTGACGGTGGAGTACACGGCCTCCAACGGGACCGAGACCGCGACCGGGCAGGTGCGGGTGATCCCCGTGCCGGCGCCGACGCGTCTCCAGCCGCCGCAGGCCGCGGCGGACGAGGTCACGGTGCACGCCGGGGACGTGGTGACGGTCCCGGTGCTGAAGAACGACACGCACCCCGACGGGCTGGAGCTGTTCCTGCAGCCCGAGCTCGAGCAGGACGTCGACCCCGCGCTGGGCGAGGCGTTCGTCTCGGAGGACACGCTGCGGTTCAAGGCCGGCCCCGAGGCCGGGACGGCGTACGCGATCTACCGGGTGCGCGACGTCAACGGGCAGGAGGACTCCGCCCAGGTCACGATCCGCATCCGCGACGGCGAGGACAACGCGCCCCCGCAACCCCGCGAGATCCAGGCCCGCGTGCTGTCGGGGTCCAGCGTGCGCATCGCGGTCCCGCTCGACGGGATCGACCCCGACGGCGACTCCGTGCAGGTCACCGGCATCGCGACCCCCGCGGGCAAGGGCACCGCCCGGGTCGTGGACGGCCAGATCGAGTACGCGGCGTCCAAGAACGCGACCGGGCACGACACGTTCACCTACTCCGTGCTCGACGCGCGCGGCGCCACCGCCGTCGGGACGGTCCAGGTCGGCATCGCCCGGCCCGCCGAGACGAACCAGCCGCCCGTGGCGGTGGACGACGAGATCACGGTGCGCCCCGGGCGCACGGTCTCGGTCGCGGCCGTGGCCAACGACACCGACCCCGACGGCGACCAGGTCGGCCTGGTCCCCGGCGGCATCGAGGACACCCACGACCTGGACGCCGAGGTCGTGACCGACCGCATCGTCCTCACCAGCCCCGATCAGGACGGCGCCTACACGTTCTACTACCAGGTCCAGGACACCTACGGCGCCCGCGCCACCGGCGCCGTCACCGTCAACGTCGCCGCCGACGCCCCCCTGCTGCCCCCCGTCGCGCGCGACGACACCGTGCCCGTCGAGGACATCCTCGGCAAGACCGAGGTCACCGTCCCCGTCCTGGACAACGACGACGACCCCGACGGCGCCGCGACCGAGCTCACCGTCACCACCGACGCGACCACCACCACCGTCACCGACACCGGCGAGCTCGTCGTCACCCTCACCGAGACCCGCCAGGTCGTGACCTACACCGTCACCGACGTCGACGGCCTCACCGCCAAGGCCTTCGTCAAGGTCCCCGGCCTCACCGACCAGGCCCCGACCCTGCGCCCCGGCATCACGCCCCTGGAGGTCGTGAGCGGCGAGCCGCTGCCGATCGACATCACGGACTACGTGCTGGTCGTCGAGGGCAAGACGCCCCGCCTCACGACCGAGGAGAAGGTCACCGCGCTCGAGGGGACCCGCGAGGTGCCCTCGACCACCGAGATCGTCTACACGTCGAACGCCGAGTACGTCGGACCTGCCGCCGTCACCTTCGAGGTGACCGACGGCAGCGGCCCCGACGACCCTGACGGGCACACGGCGCTGCTCACGCTGCCGATCACCGTGGTCCCGCCGGAGAACCTGCCGCCGGAGCTCTCCACCCCGACGCTCGACGTCGCGGCGGGCGAGGAGGCCTCGATCGACCTCGCACGGTTCGCCACCGACGCCGACGGCGACCCCCTGACGTTCAAGGCCACGGGCCAGGCGCAGGGCGTGACCGTCACGGTCGAGGGCTCGACGCTGCATGCCCAGGCCACCCCGGACGTCCCCAAGGGCTCGGTCGTCCAGGTCCCCATCTCCGTCACCGACGGCGAGCACCCCCCGGTCGAGGGCACCGCGACCCTCACCGTCGTTGCGTCCACCCGACCCCTCGCGCGCGCCAACCAGGACACCGTCGACGACGCCCACCAGGGCAAGCCGACGACCGTCCCCGTCCTCGCGAACGACTCCAACCCGTTCCCGGACACCCCGCTCACCGTGACGGGCGCGGTCGTCGAGACCGGATCGGGTGACGTCGCGTTCACGGGTGACAGCGTGACCGTCACCCCGGCCGAGAGCTTCGTCGGCGTGATGGTCGTCGTCTACCGCGTGCAGGACGCGACCAAGGACCAGGACCGGCTCGTGGAGGGTCGCGTCCAGCTCAAGGTGCTCGGCAAGCCCGAGGCGCCCGCCACCCCGCAGGTCGACGAGGTCCGCTCGAAGACCGTCGTGCTGTCCTGGGACCCGCCGAACAACAACGGCGCCGACATCACCGGCTACACCGTCCGCTCCCAGAACGGCTACGAGAAGGCCTGCGGCACCACCACCTGCACCCTCGACGGCCTGACCAACGACGTCGAGTACACGTTCACCGTGTTCGCGACCAACGCCGTCGGCGACGGACCCGCCTCCCCGCCCTCCGAGGTCGCCCGCCCCGATGAGAAGCCCGACCCGCCCGCCGCACCCACCCTCGAGTTCGGCGACAAGTCCCTCACCGTCACGTGGGAGAACAAGACCTACACCGACCGCTCCGCGATCGAGACGGTCAACCTGGAGATCTCCCCCGCACCCCCGGGCGGCGCGATCCAGATGCAGGCCCTGTCGGGGAACCAGGTCGTGTGGACCGGCCTCACGAACGGCGTCGCCTACCGGGTGCGTGTCCAGGCGGTCAACCGGGCGCCCGACCCGTCCGACTGGGGCGACTACTCCGCCGAGGAGATCCCCGCGGGGCTCCCGGACGTCCCCGAGACCCCGAGCGCGAGCCGCGCCTCCGACTCCCCGCTCAACGGCGGTTCGATCGACGTGGCGTGGAAGGCACCGTTCGAGAACGGCGACGCCGTCAAGGCGTACCACCTCCAGCGGTACCGGAACGGTTCGCCCGACGGCGCCGCGCTGACGCTCACCGGGCTCAGCCACAAGGCGACCGGCCTCGACAACGAGTCGTCGTACACGTTCACCGTCACCGCGGAGAACAAGGCGGGCGTGACGGCGCCGAGCGGTCAGTCCGCCGCCGTCGTCCCGTTCGGTCGACCCGAGGCCCCGCCGCGCCCGAGCGTGCAGAACGTCGGCTCCGGATCGCAGGACAGCGGCATCCCGCGCGTCTCCTGGGGCGCCGCCGACGCCAACGGCAGCCCGATCACCGCCTACACGGTGACCGCGGCACCCGGCGGCGCGACCAAGCAGGTCGCCGGGACGTCGGTGGACTTCACGGGACTCCCGGCCGGCACGTACACGTTCACCGTGACCGCGACGAACGCGGGCGGAACCTCGACGTCAAGCCAGGCGTCAGGGCAGGCACGCGCCTACGGGAAGCCGGGCCAACCCAGCACCTCCGCGTCGAGGATCGGGGAGAACCGGGGCCGCTTCACGATCTCGGCCCCGTCCTCCAACGGGGGCGACGGCATCTCGCGCTACGAGTGGCAGCTCTCCGGAGCTCAGAACAGCTCCGGCACCGGCCAGCGCGTGGACGTCGGCTCCGACTACGACCAGACGTTCCGGCTCCAGGCCCGCGCCTGCAACGCCGCCGGGTGCAGCGCGTGGGGCAACCAGGCCACGTTCACGACCGACAAGCGTCCCGACCCACCACGGATCTGGGCGTCGCGAGGCGCCCCTGCCACGACCGGCTCCTACGGTGACTGCAACGACCTCAGCGTGTGCACCAAGTACAGGCTCAACACGAACGCGACCTTCCCGACGGACACGTACACCGTGCAGTGCATGACGAACGCGGGCGGCTACGACCACGCCATCACCGGTGGGTACACCCGCGAGTTCGGTCCCAACGCGTCGTTCGACCTCCCCTGCATCATGGGCAACTACTACCCGGCGCCGCAGAACTGGATCTCGGTGAGCCCGGCGCCGGCCCGTGTGGAGGTCCAGAGGAACACCTGGCCCAACAAGTAGCGGAGGGTCACCGCACGTGATCTGCCGTCGGCGAATGTGCCGACGGCAGATCACCCGTCGGTCCGGTCCGTCCCCGGGGCACGGTGGTCCCATGACCACGTACACCGCACGCCCACCGCACGCGGAGGCCGTCGCCCCGGCGGCGTCCTTCGACGACCAGCTCACGACGCGCCTGCTGCACCAGCGCATCGTCGTCCTCGGCACGGCGGTGGACGACGCCGTCGCGAACCGCCTGTGCGCGCAGCTCCTCCTGCTCTCGGCGGAGGACCCGCGCGCAGACGTCGCGCTCTACGTCAACTCCCCCGGCGGCTCGGTGAGCGCCGGGCTCGCGATCTACGACACGATGCGGCTCATCCCCAACGACGTCTCGACCGTCGCGATGGGCTTCGCCGCGAGCATGGGCCAGTTCCTGCTGTGCGCGGGCACGCCGGGCAAGCGGTACGCGCTCCCGCACGCGCGGATCATGATGCACCAGCCCTCGGCGGGGATCGGCGGCACCGCGGTCGACATCGCGATCCAGGCCGAGAACCTCGTGTACACCAAGGGCCTCATGCACCGGCTGACCGCCGAGAGCACGGGGCAGAGCGTCGAGACCATCGCGAGGGACTCCGACCGGGACCGCTGGTTCACGGCGCAGCAGGCGCTGGAGTACGGCATGGTCGACCGGATCGTCGAGTCCGTCGACGACGTCCGCCCGGCCCGCTCCACCCGGAAGGTGGGGCTGTGATGGCGAGCTACACGATCCCGACCGTCGTCGAGAAGACCCCGCTCGGCGAGCGCGCGTTCGACGTCTTCTCCCGCCTGCTCTCGGAGCGCATCGTCTTCCTCGGCACGGAGATCGACGACGGCGTCGCGAACGTCGTCATGGCCCAGCTCCTGCACCTGGAGTCCGACGCCCCGGACCAGGAGATCGGCCTGTACATCAACTCCCCCGGCGGCTCCGCGACGGCGCTCATGGCGATCTACGACACGATGCAGTTCGTCCGCTGCGACGTGTCCACCATCTGCATGGGCCAGGCCGCGTCGGCCGCGGCCGTGCTGCTCGCGGCGGGGACGCCGGGCAAGCGGTTCGTGCTCGAGCACTCGCGCGTCCTGCTGCACCAGCCCTCGGGCGGCGGCGAGGGCACCATCTCCGACCTGTCGATCCAGGCCGAGGAGATCTTGCGCATCCGCTCCGAGACCGAGGAGGTCCTGTCCCGCCACACGGGGCAGACCGTCGAGCGCCTGCGCGCGGACACCGACCGCGACCTCGTGCTCACGGCGCGCCAGGCCGTCGAGTACGGCGTCGCGGACGCCATCGTCACGTCGCGCAAGCTCGCCGCGGCGGCCGCCTGAGCCGGGGTCAGGGCAGGCCGCGGGCGCGCGCCTACCCGCGGCGCCGGAACCACGACCGCCGGCGCGGCTCCGGTGCGGGCTCGTCCGCTGGTGCCGTGGCCGCCGGTGCCGTGGCCGCCGGTGCCGTGGCGGCCGGTCCGTGGGGTCCCGAGGGGGCGTCTCCCGAGTCGTCTGGTCCGGAGTCGTCGGGTTCCGGCGCCTCCGGTCCCGACGCCTCGAGCCCGGGCTCGACGACGACGACGGTGCCCTCCGCGGGTTCGCCGGCGCCGGGCTGGGTCGGGTCGGGCTCCGGCGCGCGGCGCGCGGTCGCCTGGATACCGGCGATCCGATCGTGCTCGTCGAACCGGACCGTCACGTGCCCGTCGGGCAGGGTGAGCTCGGCCGTGCCGCCGTCGTCCGTCGCCTCGAGGCCCCGCGCCGACGAGTAGGACGCGACCGCTCGCCGGTGGTCGACCACCGTGACCGACAGCAGGCCCTCGCTCAGCACCCGCACGACGCGCGGCACGCTCGGCGCGGGCAGGACGAGGCTCTCGTCCTCCAGGAGGAACCAGGCGCGCGTCCCGCCGCCGACGGGCGCGCTGTAGTGGGTCCAGGAGCCGGTGACGGCCTTGGTCGCGAGCGCGAGGCGGTAGGGCAGGTCGTCCGTGAGCGGCAGCTCCGGCTCTCCCGCCTCGCGCAGCCCGCTCTCGCGGGTCCGTCCCGCGGCGCGCAGCACGTCGTCGGGGAAGCCGTTGACGTTGTGCCACGCCCACATCCAGCTCCCGGGCCCGGGAGCGGCGGTGCCGAGGAACTGGAGCCGGCACGTCGCCGTCTCCCCGCCGGGTGCGGTGAACGTGAACGTGCCGGTCGACATCTCGGCGCCCCACGCGTCGTCGCCGTGGAGGTCGGCGAGGTGGAGCTGGTGCTCGTGCGAGAGGAACGCGGCGTCGTCGACGAGCTCCTGGAGCGCCGGGGCGGTCTGCTCCGCCGTGCCGTGCGCGGTCTGCGGCTCCGTCATGCCTCGACGGTAGCGGCGCCCACCTCGCCGCACCGGGGCGCGACACGCGGTGTCTCCCGGTCGCCCGCCGTCCCCGCCGGCCCCGCGACGCTCGGGCGGTCTGCGTTCAGGCCGCGAGGAGCAGGACGTCGGTGGTGGTGCGTGCCGCCGGTGCGGACGACGTGATCCTGGCCCGCGCGACCGGGAGGTCGCGCACGGGCTCGCCCGCGGGCGCGGGGTGCCGCGGCGCCGAGAGCGCGCCGCGCTCCCGGACGGAGGAGAGCACGCGCACGGGTGCGACGGGTCGCAGCTCCTCCCCCGTGCGGGCGACGAGGTCCACGAGGCGCAGGCCGAGGGCGCCGCACACGGCGGCCAGCACCTCGGAGGACGCCTCCTTGCGGCCACGTTCCACCTCGGAGAGGTAGGCGGTCGACACGCGCGCCGCAGCGGCGACGTCGACGAGCGTGCGACCCTGCGCGAGCCGCGCCCGGCGGAGGATCCCGCCGATGACGTGGCGCAGGAGCGGCTCCGGCCGCCCGCCCCCTCGGGGCCGGTGGCTCGCCGTCGCTCCGCGCGGCAGTGCGTTCGGCGCTCCGCTCGGCACTGCGCTCGTCGGGTCCATGCGGTCACGCTACCCGCGCCCCGCCCGGGTGCCGAGGCACCCAGGCAGGGATCTGCTCCTGGCGTAAGGCCCGACGTCGGGCGCTCACGGCCCCGGGAGGGGCGTCACCACTGCTCGAGCGACCACGCCATCTGCCAGAACCGGATCTCGTGCCGGCAGCTCAGCTCGAACGCGCGCTCCATGCGGGCGCGCTCCGCCTCGCCCGCGTCGGCGGCGAGCGCGTCGAGGCGAGACCGGAGGTCGTCCAGGACGCCCTCGGTGCGCTCGGCGGCGTAGAACTCCCACCAGCCCGCGAGGGGGTGGTCGTCCGCGATGCCGCCGGGCGTCGTCTCCCGCTCGGCGAGCCAGAACCGGCGCGCCGACCAGATGTACGTCCACGGGCACGGCAGGAGCGCGGCGAGGAGCACGCCGAGGGAGTCCCGGCCCGCGGCGAGCATGTGGTCGACGTACGCCTGCGCGCTCGGGGCGAGGCGGTTCGTCTGCGCCTCCTCGTACGTCACTTCGAGGAAGTCGCACATCGCGTGGTGGGCGTGGGACTCGTCGTCGAGCAGGAAGCCGGCCTTGTCGTGGAACCAGCCGGCCCACGCGCGGTCGGGGGCCAGCGTCATGCCCAGGCCGTAGCAGCGCAGGTACGCGGTGAGGTACCGGTGGTCCTGGCCCACGTAGTGCCGCACCGACGCGGGAGCGACGGACCCGTCGCGGAGCCCCGCGAGGAACGGGTGGTCGTAGAACTCGTCGAAGAGGTGCGCGTACCGGCGTCCGAGACCGGCGGTGAAGCCGGGTTCGTCGTCGGCGACGAGGACGGTCGGGTCCGTCAGGACAGGGGTGGTGATGGCAGCAGGCGTCGTCATGCCCACGTTCCTCCGCTCGTGCTAGCGAGATCAGGTTCGACGGGTCCGAGCGGCCGCACCGCTCGTCTCAGTCCCTCGGTCCGGCGACGCCGGACGGGACACCCCGCGTGGTTCGTGGGCGACCCTAGCAAGGAAGCCCGGGGTGCGGATGCCGGGCACGGGATGTGGGAATATAGTTGTAGCGACAACAAGTTGGAGCAGACATGACCACGAGCACCCCGGGCGCGCCGACCGACCGCCTCCTGTCCCCGTCCACGAGCATGGACGCCGTCACGCTGCGGGCCGGCGACCTCGAGCAGATGACGTCCTACTACACCGGCGCGTTCGCGCTCGCCCCGCTCGAGGAGCGCTCGCGCGGCGCCGAGGTGCACCGTGTGCTCGGACGCGGCACGACGCCCATGCTGCGCCTCGTCCACACGCCCGGCCTGCCCGCCGTCGACCCGCGCCAGGCCGGCCTGTTCCACACCGCGTTCCTGTTCGGCGACGCGGCGAGCCTCGCCGCGACCGTCTACCGCGCCGCGCAGGACCGCCGCGGGTCGTTCGTCGGGTCGAGCGACCACCTCGTCAGCGAGGCGTTCTACTTCACCGACCCCGAGGGCAACGGGGTCGAGCTGTACACCGACCGCCCGCGCGAGACATGGGTGCGCGAGCGGGGCCAGATCCTCATGGCGACCGAGTTCCTGGACCCGAACGCGTACCTGCGCGCGCACCTCTCCCAGGACGCGGTCGACGCCGGGCCCGCGCTCGCCGGGCGCGTCGGGCACGTGCACCTCCAGGTGGGCGACATCGCGACCGCGCGCGACTTCTACGTCGACGCCGTCGGCTTCGAGGCCACGGTCACCGAGTACAGCGGCGCCCTGTTCGCGTCCGCGGGCGGGTACCACCACCACGTCGCGATGAACGTCTGGAACAGCGCCGGCGCGGGCCCGCGCGCCGCGAGCCTCGGGCTCGGCGACGTCGCGGTCACCGTCCCCGGACGCGACGACCTCGACGCGCTCGTCGCCCGCCTGAAGGCCCGCGGCCTGCAGCACGCCGACGACGGCCGCTCCGTCGTCGTGCACGACCCGTGGGGCACGCGCGTCACGCTCGCCGTGCCCGGCACGACGACCGACGAGCTGCTGGCCCGCTGAGCGCACGGGACGCCCTCGTCGCGGTCCGCTCCCCCGCGGGTCTGCGACCGGGAGCCCGTCCCGCACGTGAGCCCGGTGGGTGAGCCACCTCCGGGACGCGCGCTCGGCGTCGGAGGCGCACGATGGGGAGCACACCCAGCCGTCGCGCACCGAGGAGCCAGGCCGATGTTCCGCAGCCTCTTCCCGATCCTCTCCGTGGCCGACGTGGAGCGGTCGCTCGTCTTCTACCGCGACCTGCTGCGCGGGACGGTCGAGTACGTGTTCCCCGAGGACGGACCGCCCGTGTACGTGAGCGTGCACGTCGGTGGCTCGCCCCTCGGGATCGGGCTCGACGACGGCACGATGCCGGACGGCGTCGCGCGCACCGCGCTGTGGGTGTACGTGGACGACTGCGACCGGGCCGTCGAGCACCTCGCCGCCGCCGGCGTGCCGGTGCTGCAGCCGCCGACGGACCAGCCGTGGGGCGAGCGCGTCGCGCGCGTGCAGGACCCGGACGGCACGGTCGTGGTCCTCGGTCAGGAGGCCGCGCCGCCACCGGAGCCCGAGGGCCCGACGGGCCTCTCGTAGCGTCGGTGCCCCCACCGGGACTCGAACCCGGAACACGCCGGGTTTAAGCCGGCCGCCTCTGCCAGTTGGGCCATGGGGGCGCGGCCCGAATCTACCGCGACCGCGGGACGCGCCGGGCCCGGTCGCGCCCGCGACGGACGTGCGCGAGACGCGCCCGGGGAACGCTCGGGACGCGACGAGGGGCGAGCCGCACGCGCGGCTCGCCCCTCGTCGTCGGGCACGGTTCCCCGGAGGGCGGTCAGGACGCCTTGGCCGGGACCTTCTCGGCGGTGGCGGCGGAGTCCCCCGCCTCGGCCGCCGCAGCGGAGCCCTGCGCGGTCTGCTTCACCGGTTCGCCGTCCTTCTTGGGCGGGACCGACGCGGCGCGGAACTCCGCGCGCGGGTCGTGCAGCGAACCGAGCGAGACGAGCTCGCGACCCATGAGGAACTGACCGATCCAGCCGATGAAGATGCGGATCTTGCGGTTGCCGGTCGGCATCGCCAGGACGTGGTAGCTGCGGTGCATGAGCCACGCGAGCACACCGCGCAGCTTGAACACGCCGAACAGCTCCGCGACGCCCTTGTACAGGCCGAGGGACGCGACCGTGCCGACGCTCTTGTGGCGGTACTCGACCGGCTTCTCGCTGTGCAGCTCGAGCGCGAGGTTGTCGGCCAGGCGCGTCGCCTCGCGGATCGCGTGCTGCGCGTTCGGCGGGCAGAACTTGCCCGGGTTGAGCAGGTCCGGGACGGCGGCACAGTCGCCCGCGGCCCACGCGTTCGGGACGACGTTGCCGTCGGCGTCCGCGACCTGGAGCGTCGGGAGGACGGTGACTCGACCCATCTTGTCGACCGGGAGGTCGGACGCCTCCTTGATGACCGGGTTCGCCTTGACGCCCGCGGTCCACACGATCGTGTCGGAGTCGAACTCCACGCCCGTCGACGTGACGACGTGACCGTCCACGCACGACGACAGGAACGTGTTGAGGTGGAACTCGATCCCGCGCTTCTTCAGCTCCTCGAGCGCGTAGCCCGCCATGGGCTCGCTGAGCTCGGGCAGGATGCGCCCGGCGCCCTCGATCATGACGAAGCGGAGGTCCTTCTCCTCGATCGTCGCGTAGTTGCGGGTCGCGTAGCGCGCCATGTCCTCGATCTCGGCGATCGCCTCGACGCCCGCGAACCCGCCGCCCACGAAGGTGAACGTCAGCATGCGGCGGCGCAGCTGCTCGTCCCACGTGGACGACGCGACGTCCATGCGGTTGAGCACGTGGTTGCGGACCGCGATGGCCTCCTCCACGTTCTTGAAGCCGATCGCGTTCTCCGCGAGCCCCGGGATGGGCAGCGTGCGCGACACCGAGCCGAGGCCGACGATCAGGTGGTCGTACGTGACCGAGTAGTCGTCGCCCTCCTCCGGGTGGATCGTCACCTGGCGCTTGGCGTGGTCGATCGAGACGACCTTGCCCTGGAGCACGTCGACGCCCTTGAGCGCGCGGCGGTGGGGCGCGACGACGTCGCGACCGTCGATCGAGCCCGCGGCCGCCTCGGGGAGGAAGGGCGCGTACGTCATGTACGGGCGCGGGTCGACGACGACGATCGCCGCCTCGCGGCGACCGAGCTTCTTGCGGAGTCGGCGCGCGGCGTACAGACCCACGGAGCCGCCGCCGAGGACGACGACGCGGGGCACCTTGCGGGGCCGCGGCGAAGCGGTCTGGGCACGGCTGACCGAGGTCAGGTCATTCTGAGGCATGGTTCCAGAGTATTACCGGTTGCGGCACAGGCGAGCCGGAGCGTCCGTCAGGCGGGCGTGAGGCGCCCCACGCTCGCCCCGCGCAGGGGGCAGACGCGACATTCCACGCGGCACAGACGGTGCCCGACCGGGATCGCTCCCCACGATGCCACCAGGCTGGGGAGCGACCCGGGGTCGGCGCCTCCGGGTCAGCCGATCGCGCCGACGACAGGGGTCGGGCCCGTCGGCTGCGGCTGCGAGCCGCCCGCGGGCGGCGTGGGCGCAGGCTCGGGACCCGTGCCGTCGGCGGGGTCGGGCGCGTCGCCCGACGGCGCGGGGTCGTCGGCGTCACCGGCTCCCGGTGCGTCCGTACCGGACGAGCCCGTGCCCGACGGCGCGTCCCCCGACCCGACGCTCGACGGCACCGCGGTGGGCGCCTTGAGGAACGGCCACGGCATCTCCTGCGTGCGGGTCCCCGTCGCGGGGACCGGGCGTCCGCCGTCGTCCGGGTACTCGACGTCCTCCTCGGCGACCGCGCGCAGCGGGTACACGTTCCACCGCTCGCGCCCGTCCGTCGACAGCGTGGGCTGGAAGTACCAGGAACCCTCGACGTCGGGGACCGCCCAGACCCCGTACGTGCCCTCCTCGGTCACGGTGCGCACGGGACGGCCGCGGTCGTCGAAGACCTGCACGTCACGCACCGGGTCGCCCGCCGCGTCGTAGACGAACAGGTTCGACACCTGCATCCCGTCGACCCACACGCCGTCACCACCGGGCCCGCCGCCGTCGTAGGCGACCTGGTTCACCCCGACGCCCGCGTCGGCGCGGCCCTGCTCGTAGCCGCGGTCCCAGTCGTACGGGTCCGCCGCGCTCGCGCCCGCGACGACGAGCGCCATGGGCACCGCCGCGACGGCGGCGGCGACCGACAGCGGGCGCACGACCCTGGGCAACCACGTCGTGGGCAGCCAGCGACCCCGGCCCCACTGCACGCTCACGACGACCGCGCCGAGCACGACGACGCGCGCCGACAGGTCCGGTGGCAGCACCGCGACCTGGTAGCCGCCGAACGCCCACAGGACGACCGTCGCGACGACCCAGCCGCGCAGGATCCACCACGCGGGCGTCAGCGTCCGCAAGAACTCCATGACCGAGCCCCACTGCGGGGTCGACGTGACGGGCCGCCACAGGGAACGCCACCCCGACCCGAGGATCCCGCCGAGCACGAGGAGCCGGCCCCGCACGCCGATGCGGGGGCGGCGCCCGCCCGGGGTGCCGCCCAGCGCCGGGGCGGGCGGGAGGCCGGCGGCTGACCGGAGCTCGACCGCGTAGGCGGCAGGCTCGCCGAAGAACGCGACGAGGTCGAGGCCCGCGTCGTCGTGGAGCGCCGAGGCCGGGGCGGCAGGTTCGGCGGCGCCGGCGGGGACGTTCGGGCCGCCGTCGGGCACCGTCTCCGTGGCGGCGCGGCGCGGGAGCGCACCCGGCGCGTCGACGACGGCCTCGGCGAGGTCGGCCTCGAGCCCGTCGGTGAGCTCCTCGACCTGCTCCGGGCGCAGGTCGGCGAGGTGCGCGCGCACCTGCTGCGCGTACGCGTGGACATGTCCGTAGAAGGCCAGCCCCACGGGTGCGCCGGCGGGCGGCTGCGCGGACGTCGTCGTGCTCATCAGGCGGCCACCTCTCCGGTCCGCAGCAGCGCGGACACGGTGCCCGCGAACGTCTGCCACTCCTTGCGGTGCAGGTCGAGCACCGCTCGGCCCTGCGCGTTGATCCCGTAGTACTTGCGGTGCGGCCCGGCGTCGGACGGCACGACGTACGTCGTCAGCGCCCCGCTCGCGTACAGGCGCCGCAGCGTCCCGTAGACCGACGCGTCGCCGACGTCGTCGAGCCCCGCGGCCCGCAGGCGCCGCACGACGTCGTACCCGTACCCGTCCTCGGCCTCGACCGCCGCGAGGACCGCGGCGTCGAGCACCCCCTTGAGCAGCTGCGTGGTGTCCATCCGACCCTCCGTCGGGCGTGGCCCTGGTCCGTCCCGGCACTCGGCCCGCCGGACGTGGCGGGCTCACGCGATGCACACTACCGCGCGATACGCAGTACCGTGCACGCCGACACTCCGCCGAGCCGGCCGGAGAGACGCCGAACCCGGGGTCGCTCCTCAGCCCAGGCTTCGGGTGGGGAGCGACCCCGGGCTCGGCGAACGTCAGGCGATCGACCAGGCGATCCCGTCGAGGATGTCGTGCTCGCTCGTGACGACGTCGGTGAGCGACCCGCCCGCGGCGGCGACGTCGTCGCGCACGCGGCGCACGACCTCCGACCACACGAGCGCGCCGGCACCGATGACGTCCACGCGGCCCGGGTGCATGAACCCGAGGGCTGCGCGCTCGGCGCGCGTGCGGTGGAGCAGGTCGTCGCACGCCGCGAGGACCTCGTCGACGGACAGCACGGCACCGTTGATCCGGTCCCGGTCGTACCGCGCGAGGCGCAGCGCGTGAGCCGTCACCGTCGTGACCGACCCCGCGAGGCCGACGAGCGTCGCGGCCGCGCCCAGCGGCACGACCGTCGCCGCCTCGTCGAGCGCGGCACGCACGTCCGCGCGGGCCGCGGCCTCCTCGTCGGCGGTCGGCGGGTCGGAGCGCAGATGCCGCTCGGTGAGACGCACGCACCCGACGTCCATCGAGAACGCGGCGTCCTGCGTCGCCGTGCCGAGCACGAGCTCGGTCGAGCCGCCGCCGAGGTCCACGACCACGTACGGACCGGGGCGCACCGCGGCGACGGTCGAGGTCGCGCCGCGGAACGACAGCGCGGCCTCCTCCTCGCCCGAGACGACCTCGGGCTCCACGCCCAGCGCCGCCAGGACCCCGGCGACGAACTCGTCGCGGTTCTCGGCGTCCCGCGTGGCCGACGTCGCGACGAACCGCGTGCGCGTCGCCCCGAGCTCGGCGACGACGTCGGCGTAGCGGCGCGCGGCGTCGAGCGTGCGCGCGAGCGCCTCGGGCGCGAGACGCCCCGTGCGGTCGACACCCTGGCCGAGCCGGACGACCTCCATGCGCCGGTCGAGGTCGACGAGCGTGCCCGCGGACGGGTCGACGTCCGCGACGAGCAGGCGGATCGAGTTGGTGCCGCAGTCGATCGCGGCGACGCGCGAGGCGCCGGGCGGGACGGGTGCGGGCGAGGGAGCCGGTGCGGCGAGCGCACCCGGTTCACGAGCGAGCCGAGAGTTGGAGCCTGAGGTCATGCGACCAAGCGTGCCACGTCGTCAGCAGGTGCAGCGGTCGGGGCGCCAGACGTCGCGCACGCGCTCGAGCGCCTCGTCCCCCAGGGGGTTCACACCGGGGCCGGCGGCCAAGGCGTGCCCGACGAGGACGTGCAGGCACTTCACACGCGTCGGCATCCCGCCGGCCGAGATCCCGTCGATCTCCTCGACGTGGCCGAGCGCCTCGCGCTGCGCGAGGTAGTGCTCGTGCGCTCGCCGGTACGCGGCAGCGAGCACCTCGTCCTCGGTGAGCCGCTCCGACATCTCCTTCATGACGCCGTTCGCCTCGAGCGTCGACGCGGCCGCCACGGCGCCCGGGTGCGTGAGGTAGAAGGTCGTGGGGAACGGCGTGCCGTTCTCGAGGCGCGGGGCGGTGCGGACCACGAGCGGCCGCCCGCACGCGCACCGCGCGGCGATGCCGACCACGCCGCGCGGGGTGCGCCCGAGCTGCTCCGCGAGGGTCTCGAGGTCACGCTCGGTGACGACGGCGTCCGGGTCGTCGGCGGGGATGGCCAGGCGGGCGTCGGGCACGGGTCTTCCTTCGGGTCGGTCGGGCGCGTCGGGGCGACGCGTCACCCATTCTCCCCGCTCGGCGGCGCCGAGCCGTCGTTGGCCGGCTCGTCGCCCGTCGGCGGTGCCTCCTCGCCGGCCCCGTCGCCACCCGTCCCGGCGCCTCCACCGGTGTCCGCCCCGCTGCCGGACGGCGCCGGCTGCTCGCCCGCGACCTGCACCGACGCCCAGATCGCCTCGTACCAGGGCGTGCCGTCCTCGTAGCCCTGCACCGGGCCGTCGGTGATCGTCCGCCCGGTCTGCGGGTCGATGTCGTCGACGACCGTCTCGGGGTCCAGCACGCGCCACGGACGCTCCCCCGGCATGACGAAGTTGAGCCGGTCCCGCGCCTCCCGCTCGACGTACGCCTGGTCGTCCCAGCGGTCGAGCTCCGACTCGAGCTCGTCGTGCTGCTCCTGCGCCTGCGCGAGGTCGCCGCGCAGCTCGCGCAGCTCGCCCGTCTGGTTGACGTAGGCGCGCAGGGTGGGCAGCAGGAGCACGACGGCGAGGAGCACGACGACGGACAGCACGAGGGTCCGGACGGTCACCACCTCGGGCAGCAGGAACCCGTACCGGCTCCGGCGCCGGTCCTCCGGTGCGGGCCCCGCGGCCCGGCGCGTGGGTGCCGACCGCGTGGCCCGCGAGGCGGGCCGGCGGGCGCTCGACGACGCGGCGGCCTTCGCGCCCGTCGTCCGGCCCGTCGTGGAGCTCTTGCCGGCCGTCGGCCGTGCGCCCGACGCGCCCTTCGGCGAGGTGGGCTTCGACGCCGCGGGACGGGACGCCCCGGAAGCCGTCGAGCCGGACCGGGGCGCAGGCTTCGACCCGGTCGACCCGCGCGCGGGCCCGGTCCCGGGGCGCGCGGGCGCACCCGGGCGCGGAGGGCGGCGCGAGGACGGCATGCCCCGATTGTGCTGCCGCGACGGGGCTGGCCCCGGGAGCACGCGCGGTGCGTCCGCGAACGTGAGCCGATCGACACCGATTCTTCACCCGCGACCGTGACCTGCGACGGAGCCCCGCCCGCCCGCCGCACGCCCCCGGACGCGCCGGAGCCCGGCGGGCCGACGAGCGGCCCACCGGGCTCCGGGTGCCGGGTCGCCCCGGCGGCGTGCTGCGTGACCGGACGGTCAGCTGCAGGTCAGCCCTGCACCGACCAGCGCGGGAACGCGCCGCGACCGGCGTAGCGCGCGGCGTCGTCCAGCGCCTCCTCGATGCGCAGGAGCTGGTTGTACTTGTTGATGCGCTCGCCGCGGGCGGGGGCACCCGTCTTGATCTGGCCGGCGTTGGTCGCGACGGACAGGTCGGCGATCGTCGTGTCCTCGGTCTCGCCCGAGCGGTGCGACACCATCGCGGTGAAGCCGTTGCGCTGCGCCAGCTCGACGGCGTCGAGCGTCTCGGTGAGCGTGCCGATCTGGTTGAGCTTCACCAGGAGCGAGTTCGCGGCCTTGAGCTCGATGCCCTTGGCGAGGCGCTCCGGGTTGGTGACGAACAGGTCGTCGCCGACGATCTGCACCTTGTCGCCGACCTCGGCGACGAGCTGCGACCAGGCGCCCCACTCGTCCTCGGACAGCGGGTCCTCGATGGAGACCAGCGGGTAGTCGCGCACGAGCTGCTCGTAGTACGCGATGATGTCCTCCGAGCTCGTCGCCTTGCCCTCGAACTGGTAGGCGCCGTCCTTGAAGAACTCGGTCGCGGCGACGTCGAGCGCCAGACCCACGTCCTTGCCCGGGACGAACCCGGCCTGCTCGATCGCGACGAGGATGAGGTCGAGCGCGTCGCGGTTGCTCGGCAGGTTCGGGGCGAAGCCGCCCTCGTCGCCGAGGCCGGTCGCGAGGCCCTTGCCCTTGAGCACGGACTTGAGGGAGTGGTAGACCTCGGCGCCCGTGCGCAGCGCCTCACGGAACGAGGACGCGCCGATCGGGGCGACCATGAACTCCTGGATGTCGACGTTCGAGTCCGCGTGCGACCCGCCGTTGAGGATGTTCATCATCGGCACGGGCAGGACGTGCGCGTTCGGGCCGCCCACGTAGCGGTACAGGTCGAGGCCCGCGCTCTTCGCGGCGGCCTTCGCGACGGCGAGCGAGACGCCGAGGATCGCGTTCGCGCCGAGCTTGCCCTTGTTCGGGGTGCCGTCGAGGTCGATCAGGGCGGCGTCGATGAGGCGCTGGTCCTCGGCCTCGAAGCCGATGAGCTCCGGGGCGATGTCGTCGATCACGGAGTTGACCGCGCCCTCGACGCCCTTGCCCAGGTAGCGGGACTTGTCGCCGTCACGGCGCTCGACGGCCTCGAACGCACCGGTCGACGCGCCCGACGGCACTCCGGCGCGGGCGAACGTCCCGTCGTCCAGGACGACCTCGACCTCGACGGTCGGGTTTCCGCGGGAGTCGAGGATCTCGCGCGCTCCAACGGCTTCGATGCTGGCCACAGGTGCTCCTTCGGGGCAGGGCTGCGGGCGCTTCGGAAAGTGTGGGCCGACCCGGGCAGGGAAACCCGGGACGCCGCGTGCGCGCCCGCGACGGTGGTGGGTTTACGACCCCAGCCTAGTGCCCGGATGTGACCTGCGCCGCTGCGTCCGGTCCGTGGTCCCGCACGCGGGACCCTCGACGGGAGCGCCCGTGACGTTGGTCCCGCAGGGGAGGACGACGCGCGGCGAGTCGGACGATCGACCAGGTCTAATCTCGGAGAATCCGGCTCAATTGACCCCCACAACCGTCCAACTCGTTGCCTGCCGCTGCCATTCGCCGGGGCGCGCAATACCGGGCAAGTTCACCCGGTGTTCACCTACCGTTCACCTTGGTCCAGCAGTAGCGTGACGCCACGAACCGTAGTGCTGCCAACGAAGACAGCACCGTTCAAAGGGGTACAAGACACCATGAAGCTCTATGAAATGCGCTCGGAACGAGCGCGGCGAAATGGGCGGACCAGAAGGCTCATCGCCGCATTCTTCGCCTTTATCCTCGCGGGCACACTCGTGAGCACCCCGGCTGCGGCGGTCACCGATCCCGACCCGTCGTTCCGCCTGACCGCGCACGACCTCGAGTTCATCCTCAAGCAGATCCACGTCTCCGAGGCGCACTCCGCGGGCGGCACGCTGCTCTGCGACGAACCGACCGACAGGAGCGGCAAGTGCGTCCCGAGCCCTGCCCTCCCGTTCGGTCTGCGCACCGTCGACGGCTCGTTCAACAACCTGCTCGCCGGCCAGGAGGAGTACGGCAGCGCCGACCGCCCGTTCCCCCGGCACCTGGGGACCACGTGGCGCGAGGCCGATCCCGGCCCACCGTTCTCGCCGCCGAACCCTCCCGGCGCGACGGACGTGTGCGCAGCCGGCACGACCTGCTACTCGATGTTCGCGCCCGGCAGCTTCGTCTACGACGCCGACCCGCGCGTCATCTCGAACCTGATCGTCGACCAGAGCGCCGACAACCCTGCCGCCGTCAACGCGGCGGAGAGCACCGAGGGCGGTGAGGTCCGTCCCGACGGCTCCGTGTACATCCCGAACACGGCGCCGGACGAGGGCCTCTCCGCCCCTTTCAACGCCTGGTTCACGTTCTTCGGCCAGTTCTTCGACCACGGCCTCGACCTCGTGAACAAGGGGGGCAACGGCACGCTCGTCGTCCCGCTGCAGCCCGACGACCCGCTGTACGACCCGGCGTCGCGGACCAACTTCCTCGTCCTCACGCGTGCCACGCGCCTCCCCGGCCCCGACGGCGTCGTCGGGACCTCGGACGACGAGCACAACAACCAGACCACACCGTGGGTCGACCAGAACCAGACGTACACGTCGCACCCCGCGCACCAGGTCTTCCTGCGGGAGTACGAGCTGCGGGACGGCGTCCCGCACGACACGGGCCGGCTGCTGGACGGCACGCTCCCCGGCGGGGGCACCGGAGGCCTCACCACGTGGGCCGACGTCAAGCGCCAGGCGAACGAGGTCCTCGGGATCGCGCTCACCGACGCCGACGTGCTCAACGTGCCGCAGGTCGCCGTGGACCTCTACGGCAACTTCGTCCCGGGCCCGGGCGGGTTCCCGCTGCTCGTCACCGACGAGGACGGCGATCCTGCGACGGAGGACCCTCTCAACGTCGAGGGCGACCTGGCCGACCCGGTCGCCACGACGAACGCGCTCGGCACCGCGCACGCCTTCCTCGACGACATCGCGCACGGCTCGACCCCGCTGTTCGACGCCGACGGCAACCTCGTCCCGCAGCAGTTCGACGACGAGGGCAGCCCGATCCCGCCGGGTGTCCCCCTGTTCAACGCGGACGGGTCACCGGTCACGGACCAGTCGCTCGCCGGCTACGACAACGTCTCGCTCGACGAGCACTTCGTTACCGGTGACGGCCGCGGCAACGAGAACATCGGGCTCACGGCCGTGCACCACGTGTTCCACGCCGAGCACAACCGGCTCGTCGGGTACATCGACGGCGTGCTCGCGGAGAACCCGGAGCTCCAGAAGGCGTACCAGGGCCTCGAGCACCAGTGGCCGACGAAGCGGTCGGGCGACGAGCTCCCGGGACCGGAGGACGACGACTGGAGCTATGAGCAGCGGCTCTTCCAGGCGGCACGCTTCGCGACGGAGATGCAGTACCAGCACCTCGTCTTCGAGGAGTTCGCCCGCAAGATCCAGCCGAACGTCGACCCGATCGTGTTCAACGAGAACAGCTATGACGCGACGGTCGACCCGGCGATCGTGGCCGAGTACGCGCACGTCGTGTACCGGTTCGGGCACTCGATGCTCACGGAGGAGATCGATCGCACGGGCTTCGGGACACAGAGCGTCAGCCTGCTCGACGGCTTCCTGAACCCACGCACGTACGACGACGACGGGACGCTGACCCCCGAGCAGGCCGCCGGGGCCGTCGTCAACGGCACGACCAACCAGGTCGCGGGCCAGATCGACGAGCACGTGATCGGCACGCTGCGCAACAACCTGCTCGGCCTGCCGCTCGACCTCGCGACGATCAACATGCTGCGTGGCCGTGACACGGGGACGCCCGGTCTCCAGGAGGCCCGCCGGACGTTCTTCGCCACCACGGGGTCGCCGACGCTCGAACCCTACGAGAGCTGGTACGACTTCGGGGTCGGCCTCAAGAACGGCAACAACTTCGGTCGCGGCGGCAGCAACGCGTCGTTGATCAACTTCGTCGCCGCGTACGGCACCCACCCGACGATCCTCTCCGCGAACACCGTCGAGGCAAAGCGTGACGCAGCGTCCCTGCTGGTCAACGGCACGCTCCAGGGTCAGGAGGTGACCTTCCGGGTCGGTGGGGGCGACCGGTTCGCCACCGCCGCGCAGATCAGCGCCGGGTACTTCGGCACCGGCGTCCCGGTCGCCTACGTGACCAGCGGGATGAACTTCCCCGACGCGCTCGCCGGCGGTCCGGCGGCGGCCGCGGGTGGTGGACCCGTCCTGCTCGTCCAACCCGGGTCGATCCCCGACGCGACCTCCACCGAGCTCGCCCGCTTGCAGCCGCAGCGGATCGTCGTGCTCGGCGGCGAGGGAGCGGTCAGCCAGACCGTCCTCAACGGTCTCGGGACGTACACGTCGGGCGCGGTCACCCGCGTCTTCGGGGCGGACCGGTACGAGACGGCGGCGAACATCAGCGCCACGGTCTTCGCCCCGGGCGTCGACGTCGTCTACGTCGCGAGCGGGGAGAACTTCCCCGACGCGCTCGCCGGCGGGGCGGTCGCCGCTCGCGACGGCGCACCCATCCTGCTCGTCACGCAGGGCTCGATCCCGGCCGCGGTCCAGGCAGAGCTCGATCGTCTGGACCCCGGTCGGATCGTCGTCCTGGGCGGCGCGGGCGTCGTCAGTCCTGCCGTACAGACCCAGCTCGGCACCTACACCGACGGCGGGGTCACCCGCCTGGGTGGAGCAGACCGATACCAGACGGCGCTGCTCATCAGCCAGTACGCCTACCCGTCAGGTGCGCCGGCGGCGTTCGTCGCGACCGGGAGCAACTTCCCGGACGCGTTGGCGGCAGCACCCGTCGCCGGTCTGAGCGGTGCTCCGCTCCTGCTCGTCCCGCCGACGGCTGCTCCTCCGGGAGTGCTGGCGGAGCTCGCTCGCCTCGGCGCGGACCGCGTCACGCTGCTCGGTGGTACGGGCGTCATCAGCCCGGCGATCCAGCAGCAGCTCACCCCGCCACCTCCCGTGCCTGCCGACCTCCCGGCCGACCGGCTCGACTTCGTGCACAGCACGGGCGCGTGGGCGAACCAGCCCGACGGCCTGACGACGACGGGGCTCGAGAACGTCGACTTCTGGACGGGTGGCCTCGCCGAGGCTCTCGACCCGTTCGGCGGCATGCTCGGCTCGACGTTCAACTTCGTGTTCGAGAAGCAGCTGGAGAACCTGCAGTTCGGCGACCGGTTCTACTACCTGTTCCGCAACCAGGGGAACCAGCTCTTCGCGGCGCTCGAGGCGAACTCGTTCGCCAAGCTCATCCAGCGCAACACGGACGCGTCGCTCCTCCCGGCGGACATCTTCTCCGTCCCGGACCCGTCGCTCGACCTCGAGAACCTGCCCGACCCCTGGCCGTCGCAGCTGACCCAGATGGGCGACGGAACGTATCGGTGGGACGGCGACGAGCACGTCGAGATCCACGGCAACCGGACCGAGGCGGACCGCATCCGCGGCGGCCAGGGTGACGACGCGCTGTGGGGCTACGGCGGGAACGACCGCATCGAGGGTGGTTCCGGGAACGACGAGATCATCGGTGGACCGGGCGACGACATCCTCACGGACAGCTTCGGCGACGACAACATCAAGGGTGGCCTCGGCAACGACGCCATCAACGGCGGTCCCGGCGTGAACCTGCTGCTCGCGAGCCACGGGAACGACTTCGTGGTGGGCGGCAACGACACGCCGAACGACATCTTCGCCGGCACGGGGAACGACGTGGTGCTCGGCGGTGCCGGGCGCACGAACGTCTTCGGCGGCGAGGGTGACGACTGGATCCAGGGCGGCTCGCACGCCGACCTGGCCCAGGGCGACAACGCGAACCAGTTCCAGAACGACACGATCGGAGGGAACGACGTCGTGGTCGGCGGACCGGGCAACGACGACATCGAGGGTGAGGGTGGCGACGACGTGCTCGTCGGCCGAGCCTTCGGCACTGACCGGCACGAGGGCGCCATCGGCTACGACTGGGTGACGTACTACGGCGAGAACGGCGGCGTGGACGCCGATCTGAGGTTCTCAACGCTGCAGCGCCCGGACGTCCAGGCGGTCCGCGACCGGTACGACCTCGTCGAGGCGCTCTCCGGCGGTGGCGGCAACGACGTCCTGCGCGGGCAGGGCTTCGGCGTCGACGACATCCCGGACAACGAGGTGCCGCTGCACAAGATGACGCAGGAGACCCTCGACCTGTTCCCCGGGCTGGAGGCCATCCTCCGACCGGGCGGCGGGCACGAGGACTACGCGCTGCGGTTCATGGACGACCCTCTCGCGGCCGACCAGGACGGGCAGAGCAACCTGCTCATCGGGGGGCCGGGCTCCGACCTCGTCGAAGGTCGGGGCGGGAACGACTTCATCGACGGCGACGCATACCTGCGCGTGCAGCTCGCCGTCGGCGACGAACGCTTCGACAACGCGGCGCAGCTCCAGACCCGAGTCTTCTCGGGCGAGATCAACCCGGGCGACATCTCGATCGTCCGCGAGATCGTTGAGGACGACGAGGCGGACGGCGTGATCGACACGGCGGTCTATCAGTTCGACCGGGAGGCGTACGAGGTGACCGACCTCGGCGACGGCTACACCGCCGTCGAGCACACGGGCGCGGCAGAACTCGAGGAGAGCGACGGTCGCGACGTCCTCCGCAACGTCGAGATGCTGCAGTTCGGCGACGGCTGCCTCGTCCTGGCCACGATGGAGGCGTGCCCGTCCTTCGGGTCCGTCACGTTCGCAGGCCAGATCGACCCGCCGACGGAGGACCTGCCCCTCGCGGCCACGGTCGTCTTCGACGACTCCCTCGTCCAGAACCCGACGAACATCCGGTTCGCGTGGCAGCTGGGAGAGGGCGGCGAGGAGTGGGAGCCCTCCGCCACGGGCGACACCCTGCCCGACGCGCCGAACGGTCGCGTCGACACGTTCACCCCGGGTGACGGGGACGGCGGGATGTTGCTCCGGGTGGTGGTCACGTTCCGTGACGACCAGGGCCAGCTCCGGTCGATCGTCTCCGACGCGCTCCCGGCGGTCGTGAACGTCAACGACGTCCCGACGCAGCCCGTGCTGTCGCCGGAGGTCGTGACGGTCGGCAGCGGGCTCAACCTCGGCGGGTTCACCGACGGGGACGGGCTCGAGGAGTCGTCGGAGGCGGGGATCACGTACACGTGGCAGGCGTCGACCGACGGGTTCGCCACGGTGCGGGTCCTGGGCAACGTGGTGCCGACGGCCTTCCAGGTGACCGCCGCCGAGGCCGGTCACCAGATCCGGGTCGTGGTCGCCTACACGGACGACCAGGGCACCGTGGAGACGGTGGTCTCGACCGTCTCCACGGTGACGGGTGGCCCCTGACAAGGTAGAGCGGCCCGCGGGGCCCGGCCGGCACCGGTCCCCTCTCCACCGGGCCGCCCTCCTGACGGCGAGGGGGTCCGTCGCTCCGGCGACGGACCCCCCCGTCGTGCCAGCGGTTGCGGGATCAGTCGCCGCTCCTCTCGGCGACGACGATCACGCCCTCGACCCGCCGCAGCTCGCGACGCAGCGCGGCCTCCGCGTCGATCCCGTCTGCCTCGGCGCGCGCCACGAGGGCGAGCAGCTCGCGCCCCAGCCTCTCGTCCGCCGTCGGGTCCGCGCCGCCGTCGGGGCCGACGTCGGTGTCGGTGTCGGTGTCGGCGCGTGCCCCACCGGCGAGCGCCTCCCCGACGACGTCCGCGAGGCCGCCGCGTGCGGCGCGGCTGAGGACCTTCTGCGCGCGGGCGAGCGCGCCCTGCGTGTGCGAGATGCCCTCGAGCACGGACGTGCGCTGCTTCTCGGCCTTCTTGATCGCGTCCCACTGCTGGTGCAGGTCGGTCGCCTCGGCGTCGGCGAACACGTGCGGGTGGCGCCGGACGAGCTTGGCCGCGAGGTCCGCCGCGACGTCGTCGACGGTGAAGGGGTCCGGCTCCTCGCTCGCGATGCGGGCGTGGAACAGGACCTGGAGCAGCAGGTCGCCGAGCTCCTCGCGCATCCCCGCGCGGTCTCCGGTCTCGATGGCGTCGGCGAGCTCGTGCGCCTCCTCGAGCAGGTACCGCACGAGCGACTCGTGCGTCTGCTCGCGGTCCCACGGGCACCCACCCGGGGAGTAGAGCCGGTCCATGACGGCGACGACGTCGCGCAGCGGGTCGGTCGCGGCACCGGACGCCCGGTCGCGCGCAGGCTCGTGCTCGGCCGGTGCGGCCGGGGGCTCGGGGGCGGTCACCGGTTCATCGTAGGTTCGCCGAGCGTGCGGTTCGCGCCGGTCGAGCCCGCGGTTCGCGCGCCGGTCGAGCATGCGGTCGTGGCCCACGCGGTCGTCGGCACGCGCCACGACCGCACGCTCGGCGGGATGGGCAGGTGCGGTCTACGACCGCCAGGTGTCCGACAAGGTCACCGTGCCGTCCTGACCGACGGTTGCGGTGCGGTTGCTCCCGCTCTCCCAGACGATGTTGCCGCCGCCGTCGCGCTTGACGTACTTGTACGCGAACGACGTCCCGGCCGGGAGGTCGAGGGTCGCGGTCCAGACGGGGTAGGTCCCCGCGGAGAGCGCGACGCCGTTCGCGGGCGCCCACGACCCGAGCGCGGGGATGCTCCCGACGACGAGCACGCCCTGCCCCCAGGTCGTCGTCGCGGTCACGGCGAACGACGCGTCGCCCTGGCCGTCGACCGGTCCGGGCCCCTCGCCGTCGTCGTCGCACGGGTCCCCGGCCGTAACCGTCCCACCCGAGACCGCGACGGCGGCGCCGCTCAGCGAGTAGTCCTTTCCGCCGTTGTTGTCCCACGAGCCGGAGCCGTTCGTGAACGCCGCCGTGATGGTCGCGGCCGGTCCCGTCGCCCCGTCCGGCAGGGCGATCTCCTTCGAGACCCAGCCCGTGCAGGCGGCGGTCATCGCGGCGCCGGGCACGGCGGTCCAGGCACCCGTGCCGACGCGGTAGTGGACGTTGTACGCGTTCCAGCCGCCCGTCGCGTAGAAGACGGTCGTCGTCCCTGACGGGTCGACGGGTCCGGGGCCGCCGGTGCCGCCGTCGTCCGCGGCCTCGACGTGCAGCGCGAGCGCCCCGTACGCCGGGACCGTCGCGGTGAAGGTGCCGGACCCCGAGACGGTGACCGTCTTCGAGCAGTCCTTCGAGGCGACGACGTCGCAGTACGTCCCGGCGGGGAGCGACGTCTGGTAGGTGCGGGTGACGGCGTTCGCGGTGTTGTTGAGCGTCACGTACCCCTTGCTACCGCGGCCGTACGCGACGTGGTTGTTCCCGTCGTCCCACCAGTTCGTGACCGCGGTCCCGGCGACGGCGTTGTGGAAGCCGACCATGCCCGCGATCTCGGTCCAGCGCTGCGTGCAGACCCACGCGCTGCTCGCGCAGCTCGCGTCGGGGACCGCCGTCGCGGAGGCCCCGGGTGCGCCCGCGTCCTTGTCGGTCCACGTGTAGCCCGAGTAGACGCTCGGCGCGCCGTACGGCCACGAGAGCATGAACGCGTTGGCGAGCTTGTACTTGGCGCCCCACTTGTAGCTCATGGTCTCGCCGTTGCGCTCGGTGTCGTGGTTGTCGACGAACACGCCCGCCCGGTCCGACGGCAGCTTGCCGTCCCCGATGGTGCGCAGGTCCTTGATCTGGCCGTCGAACCGGGACTTGAGGTCGCGCCCGTAGTGGAACTCGTGCGAGTCGCCCGAGCCGAGGTACTCCGTGGGCTGGATCGGCTCCCCGTGCGCGCCGATGACCTCGTGCACCCAGAAGACGTTCGGGTTCGTGAGCTTCCCCTTGATCGCCGCGAGGTCGGCGGCCGGGATGTGCTTCGCGGCGTCGATGCGGAACCCGGCGACGCCGAGGGAGAGCAGGTCGTTGAGGTAGCCCGCGATCGTGCCGCGGACGTACTCCGAGCCCGTCCGCAGGTCCTGGAGCGAGACCAGGCGGCAGTTCTGCACCTGGTACCGGTCGCCGTAGTTGCTGATGTTCGACCGGCAGTCGTTGAAGTCGTTCGGGCCGTAGAGGCCGGGGTAGCTCTCGACGCCGTACGACGAGCCCGCGACCCCCGTCCCGCCGCCCTGGTCCGCCCCCGCCATGTGGTTGAGGACCGCGTCCGCGACGACGCCGACGCCGGCCGCACGGCACGTGTCGACCATGTTCTCGAACTCCGCCCGGGTGCCGAGCTTCGAGTCGATCCGGTAGCTCACGGGCTGGTACGACGTCCACCAGGCCGTGCCCTGGATCGTCTCCTGCGGCGGGGAGACCTGGACGTAGCCGAACCCGGCCGGCCCGATGGTGCTGGTGCACTCGGCGGCCACGGAGTCCCACGTCCACTGGAAGAGGTTGAGGATCACGTCGCCCCGGCCGTTCGGGGAGTCGACGACGGGCGTGGGCACGGGCGGCGCCGCCGCGGCGGGTGCGGCGACCGGGGCCGTGGCGGCGAGCACCGCCCCGAGCGCGAGGGCGGCCGACGCCGTGGCCGCGGCGAGACGCCGCAGGCGACCGTCCCCGCGGTTCGTGCGCCTGGACGTTCGCCGGGGACTGCGACCGGCGACGGGCGTCGGGGTGGGTGCCGGCGGACCGGCGGGATCAGTGGTGCGCGTCATTGCTGCTCCTTCGAGGTGCTGCGGCCGACGGCGCGCTCGGCATCGAGCACGGAGGGCCACGCGGTGCTGACGGCGCCCCGGGGTGTCGGGCGCGTCCGGACTCGGCGGCGTTGCAGAGAGTTTCCGGATGTTGCTGCAACCTTACAGAGCAACCCCCACGCTGTCACGCCTCCTCCGTGGCGGCCGGTCGACCCGCCCGTGCCGAGCGACGCGCTCCGGGCCGGGTGACGCGCGTCGGGGTGCACTACCCGGCCGCGCAGCTCTCGCCGGCGGGACCTCGTGGCTGACCCGCGGGCCGTGCACCGCGGGCCCCGACGGCATAGCGTCGAGCGGTACGCACCACGGGAGGAGACGACGACATGGGGACCAAGCGCCGCTGGAAGGACCTGACCAGGGGTCAGAAGATCGCCGTCGGGGTCGTGGGCGCGGCACAGGTCACGCTCACCGCCGCGGCCTACCGCGACCTGCTGCGCCGCCCGGCGGAGCAGGTGAACGGCACCAAGCTCGCGTGGGGCCTCGCGCTGCTCGTCAACTGGGTCGGCCCCATCGCCTACTTCCTCGACGGCCGCAAGTTCTGACCACACCACGCCGACCAGGTGGTCCTGGTCGCCCGAGCAGGTGGTCCTGGCACGTCACGGGTGACGTACGCACCAGGACCACCTGTTCGGCGGCAGGGGTGGGGGTGGGTCCGTCAGCGGGTGGTTGGTGACGTCCCTACCGTCGCCGCCGCGCTCACCTCGCCGAGGACCACGGCGTCGATGAGCTGGCGCGCCCACGTGAGGACCTCGGCGCCGCGGAGCGGGCGGCCGCCGATGCGTGCCGTCGTCGGGTACGGGACGAGGAACGCGCGGATCGCCGGCTTGAGCAGCGTGCCGGGGTACAGGCGCTTGAGCCGGAGCTGTGCCGACTCGGCGAGGTCCACCGGCGCGAACCGGATGAACTTGCCCTGCGCGGTGACGTCCGTGAGCCCCGCGCGGCGCGCGTGGTTGCGGAAGTCCGCGACGTCGAACAGCGCGGACGCGACGTCGGGCAGCGCGCCGTACCGGTCGACGAGCTCGGCCCGCACCTCGGCGAGCTCCGGCGCGTCCGTGGCGGCGGCGATCTTCTTGTACGCCTCGAGGCGCAGGCGCTCGGTCGCGATGTACGACTCGGGCAGGTGCGCGTCGACCGGGAGCTCGATGGAGATCTCGGGCTGCTCCTCGGGACCGTCGCCCCGGAAGTTCGCGACCGCCTCGCCGACCATGCGCACGTACAGGTCGAACCCGACGCCCGCGATGTGCCCCGACTGCTCACCGCCGAGCAGGTTGCCCGCGCCGCGGATCTCGAGGTCCTTCATCGCGACCTGCATGCCCGCGCCGAGGTCGGTGTGGGCCGCGATGGTCGCGAGGCGGTCGTGCGCCGTCTCGGTGAGCGGCCGCTCCGGCGGGTAGAGGAAGTATGCGTACGCGCGCTCGCGGCCGCGCCCCACCCGCCCCCGGAGCTGGTGGAGCTGCGACAGGCCGAGCATGTCGGCCCGCTCCAGGATGAGCGTGTTCGCGTTGGAGATGTCGAGGCCGGTCTCGATGATCGTCGTGCAGACGAGGACGTCGAGCTCCTTCTCCCAGAACGCCCGGATCACCTGGTCGAGCTGGTTCTCGTTCATCTTGCCGTGCGCCACGCCCACCCGGGCCTCGGGCACGAGCTCGCGCAGCCGCTGGGCCGTCCGGTCGATCGTCTCGACCTTGTTGTGCACGTAGAACACCTGGCCCTCGCGCAGCAGCTCGCGCCGCAGCGCCGCCGCGATCTGCTTCTCCTCGTACGCGCCCACGTACGTGAGGACGGGGTGGCGCTCCTCGGGCGGGGTCGCGAGCGTCGACATCTCGCGGATGCCCGTGACCGCCATCTCGAGCGTGCGCGGGATCGGGGTCGCGGACATCGCGAGGACGTCCACGTTGGTGCGGAGCTGCTTGAGCGTCTCCTTGTGCTCGACGCCGAACCGCTGCTCCTCGTCGATGATGACGAGCCCGAGGTCCTTGAACCGGATGCTGCCCGTGATGAGCCGGTGCGTGCCGATGACGACGTCGACCTTCCCCTGCCGCAGCCCCTCGATCGTCTCCTCGGACTCCTTGGCCGTCTGGAAGCGCGAGAGCGCCTTCACGGTGACGGGGAAGCCCGCGTACCGCTCGGAGAACGTCTCGAGGTGCTGCTGGACCAGGAGCGTCGTCGGCACGAGCACCGCAACCTGCTTGCCGTCCTGGACCGCCTTGAACGCCGCGCGGATCGCGATCTCCGTCTTGCCGTAGCCGACGTCGCCGCACACGAGCCGGTCCATGGGGACCGTCTTCTCCATGTCCGCCTTGACCTCGTCGATCGTCGCGAGCTGGTCCGGCGTCTCGACGTACGCGAACGCGTCCTCGAGCTCGCGCTGCCACGGCGTGTCGGCGCCGAACGCGTGGCCCTGCGTCGCCATGCGCGCCGAGTACAGGCGGATGAGCTCGCCCGCGATCTCCTTGACGTGCTTGCGCGCCCGGGACTTCGTCTTCGACCAGTCCGCGCCGCCCATCTTGTTGAGGCTCGGCGACTCGCCGCCCGTGTACTTGGTGACCTGGTCGAGCTGGTCCATCGGGACGAACAGCCGGTCCCCGGGCTGGCCCCGCTTCGACGACGCGTACTCGATGACGAGGTACTCGCGCGTCGCGGCGTTACCGCCCGTCCCGAGCGTGCGCTGCACGAGCTCGACGAACCGCCCCACGCCGTGCTGCTCGTGCACGACGAAGTCGCCCGCCTTGAGCTGCAAGGGGTCGACGACGTTGCGCCGCCGGCTCGGCATCTTGCGCATGTCGCGCGTGCTCGTCCCCGCGCGGCCGGTCAGGTCGGACTCGGAGAAGACGGCGAGGCGCAGCTCGGGTGCGACGAATCCCTTGCCGACCATCGCCGGCGTGACGAGGACGATGCCCCCCTCGGGCTCGTCGTCGAGCCGCGGCACGAGGCGCGCGGGCGTGTCGACGGCGCCGAGCTGCTCGACCATGCGCTTGGCGGGCCCGTGCCCCTCGGTCGTGAGCACGAGGCGCCAGCCTGCGTGCTGGAGCCCGCGCACGTCGTCGAGGGCCCGTGACACGTCGCCGCGGTAGGACTCGACGTCGCGCGCGCCGATCGTGAAGGTCGGGATGCCGTCGGCGGTCTCCCCCACGTGCGCGGCCGTCGTGCCCGTCGGCGCGCCCGCGCCGGCCGCGGCCCGCGCACCTCCGTCGGGGGCCACCTCGGTCGGCACGTCGAGGTCCGGGTTGTCGAGCGCGAACGACGACAGCGTCCACCAGCCCAGCCCACGGCGCTGCGCGACCGCGCGCACCTCGGCGAACGTCTCGAACGACGCCGCGGACAGGTCGACCGGCGCCTTGCCGCCCGCCACCGCGCCGGTCCACGCGGCGGCGAGGAACTCCTCCGTCGTCGCGACCAGGTCGTGGGCACGGCGGCGCACGCGCTCGGCGTCGTCCACGACCAGGAGCGCGTCGTCGGGGACGAGCTCGAGCACCGGCACCATGCGGTCCACGAGGACCGGCGCGAGCGACTCCATGCCCTCCACCGCGACGCCCGCCGCGAGCTTGTCCAGCATCTCCGTGGCCCCCGGCAGGTCCTCGACGAGCGCCGCGGCCCGTGCCCGCACCGACTCGGTGAGCAGGATCTCGCGGCACGGCGGCGCCCACAGACCGTGCTCGGCGATCTCCAGGCTGCGCTGGTCCGCGACCGCGAACCAGCGGATCTCCGACACCTCGTCGCCCCAGAACTCGACGCGCAACGGGTGGTCCTCGGTCGGCGGGAACACGTCGAGGATGCCGCCGCGCACCGCGAACTCGCCGCGACGCTCGACCATGTCCACGCGCGTGTAGGCCGCCGCGACGAGGCGCTCCGCGACGTCGGTGAGGTCTGCCGTCGACCCGGCGTGCAGCTCGACCGGCTCGAGCTCGCCCAGCCCGTCCACGACCGGCTGCAGGAGCGCGCGCACGGGCATGACGAGCACGCGCACGGGGCCCGACAGCCCCACCTCCGCGTCCGGGTGCGCGAGGCGGCGGAACACCGCGATGCGCTTGGCGACGGTGTCCGCGCGCGGGCTCAGCCGCTCGTGCGGCAGCGTCTCCCAGCTCGGCAGGACGGCGACCACGTCCGCCAGCTCGTCCGGCAGGTACGCGCGCACGCTCGCCGCGAGCTCGTCGGCGTCCCGCCCGGTCGCGGTCACCACGACGAGCGGGCGCGAGCCCGCCGCCCACGCCGTGCCCGACGGCGCGGTGTCACCGCCGGCGGTACCGTCGCCGTCGGGCACGGGGCCGGTCGCGCGGGCGCCGGTCATCGCCGCGAGCAGCGGCGGGCGAGCCCCTGCCGGGCCGACCACGTCCGCCTCGCCGCGGGCGCGCACGTGCTCGACCGCCGCCGACGCGGCGGGGTCGGCGAGCAGCGCGGGCAGGATGCCGGTGAGGTTCATGCGGTGGGGTCCCTCCGAGGACGGTGGTCGGGAGCGTCGGCGACCGCGCGCGGGGCGGGCCGGGTGGTGCCGGGAGACGGGCAGCGGACACGACGGGGCAGCACGAACGGCCCGGACCGAGGCTCTCCGAGGGGCGAGCAGGTCCGGGCTGGTGCCGTGCGAGACGACGCGACCAGCGTACGCCCCGCCACCCACGGCGCCCGCAGCCGCCGGTGCCCCGGGTGAAATCCGCGCGTGCCGCGACCGTCCCGGGCGCGAACCCTGGTGCCGTCCGCCCCTCCGGCGGCACACTCGTTGTCGACGGCCGCCCGGCCGCCCGCGCGCACGGGGAGGCGAGCCGATGAAGCCACCACCCGCCGGCCGGTTCCTGCCCATCGACGCGATGCGCGGGGCCGCATCCGTCTCGGTGCTCCTCTTCCACCTGTTCCGCAGCCCGCCGCAGGCCGACGTCCTCGCGGCCACCTTCCCCGCGTTCTGGGTCACGGTGTCGGACCTGGCGCGGAGCGGCGTCGCGGTGTTCTTCGTGATCTCGGGGTTCGTCATCGCGTACACGACGCGCGACCTCGGTACCCGGGCGCGCGACGGCGCGCGGTTCGCCCTCCGCCGACAGGTGCGGCTCGACCCCCCGTACTACGTGATGATCGCCGTCGTCGTCGCGCTCTCGGGCCTGGAACGACTCGTGCCCGGGCTCGAGACCCGGTCGTTCTCGGCGGGCGACGTCCTGCTCAACATGGTCTACCTCCAGGACATCGTCGGCGCCGAGCCCGTCCTCGCCGTCGCCTGGACGCTCTGCCTGGAGGTCCAGTTCTACCTCGTCGTCGTCCTCCTCGTCTGGATCACCGGACGCGTGCTCCCGGGCCCGGCACGCACCGCGGCACGTGGGCTCGCGGTCAGCGTCGCGGCGATCGCCCTCGGCGTCGTGTCCCTGGCGCTCCCCTTCCTCGGGACCGACGGCGGGCCCTGGTTCATCGGGACGTGGTGGATGTTCTGCTACGGCGCCGTCGTCGCCTGGTTCATGATCGGCAGGCTCCCGTTCGCCGTCGTGGTCGCCGCGTCCGCGGTCGTCGGCCTCTGGTGCCTCGCGGTGACGCTCTGGGCCCCGGTGGCCGACCCCTGGGGCAGCCACTGGTTCGCGTGGCTCACCGGCGTGACGATCCTCGCGCTCCTCGTCACCCGCACGATGTCGTGGCGACCGCCGCGCGCGGTGCTCTACCTCGGGACGCTCTCCTACTCGCTCTACCTCGTGCACCTCCCGGTCGTCGACACGGTGATGGCCGGTGCCTACAAGGTCACGGGAGAGTCGGCGGCGGGGGCGCTCGCGGCCTACGTCGTCGCCGGCGCGGTGGCGTTCGGGGCCGCGGCGATCCTCCACCGCTGGGTCGAGACACCGGCGATGCACTGGGCGACCCGGCTCAAGGACGTGGACCGGCACACCCTGCGGGCGGCGCTCGTGCGGACCAGGCGGCGCGGGCCCACCGACTCCCCCGCCCCGGAACCCGCGGTCGTGAGGGACGACGATGGGTGAGCGTCCTCGGGCCGCCGCCACCCTGATCCTCCTGCTCGTCCTCGCGTTCGTCGCGCTCTGGGCGGCGTCCCACCTCACCGCCGCGGGCCAGCAGGCCGACGCGGGCGTGTTCCGGACCGTCGCCCCGCTCCACGACGTCGGCCTCGGGACCGCCGGTGCCCTGCGCCGGGGGCTTCCCGTCGTGTGCGCGGGCGTCGTCGCGGTGCTCGGCGTGGTCGCGATCGTGCGCCGCGCGTGGCGCGACCTCGTCGCGGCCCTCCTCGTGGTGCTCGGGACCGTCGGGATCGCCCTCGGCCTGCGCGCGGTCCTCGTGCGCCCCGACCTCGGCGGGTTCGGCTACGCCCACCAGACGTTCCCGAGCGGGCACGTCGCGGTGGTCGGCGGGCTGTGCGTCGCGATCTGGCTCCTGTGGCCGTGGCCCGCCTCCCGGTCCCTCGCCGGCTGGGTCGGGCTCGGCGCCACCGCGGTCGCGGCGTTCGCGTCCGTCGTGACGTACGCGCACCGGCCGAGCGACGTGGTCGGCTCCCTGCTGGTCGCCGCGGCGGTCGCGATCGCCGTGGCGTGGCTGCTCGACGTCCCCCGGGCCGTCTCCCCCGGCGACGGCAGCCCGTCCACCCCGCCTGACGACGACCCGGTGCCCGTCGCGGGTCAGCCTCCCGACGACGACGTAGCCCCGCCCGCCCCGCCGGCCGCGCCGAGGCCCGCGTAGAGACCCTCGTACCGGTCGACGACACGCTCCCACGTGAAGTCCTCGACCCGCCGGCGTCCCGCCGCCCCGATGCGGGCCGCGCGCGCCGGGTCGTCGAGCAGACCGAGCACGGCGCCCGCGAGCGCCGTCGTGTCCTGCGGGTCGACGAGCACGCCGTCGACGCCGTCCGTGACGATCTCCGGCGGTCCGCCGCGCACGGTCGCGACGAGGGGCCGGCCCGACCGCCAGGCCTCGAGGACGACGAGCGGTGCGGCGTCCGCCCTGCTGGGCACGACGACGACGTCGGCGGCCGCGAGCCGGGCCGCCACCTCCGCGGGGTCGAGCCGCCCGGGAAGGTCCACGCGGTCCTGGAGGCCCGCGGACGTCACCCGGCGGCGCAGCGCACCCGCCTCGCTCCCGTCGCCGACGACCACGAGACGCGCTCGCTCGCGCAGAGGCGACGCGGCGAACGCGTCCACGAGCAGGTCGAAGCCCTTGACGTGCTCGATGCGTCCCACCGCGACCACCACGGGCTCGGCCGGTCCCGCCCCGGCGGGCGGCGCGGCCCGGGTGCCGCTCTCCGTGCTGCTCTTCGGGTCGTGGCCCGTCAGGTCGACGCCGTTCGGGACGACGACGGCGTCCTCGGCGCCGAACCGGACGAGGTCGTCCGCGACGACGCGCGAGCACCCCGTCACCGCGCCCGCGACGCCGATCGACCGCTCCAGCGCCGACCGCAGCAGTCGCGAGTGCTCGAACACGGCGTAGTCGTCGGCGAACGTCTCCCCGTGCGAGCTGACGACGAGCGGGGTGCGCGTGAGCGTGCGCAGGCCGAGCGCGTACGCGCCGTTGGGGCCGAAGCACTGCACGTGCAGGACGTCGGGCCGGAAGGACCGGAAGGCCCGGCCCCACGCGAGCGCGGCCCCGGGCGCGGCGAGGGCGAACCGGGCGACGTCGCCCGGCCTGCTCGACGGCTGCGGCGTGGGCAGGTAGCGCACGAGGACGCCGTCGACGCGGCGCGTGCCCAGGTGCTCGCCGCGGTCGACCGTCCAGACCTCCACCGGCGTGCCGCGCGCGGCCAGCACGCGCGCGACGTGCCGCACGTGCGACTCGACACCGCCCGTGTGCGGTTCGAACGAGCTCGCGACCAGAGCCACGCGACGGCGCCCTGCCATGGGTCCCTCACCCTCTCGCGGGACGTCCCGCGACCCCTCCACGATCACCCGTTCATCACCCGCTCCCGCAGGTCCGGCCGGGCGTCGGCGCCACTAGAGTGGGCCACTCTACCGACCGTTCCGGTCGCGCCGACCGTCGCGCACCCGCCGCGCACCACGCCCCGAGGGGGAGCCTCCCGATGCCGCAGCTCGTCGTGGCGACCGTCGCCGTCGAGGTCCCCATGGGGGCCCAGGTGTACCAGGAGGAGGTCGCGGCGCGTGCCGCGACGGCGCTCGCGGACGGTCCCGCCGACGTGACCGGCGCGTGGTCCGTCGACCGGGCCGTCTTCCGCTCGCTGCGCTCGCCGCTCGCCGGGACGCACCGGCTCCCGCTCGGCCGCCTCTCCGGCGCCGGCCCCGCCCTGCGCCGGGCCGTCGGCCGCGCCGTGTACCCGCGCGGCGCCGTCGTGCACCGGGTGGGGCTCGACCTGCCGCCGCACCCGACGCGCGACGTCGTGACCGTGCAGGACGTCGTGTCGTGGCGCTACGACGACGAGTCCGCGCCGGTGCGCGCCGCGGCCGAGGAGGTCCGCCGGGCGGCGGCCGTCGTGTGCGTGTCCGAGTTCAGCGCGGACGAGGCCGCCGACGTCCTCGGTCTCTCCGAGCGCCCCGCGGTCGCCTACAACGGCGTCGACCCGGTGTACTTCACCGCCGAGCCGCTGTCCGCCGAGCGTCTCGCGACGCTCGGGGTGGACGGCCCGTACGTCCTGCACGCCGGGGGCGCGTCGCGGCGCAAGAACCTCGAGGAGCTCGCCGTCGCGTGGCGCGCGGTCCGCTCGGCGCGGCCCGACCTGACGCTCGTCATGAGCGGGCCCCCGCACCCGCGCCGCACGGACCTGTTCGGCGGGCTGCCGGGAACGCGACTCGTCGGGCGGCTGCCCGCGGAGCTCATGCCGGGCCTCGTCGCGGGCGCGGCGGCCGTCGTCGTGCCGTCGCGCTACGAGGGGTTCGGGCTCCCCGCGCTGGAGGCCATGGCGGCCGGGGTCCCCGTGGTCGCGGCGCGGACGAGCTCGCTGCCTGAGGTCGTGGGCGACGGCGGCGTCCTCGCCGAGCCCGACGGCGCGAGCCTCGCCGAGGGGCTGCTGTGGGTGACGACGCGGGACGCCGAGGTCGAGACCCTGGTGGGTCGTGGCCGCGAGCGCGCCGCGACGTTCACGTGGGAGCGCAGCGCCGCCCAGCACGCGGAGATCTGGCGCGCCGTCGCCGCACGCGGCTGACCGTCCCGCGGGCCGCGAGGCACCAGCCCGTCCCGGACGGACCCTCACCTCGCGGGCTCCCACGCCCGGACCGCGCTGATCGTCGCGATCCACTCGCTCTCCGTGGCGAGCGGGATGAAGTCCGGGTGCAGACCGCCGACGATGCCCGAGTAGTTCGCGGCGAGCACGGGCACGTCGCGCTCGGTCGTCATCGGGAGGGAGACACGTACCGCCGTCACCTCGACCGGGTCGAACGAGAACAGCGCGACGCGGTCGAAGAACTGGTCGGTCGGTTGCGCGACGTCGTGCCACGCGCCGTCGGGCGTCCGGACGGAGACGGTGTAGTCCCGAAGACCCGACGTGCAGCAGCGGATGCCGGCCGTCGCGACGGCGACACGGTCGATCGTGCGCGGGCCGTCCGTCGTGACCTCGACCGCGGGCGCCTCGTCGACGGAGCCGTCGGGCAGGCGCCCGGA
The DNA here is from genome assembly GCF_009708005.2 of Cellulosimicrobium protaetiae. Taxonomy (NCBI): domain Bacteria; kingdom Bacillati; phylum Actinomycetota; class Actinomycetes; order Micrococcales; family Promicromonosporaceae; genus Cellulosimicrobium; species Cellulosimicrobium protaetiae. The sequence goes on along the minus strand of NZ_CP052757.1, from coordinate 1,655,199 downwards.
CCGCCACGGCTCGCGCACGGCGAAGGTGCCCGACGTGACGACGTCCGCGTCGTTCGCCTCCTCGTGGGTCGACGTGGCGGTCGCCGGACGCCCCTCCAGCACGTCCTCGCCGAACGCCTCGACGGGCTCGACGGCGAGCCCGGTACCCGCGGGCGCCACGAGCAGCACGGGAGCCCCGTTCACCGGGACCTCGACGCCGCCCGCCGGGACCTCGAGCCCGCGCTCGGCCCCGAACTGGTCCCGCGCGGTCACGGTGACCGCGCCGCCGGGCGCCGCGAGCCGCACGGACGTCGACAGGTCCTCGCTCCACAGGGCGAGCAGCTCCGCACCGCCGCGGTCACCGGTCCCGGGCGCGCGCAGCGCGTGCACCCCGGGCGTCCCGGTCTCGACCGTCTCAGGGGCCCCGAACCCGCCGAGGAACGGCGCGCTCGCCGCGAACGCCGCGCCGGCGGGCTTCACGTACTGCCCGTACTGGAGGAGCGACCACGAGTTCCCCGCCTCGCCGAACCCGCCCTCGGAGAAGAAGTACGTCCACTCGTCCACGCCCTCCAGCCCGTACCAGAGGAGCTTGCGCACGGCGTCGGACCCTCCGGCCCAGAAGTTCGCGACGCCGTCGGACCACCAGCCCGTCTCCGTGTCCCACACCGGGACGTCGCCGCACGCGGAGACCGCCTCCCGCAGGTCGTCGAGCTCCGCGCCCTCCACGGAGAACCCCTCCTCCTCCCACGACCGGTTGAGGCCCGTGTAGGGGTGGATCCCGATCGCGTCGAGAGAGTCGCAGCCGCCGGCCGCGACGAGGTCGGCCCACCACGCGGGCTCGATCCCGAGCGTGTTCCCGCCGACGACCAGGACGTCCCGGGAGGCCGCCCGAGCCCCCGCCGCGAACGGCGCCCCGACCTCCTCCTCGTACGCCGCCGCGTCCTCGTAGCCCGTGTTGTTCGGCTCGTTCCACGGCTGCCAGTACCGGACCTGCGGGGCGCGCTCGTGGACGGCGGCGACGATCTCGCGCGCCCAGCCCTCCCACGTCCCCGCCTCGACCGCGGCCTGCTCCGCCTCGCCGCCCGAGCCGAGCTGGAGCGTGAGGATCACCCCCGTCTCCTCGGCGAGCGCGGCCGCGGCCGTCAGCTCCGCGAACGGGTCGACGTCGGCGGGCTCCTCGCCCTCCTCCTCGTCGGGCGCGAACGCCGCGTTCGGCAGCGAGTCCCAGACGAGCGCGTCGGCGTCCGGCTCCGCGGTCGGGTCGGGCACGATCGCCCCGAAGTCGAGCTGCGTGCGGTGGCTGCCCACACCGAGCTGGTCCGCGAGCTGCACGCCGCGCAGCGGTCCCGCGCCGCCCCAGTCCGCGCCGTCCGCGAGCGCCGCCGGGTCGAGGCCGCTGCCCGGCGCGGCCACCGTGTAGCGCAGGCACGTGCCCGAGACCGGCTCCCCCGTCGCGGCGTCCACGAGCGCCGCGTCGACCTCGTACACCCCCGGCCGGGTGGGCGGCAGGACGAGCGGGAGCTCGCCGCCGTCCGCGGGCAGGTCGACGACGGTCTCCTCGCCGGCCACCGGGTCCCACACGCGCGGGTCGCCGCGCACCTGGTACCGCAGGCGGTACGTCCCGGCGGACGCGCCCCACGCGTCGTCGAAGGCCGCGACCACGCGTGGTGCGGTCCCGTCGGGGAAGACGCCGTACGGGACGTCCACGAGCAGCCCTGCACCGAGCCCGAGGCCGCCGAACAGCTCCTCGTTCGCCGCGTTGTACTTCACCGGCGCGCCGAGCTGGTAGGCCATGCGCTCCGCCGTGATCTCGGTGATCGAGAACCCGCCGTCCTCGCCGTGCGTGAGCACGTAGTACGGCGCGTCCCCGGCGGTGCCGTCGCGCAGGACGGGCGTGCTCTCCCACAGCGCGAACGGCTGCTCGAGGTCCTTGTGCGTGTCGGGCCACACGCCCCGGAACACGCCGTCGCTCGCCCACCACCGGAACCCGAGGTTCTCGTCGGCGACGACGAGGCCGTCGTCCTCCGGCCCGGCCGACGGCCCGGTGGTCGCACCCGTCGTGTCGTCCAGCCACGGCACGCGCGGGACGCCGAACGCGCGCCCGCGCACCCACGAAGCGCCGAGGTGGAGGTCCGGGTCGTCGCCGTCGGGGCCGACCGCGCGCAGGTCGACCGTGCGACGATCGCCGTCGCGCACGTCCGTCTGGACCAGGGCGGTTCCGTCCGGGAGCTGGGCGAGCACCGCGCCGTCGAACGGGACCGACGTGAGGAGGTCGCCGTCCCCGGAGACCTCGTGCAGCACGTCACCTGCTTCCTGGACGCCGACGACGGTCCGGCCGTCGACCGTCCAGCGCACGGTGCCGTAGAGGTCGAGGAGGCCGCCCGTGGTGTGCTCCCCGTCGGGGACGGTCGCCGTCCACGTCGTGGAGCCGTCGGGCGCCACCTTGAGGAGGTCGCGACGCTGCATGAGCGTGTCGAGCAGGTAGACGCTCCCGTCGGCGTCGACCTCGAACGAGTCGGTGGAGAAGGTCTCGCTCGTGCCGTCCCACTCGAGCTCCACGGGGGTGGTCGCGACGACGTCGCCGGTCCCGAGGTCGTAGCGCGTCACGGTGTACGTGGCCTCGCGGTCCCACTCCAGGACGTACGCCGACCCGTCGAGCACACGGAAGGTCACGAGCCGGCCGTCGGCGACCGTGACCACGTCGTCCACGACCGCACGGATCCCGTCGAGGTCGCGGTTCGCGACGCCGTCGTCCGTGACCTGACCCAGCAGGGGGAAGCCGCACAGCGGGAGCACACCCTGCTGCGTGACGGGCGCCGACGCCGGGACGGGCGACGCGGTGAAGGCGTCCGAGGCACCGGTCGTGGCGGTGGGTCCGGCACCGCCGACCACGACGGCCGCGGCCACGCCCAGGACCGCGGCGATCGCACCGCTCACCGCGGTGACGTCCCTGCGCCGGGCGGGACGGACGCCGTCGTCGTCGTGCGAGGTCATCGGACGCCCCTGCCGTCGGGAGGCGCGGTACCACGTACCGCTCTGGCGAGCGTAGGGCCGCGTCGTGCGGTCGACCCAGTGCTCCGGGGCACTTTCACCCGCGTTCGTCCGGTTCTGCGCACGATTCACCCGACGCACCCGGCCTCGGGCGCCGGCGGGCCGACTATCTTTCATCTGTGCAGGCGACCACGGAACCCGCGATCCGCGTCGCCGGGCTGGGCAAGACCTACCGGCTCGGTGCGTTCGGCGAGCGTCCCTCGACGGCGGCCGCGGCGGCGATCCAGTGGGTCCGGTCGACCGGCAAGCAGAAGTACACGCTGTTCGACGCGCTCGACGACGTGTCGTTCGAGGTCCCGAAGGGTGAGGCGCTCGGGATCGTCGGACGCAACGGTGCGGGCAAGTCGACGCTGCTGAAGATCCTCACGCGCGTCACCGCGCCCACGCGGGGGCGCATCGAGCTCAACGGTCGCGTCGGGTCGCTCCTGGAGGTCGGGACGGGGTTCCACCCGGAGCTCACCGGCAAGGAGAACATCTACCTCAACGGCGCGATCCTCGGCATGACGCGCAAGGAGATCAACGCGCGCTACGACGAGATCGTCGCGTTCTCCGGGATCGAGAAGTTCCTCGCGACGCCCGTCAAGCGCTACTCGTCCGGAATGTACGTGCGCCTCGCCTTCTCCGTCGCGGCCCACCTCGACACCGAGATCCTCGCGATCGACGAGGTGCTGGCCGTGGGTGACGCCGAGTTCCAGCGCCGTTCGATCCAGAAGATGCGCGAGGCCGCGCAGGGTGGCCGCACGGTGCTCTACGTGAGCCACCAGCTCCAGACCGTCCAGGCGCTGTGCACGTCCGCCGTGCTGCTCGACCGGGGCACGCTGAAGTACTCGGGCACCGTCGAGGGCACGCTCCAGGCGTACCGGGACAGCTTCGAGAGCTTCGCGGCCGCGCAGTCCGACCCCAAGGCACGCCCCGGGAACGGCAAGGTCCGGCTCTCCTCGGTCCGCATGGAGGACGAGTTCGTCAAGTCCTCGCAGGACGTCGTCGTGGAATTCGAGGCGCCCGCGAGCAAGAAGCTCGTCGGCACCTACTTCGTCTCGATGCACATCAACAACGACCAGGGCACCGTCATCGCGCAGTGCGACTCCCGCCTCGTGGGCAGGTGGTTCGACCCGGAGAAGCCGCAGAAGGGCCGCCTCGTGGTCCGCGACCTGTGGCTCAAGCCCGGCCAGTACACCGTCGACGTGTACGCGTGCCAGGCGGGGGTCCTGGACGCGTGGGAGGGCGCGTGGCGCTTCGAGGTGCTGCCCGACCTCCCGTACCCGGAGTTCACCGAGGCGTCGAGCACCGAGAAGGGCATGGTCTTCGTGAACTTCGACTACGAGGGGGTCTGACGTGGAGCACACCGTCCAGCGCACCGTCATCGCGCCCCCCGGGCGCCTCAACCTGCCGTCGTTGCGCGAGCTGTGGGGCGCGCGTGAGGTAGCGGTGCGGCTCGCCCAGCGCGACATCATCGTGCGCTACCGGCAGACGATCTTCGGCGTCACGTGGGTCATCGCCCAGCCGCTCGTGAGCGCGGGCGTCTTCACCGTCGTGTTCGGCCAGATCGCCGACCTCTCGACCGGCGACGATCGCATCCCCTACTTCCTCTTCACGCTCGCCGGCATGCTCGCGTGGAACCTCTTCAACGGGTCGCTCGGCAAGGCGTCCGGGTCGATGGTCGGCAACCAGTCCCTGGTGCAGAAGGTGTTCTTCCCGCGGCTGCTCGTCCCGATCTCGAGCCTCGCGTCGGTGGTCGTCGACTTCCTCGTCGCGCTCGTCCTGGCGATCGTGCTGCTGTTCGTGTACGGCATCAACCCGGGTTGGCCCGTCCTCCTCCTCCCCGTCTGGATCGTCCTCGTCCTCATGATCGGGACCGGCATCGGTCTCGCCGCCGCCGCGTACATGGTCAAGTACCGCGACGTCGGCTACGTCCTGCCGTGGCTCGTGCAGATCCTGCTCTACGCGAGCCCCGTGGCGTACGCGCTCTCGGAGGTCCCCGCGAACCTGCGCTGGCTGTTCGACATCAACCCGATCACGTGGTTCCTCGAGTGCTTCCGCTGGTCCCTGCTCGGCACCGAGGCGCCGGTCGCGTGGCAGGTCGTCGCGCTCGTCGTCGCCGCTCCGCTCATCCTGCTGGTCGGGACGCTCGTCTTCCAGAAGAACGAGCGCGAGTTCGCGGACTTCATCTGATGCGCCTCACCGCGTACGTGCTGCTGGCCGACCCGAGCTTCCTCGCGGCGAGCCTGCGCGCCTACTACGACCACGTCGACCGGATCGTCCTGTCGTACGACGAGACGTCGACCTCCTGGACCGGCACCCCGATCCCCGTCGACGAATGCCTCGCGATCGCCAAGGAGGTCGACCGCGACGGCAAGTGCGTGCACGCGCCAGGACGTTTCGCACGGCTCGACGAGCACCCGCTCGACAACGACACGTTCCAGCGGCAGGTCGCGCTCGACGAGGCCTCGGAGGGTGCCGACTGGGTGCTCCAGCTCGACACCGACGAGGTGATGCTCTCCCCCGCCGCCTTCCTCGCGTCGCTCGAGCGGGCCGAGGCCGCCGGCGCGTCCGGGCTGGACTACCCCGCACGATGGTTGTACTCGCGTGTCGCGCCCGGACGGTACCTCGAGGCGAGCAGCCGGTTCGGCCGGCCCGTCGCGTCCTACCCCGGACCGCTCGCCGTACGCGCCGGCACGACCCTCACCCATGCGCGCCAGACGGACGCTCCGCTCTACCGGGTCGACCTGCGCCCCTGGAACACCGACCCGAGCCACCGCCACGACGAGATCGTCCACGAGGTCGTCGATCCCGGCGACGCGGTGCTCCACTTCTCCTGGGTCCGGACGCCGGAGGCGATGCGCAAGAAGTTCGGATGGTCCGGCCACACCGCGCACTACTCCCGGCCGGACGTCTACGAGTCCTGGGTCGCGCGGTCCCGCAACCCGCGGCGCGCAGTCCTGACCTCCCCCCTGCGTCGGCGCGACTGGTTCCGTCTCGTGACCGTCCCCGAGCCGCCGGGAGGCGAGCCGTGAGCCCTACCGTGAGCGTCGTCGTCGTCACGTACGGACGGCCCGACAGCGTGCGCGAGTGCCTCACGCACCTGGCGCGGCTGCGCACCGCACCGCTCGAGGTGATCGTCGTCGACGCCACCCCGGCGGACACCACGCGGCGGCTCGTGCGTGGGGAGTTCCCCGAGGTCAGGCTGCTCCACAGCACCCTCGGCCGGGGCACGACGCCGGAGTCGCGGCAGATGGGGTTCGCCGTCACGCGGGGAGACGTGGTCGCGTTCATCGACGACGACGCGTACGTCGCGCCGGACTGGCTCGACGAGCTCGTCGCCCCTTACGAGGACCCTGCGGTCGTCGCGGTGGGGGGCCGCGCGGACAACGGGATACCCGGCGAGGAGTCCGAAGGGCTCGGACGGATCGGCAGGTTGCTCCCCGACGGTCGGCTCACGGGCCACTTCGGTGCGGATCCCGGCCGGGTCATCGAGGTGGACCACCTGCTGGGCGCCAACATGTCGTTCCGGCGCAGCGCGCTCGCCGCGATCGGCGGGATCCGCGGCAACTATCCGGGCACGTGCCTGTGCGAGGAGTCCGACATCTCGCTGCGGCTGCGCGCCACCGGTGGCACGCTGCTCTTCACGCCACGCGCGGTCGTCCGGCACGTCGCGGCCCCGTACGGGATCGGCGGCAAGCGGTTCGACCGCCGCTACCTGTACTACCTGCGCCGCAACCACGTGGTCATGCTGGTCCGGAACTTCGGCTGGCGCGACCCGCTCGCCCGCCGCTACGTGCGCACCGCGCTGCGCGCACAGCACGCCTACCTCCACGAAGCGAGGCGGCGGCTCGGCTCGGTCAAGGAGGACGGCACGCGTCGTCCGCTGCGCAAGCGGGCGAAGTCGGTGATCGTGCTCACCCGCGCGGTCGCCGAGCTCGCCGGGCTCGCCGCCGGGGTCCCCGCGGCCGCGGTCGCCCGTCGCCGGGACGTCCGGGCGGGCGTCGCGACGCCCGCCCTCGCGGGGTGAGCCGATGTCCGGTCGGCACGTCCACCTCCTCACGCCGGGCGACCACTTCTCGCCACGCACCGGCAGCGCAGTCCCCACCGTCGTGCACGGGCTCGCCTCTGCCGGGACCGGGCCGCGGGCCGCGGTCCTCGTGGCGCGCGGCACCTACACGCCCAGGTACACGAGCGCCGACGTGGTCGAGTACGACGACGCCCCGCCGCGACGGACCGACCGGTACCTGGACCTCGTGGCCGGGACGATCGGCGTGACGCGCCCCGGCGCACGCCGGCGGCTCGCCGCGGCGCTCCGCGCGCAGCACTCGTGGCCCGGCTCGGTGGTCCTCGCGCACAACGCGCCGCAGGCGGTGCCGCTCGTCGCAGCGCGGCACGCACCGGTCCTCTACGCCCACAACCAGCTGCTGCGGACCTACGGCGAGCGCGAAGCCGGGCGGGTGCTCGACCCGGTGTCCGCCGTCGTCTGCGTGAGCGAGTACCTCGCCGAGGAGACCGCGCGGATGCTCCCGCCCCGGCTGCGCGATCGTGTCCGTGCCGTACCCAACGGGGTCGACGTCGAGGCGTTCGACGGCCCACGCCCACCGCGCGAGGGAGTCACGAGGGTCGCGTTCGTCGGCCGGGTGATCCGGGACAAGGGGGTGCACGTCCTGCTCGACGCCGTCCGCCGGCTCGACCGCCCGGACCTCCAGGTCACCGTGGTCGGCCGTCCGGGGTTCGCCGCGGACGCTCCCCTGACCGCCTACGAGCAGGAGCTGCGGCGGGCAGCGGCCGGCACGCGCACGACCGTCGAGTTCGCCTCGTTCGTCCCCCGTCCGGCACTGCCCGCGATCCTGCGAAGCACGGACGTCCTCGTCGTGCCGTCGGCGTGGCCGGAGCCCTTCGGGCTCACCGCGCTCGAGGGCATGGCCGCCGGGGCGGCGGTCGTCGCGTCCGACGTCGGCGGGCTGCCCGAGGCGGTCGGAGACGGCGGTCTCCTCGTCCCCCCGGGCGACGTCGCGGCGCTCGCCGAGGCCCTCGAGGCGTTGGCGGACGACGCCGGGCTGCTCGGGCGGACGCAGGCCGCCGGGCGCAGCCGGGCCGGGAGGCTGACCTGGGCGCACGCGAGAGAGAGGCTCGACGACGCGCTCTCCGGCACCATCGGGCACGACGCGGAGGCCCGATGACATCGATGCACGCACGGACCCTCCTGCTCTCGGACGTCACGGCCGAGGACGAGGCCCGCTGGCGCGGGCTCGCGGCGCGCGCCGTCGAGCCGAACCCGTTCCTGGACCCGGCGTTCCTGCTCACGGCAGCGCGCTGGTTCCCCGCGACCGCCGGCATCCGGTTGGTCGTGGTCGAGGACGTGGACCGCATGCTCGCGCTGCTGCCGTTGAGCGTCGAACCGCGCTTCCAGGGGCTGCCTCTCCCCTACGCGACGACGGCAGGTCCCTTCCTGTCGCGCCGCGCTCCCCTGTGCGCACCGCTCGTCGACGACGGGTCGCCCGTGGACGCCCTGACGGCGCTCCTGAGGTATCTCTCCGAACGGGGAACCGGGCTGCCGGGCCTCGTCGAGCTCACGCTCCTGCCGGGGACCGGGGCACTGCACGGCGCGATCCTCGAGGCCGCACGGGAGACCCGCACCCCGCTGCTCGAGCGCTACCGCTTCGAGCGGGCGAGCATGCGACCGGTGCCCGAGGGCTCGAGCTGGCGCGACGGCCTCAGCACGAGCCGACGCAAGAAGCTGGGACGGCTCGCCCGTAACGTCGAGCGGGAGCTCGGCGCGCCGCTCGTCGCCGAGGACCGTGGCCCAGACCCTCGGGCGTTGGAGGAGTTCCTCGACCTCGAGGCGGCAGGCTGGAAGGGCACGACCGAGCGGGGCGGGGCTCTCCGTGTCACCCCGAACGGCGTCGAGTGGTTCACCGAGGTGGCAGACGGCTTCCGCGAGCGCGGGCTCCTGCGGATCTTCACCCTGAGCGTCGGGGAGGAGACGCTCTTCATGTCCGTGTCGCTCGTGTGCGGGCGAGGGGTGTTCGCACTCATGGACACCTACGACGAGCGCTTCGCCCGGCTCAGCCCGGGAGTCGTCGGCAGGGCCGCGGAGGTCGACCACTTCCTGGCCGACCCTGCGGGCGTCGACGTGTTCGACCAGTGCATGCACCCGAAGCACGTCGAGAGCTCCGCGCTCTACCCGCAGCGTCGAGCGTTCGTCGGGCTGCTCCTCGCGCCCCGGGGCGTGGTGAACCGCACGCTCGTGCGCGCGCTCCCGCGGGCCGCCGCGGTGCGTACCACCCTGCGCGAGCGCCTCGGCCGCAGGTCGCCCGGTCTGGAAGCCGCATGAGCCCGCGCCCCTCGAGACCCCTCCTCGTCCGGCTCCGCGACGTCGAGTCCGCGTCCACGACCGGCGGCCGGTTCCGGGACGTCGCGGTCGCCCGCGGGCTCGTTCCGCTGGTGGCCACGTCCCCCCTCGGGACCTTTTGCGTCGACACGGACGAGCGCGTGCACGCGATCACCTACGACGACGGACCGGACCCGGAGCAGACGCCGCCGATCCTCGACGTGCTGGCGCGCAGGGGCGCGCGCGCGACCTTCTTCGTCCTGTCGGACGCCGTGCGCCGGCACCCCGACGTCGCGGCCCGCATCGTCGCGGACGGGCACGAGCTCGCGCTCCACGGTGCGGACCACCGCTCGCTCCTCACGCTCTCCGGTCGGGAGGCGGTCGCGACGGTGCGTCGGGCGAAGGAGACCGTCGAGGAGATCGTCGGCACCCCCCTGCGTCTGTACCGGCCGCCCTACGGCGCGCACACGCTGCGCCAGGCGGTCGGCCTGCGGCGGCTGGGGCTCGACCTGGTGCTGTGGTCCGGGGACGCGGTGGACTGGCTGGACGGCAACGAGACCACCATCGCGGACCGGGCCGCCGGGTCGGTGTTCCCGGGGAGCATCCTGCTCCTGCACGACACGCGGGCCGACCCCGAGACGATCCGCCCCGGCGAGCGGCTCCCCACCTTCGACCGCGCCGCCGTGCTGGACCTCCTGCTCGAGCGGACCCGTGCGGCAGGCTTTCGCGAGGTGACCGCCGGCGAGCTCGTGGCGCGCCACCGTCGCGTGGCGAGCGTCGCGCGTCAACGGATGGTCCGCCCGTGAGCGGGAACGAGGCGGCCGTCCCGGAGCTTTCGGTGATCGTCCCCGCGTACGACGCGGCCGGGACGATCGAGGTCCAGCTCGGCGCTCTCCTCGAGCAGCGGCCCGAGCACCCCTGGGAGGTCCTCGTCTGCGACAACGGGTCGACCGACGGGACGCCGGACCTCGTCCGCCGGTGGGGGCGCCGGATGCCGGAGCTGCGGCTGGTCGACGCGTCCGCGGTCCGCGGCCCCGGTGCGGCACGCAACGCCGGCGCCGCGGTGGCCAGGTCCTCGCGGCTCGCGTTCTGCGACGCCGACGACCGGGTCGGTCCAGGCTGGGTGGCCGGGATGCGCCGCGCCCTCGACGCGCACGACGTGGTCGCGGGACGGTTCGAGACGGTCCCGACACCCCGGCACCGGGTCGCGGTGACCTGGTCGCCCCAGGAGCACGGGCTGACGACGCTCGACTTCCTCCCCGGGTTCGTGACCGCGGGTGCCGGCAACCTCGGTGTGCGGTCCGCGGCGTTCCGCTCGGTGGGCGGCTTCGACGAGACGGCCGCGACGCGCGAGGACGACGACCTGTGCCTCCGTCTGCAGATCGCCGGCTACCGGCTCGCGTTCGACCCCGCGCTCGTGCTGCGGGTGCGCCGACGGGAGGGTGTGCTGGCCGTCTACCGGCAGGCGTACGCCTACGGCGTCGGCTCGCGCTGGCTCGAGTACCGGTACGCCCTCGTCGCGCGATCCCTGGTGCGGTCGACCGCCGAGGTGCCGAGGGGCGACGGGATCGTCACCACCCGTCAGGGATCCGTCTCGACGTCGCCCGCCCGGCGCGCGGCCGCGGCTCGCGCCCTGCGTAAGGTGGCCCGCCTCTGGAACCCGGCCGACATCGCCGACGTCGTGTGGCGCGCAGGCTGGTCACGAGGCCGCCGGGTGGTTCCCCCTGCCACGATGCCGCAGGTCGCCCCGCCGGACCGATCGGTCGACGGCCGCGACCCGGCGTGACCGGCGGCGTGACCGTCAGCCGCGGCGCAGGGACCGACGGACCAGCCGCGGCGTCCAGGTCGCCAGCCGGATGACGCTCACCCAGCTCAGTGCCGCGGCGTAGCCGGCCCTTCCCCGCGGCGTCGTCGGCCACGGCTTGCGCCAGATGGTCAGCCAGACGGACGTCCCGGCACGAAGCTCGCCCACCGCGGCACGCCCGGCCTCCCGCAACGGTCCCGACGCGCTGAGGTCCGCCATCCCCTTGGCGATGCGGACCGACTTGGTGGTGAGCTCCGACCACGACGGCCGGGAGGGGTGGTCGACGACCGCGTCCGGCGCGTAGGCGAGGCGGCGGCCGCTCGCTGCCAACCGGTGACCGAAGTCGTCGTCCCCTCCGGACTGGAGCGCCGGGTCGAAGCCACCGACGCCGCGGACCGCCTCGGACGTCGCGACGAGGTTCGCGGTCGCGGCGAAGTGGAACGTCGTGACGAAGCGCTCCTGGTCGAACCCGTGGACCGACTCGTACAGCTCGGGTCCCGTCGTGGGCTCCGGGCCGTCCCGGAACACCAGCCGGATCCGTCCGCCGACCGCGTCGGGTGCGCCGGGCGCCTTCAGCATGGCGACCGCGGTGCTCAGCCAGTCCCGCCAGGGTCGACAGTCCGCGTCCGTGAAGGCGAGCACCTCGCCCGTCGCGACCTCGAGCCCGGCGTTGCGTGCCGCGTACGACCCCTTCCGCAGCTCACGGACCATGACGAACCGGTCGTCGTCGGGGAGCGCCGGGCGCAGGTCGACGGTCGACGCGTTGTCGACCACGACGACGTCCAGCCGGTCGGCCGGGTAGTCCTGCTGAGCGAGGGCGTCGAGGCACAGCCTCAGACGCTCGACGTCGTTGTACACCGGGATGATGACCGTGACTCTCGGCAGGTCGTCAGCCCGACGGGGAGCGTCCTCCATGCGCCTCTCCTCGTCCGGGATCGCGGGGTCGTCCACGACCCGCCGAGCATAGCGGGGCCCGGGTCGCTCGGACCCGCCGTCCGGGCGACACCGACGCGCACGTCCCGATGTCGCCCGGGTGAATTCCGGATGAGCGGCTCGTGCACGGTTTCCGTTGCCATAGGGTCGCCGTGTGGATCTCGCGTCTGTCGTGCCACCCGGTGCGCGTGTCCTCGAGATCGGGGCCACGGACGGGGTGCTCGCGCGTGCCCTCGAACGGTCCGGGCTCACCAGCCGCTACCTGGGGCTCGTCCCGCCCGAGCACCTGGCGGCGGTCCGCTCGGACGTCGGCGACGACCTCGCGCACCGCGTCCACCCGCTGACGTCGCCTGACCAGGCGATCCGCAACAGCACCGACGTGCTCGTCCTCCGTGGTCGGTGGGCACGGGCCCTGTGGGCGCACCGCGACCTCCACCACGTCGGCCAGGTCGTCGTCGAGCGGAGCACCGGCGCGCAAGACGTCGAGCGCCGGGCCGCCGCGCTCGCGGGCCGGACGATCGGGCGGCTCCGTGACCAGGGCCACGTCGTGTGCGACGGGATCCGCCTCGACGTCTACGAGGTCCCGCAGCATCGCGAGCCCGCGCCGCGGACCTACTTCTCCCCCGTCTGGGGGCCCGCCGGCCTGGCGGAGCGCCTCAAGGAGGCGGGGCTGCGGTATGCCGTGCTCCGCTGGTTCGAGACGTTGCCCGACATCGCGCCGGGAGAGGACCTCGACGTCCTCGTCGCGGACGACGACACCGACGCGCTCCGCGCTCTCCTCGAGTCGGAGCCCGGGGTCCTGCCCGTCGACCTCTACAGCGCCTCCGGGCTGGACCACTCGGACTTCCAGGGCGCGGCCTACTACCCTCCCCCGCTCGCGACGGGGCTCCTCGACCGGGCGGTGGTGCACACGAGCGGGTTCCTCGTGCCGGCCCCGGAGGACCACCTGCGTTCGCTCGCCTACCACGCCGTCTACCACAAGGGTCCGTCCTCTGGGTTCCCCTCCGTGCTCCTGGGCCGCACGGACCCGGACCCCGAGCACGACTACCCGGCGGAGGTCGCCCGGCTGGCCGCGCCCCTCGGCGCCTCCACGATGCGCACGCTCGAGGACGTCGACGACTACCTCGCCGCGGTGGGCTGGCGGCCGCCGTTGGACGCGCTGCGTCGCTTCGCGCCCTCCAACCCGTGGATCGAGGCGGCTCTCGGCACGAGCACGGGTGTCCCGCGCGAGGACTCGGAGCTCACCGTCTTCCTCGTCCGCCGACGCACGCTCGCCACGCTGCCGACGGCGGACGTCCTGGACGAGCTCGAGCACGTCGGGTTCGACGTCGTCGAGGTGATCGAGCTGGACGACGAGGCGCGCGCCCGCACGGCGCGGAGCCTGCGCGGCGGCAACTGGGGGCAGGGGCCGTTCCCGGTGAGCGGTGGGGACCCGGTCGTCGTCGTCGCCGCGCTCCACCACGACCCCGACCCGCCCGGCCCCGACCTCCAGGGCCGCTACCCGCACCTCACCAACGCCGAGGTGGTCGTCGCGAAGCAACGGGTCCGGCGCGCGATCGAGGCGCGGACCGACGGCGACGGTGCGTTCAACCCGATCCACTCGTCCGACAACGAGGAGGAGGCCTGGGAGTACCTCGAGGTCGCGGTCCCGGACGCCGTGGAGAGGATCCGTGCCGACGTGGACGAGCGCCGCGCGGAGCTCCGGACCGACGTCTCGGTGCTCCGGACGCTGAGCCGCGGGCGGCGAGCCCGCGTCGAGATCGTCGCCGGCTCGGACGGCCCCGTCGTGCGCAAGACGTTCGCCCGCGGTTTCCTGCGCTTCATGGAGCGCGAGGTCTGGGCGATGCGCGAGCTCTCCGGCCTCGTGGACGCTGTCCCGCCCGTCCTGGACTCCGGGCCGAACTGGTTCACGTGCCCGTTCTACGACGACGTCCTCGGTCCTCTCGACACGCCGAGGAGCCCGCGTCTCGTCCCGCTCCCGGTCCTGCGCCAGATGGTCGTGGTGCTCCGCCGTCTCCACGAGCTCGGGTACGACCTCGTCGACGCGAAGCCCCAGAACTTCGTCGTCGACCGTGCGCTCGGTCTCCGGATCGTCGACTTCGAGTTCATGTACCGCTACGAGGGCGACCCGCCGCCGCTCGAGCGGAGCGCGACCTTCGTCGACGTGGCGCCTGGCTTCGCACCGGACCGCCCTGTCGGCGACATGTCGTACGACAAGCGCTGGCTGCCGTACACGGGGATGCCGCTCGCGGTGCTGCTCGACGGCTCGGAGCAGGAGCAGCGCTCGCACCGCCGGCGTCATCGTGCTCGGAGCCTCGTCGGCGTGCCTCGCGTGCGGGCGACGGGGCTCGCGCGACGCGCCTACGGTGCCGCACGGGGCGCCAAGGGCACGATCCTGTGGCGCTACACGCTCTGGGCACGGTGGCGGGCACGGTCTGCGGGCCGGTCCTCATGACGAAGCCGTGCCGCGGTGTCCGGTCGGGCCGCACGACGGAGCGAGGCGGGTCCCACCAGGTCGTCGAGATCTTCGGGCTCTCCTGCGCCGGGAAGTCCACGCTCGTCGCCGGCATCGTGAGCGCGCTCCAGGTGCGGGCGGACGAGTTCCGTCTCGTCGACATCGACCCGGGAGATCGTTCGCTCGATCGGGCACGCGCTGTCGCGGCGGGCTACACGAACGTCGACTTCCTCCTCTGGGCGCTCGTCAATCCACGAGTTGCGCTGAGTCCCCGTGCTCGCGCGTTCGCCTACGTCATCGCCAAGGCGCGGGAGCTGCACGCGCACGTCGGTGCGGGACAGATCGTCCTCCTCGACGAGGGACCCCTGAAGCGGTACGCGACCCTCGCCGAGGGCTCGCGACGACCGGATCTGCTCTACCGGTCGATGCCCTCGCCGGACCTGGCCGTGAACGTCGTGTGCAGCTTCCCGGTTCGCCTCGACCGCATGCGCTCGAACGGTCGGCCTCACGCCCGGGGCCGTACCGACGAAGAGCTTCTCGCCAACCACGTCTTCCGTTCGCGCTGGAACCGCCGGATCGCCGCCGCCCGGGGTCCGGACGGTCTGGTCGTCGACACCACGCGAGCGCAGGACGCGTCGCTGCTGGCCGCCGGCGTCGTCGAGGAGATCCTCCGTCGCTGCGAACGATGACCTCCGCGGGGTCGCGCTCCTCCGGGCGCGGGTGACGCGGTCGGCCGTCACCGTGACCGGCGAACGGAGGGAGCGGCTTTCCACCAGTTCCCGCCGACCGCGAACTCAACCAGCGGGCCCGCCTCGCGACCGCCACCGTGCCCGGACACGCCCCGCCGTCCGTGCGACCGGTGCCGTCGGAGCGAAGGCCGCGACCCAGGCGGCGTCCGCGATCACAGCCGTGACTCGACGATCCCGCCAGGCAGCACGCGCCGCGCGTCCCGCGCTCCACCAGGCGAACCGGTCGTTGGCGCGCAGGCGGTCGTCGTAGGCGTCGACGAGGTCGCGACGACCCGCTGCGACGGCCGAGTCGCGGTGCCGGCGCAGGATCCTCCGGATGCTCGTGGCCAGGTCGCGGTACGACCGGGTGGTGTTCGACGCGTGGTGGCGGTAGTCGACGAGCACGTCGTCGACGAACACGAAGGGTCCGAGGGCCGCGGCCTTGAGCACGAGGTCGAGGTCCTCGCCCTGCCGGTACGCCGGGTCGAACCCGCCGACGGCGTCGAACGTCTCGCGCCGGACGACGAGGTTGGGGAGCATGACGCCGGGCCCACGGATGACGTCCCGCCGGTCGTGCGCGGCGCGCTGGTCCGCCGCGACGAGCTCCGCGCCGTCGGCGTCGACGGTCCGCATCGCGCAGTAGCTCACGACGGTCCCGGGCTGCTCGACCATGGCCTCGACGTGGCGGCGGAGCCGGTCGGGGTGCCAGCGGTCGTCGTCGTCGAGGAACGCGACGAGCTCGCCCGTCGTCTCGCTGACCCCGGCGTTGCGCGACGCCGACACCCCGGACGGCGCGCGCCGCACGAGCCGCGGGCGGGGGGCGCCGTCCGGGACCGGGACCGCCTCGACGATCCCGCGGAGCGTCGCGGGGTCGGGCGAGCCGTCGTCGACGACCACGAGCTCGGCCGCGGGCAGGGACTGGGCGAGGGCCGAGGCCAGGGCCTCGGCGAGGAACGGGCCGCCGCGGTTGGTCGCGAGGACGACGCTGACGCGCGGGTACGCGGCGCGCGGGCCGCCCGCCCGGGGTGCGTCGCTCACCTGGCTCCTCCTGGGTCGTCGGTCCGGCCCGGCGCCTCCCGGGGTCGGGACGACGGCACCGGACGGACGGGGTGAAATCGGCAGAATCCCGCGGGATCCGCCCTCCGCTGGGGGACAATCTCCCACATGAAGGTCCTCCGCGTCTCGCACAGCGCCGTCGTCGACGCCTGGCGCGAGCGCGAGCGCGCGCTCCGGGCGCGTGGCCTCGACGTGCGGCTCCTGTCCGCGCGCGCGTGGGACGAGGGCGGCACGACGGTCCCGCTCGTGCCGCGCCCGGGCGAGCCGGTGCGGGGGGTGCGGACGTTCGGGACGCACCCGGCGCTCTTCGTCTACGACCCCGTCCCCCTGTGGCGCGCGCTCGGCCAGGACTGGGACGTCCTCGACCTGCACGAGGAGCCGTTCGCGCTCGCGACGGCGGAGGTCCTGGCCCTGCGCCGCCTGCGTGCTCTCCTCGGTCGCCGCCCGGCCCCGCCCTACGTCCTGTACTCCGCGCAGAACCTCGCCAAGCGCTACCCGTGGCCGTTCCGGTGGTTCGAGGCGCGCGCGCTCCGCGGCGCGGCCGCGGTGTCGGTCTGCAACGACGAGGCCGGGCGGATCGTGCGCGCCAAGGGCGCACGCGGCCGCGTCGAGACCGTCCCGCTGGGCGTGGACCCGGCGGTCTTCTCCCCCGCACCCGACGCCGTCCCCCCGGGACCCAGCACGGGTCGCACCCCGAGGCGACTCCGCGTCGGGTACGCCGGGCGGCTCGCGTCCCACAAGGGCGTCGACGCGCTCCTCGCCGCGGTCGCGGCCGACGACCGGCTCGACCTCGTCCTCGCCGGGGAGGGTCCGGACCGCGCCTCCCTCGAACGGGCCGCCCGCCCGCTCGGGGACCGGGTGCGGTTCGTGGGCGCGCTCGACGGCGACGACCTCGTCGCCTTCTACCGCGACCTCGACGCGCTCGCCGTCCCGTCGCGCGAGACGCCGGGCTGGGTCGAGCAGTTCGGCCGGGTCGCGGTCGAGGCGATGGCGTGCGGCGTCCCCGTGGTCGCGAGCCGGACGGGCGCGCTGCCCGACGTCGTGGGCGGTGCCGGCCTGCTCGTGCCGCCCGACGACCCCGACGCGCTCCGCGCCGCCCTCGTGCGCGTCCTGGACGAGGACGGCCTCGCCGACCGGCTGCGCGCCGCGGCGGCGGACCGTGCGGCGTCGTGCTCCTGGGCCGAGGTCGCCCGCCGCTACGAGGACCTGTACACCACCGCCGTCTCCGGGGGCGCGGCACCAACCACCCCCACGACGGCGCCGCGCGGCGCGTCGGCGTCCACGCCGCCCGAGGTCGTGGTCGTCGCCTACGGGTCGCCCGCCATGGTGCGCGACGCGCTCGCCCCGCTCGCCGGGAAGTACCCGATCACGGTCGTGGACAACTCGTCGCTGCCCGAGATCCGGGAGATCACCGAGCTGGCCGGGGGTCGCTACCTCGACCCCGGGCGCAACGGGGGCTTCGCCGCCGGCGTGAACCACGCGCTCGCCCACCGGCAGGCGCCGGGGGCCGACGTCCTGCTGCTCAACCCGGACGCCGTCGTGACGCCCGAGGACGTCGAGACCCTGCACCGAGCGCTGCACGCGTCCCCCCGGGTCGCGAGCGTGGGGCCGCAGCAGGTCGACGACGAGGGGACGCCCGCCCGGGTCGTGTGGCCGTTCCCCTCGCCCGCGGCCACGTGGATCGAGGCCGTCGGCCTCGCGCGGCTGCGACGGACCCCGGCGGACCGCTCGTTCGTCATCGGGTCGGTGCTGCTGCTCGACGCCGCCGCGGTCGAGGAGCTCGGCGGCCTCGACGAGCGGTTCTTCCTCTACGCGGAGGAGACCGACTGGGCGTACCGCGCCGTCCGGGCCGGCTGGCGGCACGCCGTCGTGCCGGAGGCGCGCGCGACGCACCTCGGTGGCGCGACCAGCACCGACCCGACCCGGCGCGAGACGCACTTCCACGCCTCGCAGGAGCGCTACCTGCGCAAGCACCACGGCCGCGCCGGGTGGGCGGTCGCGCGCGTCGGCGCCGTGCTCGGCGCGGCCGTGCGTTCCGTCGCGCTGACGGGCGAGGGCCGGGCGAGCGCCCGGCGCCGCCTGCGGCTCTACCTCACCGGTCCGGTGCGGGCGGAGTCCGCCCTGTGAACCTGCCCGCCGTCCGCCTGCCCCGGCGACGCCCCGTCCTCTACCGCGCGCCGCGCGTGCGGGGGGCCGCGCTCGCGCGGACGCGGACCGTGGCGGGCTGGGTGGCGGGTGGCGCGATCGTGGTCGCGCTCCTCGCGGTGCTCGGGTTCGTGGTGCCCGCGCTGCAGACGGCCGCCGTCGGGGGCGCCCTGCTCGTGCTGATCGTCGGGCTCACGGCCTACGAGCCCGTCGCGCTCCCGATCCTCGCGATGCCCGCGCTCGTCGTCGTCCAGCGCGTCGGCGGCGGCGGCGTCGACCTCTCGCTGAGCGACTTCGCGCTCTTCGGCGCGTTCTGGTTCGCGCTCTTCTTCTCGCCACGTCCGTTCTCCCGGCCGATGCGGGCCATGCTGTGGCTGTCGCTCGTGTACCAGGTCGCGACGCTCTTCACCGTGATCGTCAACCCGTTCAGCGCGAACGTCGTGGAGTGGTTCCACGCGTGGCTCTCGGTCGCCGGGGCGCTCGTGCTCGGCTGGGCCGTCGGGCGGTCCGGGCGCGCACGGCTCGGGCTGACCCTCTTCCTCGTGCCCTGCCTCGCGATCGCCGCGCAGACGTGCGTCGTCGCGCTCCAGCAGCTCGCCGCGGGCATCTCGGGCCCGGTCTACATCGACTCGCCGATCGCGATGCACAAGAACTTCATCGGGTGCGTGCTCGCTTTCGCGGCGCTCACCGCGTACGCGCGACCGTGGTGGGTCGGCTGGCCGCGGTGGTTCTCGCTCGGCGCGTTCTGGCTGTGCTCGCTCGGGGTGCTCGCGGCCCAGGCCCGCCAGGCCCTCATCGGGCTCGCGATCGGCATCATGCTCATCACGCTGCGGGGCGACCCCGACCGCAAGCGGTCCAAGCTCATCCTGCTCGCCGCCGTCCCGGCCGTCTACTTCGTCGTGCTCGCCGTGCAGGAGCAGCTCGAGTCCGGCAACGAGTTCAACTCCGCGAACCAGCGCCTCACCTGGTACGCGGACTCGATCGACGTCTGGCAGCGCAGCCCGTGGGTCGGGATGGGGCTGCGCTGGTGGACGGCGGGCGTCACGGAGTTCGTCTTCCAGCCGCCCAACGTCGAGCTCGAGGTGCTGACGTCCGCCGGGATCGTCGGTCTCGTCGGCTTCCTCGCGCTGTTCCTCGGGGGCATGGTCGTGCTCTGGCGCATCAACCCGCGCTTCGGCACGCTCGCGTTCTCGATGCTCATGATGCGCTTCGTCCAGGGCCAGTTCGACCTGTTCTGGGTCTCCGTCCAGGTGACCGTGCCGTTCGTCATCGTCGGCGTGTGCCTCGGCGCGGAGGCGTACGCCGAGTCCCGGCAGAACCTGCGGGACGAGACCGGTCGAGAGCTCCCTCTCGACGAGCTGCGATCCGTCCGGGAGATGGCCGAACGATGACAGACCTGCGGATCCTGCAGATCGCGCCGGAGATCGCGCCCGGCAGCGGCGTGGGCGGCGTCGCGCACCACCTCGAGGAGGCGTTCGAGCGGGCGGGCGTCGAGACCGCGCGCTTCACGCTCGCCGACGCGCGGGGGGCGTGGCTCCCCGAGCCCGGGCCGGGCGTCCGGGGGCGGCTCGTGCTCCTCGCGCGGGTCGTGTGGTTCTCCACCGTGGGGACGGCCCTCGCGCGACGCCGGGTCGCCCGCGAGCGCCGAGCACCCCAGGGGGCGGGCGACGCCGTCGTCGCGATCTGCCACAACGACGTCCTCGCGGGCGACGTGTACGTCAACCACGGCATCCTGCGGGTCGCGATGCGGGCGCGCGGCGGGTACGCGTGGCGCATGGTCCGCAACCCCCTGCACCTCTTCACGGCGGCGCGCGACGCCGTCCGGTACCGCGGCCGGGCCCACCGCGTGGTCGTCAACCTCACACGGTCCGAGCGCGACGCGCTGCGCGCCACCTACCCGCGGCTGCGGGCACGCGCCGTCGTCATCGGAAACGGGGTCGACGTGGACCGCTTCTTCCCGCCGACTCCCGACGAGCGCGCGGCGGCCCGTGCCGCGGTCGGGATCCCCGAGGGGGCCGTCCACGTCGTCTTCGTCGGGCACGAGTTCGACCGCAAGGGGCTCGACCTCCTGCTCGCCGCCGCCGCGGACCTGCCCCGGGTCCACGTCAGCGTGGTCGGCGGGACGCCCGACATGCTCGCCGACGTCCGGGCGCGGGTCACCCGGCTCGGGTCCGCCGACCGCGTGCACCTCGCCGGCCGCGTGCCCGACCCGCGGCCCTGGCTCCGCGCGGCCGACGCCCTCGCCCTGCCGAGCGCGTACGAGGCGAACGCGCTCGTCGTCCTCGAGGCGCTCGCGTGCGGGGTGCCGGTCGTCGCGACCCCCGTCGGCTACGCGCCCGACGTCGTCGACGACGGCCGGAACGGCTGGCTCGTCGACCGGTCCGTCGACGGGGTCCGCGCGGGGATCGCCGCCGTCGCGGCGCTCGACGACGAGGCGCGCCGCGCCGTCGCGCTCGCCGCCCGCGCCACCGCCGAGCGGCACGACTGGGACGCGGTCGCGCGTCGCTACCTCGACCTCGCGGCGGCGCTCGTCGCCGCACGATCGGAGGACCGCCCGTGAGGATCCTGCACGCCGTCCGGTCCGACGGCTTCGCCGGCGTCGAGCGGCACGTCGCCCGGCTCGCGCGCGCGCAGTCCGCCGCCGGGCACGACGTGGCCGTCGTGGGCGGCGCGCCGGCCGGGATGTCGGCGACCGTCGACGACCCGACCGTGCCGCTCCTGCCCGCCGCCTCGACGGGGGACGTCGTGCGCGCGCTCCGCCGCCACGGCGCGACGGCGGACGTCGTGCACGTGCACATGACGGCGGCGGAGATCGCGGCGGCGGTCGCGGCCCGGACGACGCGCGCGTTCCCCCCGGTCGTCTCGACGCGCCACTTCGCGCGGCGCCGCGGTACCGGCGCCCGGGGACGGCTCGTCGCGGTGGTCGCCGCGTCGTCGGTCCGCGCGCAGGTCGCCATCAGCCGGTACGTCGCCGAGCACGTCGAGGGTGAGTGCGTGGTGGTGCACCCGGGCGTGGCGGACCGTCCCGACGGCCGCGCCGCCGCCGAGCGCGACGACGTCGTGCTCGTCGTCCAGCGGCTCGAGACGGAGAAGCGCACCGACCTCGCGCTCGAGGCGTTCGCCGCGTCCGGGCTCTCCGCCCGGGGGTGGCGCCTCGAGGTCGCGGGCGACGGCGCGCAGCGCGCGGCGCTCGAGGACCTCGCCCGGTCGCTCGGCATCGGCGACGCCACGTCGTTCCTCGGGGCGCGCGACGACGTCGACGCGCTCCTGGACCGGGCAGGGCTGCTCGTCGCGCCGTGCCCGGTCGAGGGGCTCGGCCTGAGCGTCCTGGAGGCGATGGCGAGCGGGCTCCCGGTGGTGGCCTCCGCTGCGGGCGGGCACCGCGAGACGCTGGCCGGGATCGACCCGCTCACGCTCTACCCGGCGCTCGACCCGGGGGCCGCCGGCCAGGCCCTGGCCACCCTCGCGGCGGACCCCGCACGCCGTGACGCGTGCGCCGCCGCCGGCCGCGCCGCGCAGCGCGAG
This sequence comes from Cellulosimicrobium protaetiae, assembly GCF_009708005.2. Lineage (NCBI taxonomy): Bacteria > Bacillati > Actinomycetota > Actinomycetes > Micrococcales > Promicromonosporaceae > Cellulosimicrobium > Cellulosimicrobium protaetiae. Next base: position 1,633,207 of record NZ_CP052757.1, on the reverse strand, counting down.
AGGTTCACGCCCGCGGCCCAGGTCGCCGGGACGGACGCCGTCTACCGCGCGGTGCTCACGTGACGCGCGGCGAGAGCGCGGCGGCCGTCGGCGACGTCGTCTTCCTGTCGCTCGAGCGCTGGGACGACGTGTGGCGCCGCAACCAGTACCTCGTGGCGGAGCTGTGCCGCGCCGACCCGACGGCCCGGGTGCTGTTCGTCGAGCCCGCGGCCGACCCGCTGCACCGGCTCAGCCGTCGCAGCACGCCCCGCCCCGGCCGCGGGCTGCGCGCGGCACCCGACCTCGACGGGATCGCCTCCGGGCGCGTGCTCCTCCACGAGCCGACCAAGTGGCTCCCCCGCAGGGTCGACCCGCACGTGGACGCGCGCCTCGCCCGGTCCGTCGAGCGCGCCGTCGCCCGCGCCGGGCTGCGCCGCCCCGTGCTGTGGGTCAACGACCCGTCCGGTGCCGCCGTCGTGCGGCGCACGGGATGGCCCGCCCTCTACGACGTCACCGACGACTGGCTCGCCGCCGACCGGTCCCCCGCCGAGCACGCCCGGCTCGTCGACGACGAGGCCACCCTGCTCGACCGGTGCGCGGAGGTCACCGTGTGCTCGACGGGTCTCGTCGCACGCAAGGGGACGGTGCGCGACGTGACGCTCGTGACGAACGGCGTCGACCTCGACCGCTACCGTGCCGCGCACGAGCGACCGGCCGACCTCCCGGCGGGCCGGGTCGCGCTGTACGCCGGGACCGTGCACCCCGACCGGTTCGACGTGCCGCTGCTGCTCGCGACCGCGCGTGCCCTCGCCGGTCGGGCGAGCGTCGTCCTCGTCGGGCCGGTCGTCGACCTCGCGCCGCACGAGCACGCCGAGCTCGCCCGTGCAGGTGTGGTCGTCCTCGGGCCACGTCCGTGGACCACGGTCCCCGCCTACCTGCGCCACGCGGACGTCCTGCTCGTCCCGCACGTCGTGGACGCGTTCACGGACAGCCTCGACCCCATCAAGCTGTACGAGTACCGCGCCGTCGGGCGCCCCGTCGTCTCGACGCCGGTCGCCGGGTTCCGGGACGACCCGCAGGTACGGGTCGCGGACGCCGGCAGCTTCCCCGCCGCGGTGCGTGCCGCGCTCGACGACGCACCCCCGCCGCGCGTGGCCCGCCTCGACGACGACCCGCCGGACGTGCCGACCTGGCGCGGTCAGGCCGCGCTCATGCGCGACGCGCTCCGCCGGACACGGACGTCCAGACGTCCGTGAGCACCCGCGCGGTGCGCTCGACGGGGAACCGGCGCAGTGCCGACGCACGGGCCCGCTGCGCGCGCTCGCAGGCCGCCGCCGGGTCGCGCAGCACGTCGAGCACCGCCGTCGCGAGGGCGTCGGAGTCGCCAGGAGGGACCAGGAGTCCGAGCGGCGCGTCGCCCTCGTCGGCGGCCTCGGCGTCCTCGGCGTCCTCGGCGTCGACGAGGATCTCCTCGACCCCGCCCGCACGCGTCGCGACCACCGGGACGCCCCGCACCATCGCCTCGACGACGACCTGCCCGAAGGGCTCCGGCACCGGCGACGCATGCACGCACACGGCGGCGGCGTCGAGCTCCGCGCGCGGGTCGGCGACGAACCCCACGAGGTCGACGTGGTCGTCGAGCCCGAGCCGGGTCACCTCGGCTCGGACGAGCGCCGCGTAGTCCTCGGCGCCGAAGGCGGGCTCGCCGACGATGCGCAGCCGCGCCGCGGGCACGGCGTCCACCACGGCGCGCAGCGCCCGGACGACCTCGAGCTGGCCCTTGGTCGGGCTGATCCGGCCGACCATGACGACCGTCGGCCCGGGCACGTCCGCGCGGGCTGCGGCGGGCGCGTCCGCCCCGGCCGCCTGCTCCCGCGCGAACCCGGGGTACGCGACGGCGGTCACCGCGGGCAGCGTGCCCGCCGTCGCACGGGAGTTCGCCACGACCGCCGCCGGGGCCCGGCGCGCCAGCGCGCGGACGACCCGCACCAGCGGTCCCGGGAGGTAGTCGGGCGCGATCCGGTCGTGGACGTGCCACACGAGGGGCCGGCGGGCGACCGCCGCGGGGACGATCCCCAGGAGGTCGGCCTTGAGCGACGTCGTGTGCACGACGTCGGGGCGCAGAGCCCGCACCCGACGGGAGAGCCGCCACAGGAAGGGAAGCGTGCGCAGGGCCCCCGCGACCGTCGCGGCCGAGAGGCGTCCGGCGCTCGCCCGGTCGGTCGTCGCCACGGACGACGCGAGCGGGACGACGTCGACCCGCACCCCGACCTCGGCCAGCCGAGCGCGCAGCGGCCCGTCGGCGAAGAGCAGCACCCGGACGTCGACGGCCGGACCGAGCGCTGCGCACGTGCGGACGAGCGCGAGCTCGGCACCGCCGAGCTCCGCCGTGTGGTCGAGGACGAGGACCCGGAGCGGCGGACCGCCCGGGGCGGTCACCACCGGAAGGGACGCTTGCGCTCGTCGTTCTCCGGCTCGTCACCGGTCGCGGCCGGGGCGGCCGGCTCGACCTTGCTCCAGGCCGGGGCGAGGACCGCGTTGCGCCTGCCACCGCCCTGGGGCGTGCGCCGACCGTGCGCGGTGCCGGCGTCGGTGCCGGTCGACGGGGCCGACGCCGGGCGCGCGGGCGAGCCCGAGGACGAGCCCGGTGACGGGGAACCCGGGCCGGTCGCGGGCTCGTCGCCCGCCCCGACGGGTGCCGCGGCACGCGCGGACGCGTCCTCGACCGCGACCGCCGCGGCGGCGACGGACGCGCGGCGCGTCCCGACCGACTGCCCGTCGCCCGTCTCTGGCACCTCCGCGGTGCCGGACGCACGGACCCCACCGGGCTCCGCCGGCTCGTCGGCGCCCGGGCGCGGACCCGACCCGGAGGGTCGGCGAGCAGGACCCTCGGCCGGCGGCGCCGACGTCTCCTCGTCTCCCGACGCGGTGTCGGCCGGGCCGACGGCCTCGTCGTCGCCGTACGTCGAGGCGTAGAGCATGCGACGGTCGCCCGTGACGCCGGTCAGCGCGATCCCGAGAAGCGGGACGTTGCTCACGCGCAGCCGTTCGGCCGCCTCCGCGAGCACGGCGCGGTCGGTCCGGCCCGCGGACGCGATGAGGACGACGCCGTTCGCGTAGCCGCCGAGGATCGTCGCGTCGGCGGCCGCGAGCACGGGGGGCGCATCGACGACGACGACCTCCGCGTGGTCGCGCAGGCTCCCGACGAGGCCCCGGGCCCGCTCCGTCGCGAGGAAGTCCGCCGGGTCCATCTCCTCCTCGGGGACGGGCATGACGCGCAGGTTCGGCACACCGGTCGGACGCAGCTCCTGCTCGAGCCCGTGCCAGTCGTCCGGCGCCGGGAGCATCCGGTCGAGCTGCGGGCGTCGCAGGTCGCCCGACAGCGCCACGGTGCGCCGGCCGCTCAGCGCGAACGACGCCGCGAGGTTCGCCGTGATGAACGACCGGGGCGCCGACGGGTCGGCGGCCGTGACGACGACGACCGCGTGCTTCATGCCCGCGGTCGAGACCTGGACGGCGGTGCGCAGCTCGCGGATCGACTCCGTGAAGGGGGTCGCGACCTTGCTCGCGACCGGGAGCGCGTGCGTGTGCGCGAACTCCTTCTCGGCGGGTCGAGTCCCGTACAGCTCGGCCAGGACCGGGGTCTCGGTGAGCCGCGTGGACTCCGCCGCGCTGCGGACGCGGATGTCCAGGCCGCGGCGCGCGAACGCGAGGCCGATCCCGGCGACCAGCCCGACGAGGACCGCGAGGGCGAGGACCGTGGCTCGGGACAGTCCGAGAGCCTCGGCACCGGTCGCGGCCGTGACGACCTCGCCCGGGACCGCGATCCCGCGGAGCGAGTTGACCTGCACGGTGAGCGCCGAGTAGTCGCCCACGATGATGTCCTGCTCGGCGAGCGCGAGGGGGTCGTCACCATCGACGTTGAGCCGCTGGCGCACGCCACCGAGCTGCTCGGCGAGCGCCTGACGACGCGCCTCGAGCTCCGCGACCTGCGCGGCCTGGATGTTCACGAGCTCCGCGGCGTACGCCTCCGCGAACGCGTTGGCGACGTCCACGGACCACGCCTCGTCCGGCGTGGTCGCCTGCACGGCGACCATTCTGGTCTCGCCGTCAACCTCCGCCGTCACCAGGTCGGCGAGCTCGTCGGCCGCGGCGGGGTCCCCGAGAGCCGTCGCCGCGGCCTGGGCGACCTCGGACGACGTGACGTCGTCCGGGTCCGTCATGACGGTCACCTCGACGAGCGACTCCCCGCCCTGCGCGCTCTGCACGCCGTAGAGCTGGACCGTCGCGGTCGCGCGGTACATCGTCTCCTGACGGTCGAGGTAGAACAGCGCCCCCGCCACGACGACCAGCACCGCCGCGAGGACGTAGTACTTGCCCGCCCAGACGGTGCGGACGAACTCCCTGATCGTCATCGCCGTGCTCTCCCCCCACCGGGTCGTGCCGCGCTCGCGGTGCGGTCCTGCTGCTGCTCGGCCACGACGCCCTGCAGCCGCTCGACGAACCGGTCGCGGCCGAAGGTCGCGACGTGCGCCGTCACGGCGCCATCATCCCACGTGCGCGCCACCGCGGCCTCGACGGCGTCCGCGACGAGCTCCGGGCGCGGCGCGTCGAAGAACACGCCGTTGACGCCCTCCACGACGGTGTCCAGGTAGCCGCCGTCGCGCAGCACCACGCTCGGCCGCCCGAACGCCCCCGCCTCGAGCGGCGACAGCCCGTAGTCCTCGTACGACGCGGCGACGAGCGCGGCCGCGTTCCGGTAGACCCAGCGCAGCGTGGCGTCGTCGACCCGGCCGAGCAGGTGCACCCGCCCACCACCGCGCGCGGCCTGCGCGTCGAGACGCGCCCGGTCGGGTCCGTCGCCGACGACCACGAGCTCGCGGCCGGTCGCCTGCGCCGCCGCGACGACGACGTCGACGTTCTTGTACGGCAGCAGCCGCGCGACGCACAGGAGGAACCCGGGCTCCACGCCCGGGACCGCGCGCTCCTCGCCGTCGGGCAGCATCGCGGGCGGCGGCGCGAGCACCTCGGCCTCGATGCCGTACGCGTCGCGGATCGCGCGCTGCGTCACGGTCGAGTTGGCGAGGTAGACGTCCGCGCGCCGCGCGGCCGCGCCGTCCCACCGGCGCAGGCCCGGCGACAGGAGGCCGAGCGCCGCCGCTGCGGCACGCCGGCGGGCGCGGTGCGCGGTGGAGCCCTCCGCGGGGCCGAGGTAGCGGTCCCGCTGGTAGAGCCAGCGCGCGGGGGCGTGGCAGTAGACGACCGTGCGCCGTGCGCCGCGGTACCCGTGGGCCCAGCCGGTGGAGGACGCGAGGAGCACGTCGGCGTCGACCCGCTGACGGTCCACGGCGGGCGCGAGGAACGGCAGCGCGACCCGGTGGTGCCGACGCAGGAGCCCGGCGCGGTCGAGCGCGGACGTGCGCAGGTCGAGCCCGTCGAACTCGGGGAACGTCCCCGCCGGGTCGTGCAGCGTCGTGTACATGGGCGAGCCGGGGAACGCGTCGGCGAGCAGCAGCGCGACCCGCTCCGCGCCGCCACGCTGGGTCGCGTAGTCGTGCGCGAGCGCGACACCGTGGGTCATCGGTCCTCCCTCGCGAACGCAGGCACCCAGCCTAGGCGGGGCGCGGCACGCGCGAGGGGGGACGAAGCGACGTCACCCGGGTGAAAACGGGCGTCCTGGCCCGCTCCGTACGACGCTACGCCTTCGTGTGGTACTTCCCCTGGGCCGCGAGGAGACCGTCGGTGAGCAGCATCTCGACGGCGTCCGCGGCGTCGTCGAGCAGGAACGGGAGCTCCTTCGCCTCCGTGCCCTTGAAGTCCTTGAGCACGAAGTCGGCGGTGTCCTGGCGGCCGGGCGGGCGCCCGACGCCACCACGCACCCGGACGTAGTCCTTGGTGCCGAGCGCCTTGGAGATGTCGCGCAGGCCGTTGTGCCCGCCCTCGCCACCGCCGACCTTGAGCTTCACGGCGCCGAACGGGATGTCGACCTCGTCGTGGACGACGACGACGTGGTCCGGGTCGATCCCGTAGTACTTCGCGAGCCCCGCCACCGGCCCGCCCGAGACGTTCATGTACGTCGTGGGCTTGGCCAGGAGGACGCGGGGCCCCGGCCGCCCGCCGGGGAGCACGCCGAGGCGGGCCTCGGCGACGGCGGCCTGCGCGCGCGGGTGGCGCGCGAACCGGGCGGCAGCGCGGCCCGCGAGGACGTCGAGCACCATGTGGCCCAGGTTGTGGCGGTTGCCCGCGTACGTCGGCCCGGGGTTGCCGAGCCCGACGACGAGCCACGGCTGGTCGGTCATTCACGGTCCTTCGTGGTCTGGAGCGGTCGTCGGGCGGCGGGGACGGCTCCCGCCCCGCGGTCGAGCCCGGCGGGTACGCGCAGCGCCCGGCACCGCGAGGGTGCCGGGCGCTGCGCGGTGGTCAGTGCGAGGTCACTCGGCCTCGGCAGCCTCCGGGGCGGCCTCCTCGGCGGCCTCGGCCGCCTCCTCCGCGGGCTCCTCGGCCTGCGGCTCCGTGACGGAGACGACGATGAGCTCGGCGTCGGCCGTGAGCGTCGCGCCCTTCGGGAGCTTCACGTCGCCGGCGAGCACCTGCGTGCCGGCCTCGAGGCCCTCGATGGAGACCTCGATCGACTCGGGAAGGTGCGTCGCCTCGGCCTCGATCGCGAGCGTCTGCAGGTCGACGAGGTGGATGGTGCCGGGCGCGGACTCGCCCGTGACGACGACGGGGACGTCGACGGCGACCTTCTCGCCCTTCTTCACGATGAGCAGGTCGACGTGCTCGATGACGTTGCGGACCGGCTCGCGCTGGACGTCCTTGGTGATCGCGAGCTGGGACTTGCCGTCGAGCTCGATCGAGAAGAGGGCGTTAGAGTGCTTGAGCGCCATCATCGTCTCGTGACCCGGCAGGGTCACGTGCAGCGGGTCGGTGCCGTGGCCGTAGAGGACCGCGGGGATCTTGCCGGCGCGGCGGACGCGGCGGGCGGCACCCTTGCCGAACTCGGTGCGGGCCTCGGCGGCGAGCTTGATCTCAGACACGTGGATCACTCCTGGAAGAACGTTGCGGGCCGGCCACCAGTGGGGAGCGGTCGGCTGTCCGGACGGTTGAGAGGGCCACCCGGACGGGCGGCTGCGTCGGCGCGGGACGTGTGACGGGCGCGCAGGAGGACGACCGCCCAGTCGATAACGGAGATCCAACAGGTCTGGCTGACACTCACGGTCCCGCGCCGCCGGTGTGCTCACCGGTGCGGCGCTGCCGGCCGTCAGACGTCCCTCGCCGAGGCAACCTGACTACTGTACCCGGCCGCGACGGCCCCGCGAAACCCGCGCAGCCGCCGGCGCCCCCCGCTCTCCTACTGCCCGCGCGCGGCGTACAGCTGCGCGACCTCGGCGGAGGACAGAGCGCGGTCGTACAGGCGCACGCCGTCGATCCGCCCCTTCATCGGACGCGTGCCGTCGGACTCCGCACCGATCCCGAGTCGCAGCGAGCTCGTGCCGATGCTCGCCGGTCCGGCCTTGGACGCCTGCTCCACGCCGTTCACGTAGATGCGCATCCGTGTCCCGTCGAACGTCCCGACGAGGTGCACCCACGTCCCGTCCGTCGGGTACGCGGACGTCGTGTCCACACGGAAGGTGTCACCGGACGACGCGTGGTTGAACCGCAGGAAGGCCTTGCCCGACGACGCGAGCCCGAGCTCGTAGCCGTCGGTGACCCCCTGGGCCGCCTTCTTCACGACGTACTGCGTGCCGACCTGCTCGGGGCGCACCCATGCCGAGGCGGTCATCGGGCCGGACAGCCGCAACGCAGCCTTGTCGTCCACGCGCGCGTAGTCGTCCACGCCGTCGAGGCTCAGCGCGCTGCCGGACAGACCGGTGGCCCATGTCGCTCCCGAGCGCAGGGACGCCGCACTGCCGTTCGGCGACGTGTCGGCGGCCACCGTCCCCTGTCCCTCGTCGAAGGCCCACACCCCGATCGCCCCCGCAGGCGGCGCGGGCGTGGGGTCAGGCGTGGGATCCGGGGTCGGCGTCGGGTCAGGCGTGGGATCCGGCGTCGGGTCAGGCGTGGGATCCGGCGTCGGGTCAGGCGTGGGATCCGGCGTCGGCGTGGGATCCGGCGTCGGGTCCGGCGTCGGCGTCGGGTCCGGCGTCGGTGTGGGGTCCGGCGTCGGCGTCGGGTCCGGCGTCGGTGTGGGGTCCGGCGTTGGCGTCGACTCGTCTGCGCCCGAGTAGAGCGCCCCGACCTCGGCGGACGAGAGTGCCCGGTCGTAGACGCGGACGCCGTCGACCCGCCCCTTGGTGGGTCGCGTCCCGTTGGACTCCGCGGCGATGCCGAGCGGGAGCGTGTTCGTGCCGATGCTCGCAGGACCTGCCTTCGACGCCTGCTCGACGCCGTTCACGTAGATCCGCACGCGAGCACCGTCGTACGTCCCGACGAGGTGCATCCACGTCCCGTCCGTCGGGTAGGTCGACGTCGCGTCGACCCGGTACGTGTCCCCGGACGACGCGTGGTTCAGGCGGACGAACGGCTTGCCGCCCGACGCCAGACCCAGCTCGTAGCCGTCCGTCGTCCCCTGGGCCGCCTTCTTCACGACGTACTGCGTCGCGAGCTGCTCCGGGCGGACCCAGGCTGCCACGGTCATGCGGGTGGTCAGGTCGAGGACGGGAGCGTCGGGCACGCGGACGTAGCCGGTCGTACCGTCCGAGCGCACCGCCGAGCCCACGACACCGGTCGCCCACGTCGCGTTGCCGACGAGCGCGCCGTCGTTCGCCCATCCGGACGCGTCCGCCGTCGCCGGCCCCTGTCCCTCGTCGAGGTCCCACGCGCCGACGAGGCCGTCCGGCGACGTCACCGAGACCCGGACGGTGGCCGGGGCGGACCACTGCCCACCGGCTCCGACGCGGAAGGTGAAGGTGTCGACACCCGCCGAAGCCCCCGGGGTGTAGGTGAACGCCCCCGTCGTCGTACCGGTCAGCGCCACCGTGCCGCGCGCCGGCGGGGACACGACCTCGAACCGGGGCGTCGTGCCCTGCGGGACCGTCGCCGCCAAGGTGCCCGAGACCGCGGTCCCGAGCGAGGTCGAGACCGCCAGGTCCTGGGCGACGGGCGCCGGGTTCGGCTGCGTCGACCCACCCTGGAACAGAACGGCGACCTCGGTCGCGGACAGCGCCCGGTCGTAGAGCCGGACGCCGTCGACCGCGCCCTTCATCGGCCGGTACCCGTTGGGCTCGGCGCCGATGCCCAGGGGCAGCGCGTTCGCGGCGATGCTCGCCGGCCCTGCCTTGGACGCCTGCTCGACGCCGTCGACGTAGATCCTCATGCGTGTCCCGTCGTACGTCCCCACGACGTGCATCCAGGTCCCGTTCGTGGGGTACGACGACGTCGCCTCGACCCGGAAGGTGTCGCCCGACGCCCCGTGGTTCAGCCTCAGGAACGGCTTCCCTCCCGAGGCCAGGCCGAGCTCGTAGCCGTCGGTCGCACCCTGCGTCGCCTTCTTCACCACGTACTGCGTGGCGCGCTGCTCGGGACGGATCCACGCGGCCACGGTGAGCCGCGTCGTCAGGTCGAGGGCCGCGGAGTCCGGCACCCGCACGTAGCCGGTCGAGCCGTCGGACCGCACCGCGGACCCGGCGACACCTGGCACCCACGTCGACGCGCCGACGAGGGAACCGGTCCCGCCCCAGCCGGACGAGTCCGTGGTCACGAGGCCCTGGCCCTCGTCGAGGTTCCACGCACCGACGAGCCCGTCCGCGGACGAGACGCGGACGCTCACGGTCGCGGTGCCCGACCAGACCCCGCCACTGCCCGCGCGGAACGTGAACGAGTCGGCTCCGCTCGTGCTCCCGGCGCGGTACGTGAACGTCCCGGTCGCGGGGTTGAGAGCGGTGAGCGTCCCCGAGCTCGGCGGCGTCACGATCTCGAACGTCAGCGGGTCGTCGGTCGCGGCCTGCGCCGCGAGCGTCCCGCTCACCGAGCCGCCCGCGGTCGTCGAGACGGTCGAGTCCTGCACGGCAGGTGCACCCGCCGGGGTCCAGGCGAGACGGGCCGCGCGCGCCGTCGAGGCCGACGCCGCCATCACGAGCACCTCGCCGGGCACGTTGGACTTCGTCGCGGTGGCGTTGTTCCACGTGCCGTCGAGCACCGTCTCGGCCGCTCCGTCGAAGTCGGGCGCGAGGCGCGACGTCTCCTTGACGAGGATGTCGTCCAGCTCCGTGCTGCGCGTGTAGACGACGCGCAGACGGTCGGTGACGTCGTCGACGAGGACGATCCCGCGCGTCCCGATGCGGTCGACCTCGTGGAGCGGGTCCCAGGTGCCGTTCGGGTGCCGCACGAGCAGGCCGATCACCGGCCGGCTCGAGGAGTCGTAGGACGTCTTCACGGCCGCGTAGAGCGTGCCGTCCTCCGACAGCGCGACGTTGAGGTGGTCGTCCGCCATGCCGCCGCCCACCGGGAGCGCGGAACCCGCCGCTGGCACCTCGTCGGCGGTCCAGGTCGAGGGGGAGGCGCCGTCCGCGTGCGTCCGGAAGCCGAAGCGCTTCGTGCTCTGGTTGGACCACAGGACGCCGATCTTGTTGCCCGGCATGGCGGTGACGACGGCGATGTCGTCGTCCGTGATCCCGGACGCGACCGTGACCGGCGACGAGAACGCCGTGTAGGGCGAGTCGCTGTACCGGACCTGCACCTGGCTCGCCGTGTCCCACGCGACCCACATGCGGCCCGTCGAGTCGACGTCGATCGTCGCCGTCTCGCTGCCCGGCAGGGAGACGGCGGTCGGAACCGTGCGCTGCGTCCAGGGCATGTACGTGTTGGTCGCCGCGTCGCGCTGGATCGAGACGAGCGTCGTCGTGGGGCCGTGCAGCAGGACGTGGGCGACGTCGCCCACGACCTTCACGTCAGCGCGCACGTCGGTCCGCTCGGAGATCCGGCTCACGTTCGTCCACGTCTGCGCCGCGGCGTCGTAGCGCCAGACCCACGTCCCGGCCGGCGAGGCGCTCGCAGACGCGAGCACCGCCCACCACGTGCCGCCCGCGGACCACAGCTTCGACTGCGGCTTCTCACCGGTGTTCCCCGTGAGCGGGATCCCGGTCGAGGTGATCGCCGTCGTGGCCGGTGCCTCGGGTGCTGCCGCCGCCGCGGCGGGCGCGGGAGGCTGCCAGGAGAGCGTCAGCAGGCCCGGGTCGGGGGACTTCGAGGAGACCTCGACGAGGTACTCGTCGCCCGCGACGGCGTCGAACGTGACGGACGAGGTCCGGACGTCGCCCTCGTCGTCGTTGGTGGCGACGGGCGCGTTCCTCGCGCTCCGCGGGTAGACGGTGAGCAGCGTGTCGAGCTCGCTGCCGTGGGTCGAGAACGTGATGGGGCCGGACTCGGGCGCCGTCCAGCGCCACCACATCGACGCAGCGGTCGCGCCGGGACCTTCGGGCCCGGACTCCCCGGGAGCGAAGTTCGCGGCGACCTCCTGGCCCACCGTCCCGCCGATGGCGACGCTCTCCGCCTCCGCGTCGCCGACGACGTCGGTGAGCTGGGTGGTACCGGCGCCGCCCGGGAGACCCGGGAGCGCGGTACCGATGCCGACCAGCGCGAGCGCGCCGGCCACCGCCCCGGCCGTGGCGACGGCCCACCGACGGCGGGGGATGCCGCTCCGTTCGGGCCTGGGAGAGGTCTGCGACATGTTCGTGCGTCCTGCTTCTCGCGTGCTCGTCGAGACTGCGGCGACACCACGTGACCGCCACCCCCCGCACGCACCCTCCCGCGCATCGAACCACTCCCAGGACCCGTGCGGCGACACCGTCCGCCGAAGTTCACCCGCGAAGGGCCCCGGCGGCGGGCGGAAGAGGCGTCGTGTCCGTCATTTCACCCTCCCCGGGCGGGGTGCCGCACCGCCGGTCCGGAGTAGCGTGAGCCGTCACTCAGACCGATCCCACCGGAGGACTCGATGCGCATCTCCGTCGTCGGGTGCGGCTACCTCGGCGCGGTGCACGCAGCCAGCCTGGCCTCGCTCGGCCACGACGTCGTCGGCGTCGACGTCGACGAGGACAAGGTCGTGTCCCTCACCGCGGCGCGGGCACCGTTCTTCGAGCCCGACCTGCCCGACCTGCTCGGCCAGGAGCTCGCGAGCGGCCGCCTCTCGTTCACCACCGACGTCTCGCAGGTCCGGGGCGCACGGGTCCACTTCGTGTGCGTGGGCACGCCCCAGAAGCAGGGTGAGTACGCGGCGGACCTGCGCTACGTCGACGCCGCGATCGAGTCCCTCCTGCCGCACCTGTCGCCGGGCGACGTCGTCGTCGGCAAGTCCACGGTCCCCGTGGGGACGGCCCTACGGCTGGCCGCACGCGTCCGCGAGGCCCAGCCGGAAGCCCATCTCGTGTGGAACCCGGAGTTCCTGCGCGAGGGCCACGCGGTCCAGGACACGTTGCACCCCGACCGGCTCGTCTACGGGCTCGACCCGGCGGCGGACGATGTCCCCGAGCGGGTCCTCGACGAGGTCTACGCGAGCCTCCTCGGCGACGGCACACCGAAGGTCGTGACGGACTTCGCGACGGCCGAGCTCGTCAAGGTCGCGGCGAACTCGTTCCTCGCGACGAAGATCTCCTTCATCAACGCCATGGCCGAGCTGTGCGAGGCCACAGGCGGCGACGTCACCGTGCTCGCGGACGCGATCGGCCACGACGCGCGCATCGGTCGCAGCTTCCTCAACGCGGGGCTCGGGTTCGGCGGCGGTTGCCTGCCCAAGGACATCCGGGCGTTCATGGCCCGCGCGGGCGAGCTCGGCGTCGACCAGGCTCTGTCGTTCCTGCGCGAGGTCGACTCGATCAACATGCGGCGCCGCGTCCGGATGGTCGACCTCGCCCGCGAGGTCTGCGGCGGGTCGGTCGTCGGGCGCAACGTCGCCGTCCTCGGCGCTGCGTTCAAGCCCGACAGCGACGACACGCGCGACTCCCCCGCGCTCAACGTCGCGATGCAGATGCACCTCCAGGGCGCGCACGTCGTCGTGACCGACCCGCGCGCCGTCGAGAACGCCCGGCGCACAGCCCCCGAGCTGAAGTACGCGGCCACCGTCGAGGAGGCGGTGCAGGAGGCCGACGTCGTCGTCCTGCTCACCGAGTGGCGCGAGTACCGCGAGCTCGACCCGCGCGCGCTCGGCGAGCACGTCGCGCACCGGCGGGTCCTCGACGGACGCAACGCCCTCGACCCGACGGTCTGGCGCGACGCGGGCTGGGCCTACCGGGCCCTGGGCCGTCCCTGACGCTCGCGACCTTCCTTCGGTTCGACGCCGTCAGCTCGTCGCCGCGGCCGTCGCCGCCACCGTGGCACCGACGAGGAGCACAGCGGTGATCTCCTCGACGTACGCGCGCACGGCCTCGCTCGCCCAGCTCTCGCGAGCGATGTCCTTCGCGCGCCCGTCCACGGCGCGCCGTCGCGCGCCCGTCCACTCCTGACCGCCGTCGGCGACCGCCGCGGCCCCGCGGTCGCCGCCCGCGGCGAGGACACGACCCGCCTGGCCGGTCGCCGAGAGGATCGCGACGAGCGCCGCGGTCCGATCATCCAGCACCCCGCCCTCGACCAGCACGCGCCACAGGTCCGCGCGCACGGAGTCCTCGTGCCGCGAGTCCGCCGCGGGCCACCGCGTGGTCGGGAAGATCCCGAGGACGCGGCCCTCCTCGCGTCGCAGGACCCCGCGCTCGGCGAGCGAACCGATCGCGCGCGACGCGGGCTTGAGCTTCGCGATGGGCGCCACGAGCGCCTTGGGCTTCGATCCCTCGCGCGACCGGACGACGTCGAGCGCCTCGTCCAGCAGACGGTTGCCCGTCGGCGACGCGTCCCGCACGACGATGCGCCCGATCCGACCGCCGTCCCCGTCGCCCGCGAGGTCCGCCCGGCCCAGGAGCGCGAGCTCCACGAGCAGCGCACCGGCCGCGACCTGCTCGCGGTACGACGCGTCGACGACGGCCTTGCCCGTCACGTCGTCGAGCGTGAGCAGCAGGTAGTCCTCGAGGATGAGCATGACCCCACGCTACGGCGGCGCCGCGGACGCGGGAGGTGCCGAATGTCACGGGCGTCCCGCCCGGCGTGCACGACGTCGTACCCGTTCACGTCGACCGCCGACGTGGCCTCTCCGAGATTTCACCCGGGCCCACCGAGCACCCCGACGCTGCCGGTGGGACCCTGCGACTCAAGAGCACCGCCTGCACGCCGCTGTTCCGAGCCTCGACGCCGCGGCTCGTCGCGTTCGCCGTCGAACGCCGCTGCCCCGACCGTTCCGGGAGCACGACATGCGAGCACGCACCCTCCGCGAGGGCCACCGACCCGGCCTGTCGCGACCCGGCCCGTCGGCGCCACACCTGCTCGCCGCGGCAGCGCTCGCCCTCGCGTCCCTGGCCGTCGCCGCCCCCGCCCTGGGCACCCCCGCCGGGGTCTCGGACGTGTGCGACGGCGTCCGCACGCTGGTGGACGCCGCGCAGCCGGAGGCTGCGCTCGCTCAGGTCACCGCGCTGCGTGCCGAGGACGTCGGAACCCCCACCACGTCGTCGGGGACCACGACGACCTTCGACGACGAGGGCGCGTCCACCGCCGTCGAGGAGTCGCAGAGCCCTGCTCTCCCCTGTGCGGACGAGGAAGCGCTCGCCCTCGACGCGATCGAGCGTGCGCAGGCGCTCGCGGACGAGGCCGCCGCGCTCGTCCCGACGGATGCGCGCGGCGCCCAGGAGAAGGCCCAGGAGGCTCTCGCCGTCGACGCGGAGAACGAGACCGCGGCCGAGGCGAAGAGCGCGGCGGACGCGGCCCTGGCGCAGCCGGTGGGCACGTTCTCGGCAGCGTGGACCCGCTTCGTCGACCGGTACGTCGAGCCGCTCACCCAGCCGGCCGTCGTCCTCGTCGTCGTCCTCGCCGGGCTCTTCGTCGTGGCCCGGGCCCTGACGCCGACCACGCTGTCCTGGCCGCGCCTCGGCCCGCGGACGGCCCGCACGGTCGGCGTCACCGGTGCCGTGTCGATCGTCACCGCCGCGCTCACCCTGACGTGGGCGACCGCGCTCGACCTGATGGGCACCCGGGCGCGGGTGGGCGACGGATGGTGGCGCGGCGCGAGTGTCGTCTGGGTCGTTGTCGGCCTCGGGGCCGTGGTCGTCGCGGTCATGACCGTCGTCCTGTTCGCCCGGCTGCCGAAGGCCACGCCGGGCTCGGGGGCTCAGGGCTTCGGGGGTTGGCCCGTCGTCCTGTCGATCGGCGCAGGAGCCACCCTCGTGTTCGTGTTCCTGGTCGGGAGGGACGGCGCGGTCCCGCCCGATCCGAGCCGCGCGGGCGACGTCCCCGTCGCGGCCGCCGGCCTCTCGCTCGCGGTCCTCGGAGTCGGCCTGACGACCGTCTTCCTCGCGACCCGTTTGCGGGTCCGCGTCGACGTGCGGGGAGAGGAGGCGAAGGATCCCGCCCTGGAGTCCGGGCACCTGGTCGCGCTCCTGCGCGAGCTGGGCGGCACCTCGGCCCGCGGACTCGAGATGCCCCGCGGCACCGACGTCGAGACGCTGCGCGGCGGCGTGCTCTCCGAGCTCCCGCAGAACGCCGTCCTGAAGGTGCTGACCAGCCTCGTGACGGGCCTCGCGGGTTCGCTTCCGTGGCGCGTCGTGGTCGAGGAGCGCGGCACGTCCCTGGCCGTGGTGATCACGCGCAACGGGCGACTCGCAGGGTCCGCGGTCGTCTCGCACGACCGCCTGGTCGGGCGTGTCGCTCCCGTCCGGGACGGGGCACAGGAGCCGGAGCCGGAGGACGATGCCGCCGCGACGCCCGCGGACTCGTGGTCGGATCTCCAGCGGGCGGCGGCCGCCGTCGTGCTGACGACGCTCGCCCGGCACCACACCGGGTTCGAGGGCCTGTGCGGGACGACGAGCTGGCGCAGCCTCGCGCTCTTCGACCTGGCGACGTCGGTGTACGACCACGACGAGGAGACCCAGAAGGGGCTGCTCGCCGCGGCCTGCTCCGACGACCCCGGCAACCTCCCGGCGCAGGTCGCCCTCGCGAGGGTGACGATGCGACGCAGCGACACGTTCGAGAAGGCCGACCGGTACGTCCGATGGCTCACGGAGCTGGTCGGGCGTGCCCGTGTCGACGGCTCGCCACGACCCGGGCACGAGGTGCTCGTCCTCCGCGCCCTGTACACGCGGGCGGCCGTGGCGATCAACGCGTCGTTCGCCGCCAACGACGGTCGGCGATCTCGACCCGACGGCCGGGCGCGCAGCGCGGTCGAGGAGCTCGAGGCCGAGCTGCACTCGAGGCCGGCCGGTCGGGAGGGCGAGCAGGTCGTCGAACGCGTCCGAGCCGCGGCCACCGCCATGTCCTACCGGCTGTGGACGACGGTCGAGACCATCACGATCCCGCCCGCCCCGGGTCCTGTCGTCCGCACGGCAGAGGGCGCGCCGCCGTGCGATCACGCCGCACACCGGGGGTGCGCGCACGTCGTTCCGGTCAAGGTGATCGCGACGCTCGCGCTGCCCGCAGGGCCCCTCGCGCTCTGCGTGGCCGACGACAGGTCGGTTCGGGTCATCGCGGAGGACGCCGCCTTCCCCGGGGGAACCCTGATCATCGAGGGGTCCGAGAACAGTCGGCACCGCACGATCCGTGTCCGGGCGGAATCAGCTCTCTTCCTCGGTCCGATCACGGTCGACACCACGTGCGTCGTCCGGTTCTCCACGGGGCCGACATCCGGCGAACCCGGGAAAGAACCCCGTTCGCGGGTCGAGCCGCTGGACCCGGACGACGCGACGACACCGGCGAGCTGGTACAACCTCGGGTGCTACTACGCCTCGCGTCCCGCCACCAGTGAAGCAGCCAGGATCGACGACGCGCTCGCCACCGAGCAGTTCCTCCGCGCGCGTGTGCACCCGTCCGCGCGGACGTGGATCAAGACCGACCCGGTGCTCACGACCTACCGCACGAGCGAGTCGTACCGTGTCGTGTTCGGCGCCGAGCCGCTCGGATCCTTCCTGGCGATCGGTGAGATCGCGCGGCACCGCGACCTCCTCGAGCAAGCAGGGATCCGCAGGGAGGACGACGTCCCCGCGTCACCGGGGCTGCTGCTCCAGAGCTGCCTTGCGCTCTCCCCGCGCAACGCCGCCGACATCGTGCAGATCGCTCGACTCGTCCTGGCCGTGCCGCACTCGCTCGCGACCATCAGATACGAGATCGCCGAGGCGGCCATCGGGACGACAGGTCGTCCGTACGACATGAGCCTGCCCACGCTGCCGGAGGCGAAGCGACTGGTCCTCCACGGCGCCGTGGACCGACGGCTCGGGGTACTCGCTCTCAGCGACGCGAGGACGACAGAGGCTCGTCACCACCTGGACGTGTGGCTCGACCTCGAGCACACCTAGCGGATCAGTCCGCGAGCTCCCAGCGCACCGTGACGCTCGCGCGGACCTCCTGCGTACCCGGCTCGACGACGAGCGCGTCGGTCGCCGCCTTGGCCGCCATCATCCGCGGCATCGGGCCGGGGCCGCCGGAGTCCTCACGGATCTCGACGACCGGCCCGAGCGACCGACCGGCGAGGCGCGCGTACTGCTCGGCGCGGGACCGCGCGTCGGCGTACGCGGCGTCGCGCGCCGCCACGGCGAGCGGCCCGGGGTCGCCGACGGCGAGGCTCGTCGAGTCGAGCCGCGCGACGGGCCCTGCCGCGTCGAGGGCGGCACGGACGATCTCGCCGCACGCCGCGACGTCGCGCACGGTCGCGCGCAGCGTGAGGCGCGCCGTCGTGCGCGGTCCGTCGTCGCGCTGCTCGGTCCAGGTCGAGGTCTGCGACGTGCGCACGTCTGCTTGTAGGACACCCGCCGCGACGAGCGCGTCGCGCGCCGCGGCGAGGCCGGCGTTCGCCCGGTCGAGGGCCTCCTGCACCCCGGGGGCGCTCGACTCCGCGCCCAGCTCGACGACGGCGACGTCCGGCGTCGCCGTCACGGCGCCCTGGCCGGTGGTCGTCACTCCCGAGGTACCCATCGCGTCTCCTCCCGCGGCGTCGCGGTGCCGGGCGGCACCAGTCGGCGACGCGCTCACGCTACGCGGCAGTCCGCCGTCGCGCCGCGCCACGCGCGCTCGGCCCCGGCGTCTACGTACGCGGACGCCCCGCCGCGCGGGTGCGCGGCGGGGCGTCCGGTGGTGGTGCGTCAGCTGTTGCCGTCGAAGAGCGAGGTGACCGACCCGTCGTCGAACACCTCACGGATCGCGCGCGCGACGAGCGGCGCGATGGAGAGCACGGTGAGCTGCGGGAACTGCTTCTCCGCGGCGATGGGCAGCGTGTCGGTGATGACGACCTCGCTCGCCCCGCACTCCGAGAGGCGCTGCGCCGCCGGGTCGGACAGCACGCCGTGCGTCGCGGCCACGATGACCGACCGGGCGCCCGCGGCGAGGATGACGCGCACCGCCTCGGCGATCGTGCCGCCGGTGTCGATGAGGTCGTCGACGAGCACGCAGTCGCGGCCCTCGACCTCGCCGACGACGCGGTTGGCGACGGCCTGGTTGGGGCGCGTGATGTCGCGCGTCTTGTGCACGAACGCGAGCGGGCCGCCGCCGAGCTTCGCCGCCCACTGCTCGGCGACGCGGATGCGGCCGGCGTCGGGCGAGACGACCGTGACGTTCGACGTGTCGACGCGCGAGCGGACGTAGTCGGTGAGGATCGGCATGGCCCACAGGTGGTCGACCGGCCCGTCGAAGAAGCCCTGCGTCTGCGCGGCGTGCAGGTCGACGCTCATGAGGCGGTCGGCGCCCGCGGCGGTGAACAGGTCGGACATGAGGCGGGCCGAGATCGGCTCGCGGCCGCGGTGCTTCTTGTCCTGGCGCGCGTAGCCGTAGAACGGCTGGACGACCGTGATGGTGCGGGCCGAGGCGCGCTTGGCGGCGTCGACCATGAGCAGCTGCTCCATGATCCACTGGTTGATCGGCGCGGTGTGGCTCTGGAGGATGAAGACGTCGGCGCCGCGCACCGACTCCCCGAACCGGACGTAGATCTCGCCGTTGGCGAAGTCGTACGCGGTCGTGGGCAGCAGGTCGATGCCCAGCTCCCGCGCGACGTCGTTGGCGAGCTCGGGGTGCGCGCGTCCCGAGGCGAGGACGAGGGACTTCTCCCCGTTTCCGGCGATCGTGCTGCTCATACCTGTGGGTTCCTTCGGTGGTGTTTCCGGGTACGGGGGCGGTTCTGAGACGTCTCGGCCGGTCGCGGTCAGTCTGCCGTGGCGGCGGGGCGACCGCCACGCAGCGCCTCGAGCGTGTGCTCGAGCTCGGGGCCGGGCGGGGGCGGGGTCGGGCGCTCGGCGGTCGCGGCGACGTTCTGGTCGGCGAGCTGTGCCTGCGCCTGCGCGCCGAGCGGAGGCGCCTCGGGGTCGTTCGCGCGCGCGGCGGCCGCGGCGTCGGCGGCGGCGGTGCCCGGGCGACGGCGCTCGACCCAGCCCTCGATGTTGCGCTGCTGGCCACCGCTCACACCGAGCGCACCCGCGGGCACGTCGCGGCGGATGACGGACCCGGCCGCGGTGTACGCGCCGTCGCCGACGCTCACGGGAGCGACGAACATGTTGTCCGCGCCCGTGCGCGCGTGCGAGCCGATCACCGTGCGGTGCTTGTGCACGCCGTCGTAGTTGACCGTGACCGACGCGGCGCCGATGTTCGTGTGCTCGCCGATCGTCGCGTCGCCCACGTAGGACAGGTGCGGGATCTTGGAGCCCTCGCCGATCTCCGCGTTCTTCGTCTCGACGAACGTGCCGATCTTGCCCCGCGCGCCCAGCACGGTGCCGGGGCGCAGGTAGGCGAACGGGCCGACGGACGTCCCCGCGCCCAGGACCGCGAGCGAGCCGTGCGTGCGGGTCACGGTCGCGCCCGCACCGACCTCGGTGTCCGTGAGCGTCGTGTCCGGGCCGATGGTGGCGCCCTCGGCGACCACCGTCGCGCCGTGGAGCTGCGTGCCCGGGAGCAGGGTGACGTCGCGCGCGAGCTCGACGTCGACGTCGACCCACGTCGAGGTCGGGTCGACGACGGTCACGCCCTCGCGCATCCAGTCCTCGAGGATCCGGCGGTTGAGCTCCGCGCGCAGCGTCGCGAGCTGCACGCGGTCGTTGACGCCCTCGACGATCGTCGGGTCCGCCGACACGAGCGCCCGGACCGAGCCGCCCTCGGCGCGCGCCGCCGCGACGACGTCCGTGAGGTACACCTCGCCCTGCGCGTTGTCGCGACCGAGCGTGCCCAGGCCGCGGCGCAGGACCGCGGCGTCGAACACGTAGATCGACGCGTTGATCTCGCGGATCGCACGCTCGTCGGCCGACGCGTCCTTGTGCTCGACGATCCGCTGCACGTCGCCCGCGCCGTCGCGCACGACGCGCCCGTACCCGGTCGCGTCCTCGAGCTCCGTCGTCAGCATCGTCACCGCGTTGCCGTCCGCGACGTGCGCGGCGAGGAGCTGGGCGAGCGTGCCGCCGTCGAGCAGCGGGGTGTCGCCCGCCGTGACGACCACCGGGCCCTCCAGCCCGTCGCCCAGGCCGCGCCCCTCCTCGCCGTCGGGCACCCCGGCCACGAGGGCCTGCGCGTGGGCCTTCGCGTCGAGCGCGACGAGCGCGCACTGCACGGCGCGCCCGGTCCCGGGGATCTCGTCCTGGTCCACGACGACGGCGTCCGGGTCGACCGAGACCGCGTGCTCGGCGACGCGGTCGCGCTCGTGCCGCACGACGACGGCGAGCAGCGCCGGGTCGAGCGAGCGCGCCGCGACGAGCACGTGCCCGAGCAGGCTGCGGCCCGCGAGGGTGTGGAGCATCTTGGGGGTGGACGACTTCATCCGCGTGCCCTCGCCTGCGGCGAGGACGATCACGGCAGCGGGGGCGACGGTGGTGTCGGTGCCCTGCTGAGCTTCCATGGGTGTTCCCCTCGGGATCGGTGGCACGAGCTCCGCCCCCAGGACTCGAACCTGGACCAAGGGCACCAAAAACCCTTGTGCTGCCGATTACACCAAGGCGGATCGGACCCGCTGCCGTGCGGGGTGGGTCCTGGAACAGTCTGCCAGGTCGGCCTGCGTGCCCGACGCCGCCTGCGCCCGTCTCGCCCCATCCGCACCCCGGTCGCGGCGTGGGCCGCGCCACACCCGAGGCGCACCGGGCCGCACCCGGGCGCGTCGGACGCTCCGGACGCCGTCGCGCACAGCACGGCATGATGGTCCTCGTGGCCGAGTCCAGACGTACCCCCCGATCCCGCATGACCGCGAGCCAGCGGCGCGAGCAGCTGCTCGCGGTGAGCCGCGGCCTGTTCGCCGAGAAGGGGTTCGACGGGACGAGCGTCGAGGAGATCGCGGCGCGCGCCGAGGTGTCCAAGCCGGTCGTGTACGAGCACTTCGGGGGCAAGGAGGGCATCTACGCCGTCGTCGTCGACCGCGAGGTCCAGGCGCTCACCGCCGCGCTCTCCGGCGCGCTCGACGAGGGCGGGCACCCCAAGGTCCTGCTCGAGCGCACCGCGCTCGCGCTGCTGTCGTACATCGAGGCGTCCGAGGACGGGTTCCGCATCCTCGTCCGCGACTCCCCCGTCGCCCAGGCCACCGGCACGTTCTCCAGCCTCATCGGCGACGTCGCGACCCAGGTCGAGCACCTGCTCGCCCACCAGTTCCGCACGCGCGGGCTCGACCCGAAGGTCGCGCCGATCTACGCGCAGATGCTCGTCGGCATGGTCGCCCTCACGGGGCAGTACTGGCTCGACGCGCGCTCGCCGAAGAAGACCGAGGTCGCGGCCCACCTCGTCAACCTCGCGTGGAACGGCCTGGCCGACATGGAGAAGCGACCTCGCCTCATCACGACACCCGGCTCGTGAGCGCGGACCGACACGCACCTCCACCGGTCGCCCCGGGAAACTTCCCAGAACCCGCGTCATGACCCGCGACCGTTCCGGTCTCTCCAGACGGAACGACAGACCGACGAAGACGGGGCACTTCATGAACGGGCACGACCGGTCCACCGACCGCACGCACGACGACTGCCGGGACGAGATCCGTCCCACGGTCTGGGGATACTCGACCTGGACGACGGCGCGCTGCGCCCAGGGCGGCGTCGCCGGGTCGCCGGGTCGCATCGTCCAGCGCACCGACGTGCTGGTCCCCGGCCTGACGCCGCGCGAGCTCGACCGGGTGCGGCGGCACGCCGAGTGGCACGCGTCGGTCGACGGGGTCCGGCTGGGCCTGGTCGCGGGCACGCTGACCGCGCTCGCGGTGCTCGGGGTCGGCGCGGCACAAGGTCAGTCGCCCGCGACCCTCGTCGTCGTCGCGGCGACGCTCGGCGTCGCGGCCGCGCTGCTGGCACGCGGGCTGCTGCACGTCGCCGGCCCCCGGCTCTCGCGCGCCGAGCGGAGGGCGCTGCGCGACGCCGTCGAGATCCGGCGCGTCCGCGTCGCACCGCCCACGTCCGCGGGCATGCGGGTCCTCGTCTCGATGAGCGCGGTCGAGTCGATCTCCGGCCGGCTCGACGATCGGGAGGCGGCGATCGCGCGCGAGCTCCTGTGGGTCGCGCTCGACGCGGTCCGGCGCGACGACGTCGCGGCCGTCGACGAGGCGACCGGGGCGATGCTCCGGCTCACCGTGCGCGCCGCGCGCACGCCGCTGCCGCCCGTGCGCGACGAGCACCTGGGCTGACCGCGCCGGCCCCCGACGTCGGGAGGTCCTTGCCCCCGCCCTCCGCAGGGGCAGGACATGACATCTGTCCCGTGCCCCCCGCGCGGGGCCGTGGTTGTCTGGGCGCATGGCGACACTCGAGATCGACTCGCTCACCAAGACCTACGGCGACGTGCGCGCCCTGCGCGGGACGTCGTTCGACGTGCGTGCCGGGGAGATCTTCGGCTTCGTCGGCTCCAACGGGGCCGGCAAGACCACGACGATGCGCATCGTCCTCGGCGTGCTCGCCGCCGACGGCGGCGAGGTGCGGTGGGACGGCAGGCCGATCGACCTCGCCGCGCGCCGCCGCATCGGCTACATGCCCGAGGAGCGCGGGCTCTACCCGCGCATGAAGGTCGGCGAGCAGCTCGTCTACCTCGCCCGGCTCCACGGCCTGTCAGCGACCGAGGCGAAGGACGCCATGGAGCGCTGGACCCAGACGCTCGGCGTCGACGCCCGCCGCGGCGACGAGGTGCAGAAGCTCTCGCTCGGCAACCAGCAGCGCGTGCAGCTCGCGGCGGCGCTCACGCACGACCCGGAGCTGCTCGTGCTCGACGAGCCGTTCAGCGGGCTCGACCCGGTCGCCGTCGACGTCATGAGCGGCGTCCTGCGCGACCGCGCGGACGCGGGCGTCCCCGTCGTCTTCTCCTCGCACCAGCTCGACCTCGTGGAACGCCTGTGCGACCGCGTCGGGATCATCAAGGACGGCGCGATGGTCGAGGTCGGCACGATCGACGAGCTGCGGCGGACCGAGACCGAACGATGGGTCGTGGACGGGCCGCCGGGAGCGAGCTGGATCGGGGCCGTGCCCGACGCGCGGGCCGTCCGCCTCGAGGGGTCGCGCAGCGTCGTCGAGCTCACGCCGGGCGACGGGACCGGGATCGACGGGACGAGCGGGCGCGAGCAGGCCGTGCTGCGCGCCGCGCTCGCCGCCGGGCCGGTGCACGAGTTCTCGCTCGTGCGGCCGTCGCTCACCGAGCTGTACCGCGACGTCGTCAGCGCCGAGGATGCGCCTGCCGACGCGGCCGCCGAGACCGTGGGGGTGGGGGCATGAGCACGGGAACCTCGTTGACGTCCTGGGGCGCCATCCGCCTCGTCGCGAGCCGCGAGATCATGACGCGGCTGCGCTCGAAGTCGTTCGTGTGGCTGACGGTGATCCTCGTCGGCGCCGTCGTGCTCGGCGGGTTCGTGCTCAACGCCGCGAGCTCGTCCGGCCCGACCGCCGAGCGCGTGGGCGTCACGCCCGAGACGTCGGCCCTCGCGGAGTCGATCGAGACCACGGGCAGCACGCTCGGGACCGAGGTCGAGACGGTCGACGTCGCGGACGACGCCGCAGGCGAGGCCCAGGTACAGGACGGGGATCTCGACGCTCTCGTCACCGGGACGGCCGACGCCCCCACCGTCGTCGTGGACACCGAGCTCTCCCCCGGTCTCACGGCGGTCTTCACGACCCTCGCCCAGCAGACCGCGCTGTCCGACGCCGTCGCGAGCCTCGGCGGCGACCCCGCCCAGGTCGCGGGCGACGTCGCGACGGCCGCGCCGACCGTCCGCACGATCGGCGAGCCCAGCGAGTTCGACCCGACCCGCTACGTCACCGGCCTCGTCACCGGCATCCTGCTCTTCATGGCCATCATGATCAGCGGGCAGCTCATCGCGCAGGGCGTCGTCGAGGAGAAGACGAGCCGCGTCGTCGAGCTCCTGCTCTCGACCGTCCGGCCCTGGCAGCTCATGGCGGGCAAGGTGCTCGGCATCGGGCTCGTCGGGCTCGGGCAGGTCGCGCTCGTCGTGCTCGCGGGCGTCGGCACCGCGCTCGGCCTCGGTCTGGTCGACACGTCGACCATCGACCTCGGCACCGCTGCCGTCTGGGCACTCGTCTGGTTCGTCGTCGGGTTCGTCAGCTACGCGCTCCTCATGGCCGGGCTCGGCGCGCTCGTCTCGCGCCAGGAGGACGTCGGGGCGGTGACCACGCCCGTCACGTTCCTCATGGTCGTGCCGTACATCGTCGGCGTGTCCGTCGCGCCGTGGGCCCCGGACAACCCGCTCGTCGTGTGGCTGTCGTACGTCCCCCTGTGCTCGCCGCTCCTCATGCCCGTGCGCATCGCGCTCGGCAGCGCCGAGACCTGGGAGGCCCTCCTCGCGCTCGGCCTGTCGATCGTCGTCATCCCGGTCCTCGTGTGGCTCGCCGCGAAGATCTACTCCAACGCGGTCCTGCGTACCGGAGCCCGCGTCCGCCTCAAGGACGCCCTCCGCACCACCTGACGCCGAGGGAGAACCCCGGTCGCACGAGACAGAACACTGGTGGGCCGAAGTAGAACCGTGGTCTGCCGAGGTAGAACCGTGGTCTCGCGACGTAGAACCGTGGTCGTGCCCGACGGCGCGTGGTCGCGCTGGGTGGTCGGGGTGGGTGGTGGTGCCGCGTCTGCCATCCGCCGCTCGTTCCTCGCGGCTCCCGCCAGGCCCGACCACGACGCGGCACCACCACCCACCCCGCCCGGCGTCGTCCCACCCTGGTCTTGGCGCACCCGGGCGACTGCCCGCGGTGCCAGGATCGTCCTCGCCTCGCCCTGCGTGCCGCACTCGGGGAGACCAGGGTTCTACCTCGGCTGACCACGGTTCTACTTCGCGCGACCACGGTTCTCTCTCGCGCGACCGCGGTTCTCTCGGCCGGCTACAGCTAGGCGGGCGGGCATCAAGAGTCTTGATGTCGAGACATATCGAGTACCCTCGCGTCATGGAGCAGCAGCACGAGGACGAGGTCGACCGCATCGTCGCGGCCTGGCAGCGCGAGCGGCCAGACCTCGACGTCGAGCCGCTCACCGTCTTCTCGCGCGTCGACCGCCTCGCCCGGCACCTCGACCGCGCGCGCCGGACCGCGTTCGCGCGGGGGCACCTCGAGACGTGGGAGTTCGACGTCCTGTCCGCGCTGCGGCGGGCCGGCGAGCCGTACCGGCTCTCGCCCGGGGCCCTCGTCACGCAGACGCTCGTGACGAGCGGGACCATGACGAACCGCATCGACCGGCTGGAGGAGCGCGGGCTCGTCGTGCGCCGCCGGTCCCCCGACGACCGGCGCGGTGTGCTCGTCGAGCTCACGCCCGAGGGACTGGAACGCGTGGACACGGCGATGACCGACCTGCTCGCGGTGGAGGCCCGCATCCTCGACGCGCTCGAGCCCGGCGGCCGCCCTGCGCTCGCGGCGCTCCTGCGTACAGTCGGAGGACAGTTCGACGACTGACCGACGGCCCGGCTGACCGGGCGTGCGGCGTCGCTCACGCCCCGCACCCGGAGGTCACCGCCCGATGCCGCCGTCCCGGCCGCCCCGCCCGAGCACGTTCCGCGGCGGGATCGACGGCGTGCTGCTCGTCGCGGTGCTGCTGGTCGCGGTCAACCTGCGCGCGCCGCTCACGGCGCTGCCGCCCGTCGTCGCGGACGTCGCCGCCGACCTCCACCTGACGGCCGCGGCCGCGGGCCTGCTCACCGGCATCCCCGTCCTGTGCTTCGCGCTCGCGACCCCCGCCGTCGCCGGGCTGCTCGGACGATCGTCGCTGCGGACGGCGATCGCGGTCGCGCTCGGGCTGATCCTCGCCGGGACGCTCCTGCGGTCGGCGGACCTCGCCGCCCTCGGCGCCGACACCCTCGGCACGGCGGGGACCTTCGCCGGGACGGTGCTCCTCGGGCTCGGCATCACGACGGCGAACCTCGCGGTCCCGATGATCGCGCAGCGCGACTTCCCCGGGCACGTCGCGACCGTGACCGGCCTGTACACGGCGGCGATCAACGTGGGGACCGTCGCGACGACGGCGCTCACCGCACCCCTGGCCGACGCCGTCGGGTGGCGCTGGGCGCTGGCGTCCTGGTCCGTGCTCGCCGTCGTCGCGCTCGTCTGGTGGCTGCGCGCCGTCCCGCGCGAGGCGAGCGCGCCGCGACCGACGGCACAGGGCACGGGGAGCGGGACGTCGTCAGGAACGACATCCTCGCCCGACACCGCGCGGCCGGGCGACAGGGGCGGGTCGAGCGACCCGGGCTCGACCGGTCCCGACCCCGACGCCGACGCCGACGCTCTCGCCACCGCGGCGGCCGAGGGGGTCACGGGAACCGACCCCTCCGCCGCGCGCGAGCGCCACGTCCTCGCGACGCCGTTCACGTGGTGGCTGTGCGCGATGTTCGCGCTCCAGTCGTCGAGCTTCTACGCGCTCACGGCGTGGCTGCCGCTCATCCTGGAGGACCTTGCGGGGATCCCGCGCGCGGCGTCGGGTGGCGCGGCGTCGTTGTTCCAGGGCTTCGCGATCGTCGGCGGGCTCGCGGTGCCGCTCGCAGTGCGCCGCTGGTCGATGCGGACGAGCTTCGCCGTGATCGCGGTGCTGTGGCTCGCGCTGCCCGTGGGCCTTCTCGCCGCGCCCGGTCTGTGGGCGGTGTGGGCGTCGATGGCGGGTGTCGCGCAGGCGGCGAACTTCGTCGTCATCTTCACGCTCGTCGCGCAGCACTTCCCGACCATCCGGCGCGGGCGCCAGGCGTCGGCGACGGTGCAGTCCGTGGGGTACTGCCTCGCGGCGGTCGCCCCGACGCTGGCCGGCGCCCTGCACTCGGCGACGGGCACGTGGGCCGCACCGGTCGCCGTCGTGCTCGGCGCGCTCGTGGCGATGACGGTGATCGGCCTCGCACTTACGGGCTCCCCCCGCCCCCGCGCAAGGTAGGGCCGGCGCTCCCAGGGTTCTCCCTCGCGAACCACCGCCCTACCTCGCGCGACCACGGTTCTCTCTCGCGGGACCACGGTTCTCTCTCGCGGGACCAGGCTTCTACCTCGGGGTACCGGGGTTCTTGGTCTCAACCGGTCATCGCAACATCGGGTTGGTCAGGTTGGTGAGAGTAGCGCGGCGAGCTTCTCGGCGGGGGTGGCCCAGCCGAGGGTTTGGCGGGGTCGGGTGTTGAGGGCGTCTGCGACGTCTTCGAGGTCGGATGCGGGGTGCACGGACAGGTCGGTGCCTTTGGGGTAGTACTGGCGTAGGAGCCCGTTGGTGTTCTCGTTGCTGCCGCGCTGCCAGGGTGCGTGCGGGTCGCAGAAGAACAGGTCGATGGGATCGGTGAATCCGATGTCGATGCCGACGTTCGGTGTCATCTCTCGGCCCCGGTCCCAGGTGAGGGTGCGTCGTAGGTGCTCGGGCAGGGCCCGGATCTTGGTCCGCATCGCTTCTGCGACCTGCTCGGCGGCGTAGCCGTGCGGCAGGTGCAGCAGCATCACGAACCGGGTGCTGCGCTCGACCAGGGTCCCGATCGCGGACTTGTTGCCGGCACCGATGATCAGATCGCCCTCCCAGTGGCCCGGCACGGCGCGGTCGGCGATCTCGGCCGGGCGTTCGCTGATCAGGACATCGGGCGGTAGCAGGCGTTGCCCCTGACGCTTGGTGCGGGCCTGGGCCCGAGGGCGGCGGCGGGCGCGTCCGGTCCGCAGCGCGGTGTGCAGCTCGGCGCGCAGCCCGCCACGGCCCTGGACATACAACGCCTGATAGATCGCCTCGTGACTGATCCGCATCGACTCATCATCGGGGAAGTCGACCGGGAGGCGGTTCGCGATCTGCTGCGGGCTCCACACCCGTGCGCGGCGGCTGTCCGGTCGCACGGTGCCGTCCAGCCGGTCGCAGACATAGCCCGCCAGGCGCGGGTCGAGCGCGAGCTTGCGCCGATCCTGTTTGGGACGCGCGGCCTGCCGGTCGCGGTGGGCCTGCGCGACCGAGGGCACATACCGACCATCGCTCGCCCGCCGGCCCGGGTTGGTCAACTCACGCCAGATCGTCGAGCGTGGACGGCCCAGCCGCCGCCCGATCGCCGCGTACGAATGACCCTCGGCACGCAGCAACGCCATCCGCTCGCGTTCTTCGAACGACACGAACCGGCCCGTGGGCGCGGCGAGATCGATATCAGGCACCCCGCCAGACTCAGCGATCCAGGCCTGCACCGTGCGGGTCGACACGCCCACCCCCGCGGCCGCCGCGACCACAGGCACGCCATCGACGAACGCCCGCCAGAACTCCCGCCGCCACTGCCGCGGCACCGACACCCCACCACGCACCATCCGAAAACACCCCTCGAATCAGGATGTTGCGATGACCAGTTGAGACCGCCGTTCTCCTTCGGTGCACCCGAGTCCTTGACCGACCTCGGAGCACATGTTTATGGTGTACACGTCGTGTATGCCATACACGCTAGTGTGCACCGCACACAGGTAGCACGTCCCACCGAGAAGGAGAAGGCGATGACCGAACCGATGATCGCCGTGCAGGGGCTCGAGAAGTCCTACGGCGACCACGCCGTGCTGCGCGGTGTCGACCTGACCGTGCGCCGCGGCGAGATCTTCGCGCTGCTCGGGCCCAACGGCGCGGGCAAGACCACGACCGTCAACATCCTCACGACCCTCGTGCGGCCCGACGGCGGCACGGCCCGCGTCGCCGGCGCCGACGTCGTGCACGACGCGGCGCGGGTGCGCGAGACGATCGCGCTCACGGGCCAGTACGCGTCGGTGGACGAGTTCCAGACGGGCCGCGAGAACCTCGTCATGATGGGCGAGCTCGCGCACCTCCCCCGGCGCGCGGTGCGGCGACGCGCGGACGAGCTCCTCGCCCGCTTCGACCTCACCGACGCCGCCGACCGCCGGGTCGGGACGTACTCGGGCGGCATGCGCCGTCGCCTCGACCTCGCGATCAGCCTGGTCGCCGACCCGGCGGTGCTGGTCCTCGACGAGCCGACGACGGGACTCGACCCGGCGTCGCGCGCCCAGCTCTGGGACGTCGTCCGCGGCCTGGCCGCCGACGGGACGACGGTCCTGCTGACGACCCAGTACCTGGAGGAGGCAGACCGCCTCGCCGACACGATCGCCGTCCTGCACGACGGCCGCGTCGCCGCGCGTGGCACGACGGCCGAGCTCAAGGCTCTCGTCGCGGGCGACCACGTGCGCGTCGCGTTCGACGACCCCGCGAGCCTCGCGGCCGCCGTCGGGCTCGCGCCGACGCTGGGGCTCGCCCGCACGACCACGGACGAGAAGGACCTGTCGCTCACCGCGCCGAGCGACGACCCCGTCCGCACGATCCGCGACGTGCTCGCCGCGGCCGACTCCCACGATCTCGCCGTCGTCGGGGTCAGCGTCGTCAAGCCCACGCTCGACGACGTCTTCCTCGCCCTGACCCGGAAGGAGGGCGCCCGATGAGCGCCTCGACCGCGACCACCCTGGACCGCCCCCGCAGCGCCACGCCGTCGCGCGCACGGCAGACCCCGGCGACCGCCGCGCGCGACGTGCGCACCATGGTCGCGCGCGAGACGCGACGACAGCTCCGCAGCGTCGACGGGCTCATCACCGCGTTCGCGCTGCCCGTGATGATCATGCTCGTGTTCGTCGTCATCTTCGGCGGCGCGATCGGCGGGGACGACTACATCGACTACGTCGTCCCGGGCGTGCTCGTGATGTGCCTCGGGTTCGGCTCGGCGACCGCCGCCGTCGGCGTCGCGCAGGACATGACGTCGGGCACGATCGACCGGTTCAAGACGCTGCCGATCTTCGGGCCGTCCGCCCTGTGGGGGCACGTCGTGGCGAGCGTCGCGCGCAACCTCGCGTCCGCCGTCGTCGTGGTGGCCGTGGCGCTCGCGCTGGGCTTCCGCCCCGACGCCGGGCTGGGCGACTGGCTGGGCCTCGTCGCGTTCGCCGTGCTCGCGGTGCTCACCTTCACCTGGCTGAGCGTCGCGCTCGGCCTGGTCCTGAGCGTCGAGGCGTCGCAGTCGGTGAACTTCCTCTTCCTGTTCGTGCCCTACCTCAGCTCGGGCTTCGTCGAGATCGAGACGATGCCGTCGTGGTTGCACGGGTTCGCCGAGAACCAGCCGTTCACCCCGATCATCGAGACGTTCCGCGGCCTCCTGGCCGGTGCACCCGACGCGACGACGGTCCTCACCGCGATCGCGTGGCTCGTCGGCTTCCTGGCCGCGAGCTGCGCCACCGGCTCGATCCTCTACCGCCGCCGCACAGCCCGCTGACCCCCCGCCCCCACCCCACCCCCACCTCGGCCGAGCAGGTGGTCCTGGCGCGTCCCGCCGACCGGACGCGCCAAGACCACCTGCTCGCGCCGCCGGGAGGGCCTGGTCGGCGACGGTCCGTACGGGACCGGCGTCGGTCGGGGAGGATGAACCCATGACGGACGCACCCGACCTCCCGCCCCGGCTCGCGCTCGCGTGGGGCGTCGCCGAACGTCCCGAGCGCACGCCCAAGCGCGAGCTGAGCATCGAGCGGATCGTCGAGACCGCCATCGAGATCGCCGACGCCGACGGGCTGGGCGCGGTCTCCATGGCGAAGGTCGCGCAGAGCCTCGGCTTCACGACGATGTCGCTCTACCGGTACGTGACGAGCAAGGACGACCTGCTGCTCCTCATGCAGGAGGCCGCGCTCGACGTCGAGTACCCGCCCGCGCACGACCCCGCGGACTGGCGCGCGGAGCTGCGCGAGTGGGCGCAGTTCACCATGGCGGTGTTCGCGTCCCACCCGTGGTTCCTCGACATCCCGGTGACCGGCGCGCCCCTCACGCCGAACAACCTGCGCGGGGCGGACAGCGGGCTGCGCGCCCTGCGCTCCACGCCGCTCGACGACGAGGAGAAGATGTCCGTCATCCTCCTCGTGAGCGGGTACGCGCGGAACGCCGCCCGCCTCCAGACGGACCTGGCCCGCGCGGTCACCGCGGCCGGCGGCGACGAGGCCGTCCTGGGCGGCGGCTGGGGCGGTGCGTTGCGCGAGCTCGTCGACGAGGTGCGCTTCCCCTACCTGCGCCCGCTCGTCGAGGCAGGCACGTACGCGGAGGACGGCGAGATCGATGACACCGCGTGGGGCCTCGAGCGCGTCCTCGACGGGATCGCGGTCTACGTCGACGCACGGGACGCGGGTGCCCCCGGCGCGGGGCGAGACTCCTCCGCCCCGGGCGGTACGTCCGACGACGCGGTCGGCCCGGCCCACGGCACGGGCACGGAGACCGACCCGCGCGACGCCGTCGCCCCGCCAGAGGTGGCTGTGCACGTCAAGGACCCGAAGGTGAAGAAGGCGACGCTCAAGCGGCGCGACGCCGAGCGTCGGGTGCGGGAGGCGCAGAAGAGGGTGCGCGAGCTCGAGAAGGCGCTGCGCGAGGCGGAGAAGGCCGAGCGCGAGACGGCCCGGGCGGCGGTGGAGAAGGCTCGCGGCTGACCCAGGGCGCACCACGGCGGCCGGTCACCCTCCTCCGGGGTGGCCGGCCGCCGTGCGCAGGAGGACGCGTCGTCACTCGGCGAGCGCGAAGCCCGTCGTCCAGGACGTCTTCTCCCCCGCGGCGAGCGTGAGCTGCAGGAAGCCGAGGGCCTCGAGCTCGTGCGCGCGCTTCAGCGAGCCGGCGTCGACCACGCGGACGCCGGACACCGCGCCGGCGAGCGCCGCCTTGGCGTCCGCGTCGTCGCCTGCGACGAGGACCGTCGTCGGGAGCGGGCCGACCTGCCCGGACGCGAGGGTCGCGGCGAAGTTCGTGTTGAACGCCTTGAGCACGCGCGCGCCCGGCACACGCTGCTGGAGCTGCGCCGCGGCCGACGAGCCGTCGGGCACGACGAGGGCGTCGAAGGTGGCGAAGTCGAGCGGGTTGGTGATGTCGACGACGACCTTGCCGTCGAGGCGGTCGGCGTAGAGGTCGACGACCTCCGCGACGGCCCCGTACGGGAGGGCGAGGACGACGACGTCGCCCTTGAGCTCGTCGCCTACCGTGCCGGCCGCGACCCGCGGGTCCAGGTCGGTCGCCTCGCGTGTGAGGACCTGCACCTCGCTGCCCGCGGCGAGCGCGAGGCCGGTGATCGCGGAGCCCATGTTGCCCGCGCCGATGATGGTGATGCTGCTCATGGTGGCTTCCCTTCCTGCGCCGGCCGCACGGTCGGCTATTGGTTGTTGCTACAACCATCACGGTAGCGCGCTAAACTTGTAGCGTCAACTATTACGATGGTCGTACCGGAGGAGGCCCGATGACGACTGAACCCCGCTGGCTCGACGACCAGCAGCTCGACGCGTGGAAGCGGCTCGTGGCGGTCGTGGAGCTGCTGCCGGGCGTCCTGGACTCCCAGCTCCGGCGAGACGCCGACCTCAGCCACTTCGAGTACTACGTGCTCGCCATGCTCTCCGAGGCCCGTGACCGGACCTTGCGCATGACCGACCTCGCCGGCGCCACCAACGCGACGCTCCCCCGGCTCTCGCACGTCGTCGCGCGCCTGGAGAAGCGCGGGCTCGTCGAGCGCGTCCCGTGCCCCGAGGACCGCCGGGCCACGAACGCGCACCTCACCGACGCCGGGTGGGAGAAGGTCGTCGCCACCGCACCGGGCCACGTCGCGACCGTCCGCGACCACGTGATCGACCCGCTCACCGACGAGCAGGTCGCCCAGCTCGACGCCATCGCCGGGGCGATCCTCGAGCGCGTCGACCCCGACGACCGCATGGGCTTCCTGCGCCGCTGAGCACCGCGCCGCCTGCCCGCGGCTCCGCGCAGCTCCCCGCGCCCGCCCGGGCCGGGGCTCAGCGCGAGCGGGCGGGCTCCGCCAGCACGAGCACGTCGCCCCCCGGTGCGAGCGCGTCCAGCGCCGCCGGGAGGTCCGCCACCCCGAGGCGCGCGACGCCCGGCAGCGTGGCGACCAGGTCGCCCCACTCGGGGGCGGCGTCGTCCACCTCGACGCTGTGCCCGTTCACGAGGTCGAACGACACGTAGCGCACCGTGCGGACCACGGCGTCGAGCGCGAACGCCGTGACGCGGCGCACGTCCGCCCAGGGGGCCAGGACCCCGCCCTGCCCGTCGTCGACCTCGACGCCGCGCGCCGAGACGCCGACCCGCATCCCGCGCGGCCCGGGTGTCGCCCCCGCCGTCATCCCGCGATCTCCGCCGCCTCGAGCCAGGCGGCCTCGAGCTCGTCCTTCTCGGCCGCGAGCGTGCGCAGCTCGGCGTCGAGCTCCGCGACGGCGGCGAAGTCGGTCGCGTTCGCCGCGATCTTCTCGTGCAGGCGGCCCTCGACCTCGGCGATCTTCGACAGCCGCCGCTCGATGCGGTTGATCTCCTTCTTGGCGGCCCGCACCTCGGCAGCGCTCGGGCCCGCCGGGACGTCCGCAGCGGACCCCTCGTCCACGCCGTCGCCCCCGGCCGACGGCGCGAAGCCGCTCGACGACGCGAACCCGCCCGACGTCGTGCCCGCGAGCGCCGCGCGCCGCAGCTCGAGGTACTGCTCGACGCCGCCCGGCAGGTCGCGCACCTTGCCGTCCCCGAGCAGGGCGACCTGGCGGTCCGCCACGCGCTCCAGCAGGTAGCGGTCGTGCGAGACGACGATCAGCGTTCCGGGCCAGCCGTCGAGCAGGTCCTCGAGCGCGGCGAGCGTGTCGGTGTCGAGGTCGTTCGTGGGCTCGTCGAGCAGGAGCACGTTGGGCTCGGCGACGAGCAGGCGCAGGAGCTGGAGGCGGCGGCGCTCGCCGCCCGAGAGGTCGCGCACGAGGGTCTGCGACCGCTCGCGCGTGAACCCGAGCCGCTCGACGAGCTGGGACGCGGTGAGCTCCTTGCCGTCCACGACGACCGACCGCTTCTCGTCCTCGATCACCTGGATGACGCGCGACCCGGCGATGTCGTCGAGCTCGCCGACGTCCTGGGACAGCTCGGCGACGTGCACCGTCTTGCCGCGCTTGACCCGGCCCGCGTCGGGCCCGCGCCGCCCGGCGAGCAGGGCGAGGAGGGTCGTCTTCCCGGCGCCGTTGACGCCGACGACCCCGTACCGGTCGCCCGGGCCGAGGCGCCACGTGACGTCGTCGAGCAGCACCCGCTCACCCTGCCCGTCCTGGCGAGGCACCGCGACCGTGACGTCCTCGAGGTCGAGCACGTCCTTGCCGAGCCGCTTGGTCGCGGTGCGCGTGAGCTCGAGCGTGTCGCGCGGGGGTGGCACGTCGGCGATGAGCGCCGCCGCCGCGTCGAGCCGGAACTTGGGCTTGGACGTGCGCGCGGGCGCCCCGCGCCGCAGCCACGCGAGCTCCTTGCGCAGCAGGTTGTCGCGCTTCTCCGCGGCGACGGCCGCGGTGCGCTGGCGCTCGGCGCGCGCGAGCACGTAGGCGGCGTACCCGCCCTCGTAGCCCTCGACCGCGCCGGAGCCGTCGCCGCGCACCTCCCACATGCGCGAGCAGACGGCGTCGAGGAACCAGCGGTCGTGCGTCACCACGACGAGCGCGCCCTTCGCGCCCGGGCGCGCGAACCGGTCGCCCAGGTGCGCGGCGAGCCACGCGACGCCCTCGACGTCGAGGTGGTTCGTCGGCTCGTCGAGGAACAGCACGTCGTGGTCGGCGACGAGCAGCGCCGCGAGCGCGACGCGACGACGCTGCCCGCCGGACAGCGTGTCCGCGGGGGCGTCGAGGTCGAGGTCGGCCAGCAGGCCGGCGTGCACGGTACGGATGCTCGCGTCGGACGCCCACGCGTGCGTCTCGGCGTCGCCGTGCACGAGGTCGCGGATCGTCGCGCCGGTGCCGACGTCGTCGCGCTGGTCGAGCAGGCCGACCCGCAGCCCGCCCACCCGGGTGACGCGACCGCCGTCGGGCTGCTGCGTGCCGGCGAGCAGGCGCAGCAGCGTCGACTTGCCGGCACCGTTGGGGCCGACGATGCCGACGCGGTCGCCGTCGTCGAGGCCGAGCGAGACGTCGTCGAGCAGGGTGCGGGTGCCGACGGTCAGCGAGATGCCGTCGGCACCGAGAAGGTGAGCCACGCGGTCGAGCCTAGGCCGCCCCCGGTGAGTGCATGAAATAGTCGCCGATCCTGGGCAGGATGGCGACTATTTCATGCACTCACGGGTGGGCGGTCCGTCAGCCCTTGAGGCCCGAGTGGGCCAGGCCCTGGACGAACTGCTTCTGCGCGACGAGGAACACCGCGAGGACCGGCAGCACGGTGAGCGTCGTCGCGGCGAGCTGCACGTTCCACATCGGGCCGCCGTAGGCGTCGACGTACTGCGTGAGCGCCTGCGGCAGCGTGAACCGGTCCTTGCTCGACAGGTACACGATCGGCTCGAGGTACAGGTTCCACGACTTGAGGAACGTGAAGATCGCGACGGCCGAGATCGCCGAGCGCGACAGCGGGAACGCGATCCGCCAGAAGATCCCCCAGCGGCCCAGTCCGTCCATGCGTCCGGCCTCCTCGAGCTCGCCCGGCAGCCCGAGGAAGAACTGCCGCATGATGAACGTCGCCAGGACGCTCGGCGCCCCGAGGATCGGGATGACCACGAGCGGCCAGTGCGTGTCGATGAGCCCGAGCGAGTTGACCATCCGGAACAGCGGGACGATCGTCACCTCCGACGGCACGAGCAGCCCCACGAGGACGAGCAGGAACAGCGCGTTCGCCCCGGGGAACCGGATGCGCGCGAACGCGTACCCGGCCATCGACGACACGAGGATCGTCCCGACCGTCACCAGCGCGGCGATGTAGAGGCTGTTCCAGTACTGCTGCGCGAACGGCTGCAGCCGGAACACCTCCCCGTACGCCGCGAACGACGGGTCCTGCGGCCACAGCGTCGGCACGGCGCGCAGGATCTCGCTCATCGGCTTGAGGCTCGACGTCGCCATCCACCACGTGGGGAACACGAACGGCACGCTGAGCACGACGAGCAGCGCCACGAGGGCCCAGCGTCCCCACCGGCGCCGGGACCGCGCGGCCCGGTCGCGCCGCGCGGGTGCGTGCCGCGGCCCGTCGGTGCCGTCGCCCGACGGCGCAGGCCGGTCCGGTCCGCCGTCCGCGCCCGGGAGCGTGGCCGGGCCGGGCATCACGTCAGACTTCATGGAAGACCCACCTCTTGCGCGTCTGCCACTGCACGAGTGTCAGGACGAGGACGATGACGAACAGCAGGACGGAGATCGCGCTCGCGTAGCCGAAGTCGTTGAAGCGGAACGCCTGCTGGTACAGGTAGTAGACGAGCACGGTCGTCGAGTTCCCCGGGCCGCCACCCGTGAGCACGGCGATCTGCGCGAACACCTCGAGCGAGCCGACGATCGTGAGGATCGAGACGAGCAGGAGGGTCGGGCTGATGAGCGGGAGCGTGATCGACCGGAAGCGTCGCCAGGCGCCCGCGCCGTCGATGCGCGCCGCCTCCTGGACCTCCTCCGGTACCCCCTGCAGCGCCGCGAGGAACAGGATCATGTTGAGGCCGACGTTCTTGAACACCTGGACGACGATCACCGAGATCATGGCCGTCGTCTCGCCGCGCAGCCAGTTCGGTCCCTCGATGCCGAGCAGCGAAAGGAACCCGTTGATCCCGCCGTCCGCCTGGAGCAGGAAGCTCCACACGATCGTCCAGGCGACGAGCGACACGACCACCGGCGAGAAGAAGAACGTGCGGAACGTCGTCGTGCCCGGGAGCCTCTGGTTGAGCAGCACCGCGAGGAGCAGCGCGAGCGAGATGTTGAGGACCACGAGGCCGATCGAGAACCACAGGCTCGCGAGGAGCGAGTCGCGCAGGCCGGGGTCGGAGAGCATGCGCTCGTAGTTGTCGGCGCCCGCGAACGTGAACGTGTTGGCGAGGACGTTCCACTCGTGCAGCGAGTACCAGACGACGGCGACCAGCGGCGCGACGACGAACGCGAGCGCGCCGAGCACGGCGGGCGCGACCATGGTGTACCCCACGGCCGCGTCCCGTCGTGCGAGTGCGGAGGACGCCACGCTCAGTCCCCGAGCAGGGGCTGGATCGCCGCGCACGTGTCGGCGAGCACGCCCTCGACGTCGGCGTCCGCGGTCCACAGCGCGTCGAGCTGGGCCCGCACCGTGTCCTGCAGCTTGGCGAAGTTCTGGTGCGACGGCTTGGTCACCGCGCCCTGGATGCCGTCGACCACGACCGCCTGGAGCTGGGTCTCGCTGAGCTTCGGGTTCGCCGCGCCGAGCGTCTCCGCGTTCAGGAGCGACTCGCGCGGCGGCGGGAAGTACGCGGCGAGCGTCTCGGCGTTCTCCGGGTTGGTGAACCACGCGAGGAAGTCGGCGGCGACGTCCGGGTGCTCGCCCGCCGCGAAGACGCCGATGCCCGCCTGGCCGATGACGTTCTGCTGACCCGCGGGACCGGCCGGGAGCGGCACGACGTCCCACGCGAACGAGTCGTCGAGCGCGGACGCGCGGCTGATCTGCGTGATCGTCATCGCGGCGTCGCCCGCGAAGAAGTCGGCCGTCGTGCCCGGACCGGGCATCGCCTTGTCCACGAACGTCGCGTCGTGGATCCACGTGAGCGCGTCGACCATCTCCGGGTCGGTGAACGTGCACTGCGTGCCGTCCTCGTTCCACGGCGCCGCGTCCCAGCCGTCCCAGACGGTCGACAGGTTCTCCCACACCTTGAAGTCGAAGTCGCGCACCACGAGGCCCTGCTTGCCCGACGTCGCCGCGGCGGCCGCCGAGATGTCGCGGGCCTGGTCGTAGGTCCAGTCTCCCGACGCGACGAGGTCGGCCGGGTTCGGCTGGCCCGCGGCGGCGACCTGGTCGGTGTTGACGAACATCGCGAACGGCGAGTTGGAGAACGGGTAGGCGTAGAGGCCGCCGTCCTTCTCCCACAGCGCGAGCGAGGAGTCCAGGAGGTCGTCGTACTCGTACCCCTCGGCCTCCTGGAGCTTGGGGGCGACGTCCACGAGCGCGCCGCTCGCGACGAACTCGGGC
The DNA here is from genome assembly GCF_009708005.2 of Cellulosimicrobium protaetiae. NCBI lineage: Bacteria > Bacillati > Actinomycetota > Actinomycetes > Micrococcales > Promicromonosporaceae > Cellulosimicrobium > Cellulosimicrobium protaetiae. The sequence continues at coordinate 1,594,918 of NZ_CP052757.1, read as the reverse complement.
GCGTAGCTCTCGAGGATCCACGCGAGGTCCGGGGCGTTGCCGCCCGCGAGCTGCGTCGTGAGCGACGTCGTGTAGTCCTCGAACGGGATCGTCTCGAACGTCACGCCCGAGACGAGGTCGGGGTTGTCCGCGACGTACGCGTCGGCGATCTCCTGGAACTGCGCGAGCTGCGTCTCGTCGGCCGTCCAGACGGTCATGCGCAGCTCGACGGGCTCGCTCGGCGTGCTCGGCTCGCCGGCGACGTCGTCGCCGCCGCCGGAGCACGCGGTGAGGACGAGGGCGAGCGCGACGCCGCCTGCGGCCAGGGGTGCGCTCACGAGGCGGTGTCGGATGCGGGCCGGGCGGGGTGCGCGGCGGGGGGTCAGGGGGGTCATCAGTTCTCCTTCGGACTGAGGGTGGCCGTGTCGGTGCGGGCGGGGCCCGCGTCAGTAGGGGTGCGCCTCGGCGGGCCAGCGCAGCTCGACGCCGGCCCGGACGAGCTCGTCCTGGTAGTCGGCGAGCAGGTCGGCCTTGGACTGGACGGCGTGCGGCGTGCGCCCGGTCGCGAGGCAGTGGGCCGCGAGGTGGCCGGCGGCCTCGCCGATGTTCCACTCGACCGGGTGCAGGCGGTAGCAGCCGTTGGTGACGTGCGTCGTGCCGATGTTCTTGTTGGCCGCGAGCAGGTTGGTCACGCGCTGCGGGAGGAGCGCGCCGAGCGGGATCTCGAACGGGGTCGACGCGACGTCGATGTACGTGTCGCCGCCCGTCGAGGGGTGCAGGTCGATGCGGTACATGCCGACGCCGACCGAGTCGTCGTAGCGCGTCGCGCCCCGGTCCCCGCGCACGGCGTACGAGACGTCGTTCTCCGTCACCGTCGTCACCGCGCGCAGGCGGCGGGACTCGCGGTGGTAGGCCGCCTGGGCGAGGCCGTCGGCCGAGCCCATGACGTCCGGTCGCAGGCGCAGTCCGGGGAACCCCGTCCCGCCGTCGGGGCGGGGCGCCTCGGTCTGCATCCAGTAGAGCATCGAGAGGCTGAGCTGCCGGGCGTCGGCGATCCGCGCCTCCTCCACGTCGCGCGGCACGTCGAGCACCGGCGCGAGGAAGTAGTCGATGCTCGGCCAGTTCACGAGGCACAGGTCGCTCGCGTAGTGGCCGGGCGCGAACAGGTCGCGCGCCGCGATGCGCCGGAACGTCCACAGGTTGCCGTCGCCCGGGTTCTTCGACTGGTCGGCGTCCACGGCGCGCGCGTCGTCGCCCGGGTTCGGCGTGAAGGACCGCACGTCCATCGCGAGCGTGCGCGGGTTCGGCGCCTCCCACGACAGCATGCGCCGCCCGTTCCACGGGCCCGGTGTGTACGTGCTCCAGAAGTCGTAGCGCTCGGGCCGGTCGATCGTGTGGTCGCCGTCCACGTGCTCGACGGCGAAGCACACGCTCAGCGCCTGCACGTTGTCCGGCTGCGCCTCGTCGGGCGCGCTCGGCTCCCCCGTCTCGCGGTTGGACTCGAAGCCCGTGACGTACTCCGTGCCCGTGAGGGGCAGGAGCTCGCCCGTCTCGGTGGCGTCGACGACGAACGCGGCGTGAACGGTGACGCTCTCGCCGACCCCCGCCGCCGCGCCGTCGGTGACCGGGGTGAGGGTTACCGAGGTGACGCGGTCCCCGTCGGTCGTGGCCGCCGTCGGGCGCACGCGCTCGAGGAGGCGGATCCGGCCCGCGGACCGCCACGGGGCGAGCATCTCCTCGAGCACCCCGACCGCGACGCGCGGCTCGTGGCACAGCTTGGAGACCCAGCCCGCGCCGGGGTTGAGGGCGTCCCACGTGCGCGCGGCGTCGGTGAGCGGGTAGGAGCGGCGGTAGACGTCGCGGATGCCGTCGCGCAGCGCGCGGTAGCGCGCGGTCACGCCGAACCGCTCGACCCACGCGCTCTCGTCCGGCGGCACCGCCTGCGACGTGAGCTGCCCGCCGATCCACGGGTGCTCCTCGGTGAGGACGACGCGGGCGCCCCGCTCCGCCGCGGCGAGCGCGGCGGCGACGCCGCCGAGCCCGGCACCGACGACGAGGACGTCTGCCTGGAGGTCTGGATGGGTCACGCTGGGGTTCCGTTTCTCTGGTGCTCTGGTGCTCTGAGGTCTGGACGGTGGTCAGGCGCCGGGGACGTGCGCCGGGACCGGCGGCGCCGCGACGGTCTCGCCGTCGACGTCGACGCACTCGAGGAGCTGGTGCAGCTCGTCCTCGGGGACCCGGGCGGCGCGCGCGGCCTTGCGGTCGGAGCGACCCGACCCGGACTCGGCGACGAGGCGCGAGAGCAGGACGAGCGCGCGTGCGCCCATCTCCTCGCGCGGGATGGAGAACCCGGACCACCGGCGCCCGCCCGGGCGCCCGTGGTGGGGCTGGCCCAGGAGGAGGAAGGACACGTCCTCGGGAACGCGGACCCCGCGACGCTCGAGCTCGTCGACGAGCTCCTCCGGGTAGTTCTCCGGGGCGACGACGACGGCCGTGAGGCGCTGGTCGACGATCTCCGCCGCCGTCGCGGGGACGTCGTCCAGCTCGACGAAGCGCACCGTGAGCCCGTGCGCCTTCATCGTCGCGCGGTAGGCGTCCACGCGGTCGAGCGTCGGCTGGTCGGTGCCGCGCGGCCCGACGTAGCCGACGCGCTCGTGCCCGAGCTCCACGAGGCGTTCGACCTGGCGCGCCGTCGCCGCGACGTAGTCGGCGCCCACGTAGGGCAGGCGGCCGCCGTCGCTGCCGCGCTTGCCGATGAAGACGAACGGGTAGTTCGTGTCGAGCAGGTGCTGGAGCTCACCGCGGTCCTCGTGCTGGCCGAGCAGCAGGCAGCCGTCGGCGATCCCGAGCCGCTGCCAGCCGTCGCGCGTGAGGCGGCGGCGGCCGTCGACGACGCGCGCGCTCGTGAAGAGCAGGATGTCGATGCCGAGCTTCTCGGCCGCGTGCTCGATCCCCACGAGGAAAGGGCCGTAGAAGTCGCGACCCGCGCGCGGGAACGTCGCCTCGTAGGTGAAGACGCCGAGGATCTGGTTGTGCCCGCCCGCGAGGCGCTGCGCCACGGGGTTCGCCGAGTAGCCCGTGATCCGGATGGCGTCGAGCACGCGCTGACGCGTCTCCTCGCTGATCCGCACCCCGGCGGGCGTGCTGTCGTTCAGCACGAACGAGACCGTCGCCTGGCTGACGCCGGCCATGGCGGCGACGTCGGCCTGGGTGATGCGGTGCCTCGGCATGGATCCTCCTCGATCACGTCGTCGATGACGTGCCTGGAGTCTCGCCAGCGCGGTGCCCACGGGTCAACGCGGTAATACGCATTATTACGTCGGGAGGGCCGGGACTCCGGGCCTGGACGTACCCGCGGTGATCCGCATAATGGCCGCGGGCGTCGGTCCTCGGCCGAGGGGCGCCGGATCGGCGGGAGACGCACGACGGGCCCGGGACGCACCTCGCGGTGCGTTCCCGGGCCCGGTCGGGCGGCGCTCGACGGCGGGGCTACCCGCAGGTCAGCGCGTCGTAGGCCACCGACGTCGAGCCGCCCGCACCGTCAGCGCGGACGACCTCGACCGTCGCCGTGCCGGCCACGACCGCCGTCGACCGCGCCGCGAAGGACTGGTAGGCGCTGCGGCCGGTCGCGACGTCGGCCACGGTGCGCTCCCCGAAGGGCGTCACGAGCCGGACCGTCGCCGGGCCGTCACCCTCGTTGCGCGCCGTCACCGCGACGTACGCGCGGCCCGCGAGGCAGCGGGTCACGGTCTGCACCTCGACGGCGGGGCCGTCGTCCTCGCACGCGGCCGCCTCCTCGGCGGTCGGCGTCCACCGGAACCAGTCGAAGGACGCGACGATCTCCGGGGGCGTCGCCGACCCGCGCATCGCGAACGGACCGACGCCCGTCGCGCCGAGCGCGCCGACGTCCACCGTCCGGCCCCACGGGGCGAAGTCGACCCCGTCGACCGACACCGACGCCTGCACGAGGCTCCCGTCGCTCGTGAGACGCAGCCAGAAGGTGTCGCCCAGGCCCGCCGGCGGCACGACCGAGTCGAACCCCGTGTTGCGGTCCGTGCCGTTCTGGCGCCAGATGAACTCCACGCGGGGTCCGAGCGAGCCGTGCACCAGGTCGAGCTTCGCGTAGTTCGCGTCGTCGCGGTACAGCAGCAGGCCGCCCTGCTGGAAGCGCTCCGTCGGGGAGACGGACACGGCCGTCGTGACCTCCCACGGACCGCTCGGGACGGCCTGGAGCGGCAGCGACGCGCCCGCGACGCCGGTCGGGTACGTCGGGACGCGGAGCGCGCCGTCGGCGAGCTCGTGCCGGGCCGTGCCACCGCGGACGACGGACCACAGCGCGGGGTCGAGGGCGGTGCCGTCGAACTCGTCGGAGGCGGCGCCGCTGCACTGCTCGCGCAGCGGGTCGGGGTCCTGGCCGGGCTCGGGCGGCCGGACCGCGTCGGGGTCGCGCTGCGCCCACGCGACCGTCGCGCCCAGGCGGTCCCCGGACTCGTAGAACAGGTACGTCTCGTCGCCGTCGGTGACGATCTCGGGCGCGGCGACCCGGCCCGTGTCCGCACCGGCCCCGCTGGCGCGGTGCAGCTCCCACCGCGGGCCGACCTGGGTCATCGTCGGGTCGAGCGTGCGGGCGAACGTGATGCCCGTGGAACCGTGGTAGACGACGTAGAGCTGCCCCTCCCACACCCAGAGGTTGCCGCCGGACACGTTCGTCCCGGTCGCGGCGTCGGGGACGACGAGCGGGTCGGGTCGCACGACCCACGCCTTGCCGTCGACCGACTCGGCCACCTTGATGCGCCGGATGTTGTCCGTCCGGTTCTGCATGTACGTCATCGCGAACCGGTAGCCCGACGACGGGTCCGGGTGCTCGACGACGCGCGCGTACGACGTCTCGGTCGTGCCGGCCCCGCCGTCGGCGTTGGTCACGGCGACGCCGGAGTCGTCGAACGTGACGCCGTCGGACGACGTCGCCCACCGGGTCGTCGAGTTCTCGCCGTGGAAGTACAGCAGCACCTGCCCGGCCTCGTCGTCCCACAGCACGTCGGGCGACGAGACGTGGGAGACGCGCTCGTAGAACGGGAGCCACTCGTTCGCGACGATCGGGTTGTGCGCGTACTCCGTCCACGGGCCCTCGAGCGAGTCGGCGTACATCAGGGAGATGCCACCCGGGGAGTCGTGCGGGGCGTAGTACAGGTACCACTCCCCCAGCGGGTCGTCGAGGTACGCACCCGCGTGGAAGACGCTCGGGAAGATGAACTCGTCCGTCGGGTTGTAGATCATCGACTCCTTGTCGGTGATCACGCCGCGGTACTCGAACATCGGGAGGTCGGACGCGGACGGACCGTCGTCCGCGGCGGTGCGGGCCGCAACGGGCGCCGTGGCGAGCCCCGCGTCGGGCACGCTCGCGCCGACCGCCGGGGGCGCTCCGGTCTGCGCGCTCGCGGGGACGACGGCACCGGCGGCCAGCACGGCCGTCAGGGCGGCGACCGCCGTCGCGACGACGCCGGGCCTGCCGCGCAGGGCTGCTGCTCGGGTTCTCACAGGGGGACCTCCATCGGTTCCTCACCGGTGGCCTCGTCGCCGACCGGGCGCCGCGCGCACGGCGACGGCTGATGGCAGTCTCGCCGGACCGGCCCCGCCCCGGTCAAAGGGATGATGCGCATTATTAGCGTGGCCCGGCGTCCTCGCGGCGGCGCTAGAGTCTTCCCGACCCGCCCTCGATGTCCGACATCAGACTGATGCGCGCCCCCGGAGGATCGCCACCGTGCCGCTCTTCGACCTGCCCCTCGCCGAGCTCGAGGCCTACGCTCCCACGCTCGACGAGCCCGCCGACCTCGACGCGTTCTGGGCACGGACGCTCGCGGAGTCCCGCGCAGCGGGCGGCGACCTCGCCGAGACCGTCCGCCTCGAGCGCGTCGACGCCGGGCTGGAGACGGTCGTCGTCGACGACGTCACGTTCCCGGGCTTCCATGGCCAGCCGGTCAAGGGCTGGCTCGTGCGGCCGGCCGCGGCCGCACGCGCGGCGGCGGCCGGGGGTGGCGCACCGCTCCCCGCCGTCGTCGAGTACCTGGGGTACGGGGGTGGGCGCGGCCTGCCGCACGAGCACCTGGTGTGGGCGAGCGCGGGGTACGCGCACCTGGTGGTCGACACGCGCGGCCAGGGCAGCGGCTGGGGCGCGGGCGGCGACACCCCCGACCCGGTCGGTTCGGGCCCCGCCACCCCGGGCTACCTCACGCGCGGCATCCTCGACCCGCACGAGCACTACTACCGCCGAGTGATCACCGACGCCGTCCGTGCGGTCGACGCCGTCCGTGCGGTCGACGGGATCGACCCTGCGCGCGTCGCCGTGACCGGCGCGAGCCAGGGCGGCGGCCTGACGATCGCCGTCGCCGGCCTGTCCGACGGCCTCGTCGCCGCGATGCCCGACGTCCCGTTCCTGAGCCACTACCGCCGCGCCGTCGAGATCACCGACCGCGCCCCGTACTCCGAGATCACGCGCTACCTCGCCGTCCACCGCGAGCACGAGGACGTCGTCTTCCGCACCCTCTCCTACCTCGACGGCGCGAGCCTCGCCCGCCGCGCGACCGCGCCCGGCCTGTTCTCCGTGGCGCTCATGGACCCCGTCTGCCCGCCGTCCACCGTCTACGCGGCCTACAACGGCTGGGCCACCGGCGCCGACGGCTCGGAGCGCGTCGAGCGCGCGATCGACGTCTACCGCTTCAACGAGCACGAGGGCGGCCAGGCCTACCGCTTCGCCCGCCAGCTCGCCTGGCTCCGCGAGCACACCCGATAGCTCCCCGCGCACCGCACCCGCACGACCCCGCGCGGCCGTCCCCTCAGAACCGTGGTCGCGCGAGGGACCCCTGGCCCGTCGAAGCAGAACCCCGGTGGCGCGAGGGAGAACCCTGGTCGCGCGAAATAGAACCCTGACTACGCGAAATGGAACCCTGGTCGCGTGAGGTAGAACCCTGGTCGCGCGGGGAAGAGCCGTAGATCTGCCTGACGACGGCCCCGTGCTGCGGTCGGATCGCCCGGGTCACGCGGCCTCTGATCAGGTTAGGCGGTCCCGGTGTCGACCAGGCAGGCCGCGGCCCGACCGACCTACCGCTCGGCGCCGGCCCGACACGGCCCGGCACCGACGCGCGGGACGGGACGGGATGGGAGGACCCGACACCGCGGGTAGTCGCCCAGGTGAGCGACGCCGAGGGTGAGACGAAGCCGGGCGGGGTGGGTGGTGGTGCCGCGTCGTGGTCAGGCCTGGCGGGAGCCGCGAGGAACGAGCGGCGGATGGTAGACGCGGCACCACCACCCACCCCGACCACCCCACCCAGCCACGCGCCGTCGGGCACAAGAACCAGGGTTCTACCTCGGCCGACCAGGGTTCTACCTCGCGCGACCAGGGTTCTATCTCGCGCGACCGTCAGTGGGCGACCACGCGGGCGCCGGCGGCGGGGGCGGTGGTGCACCAGACGGTGTCGCACGCGTCGTTCGCGGTCCACGACGCGGCGATCGCGAGCGCGTGCTGGCGGCTGCGCGCGAGGGCGGCGACGGTCGGGCCGGATCCGGACACGACGGCACCGAGCGCGCCGGCCTCGGTCGCGACGTCGATCGTGCGCTGCAGCTCGGGGCGCAGGGCGAGCGCGGGGCCCTGGAGGTCGTTGCGCAGCACCTGCCCGAGGCCGACGGCGTCGCCGGCGCGCAGCGCCTGCATGAGCGCGGTGTCCTCGGTGAGGTCGAGCTCGGCCGGGCCTCCGACGGTCTCGTCGTACGTCCGGTAGACCTGCGCGGTCGACAGGCCCTCGGCCTGGACCGCGAAGACCCAGTGGAACTCCCCGCGCGTCATCGCGGGCGTGAGCACGTCGCCCCGGCCCGTCCCGACGGCGGTGTGGCCCACGAGCCCGAACGCGACGTCGGCGCCGAGCCCCGCGGCGATGCGGACGAGGTCCGCACGCGACACCCCGGCCTCCCACAGCGCGTCGCACGCGACGAGCGCGGCCGCGGCGTCGGCGGAGCCGCCCGCCATGCCCCCTGCGACGGGGACCTCCTTGTGGATCTCGAGCCGCACGTCGGGGTCGACTCCGACGTGCTCGGCGAGCGCGACGGCGGCCCGCCACGCGAGGTTCGTCTCGTCGGTCGGCACGGCGTCGGCCTGGAGACCGGTCACGCTCAGCGAGACGCCCGAGCCGGGCGGCACCTGGTGCGCGACGACGTCCTCGCTGAGCCCGACCGCCTGGAAGATCGTCACGAGGGGGTGGTAGCCGTCGTCCTGCAGCGCCCCGACCCGCAGCGAGAGGTTGACCTTGCCGGGTGCGCGCACGCGGACGGACGGGGGCGGCGCGAGGGCGATGCTCGGCGGTGGCGGGGGTGTCACGCGTCCACTGTGCCAGGTCGGTCCGTGGAGCGCCCCGCGGCGGGCGCCTGACCGCGCGACGGCCGCTCGTCGAGCACGCCACGGTGGACGAGCTGCTCGGCGACGCGCGCGAACGCCTCCACGTCGAGCACCTCCCCGCGTGCCTGAGGGTCGACCCCGGCGGCCTCGAGCGCCTCCGCGGCGGCCGTCGCGGAGCCGGCGATCCCGGACAGCGCGGACCGGAGCATCTTGCGGCGCTGGGCGAACGCGGCGTCGACGACGGCGAACACCTGCTCGCGCGTCGCGGCCGTGACCGGCGGCTCGCGCCGGTCGAGCGCGACGAGAGCCGAGTCGACGTTCGGCACGGGCCAGAAGACGCTACGCCCGATGGTCCCGGCGCGGCGGGCGTCGGCGTACCAGGCGGCCTTGACCGACGGGACGCCGTACGTGCGCGACCCGGGGGGCGCGGCGAGCCGGTCCGCGACCTCGGCCTGCACCATGACGAGCACGCGCTCGAGCGAGTCGAACCGCTCGAGGAACGTGAGCAGCACGGGCACGGCCACGTTGTACGGGAGGTTCGCGACGAGCGCCGTCGGCGCCTCCCCGGGGAGGGTCGTGACCTCCAGCGCGTCGGCACCGACGACCTCGAGCCGGTCGCCGAGGTCCGGGACGTGCCCGGCGACGGTCGTGGGGAGCTGCTTCGCGAGGACGGGGTCGATCTCGACCGCGACGACGCTCGCGCCCGCCTCGAGCAGGCCCAGCGTGAGCGAGCCGAGGCCCGGTCCGACCTCGACGACACGCTCCCCCGACCGCACGTCGGCCGCGCGGACGATCTTGCGGACGGTCCCGCCGTCGTGCACGAAGTTCTGGCCGAGCGTCTTGGTCGGGCGGACGCCGAGGCGCCCTGCCAGGTCGCGGATCTCGGCCGGACCCAGCAGGGCGCCTCGGGTGTCGTTCATGGTCGGCAAGCCTACCGACCCGCCGGGGACGACGAAGGGCGGGCCGCCGTGCGACCCGCCCTCCGTCCGTTCACGCCTCCGCGCTCAGGCCAGGCTCAGAGGAGCCCGAGCTTGCGCGCGCACGCCGGCCACTGGCCCCAGCCCGAACGGGCCTGGAGCGCCTGGGCGCGCTGCGTCTGCTCGGCGGCCGAGGCCTCGGACGGGAGGCCGGAGCCGCCCATCGCGCGCCACGTCGGGAGCGAGAACTGGTAGAGGCCGTAGTAGCCGTTGCCCGTGTTCGTCGCCGGGTTGCCGCCCGACTCGCACTGCGCGAGCGCGGACCAGACACCCTCGGGCGCGGAGCCGAGGTCCGCGGCCGGCGCGGGGGACGCCCCGGACGAGGAGGACGACGACGACGAGCGCTGCGGCGTCGTGGCCTTCGGCTCCGGCTTCGGGCGCTCCTTGGTGCCCTGCACCAGGATCTTGTTCACCGGGGGCGTCGTGACGCCCTCGGAGACGAGCTCGCGTGACTCCTCCACGCCGTCGACGGTCGTGACGCGGTGGACGGTCGTGTGGACGCCGTCCGCGCCCTCCTGCTTGACGGCGGGGTCGAGGTCCTTGAACCGGTTCGCGTCCTCCTCGGTGACCGTCTCGAACGGCACGGCCGTCGTGGTGGGCACCTCCTCGACCTTCACGCGCTGCACGACGAGCGAGACCGGCGCGGCGTCGGCCGCGGCCTCGGCGTCCTCGGTCGCGGCGGCGGGGGCCGCCTCGGCGGCGGCGTCAGCCTGGGCCGCGGCGATCTGGTCCGACTTCTCCACGTGGACGCGGTCGAGGTCGCCGAGCTGGACGCCCTGCTGGTCGAGGATCGCGTCGATGCCGATGCTGCCGTCGGGCGCGACCTTGGTCTCGCCGTCGGCGACGACGTTCACGGGGCCGTCCGCGTCGAGGCGGATCGGGAGCGACGCGCGCTCGCCGGAGCGCGACGCCACGAGGCGCACGTCGCTGCCGCGCGAGGCGAGGGTCGTCAGGGCCTCGTCCGCGTCGAGCGCGGTGAGCCAGACGGAGGACTGGGAGCCGTCGACCTGGACGGGCACCTCGCGCCCGTAGCGGACGACGACGTCGCCGCCGCCGCGCAGGGCGGAGTCGACGTCGGGGACGACGAGGTCGCGGTCCCCGACGGCGACCTCCTGCTCGGCGAGCAGGCCCTCGACGGACCCGGCGAAGGTCGTGACGGTGGTGATCTGGCCGTCGACGTCGAGCTGGACCGTCTTGCGCGCGTTGCCGTAGGCGACGGCGCCGGTCGCGAGGAGGACGACGGCGGTGGCGCCGGCCACGAGAGGCCAGCGGCGGCGACGGCGGGCGGTGGTCGCGGGGCTCTGGGGGCTCTCCGCGGGGCCGTCGGTGGAGGTCTCGAAGGGGGTCTGGGGGTTCGTGTCGGCGCTCTCGGGGGCGCCGGCCGCGTCAGCGGTCCGGTGGAAGGGGTTCTTCACCTGGGTCCAGTCGTCGGGGGTCCCGGGCACGGGGGCTCGACGGCGCGTGAGCACCACCCGCGGCCCACGGCGGACGTGCGTCCTCCGTGGCGGGCGCACAGGTGCGTCCGCGGGTCTCGAGCGGCCGATCCGGCTGCCGGCGCCAACCCCGGCGCCCCTTCCCCAGGGCCCGACGACGGCGCACCGCTCGCGGGGTCCGGGCACGACTCCTCCGGTCCGGGCGGACCGCGGGAGGCTGCCGTTCACGCGCGAGCGACGATCGACCGTAACCGATCCGTTATCGAACTCCAACCCCTGGGCCGGTACGGTGAGAGGTTCTGTCCGGATTTCTGCTCGTATGTCACGAGCATCTCCACGCGCTCCTCACCCGACACCACCGTCCGGGGCACGCTCGACGCCGGCGCCCGACGCCCCGCGCGAGCGCCCGGCGCGCGCTGCCCGGTCCCCGACCCGCGCGAGCGTCGCCGCGAGCTCGGGCGGGGCCAGCACCGTGAGGTCGACGTCGAGCCCGAGCAGGAACCCCGCGAGCTGGACGAGCGACGTCCCCCCGGCCTCCAGCACGCACGCGTCCGGGCCGTCGTCGACGAGCACGCCCGATCCCGGCGCGAGCCGGTCGGCCACCGCGCTCGCGGGTGCGTGCAGCCGCACCCGGGCCGGGTACGCCCACGCGACCGACCCCACGCCTCGCACGACGTGGGCGACGGCGTCCCCGCCCGGGACGGGGCGCGGCACGAAGCGACGCCCCCCGGGTGTGCGCAACCGCAGTCGGTCGACGCGGAACGTCCGCCAGTCGTCGCGGTCGAGGTCGAACGCCAGCAGGTACCACCGACGCCCGACGCGGACGAGGCGGTACGGCTCGACCGCACGGGACGTCGTCGTCCCGTCGTGGGCGCGGTACTCGAGGCGCAGTCCCGTCCGGGAGGCGACCGCCGTCGCGATCTCGGCGAGCACCCCCGCGTCGACCCCCGACCCCGCCTCGGGCGCGCTCGCCACGGCGGCACGCAACGCGTCCGCACGGGCGCGCAGCCGGGAGGGCAGGACCGTGTCGAGCTTGCCGAGCGCCCGGAGCGCGGCGTCCTCGGCGCCGGTGACCGACCCGGCGACCGCCGCCCGCAGGGCCACGGTGACGACGGTGGCCTCCTCGTCGTCGAGCAGGAGCGGCGGCAGCGCCGTCCCCGACCCGAGGCGGTAGCCGCCCGCGACCCCCGGCGCCGAGCGGACCTCGTACCCGAGGATCCGCAGCCGCTCCACGTCGCTGCGGACGGTGCGGGTCGTGACGCCGAGCCGCTCGGCCAGCTCGGGGCCCGACCACGTCGGCCGCGTGGGGAGGAGCGCGAGGAGGCGCAGGAGTCGCACGGAGGTGTCGAGCACGGAACCCATCCTCGCGCACCATGCGGAACCGCACGTTCCGCATGGCGTCCTACTGTCGTGGTGTCGGTCCCGCCGGGGACACGACGGCCGCGAACCTCGGGCACGAGCCCGGGCGACGACGAAGGAGACGAGCATGCTGCGTGGGATGGCGACGCTGAACCTGTGGGCCGACGACCTGGAGGCCGCGTCCGCGTGGTACGCCGAGGTGCTCGGGACGGAGCCCTACTACGTGGTGCCGGGCGGGTACGTGGAGTTCCGCGTCGGCGACCGTCAGGACGAGCTCGGGATCATCGCCCGGTCGTGGTCACCGCGACCGCAGCCGGAGACGCCCGGGGGCGCGATCGTGAACTGGCACGTCGACGACGTGCGGGACGCGTTCGCCCGGCTGCTCGCCCTGGGCGCGACCGAGTACGAGGGCGTGGTCGAGCGCGGGGAGGGCGAGGGCTTCGTCACGGCGTCGGTGGTGGACCCGTTCGGCAACGTGCTGGGGATCATGCAGAACCCGCACTACCTGGAGATGCTCGAGCGCTAGCCGATCTCCCGCCGACCTGCCCGAGGCGCGGTGCCTGCGGACCGCGGGCGCCGCCGTCGTGCCGTCGCGAGCGTCAGTACCAGCCCTTGGCGACCGAGTGCGACCAGGCCGAGCACGGGGTGCCGTACCGGCCCTCGATGTACCCGAGACCCCAGGTGATCTGGGTCGCCGGGTTCGTGCGCCAGTCGGCGCCCGCGCTCGACATCTTCGACCCGGGCAGCGCCTGCGGGATCCCGTACGCGCTCGAGCTCGGGTTGTCGGCGTCGACGCGCCAGTTGCTCTCCTTGGTCCAGAGCTTGTCGAGGCACGTGAACTCGTCGTCGCCCCAGCCGCGCTGGGCCGCGAGCGAGCGGCCGATCGCCCGCGCCGAGCCGGGGTCCACGGAGACCGAGACGTCCATCGTCCCGACCTTGATGATCTCGTTGCGCGGCTCGGTCGTGACCGTGCGCGTGAGCACCGTGCGCGAGACCTCGGCGCCGCCGAGGGTCTGGACCGAGTACGTCGTGACCGCCTCGCCGACCCGGCCCGACTGGACGACGACCCGGTGCCCCTCCGGCAGGTTGGGGTCCTCGACCTCCTCCGTCGTGAACGGGAGCACCTCGGTCACCGTGGCGGCCGTCGCCGCGGCTCGGCTCACGAGGACGAGCATGCCGTCCACCGCGGCCGCGTCGAGCGGCGCCGAGGTGCCGTCACCCTCCGCGAGGACGATGCCCGCGGTGGCGAGCACGCCGCGCACCGTCGGCTCCGCCGTCGTGATCGGCAGGACGGCGCCGTCCACGGCGACGTGGACGGTCTTGAGCGTCGAGACGCGGATCGGGTCGCGGCCCAGGGCCTGCGTGCGGGAGACCTCGGTGACGGCGCCCTCGGCGCGCGGGCCGAGGTACGTGAGGAGCTCGCCGACGGTCCGCGCCGTCGTGGAGATCGTCTGCACCTGCCCGTCGATCTCGATCGTCACGTCGTGAGCGGTCCGGACGACGATGGTGGCGCCGTCGCGCGCCGGGTCCGCGAGGCCCGGCTCGACGAGGTCCTCGGCGCCGACCGCGACGTCCTGGTAGTCGAGCACCTCCGCGACCGTGCGCCCGTAGGCGGAGACGTCGTGCAGCTCCCCGTCGACGTCGAGCGTGACGCTCTTCTGGAGCGAGGCGAACGCGCCCGTGACGACCACGAGGCTCGCGACGACGACGCCCTGGGCCGCCAGACGCTGCAGGCGTCGGCGACCGGTTCCGTCAGGTGCGAGCACGCGCGCGGTCCCTTCTGCGGGGCAACGGCCCTCGGCGAGCGCCGGGGGCGAGGTGGGGCGCGTCGTCGGCGCACTGCGCGCGACGCACGGACCCGACCGTAGCCGAACCGTGACCCCGGGCGAAACCTCCGGTTCGCCCGGAACGGGCGGCGACCGGTCGTGACGGGCGGCTCGCCGCCCCGTCCCGCGTCACCAGGGCCCGTAGACCCCGACCGAGGTCGCGGCCAGGCGCTCGCACACGTCCGCGAGCGGCAGGTCCACCACCTCGGCGACGGTACGGACGGTCGCCGGCAGGACGTACGGCGCGTTGGGGCGGCCGCGGTACGGGTGCGGCGTGAGGTACGGCGCGTCCGTCTCGACCAGGACCTGACCCAGCGGGACGTCGCGCAGCGCGGCCCGCAGCTCGTCGTTCGCGCGGAACGTCACCGGGCCCGCGAACGACAGGAACCAGCCCTGGTCCGCGCAGAACCGGGCCATCGCGGCGTCGCCCGAGTAGCAGTGGAAGACGGTCCGCTCGGGCGCTCCGTCGCGGGCGAGGACGTCGAGCACCTCGGCGTGCGCGTCGCGGTCGTGGATCTGCAGCGCGAGGCCCAGCTCCTTCGCGAGCGCGACGTGCGCGCGGAACGACTCCCGCTGTACAGCCTCGCCCTGTGCTCCTGTACGGAACAGGTCCATGCCCGTCTCGCCGATCGCCCGCACGCGGTCGTTGCCGCGCGCGATCGCGGCGATCTCGGCGACGGCGTCGTCGAGGGGCACGTCGTGGTGCGCCCGAGGGTCGGGCGCGAGCCCGTCCGGCCCCACCTCGCGCACCCCACCGTGCAGCACCGCCTCGTTGGGATGGATCGCAACCGCCCCGAGCACCCGCCCCACCCCGACCGCCCCCGCGCGGCCGACCAGGCGGTCCTGGCTCGTCCGCGCCGATGGACGCGCCAGATCCGCCTGCTCGACCCCCCAGATCGCCTGGTCGCCGCGCAGCAGGGCGTCGGTCCAGCGGGCCGCGGGGAGGTCGCAGCCGACCTGCACGATGCGGTCCACCCCCGCGGCCACCGCGCGTGCGAGGTGATCCGACACGCTCGGCGCCCGTTCGTCCTCGGGGAGGACGTGAGCGATCGAGTCGAGGTGCGTGTGGTTGTCCACCACCGGGACGGGCAGCGGCTCCGGGTCGGGCGGCCACCCGCGTTCGCGCTGCTTCGCCACGGGTCAGGCGGTCTCGCGCAGGCGGTCGAGCTCCTCCTCGACGATCGAGTCGTCGAGCTTGGTGAAGATCGGCGTCGGCTTGGCGACCGGGGTGCCCGGCACGACGGCCTTCGGCTCCCACGTCGCCAGACCCTCGGCCCGGTAGTCGCCCGTGATGATCGGGTAGTGGCGCGAGTCGTCGTCGAGGTCGGTCACCTCGTCGATGCGCGGCTGCGGCGCGATGGTGCCCGTGCCGCCGAACGCCTCGTGCACCTGCTGCGCCGAGTGCGGCAGGAACGGCGACAGGATCGTGTTCAGGTCGCTCACCGCCTGGGTCACGGTGTGCAGCACGGTCGCGAGGCGGTCCGGGTCGGTCTTGAGCTTCCACGGCTCGGTGTCGGACACGTACTTGTTCACCTCGCCGACGGTCTTCATCGCCTCCGCGACGGCCGCACGCTGGCGGTGCGTCGCGATGAGCTCCCCCACGCGCCCGAACGCGGTCGTCGTCGTGGCGAGGACGCCCTCGTCGATCGGCTGGCGCTGCCCCGGCTCCGGGATCGCCCCGAAGTTCTTGTGCACGAGGTTCGCCGTGCGGTTCACGAGGTTGCCCCAGCCGGCCACGAGCTCGTCGTTCGTGCGGCGCTGGAAGTCCGCCCACGTGAAGTCGACGTCCTGCGTCTCCGGACCGGCCGACGCCACGTAGTACCGGAACGCGTCCGGCTGGTAGCGGGCCAGCATGTCGCGCACGTAGATCACGACGCCGCGCGACGAGGAGAACTTCTGGCCCTCGACGTTGAGGAACTCGCTCGACACGACCTCCGTCGGGAGCTGGAGGTTCCCGTAGGCACCCGGCGCACCGCCCTTGCTCCCCCGACCGTCGTAGCCGAGCAGCTCGGCCGGCCAGATCTGGGAGTGGAACGTGATGTTGTCCTTGCCCATGAAGTAGTACGAGCGGGCCTCGGGGTCGTTCCAGAACGCGCGCCACGCGTCCGGGTCGCCGCTGCGCCGCGCCCACTCGATCGACGCCGACAGGTAGCCGATCACCGCGTCGAACCACACGTAGAGGCGCTTGCTCGGGTTGGACTCCCAACCCTCCAGCGGGACGGGGATGCCCCAGTCGATGTCGCGCGTCATGGCGCGCGGGCGCACGTCGTCGAGCAGGTTGAGCGAGAACTTCAGGACGTTCGGGCGCCACTCGGTGCGCGTGCGCAGCCAGTCCCCGAGCGCGTCGACGAACGCGGGCAGGTCGAGGAAGAAGTGGTTCGACTCGACGAACTTGGGCGTCTCGCCGTTGATGCGGCTGTGCGGGTTGATGAGGTCGATCGCGTCGAGCTGGTTGCCGCAGTTGTCGCACTGGTCGCCGCGCGCGCCGTCGTAGCCACAGATGGGGCACGTGCCCTCGATGTAGCGGTCCGGCAGCGTGCGGCCCGTCGACGGCGAGATCGCTCCCATGGTCGTCTGCTCGACCATGTACCCGTTCTTGTGGACCGTGCGGAACATCTCCTGCACGACGGCGTAGTGGTTGCGCGTCGTGGTCCGCGTGAACAGGTCGTACGACAGCCCGAGCTGGTGCAGGTCCTCGACGATGACCCGGTTGTACCGGTCCGCGAGCTCCTGAGGCGTCACGCCCTCCTTGTCGGCCTGGACGAGAATCGGCGTCCCGTGCTCGTCGGTGCCCGAGACCATGAGGACGTCGTGACCCGCCATGCGCATGTGCCGGCTGAAGACGTCCGACGGGACACCGAAACCTGCGACGTGGCCGATGTGGCGCGGCCCGTTGGCATACGGCCAGGCCACGGCCGAGAGGATGTGGGTCATGGTGCCCGATCCTAGTCGGGACCACCGCCGGGTCGGGGTGCCGTCCGGTCTCCGGGAAGGTCAGGTCCGGACGGGACGGGCGGACGGGGCGACGGGTCTACCATCCGCCGCTCGTGCCTCGCGGCTCCCGCCAGGCCCGCCACGACCCGTCGCCCCGTCCGCCCGTCCCGTCCTCAGCTGCTCGCTCGCCCTGGTCCGCGTGCCCTTCGGTGCAGGACCGCGGACCCGACCCGGCGCGCTACGTCCGACGGCTCAGTACCAGTTGACGGCCTGCGAGTGGGACCAGGCGCCGCACGGCGAGCCGTAGGAGCCGGCGATGTAGTCGAGGCCCCACGCGATCTGGGTCGCGGGGTTGGTCGCCCAGTCGGCGCCCTTGCTCGCCATCTTCGAGCCGGGCAGCGACTGCGGGATGCCGTAGGCGCTGGACGTCGGGTTGTCCGCCGAGGGGTTCCAGTTGGACTCCTTGGTCCACAGCTTCTCGAGGCACGTCCACTGCGACCCGGTCCAGCCGCGCGCGGCGGCCATGGTCTGCCCGATCGTGCGCGGGTCCTTCGGGCGCTCCTGCGTGCCGGTGACGACGACCTCGTCCACGGGCGCGGTCGTGACCTCCTGCGAGAGCTGCTCGCGCGACTCCTCGACGCCGTCCACGAGGGTGACCTCGAACGTCGTCGTGGTGACGCCGTCGGCCCCGGCCTGGGCGACGGCGGACTCGTCCGTGTACTTCGAGTCGTCAGGCTGCTGGACCGTCCCGTGCGGGACGGGCGTCGCCGTCTGCTGCTGCTCGACGACGACGCGCTGGACGACGAGGGAGACCGTCGGTGCGCCCGGCTCGGTCGCGTCGACGCGCTGGACGCTCACGCGGTCGAGGTCGGTGAGTTCGACGCCCTGCTGCTCGAGGATCGCGGAGATGCCGATGCTGCCGTCGGGGGCGACCGCCGTCGTGCCGTCGGCGACGACGTTCACCGGGCCGTCGGTGTCGAGGCGCAGGTCGAGCGACGCGCGCTCACCGGACCGCGACGCGACGAGGCGCACGTCGCCGCCGCGCTCCGCGAGGGACTTCAGCGCCTCGTCCGCGTCGAGCGCGGTGAGCCAGACGTCGGACTGCGCGCCGTCGGTCTGGACGGTGACCTTCTTGCCGAGGCGGACCACGACCTGGTCGCCGTCGTCGAGCGCCGAGCCGGGTTCGGGCGCGACCTGGTCGCGCGCGCCGACCTCGACGCCGGCCGCGTCGAGCGCGCCGGAGACCGAGCCGGCGAGCGTGCTGACGGTCGTCAGCTCGCCGTCGACGTCGATCGTCACGGTCTTGCTGGCCTCGCCGTAGGCGACGGCACCCGAGCCGACCAGGACGACGGCGGTGGCGGCACCGACGATCGACCAGCGGCGCCGGCGCGTCGCGCTGAGGGCCCGCGCGGAGCGGGCGGCGCGACGGCTGGGCGTCTCGGTGGTCTCCGGTGCGGTCTCGGCGGGGGCGGCGTCCGAAGTGGTGGTCGAGACGTCGCGGTTCTGGGGCGCGCGGAAGCGGAAGAGGTTGTGCAACTCTGGGTCCAGTCGTCGGGGGTCCCGGGCACGGGGTCGACGGCGCGCACGCGCCAGGGCGCTCCGCGCCACGGCGCGGGCGTCACTCGACCAGCCGATCCGGCCGTCCTGCGGACCCCGGCACCCTCGGTGCTCTGCGGAGACCGCGCCTCACGGCCGGCCATTACACCTGTACCCGGTGAGCGGCAACGCGAGACACTCGACCGTAACCGATTCGTTATCGTGCTCCAAACCGACTGGTCAGCGGCAGAGACGCGACGGCTCACCCCGTCGGCGTCACCACGACCCGGAGCAGCCGGTCGTCGCCGTCGCGCGGGTCCCCCCGCCCGTCCGTGTTGTTGGTCAGCACGTAGAGCACCGCGCTCCCGTCGTCCCCGAGCGGCGTCGCCGGGTCGACCAGCACCGCGCGCAGCCGCCCCCGGTCGGTGAGCACCGCCTGGGGCGCGCCGAACGCGTCCGCCGACGCCCCGCCGTCGGGCGACGCGAACGGCACGCGCCACAGCGTCTCGCCGCGCAGGCCCGCGAGATAGGCGCCCTCCCGCGTGACGGCCAGACCGCTCGGGGACGCGTCCGACGTCGACCACGTCACCACCGGGTCGACGAACCCGGCGCCCGCGCCGCCCACGCCCTCGACGTCGGGCCAGCCGTAGTTCCCGCCCGGCACGACGACGTTGAGCTCGTCGAACGTCTCCTGCCCGAACTCCGACGCGAGCATCCGGCCCGTCACGTCCCACGCGACCCCCTGGACGTTGCGGTGCCCCAGGCTCCACACGGGCGACGCCGGGTCCGGGTTGCCTGGTGCCGGCGCACCGTCGACCGCGACGCGCAGGATCTTGCCGTTCAGCGCACCCGCGTCCTGCGCCGCGCCGCGCTGCTGCGCGTCCCCCGTCGTCACGTGGAGAGAGCCGTCCGGCCCGAACGCGAGCCGTCCGCCGTCGTGCGTCGACGCCGCGGGGATGCCCTGCACGATCGGCGTGAGCGCGGACAGCTCCCGGCCCGCGAGCGTCCCGCGCAGGACCTCGTTGCCGTCCGCGGCGGTGCGGTAGACGAACACCTCCCCCGGCGCGGCGCTCCCGTCGGGCCCGACCGCGACCCCGAGCAGGCCCGACTCGCCCCGTGCGACCGTGCCGTCGCGCAGGTCGTCCGCGCCCGGCCCCGTGACCGGCTCGACGGCGCCCGACGCCGGGTCCACGACGACCAGGCGGCGCTCGTCCCGCAACGAGACCAGCAGGGTCCCGTCCGCGAGCGCCGCCATCCCCCACGGCGCGGGGAGCCCTGTCGCCACCTCGGTCACGTTCACCCGCACCTCGGGCACGACGACGCGACCCGGCTCCGGCGTGGGGGACGACGGCTCCGGCTCGGTGGGCTCGGTGCGCTCCGTCGTCTCGGGCGTGGCCGTCGAGGCCGACGGCACCGGCGAGGGTTCCCCGCCGTCGTCGCCCGTGCACCCGGCCAGCAGCACGGCGGCGGCGACTCCCGCGGCGACGGTGAGCCGCGCACGGCGGGACGACGACCCGTTGGCACGCATGTGCCCATCGTCGCGCGCACGGGCCGCCGCCGCACGAGCCGGTCTCGGCGCGCACGACGGCCGATCCGCGCCACACTGGAGAGAAGGAGGCGGGTCCTCCCGCCTCACCGGCCCACAGGGAGGGGCGCCATGAACCCGAAGGTGCTCAGCTTCGTCGTCGCCGCGGTCGCGTACGGGGTGACGCTCGTCATCGCCAACCTGGTGCTCGAGGGGATGACCATGGGCTGGCTGTGGGGGCTCGTCGCGGTCGCGCTGTTCACCGTGACGATCACCCTCCTGCGCCCGCTCGTGGTGCGGCTCCTCGGCAAGCACGTCCACGGCTGGACCTGGACGCTCGGGATCGTCACCGTGCTCGGCTCGCTGATCGTCACGACCCTGCTCTCGCCGTCGAGCGGGTTCGACATCGACGGGTTCTGGACCTGGGTGTGGGCGACGCTCATCGTCTGGGTCGGGACGGTCGTGTACGACCTCGTCGACGACCGCGCCGTCGCCGCGGCGGGCCGCCAGATCGACGACCGCCGGGGGCGGCACGGCCGGACCCCGCCGACGGCGGCGCCCGCCTGACGCCCGGCTCCTCAGGACCTCCGGCCCGACGCAGCGGCCCTTCGGCGGCCACGCACGCGCCCGCGGCCAGGCACGCTGGTACCGGGGTCTCCTCCGAGGGCCGGAGGACCCGGCGAGGAGGTCGGTACGCATGTCGCGGACGTACGTGGTCACGGGTTCGGCGTCGGGAGTCGGTGCGTCCACCGCCGCGCTGCTGCGCGGCCGGGGAGACCGCGTGGTCGGTGTCGACCTGCGCGACGCCGAGGTCGAGGCCGACCTGAGCACCCCCGACGGCCGGGCGGCCGCCGTCGACCGCGTCACGACGCTCACCGACGGCCGCGTCGACGGGGTTGTCGCGTGCGCGGGTATCGCCGCCCCGGTGCCGAAGACCGTCGCCGTGAACTTCTTCGGCGTAACGCGGCTCCTCGCCGCGCTGCTCCCGGCGCTCGAGCGGTCGGACGCGCCGCGCGTCGCCGTCGTGTCGTCGATGGCGACCCTGCAGACGGTGTCCGACGAGCTCGTCGCCGCCTGCCTCGCGGACGACGAGGACGCGGCGCTGCGCGTCGCCGCGGCGCTCGCGGACCAGGGGCCCGAGGTCGGCTACCTCAGCTACCCGTCGTCCAAGCGCGCGCTCTCGCGGTGGGTGCGGCGCGAGTGCGTCACCCCGGCGTGGGCGGGTCGGGGGATCCCGCTCAACGCTGTCGCCCCAGGGACGGTGCTCACGCCCATGACGTCCTCGCTGCTCGCGACCCCGGAGTCCGCCGCGATGGTCGACGCCGCCGTCCCGATGCCCCTGCACGGGCACCAGTCGCCCGAGTCGGTCGCGAGCCTGCTGCTCTGGCTCACCGACCCGGCGAACACGCACGTCACCGGGCAGACGATCTACGACGACGGCGGCGCCGACGCCGTGCTGCGCGGGGACGACGTGTGGACGGCGACGACGCCTACGCGAGCCGGGTGAGTCCGCGCTTGAGGCCGCGGATGGCCTGACCGATGCGGTGCTCGTTCTCGATGAGCGCGAACCGGACGAACTCGTCGCCGCCGGGCCCGAACCCGACGCCCGGGGAGACCGCGACGTCGCACTCCTCGACGAGGTGCGTCGCGAACTCGATCGAGCCCATGTCGCGGTAGGGCTCGGGGATGCGGGCCCACGCGAACATGGTGCCGCCGGGCTTGTGGATGTCCCAGCCGATCCGCTGCAGACCGTCGTGGAGGGCGTCGCGTCGCGACTCGTAGACGGACGAGATCTCCTGCGGGAACTCCGTCGCCTCGTTGAGCGTCACGGTCGCGGCGATCTGGATCGGCTGGAACGTGCCGTAGTCGAGGTAGCTCTTGAGCTTGGCGAGCGCCCCGACGACGTCGCGGCGCCCCACGAGGAACGCGACGCGCCAGCCTGCCATGGAGAATGACTTGGTCATCGAGTAGAGCTCGACCGCGACCTCGCGCGCGCCCTCGCACTCCATGATCGACGGCGGCTCGAACCCGTCGAACGTCATGTCCGCGTAGGCGAGGTCGTGCACGAGCACGACGTCCTTGTCCCGCGCCCAGTCGACGAGGCGCTGCAGGTCCTCCTTGGTCGCGACCGTCGTCGTCGGGTTGTGCGGGAACGACAGCACGACGACGCGCGGCTTGGGCCAGCCCAGCTCCCACGCCTCGATGATGCGGTCGATGTACCCCGCGGCGTCGGTCCCGTCGCCGATGGGCACCTGGCGCGCGTCGGCGCCGGCGAAGTACGGGCCCCAGATGTGGATCGGGTAGCTCGGCGTCGGGACGAGCGCGACGTCGCCCGGCTGCAGCAGCACCCACATGAGGTGGCTGAAGCCCTCCTTGGCGCCGATGGTCGAGATGATCTCGGTGTCCGGGTCGAGGCTCACGCCGAACCGGCGCTGGTAGAGGCCCGCGACGGCCTCGCGGAGCTTGGGGATGCCGCGCGACGCGGAGTAGCGGTGGTTGCGCGAGTTCTGCGCGGCCTCGGCGAGCTTGTCGACGGCGATCTGCGGGCTGGGCAGGTCGGGGTTGCCGAACCCGAGGTCCACGACGTCGCGTCCCGCTCGGCGTGCCTCGATCTTGAGCCCGTCGATGATCGTGAAGACGTAGGGCGGCAGACCGGGGATCCGGCGGAACTCCATCGCAGTGCTCCAGCTCTGTGCGGGCGCCCGGGCGCGGGGGTGCGCGCGGGTCGCGGGTCTCGCAGCGTACGCCTGCTGCCCGACGCCCCGTCGTCGCGTCTCGCGCGTGCCGCACCGACCTGTCAGCACGTGGTCGCGCGGGGGCGCGACGAGCCGCTGACGACTCGCAGGAGGCTCAGCCCTGCCGGCCGAGGTTGCGCGCCATGCGCTCGAGCGTCGCGACCGTCTGGGCGTACTCCTCGCGGCTCACGCCCTCGGCGACGCGCTCGCGGGAGAGCGACACGGCGTCGAGCAGGTCGTGGTAGGCGTGGTTGCCCGCCACCGTCACCGCCAGGCCCGCGTCCGACCGGGCGACCCAGCCGCGTCGCACGAGGTCGTCGACCTCCGCGGCCACGGCCGCCGTCGCGCCGGACGCGCCGCCCGTGAACGGCGACAGGACGCCGTCGATCGCCGTCGTCTCACTCACCCCGTCCCGGATGGTGTTGAGCACCTGCCAGTGCCGGCGCGTGAGCCCCGAGTGCTGGAACACACCGTCGAGGTTCTCGTCGATGAGCCGGTCCACGAGCTTGAGCCAGTACCCGATGGGGCGCTCCGGCGGGCCGGGCGGGGGCGACTCCTGGTCGGTCAACGGAACCTCCGGTGCTCGTCGTCGGCGGGTCCGTCCACTCTCGCACCCCGGCCCCACGCCCGCCACGCCGCGCGACCGGTCAGCGCCGCGACGGTCAGCGCTGCGGCGGTCAGCGCCCCGACGTGCCGAGCACGGCCTCCGGATCGCGCGCGACGGCGCGCAGGAGGATCCGCCACATGCCCTCGACCCGGGACGTGAGGTCGTCCAGGTGCGAGAGATGGGTCGACACCTCCTGCACCCCGGCGAACCAGGCGACGACGTGCCACGCCGTCTCGTCGACGTCGACTCCCTCGACCAGCTCGCCGTCCGCCTGCGCCTGGGCGAGGTAGGTCCGCGCCAGGTCGATCCAGCCGACGAACGGGACGGGAAGCTCCGCGTCGATGTTCTCCGCCTCGAGCCGCAACCGGGACGCCGCGCGGAACACCGCGCTCTCCCGGTAGAGGTGCGCCACCTGTCGCGACGACTCGACGAGCGCGACCAGGCCCCGGGTTCCTCGTTCCTCGTGCGCTGCGTGCAACGGGACCCACTGGTCGGCGACGTCCTCGGAGATCGCGCGGGCGAGCTCTGCCTTGGAGGTGAAGTGGAAGAAGATCGTGCCCTTGGTGAGGCCGAGCGCGGTGGAGAGGTCGTTCAGCGACGTCGCGGCATAGCCCCTCGCGGCGAAGTGCTGAGCGGCGACCTCGAGGATCCGCCGTCGGGTCGCTGCCTTCTGCTCGCTTCGGGTCGTCGGGGGCACGGCACCTCTTCACGTCGTCGTCCAGGATCGCTCCCCCCTGCGCCAGGGTACGAGACGACGGCGCCCGCGCGCGTCACGCACCGATCGAGGTCGTGAGCCCTTCCGTGCGTACCCCGTCGAGGTCGACGCGGCGGTCGCACGCCGCGGCCACCTGCTCGGAGTGGGTCGCGACGACGACGGTCGCGCCGCCCTCGGCGAACGACCGGAGCGAGGCGACGACCATGTCGGCGTTGTCGTGGTCGAGCGCGCCGGTCGGCTCGTCGGCGAGGACGACGGACGGCGCCTTGACGACCAGGCGTGCGAGCGCGACCCGCTGCTGCTCCCCTCCGCTGAGCTGGTAGACCGGCTCGCCACCCCGGCCCGCGAGCCCGACCTGCTCGAGCGCGGTGTCGAACGCCGCCCGGCGGCTCGCACGGCCGCGTCCGCGGGCCACGACGGCGAGGTTCTCGTCGATCGACGCGTTGTCGATCAGGGCGTAGTTCTGGAACAGGTAGCCCAGCGCGTCCCGACGGAACTGCCGCGTGCGACGACGCCCGAACCTGGTCAGGTCGGCGCCGTCCACGACGATCCGGCCCGCGGTCACGGGCTCGAGCAGACCGACGCAGTTGAGGAGCGTGGACTTGCCCGACCCGCTGCGGCCCGTGAGCGCGACCATGCTCCCGGGCTCCACGGTGAACGACAGCCCCTCCCACAGCACTCGGCGGCCGAAGGCCTTGCTGAGCTCGTCGACCACGAGGGTCGTCGGTCGGGTCATGGTCAGGCCTCCGAGGATCGGGTACGGACGAGGCGGCGCCCGAGGACGCTGAGCGCGGCCGCGAGCGCGGCGAGGCTCGCCGCGACGACGCCGGCGAGGAGCACCGGTTGCCATGGGCCGAGGACGACGAGCGCCTGCGACGACGTCGCGGCGCCCCCGGGCCGCACGGTGGCGGTGAGACCGACGACCGTGCTCCACGCGGACCACGCCACGACCGCCAGCGCCAGCACGAGCTCGGCCCCCAGCAGACCCCGGTGCGTGCGGACGAAGCCCCACCCGCTGATGGACCGGGCGAAGATCGCCTGGGCGTTCTTGCGCGTGGAGACCTGGGCGACGGCGACGGACGTGGCCAGCAGGACGGCGAGCGCCACCACGGCGTTGAACACGTGGAGCCGGGTGTCGTTCACGAGCGCCGCACGCTCCTGCGCCGCGTCGAGCGCGACCGGCCGGAACGCCATCGCGATCTCCTGCGCGCCGACCGAGGTCAACCCGGCACGCGCCGTCTCGGCGTCGTCGACCACCACGCCCTGCCCGGTCGCGAGCGACGTGTACGTGTCGGGGTCGAGGACCCCGGACCCACCGTTCACGACGACGGCGACGGCGTCGCGCAGCAGGGGAGGCTGGTTCGGTCGCGACGCTCCCCCGTACGTGAACAGCTCCTGACCCGGCGCGAGGACGCGCGTGCGGATCTCGACGCCCTGGACGCCCCGGGAGACCCCGTCGGTCCAGGTCCGCACGTCGTCGGCGATCGACGCCGCGGCGTCGGCGTAACGGCTCGGGACGAGCACGGTCACCACGTCCTGAGGAAGGTCGACGATCCGCGCTCCCTCGACGTCCCGCACGTCCTGCTGCGCGAGGTAGGCGTTGTTGACGAGCAACGACTCGTGCCGTCCGGGCAGCCCCTGACCCCAGACGACCTCCTCCTGCGCGGCGAGGGCGATCTCCCCGTCGGCCTCCGCCGCGAGCATCCACTCGCCCGCGGGCACGGCGAGCGCGTCGAACTCCTCCTGGGAGAGGTTGGGTGAGAACAGGACGTGCACGGCTGTGCCCGCGGCCGCCCAGCGTTCGCTCGCCTCGGCCTGCGCGACGAGCTGGACGCCTGCGACACCTGCCCCCACCACGGCGGCGATCGCGACGAGCAGTGCCGGTAGGCGCACCAGGTACACGGCGACACCGGTCGCCCGCGCCGGCAGCCTGCCCTTCAACGCCTCCAGGACGGGGCGCTCGGCCGCGAGCGCGAGTGCCAGCGCGTGCGTGCCGAGCGCGAGAAGGACGAAGGCCGCGGTCAGGATCGCCGTGGCGGCGGCGAACGCGGGCCACTGCGCTCCGCCGTTGTACACGGCCAGCAGGACGGCGTCCGCGATCGCGACGGCGACGAGCGTCGCGAGGAGCGACGGGAGTGCCCGGCGCAGGTCCCGGGCGAGGACACGTCCCGGCGCCACGCCGTGCAGCCGTTGGACCGCGTAGCCGCGGACGTTCGTGAGCACGCTCGCGGCCACGACCACGACCACGAGGAGTGCGGCCACGAGCGCGCTCAGGGCCAGGGGCTGCGTGACGAGCCACCCCATGATCTGCGGGGGTGCGTAGTAGGCCCGCGTCTCGACCGTGTACCCCTGGGCACGCAGCGCCTGGGCGAGGACGGGGGTCGCCGCCGCCTCGCCGAACGTGAAGTAGTGCCCCCGCGGGTCCATGTCCGCGCGCTCCGCCAGGGGGTGCACGCTCGTGCGCACGTCCTGGCTGAACGACGGGTAGCCGTCCTCCAGCCACGACCCGGACGCGAGCTGCGGGTCGCCGACCGCGAGGAACAGGTGCCGGGCTCCTGCCGGGTCGTCGAGGTCCTCGACGAAGCGCACGACGTTCACGTCGTGCTGCGCGGCGACGTGCTCGATCGTCGCGATCGTCTCGGCGCTCGGCACGCTCGGGGCGGAGCCGCTCACGTGCACGATGTCCGTCGCGCCGAGCGGCCCGAGGTCGTCCATCGCCCGCAGGAACACGAACGCCGCGAGCGACGCGTACACGGCCAGGATCGCGTAGGCGAGCCGGATCCCTCGACTCCTCATGCTCGTCCCCTCCTCTCGAGCGCCGGCCCGACGCGCCGCACCCACCGGGCCGGGTGCTCGTGAGCGCCCGGCCCGGTGTCATGCGGTTCCCGTGATCAGCAGTAGCGCCAGTACGCCTTGTCGACCCGGAACGGGTTGCTGTCCCAGGCGCTGGAGTACGACCAGGTGCCGCGAGACCGGCAGGGCGAACGGTCCAGACCGTCGTCGCCGGTGACGCTCGAGCCGTGCGAGCGCGAGCCGTGGTAGTAGTCCGACCAGTTGTAGCTCGCGGTCAGGCTCGTGACGCCGTAGTCCCATGTCCCGCCACCGGCCGAGACCCGGGTCGCGTACGCCGCCGTCGCACCGGCCGCGACGATCCCGACGCTCAGCGCCGCACCGATGAACGCCCGGCGGACTCGACCGCGTCGCGGGCGGCGCGTCTCCCCCGGTACGACCTCGGCGTGTGCGACACGGACGTCGCTCGTCATGACTGACATGTGTCTCTCCTCTCGTCATCGTGAGGCGAGGCTGTTGCCCCCCGCGGGGACCCTACTGATAGACCGGTCGGTCAGTCAACGACGGCAGCCCGACCCGGCGTCACCCGTACCCGCCATGGGAGGGTGGGTCCATGAGCGAGAACACTCCCGCGGTGCGCCGCGCGCTGATCGTCGTCGACGTCCAGCCCACGTTCTGCGAGGGCGGGGAGCTGGGGGTCGAGGGCGGGAACGCGGTCGCGCAGCGCATCGCCGACCACGCGCGCGACCACCGCGACGCCTACGACCTCGTCGTCACGACCCAGGACTGGCACGTGGACCCGGGAGAGCACTGGAGCCCCGAGCCGGACTTCGTCGACACGTGGCCGCCGCACGGGATCGCGGGCAGCCCGAACGCCGAGCTCCACCCCGCGCTCGCCGGCCTCGCGCCCGACGCCGGCGTGAAGAAGGGCGAGTACCAGGCGGCATACTCCGGCTTCGAGGGGGTCGACGTCGGTGGCCGGCCGCTGGCCGACCTCCTGCGCGACGCCGGGATCGAGGCGGTCGACGTCGTCGGCATCGCCGAGTCCCACTGCGTGCGCGCGACGGCGCTCGACGCCCACGCGCTCGGCCTCGCCACCCGGGTGCTGACCGACCTCACCGTGCCGGTCACGCCCGAGCTCGGTGCCGCGGCGCGCGAGGAGCTCGCGGCGGCGGGTGTCGCGCTGGAGCCGAGCACCGCCGTCGGGCGCTGACCCCGCGAGCCGTCGGCGGGTGGGGGCGGTCGGGCGCCCTCCTGCGGACGGCCCGGGAGCGAGCAGGTCAGCGCTTGCGCGCCTCCAGCGTCGCCGCGTAGAGGTCGCGCTTCGCGACGCCCGCGTCCTGGGCGACGTCCGCGACGACCTCCTTGAGCCGTTCCCCGCCGTCGACGCGCGCGAGGACGTGCGGCACGAGCTCGGCGAGCGGCACGGGACCGCGCGGCGGCGCCCCGCCGACGACGACGCAGATCTCCCCGCGGAGCTGCTCGTCGGCGGCGCGCTCCGCGAGCTCGGCGAGGGGGCCGCGCAGCACCTCCTCGTACGTCTTGGTGAGCTCGCGCGCGACGGCGGCGGCCCGGTCCGCGCCGAACGCCTCGGCCATCGCGGCGAGCGTCTCCGCCACCCGGTGGGGCGCCTCGAAGAACACGAGCGTGCGCGGCTCGTCGGCGAGCGCGGCGAGCGCGCGCGACCGGTCGCCGGCCTTGCGCGGCAGGAACCCCTCGAAGCAGAAGCGGTCCGTCGGGAGCCCGGAGAGCGCGAGGGCGGTGAGCACCGCGCTCGGCCCCGGCGCCGTCGTGACCGGGACGCCGCGCTCGACGGCGCGTGCCACGACGCGGAACCCGGGGTCGGACACGCTCGGCATCCCCGCGTCCGAGACGACGAGCACCGTCCCACCCCCGTCGACGATGTCGAGCAGGTCGTCCGCGCGGTCGGACTCGTTGTGCTCGTGGAAGCTGAGGACCCGCCCGCCGACCTGCACGCCCAGGCGGCCCGCGAGCGCGTGCAGGCGGCGCGTGTCCTCCGCCGCGACGACGTCGGCCTCCGCGAGCAGGCGCCGCAGCCGCGGGCTCGCGTCCTCCGCGTTGCCGATGGGGGTGCCGCCCAGCACCAGGTGCCCGGCCTCCCGCGGGGTCGTGGGCCGGTCGGCGTCGGGCGCGTCGGTCGAGGAGGACATGGCTCCCAGGGTTCCACACGGACGTGCCCCTACGATGGCCTGCGTGTCCCAGCCGCCCGCCGACGCGCACCCCGGGCCTCTCCCCGCGACCGGCGTCTCCGACGACCCCGCCGTCGACCCTCCGCGACCGTCGGACGACGAGCCCGGCGCCGGGCCCGACGAGGCTCCGGCCGGCGGCACCGCGGACGGCCGGGACGACTCGCCCGACCTGACCCACCGCGAGCGCCTCCTGCTCGCGCTGCTCGGGCCCCGCCGTCTGGCCCTCGGCGCGACCGCGCACGACCGCCTGTGGGGGTGGCTCGGGGTCGCGATCGTCGCCGCCGTCGCGGCGGTGCTGCGGCTGTGGAACCTCGGCCGCCCGGGCACGCTGGTGTTCGACGAGACGTACTACGTCAAGCAGGCGTGGACGCTGCTGCAGGTCGGGTACGAGGCCGACTGGCCCGAGGAGCCGAACCCGGCGTTCGAGGCCGGAGACGTGAACTCGTTCCTCCCGACGGCCGACTACGTGGTCCACCCCCCGCTCGGCAAGTGGATGATCGCGCTGGGGATGAGGTTCTTCGGTGGCGCGGAGAACCCGTGGTCGTGGCGCATCGCCTCCGCGGTCGTCGGGGTGGTCGCCGTCGTGCTCGTGGCGCGGATCGCGCGGCGCCTCTTCTCCTCCACCGCGATGGGGATCGTCGCGGGCGCGCTCATGGCCGTCGACGGCGAGGCGATCGTGCACTCCCGCACCGGCCTTCTCGACAACATGCTCATGATCTGGGTGCTCGTCGCGTTCGGGTGCCTGCTCCTCGACCGCGAGCAGGCACGACGCCGCCTCGCCGACCGCTGCGGGGCGATCCTCGACGCGGGCGGGGCGATCGGGCGCTACGGGCCCGGCCTCGGGTGGCGGTGGTGGCGGTTCGCCGCGGCCGTCGCGCTGGGTCTCGCGTGCGGGGTCAAGTGGTCGGGGCTGTACTTCCTCGCGGTCTTCGCCGTCGTGTCGGTGCTGTGGGACGCGACGGCGCGGCGCACCGCGGGCGTCGGGCGCTGGTGGGAGGACGCGCTCGTGCGCGACGCGATCCCGGCCGCGCTCGTCATGCTCCCGACGGCGGCGCTCGCCTACCTCGGCGCGTGGACGTCGTGGTTCCGCACCCCCGGCGCGTACATGCGCCAGTGGGCGGTCGAGCACCCCGGGGAGGGCGTCCAGTGGCTCCCGCCCGGCCTACGGTCCCTGTGGGAGTACCACCTCAAGATGTGGGACTTCCACAACGGGCTCACGTCCGAGCACACGTACGAGGCGCACCCGCTCGGGTGGATCCTCCAGTGGCGGCCCACGTCGTTCTACTGGCGCTCCTACGACCCCGGCGAGGCCGGGTGCGAGGTGGAGCGGTGCGCCCGCGCGATCACGTCGATCGGCAACCCCGTGCTCTGGTGGACGGCGGCGCTCGCGATCCTCGTCGCGCTGTACGCGCTCGTCCGGCTCAAGGACTGGCGGGCGCTCGCCGTGCTGAGCGGGATCGTCGCCGGGTGGGGGCCGTGGTTCCTCTACGCCGAGCGGACCATCTTCACGTTCTACTCGATCGTGTTCACCCCGTGGGTCGTGCTCACGCTGGTCTACGCGATGACGCTCGCGCTCGAACGCACCGAGCGTCGCGAGACCGCGCGGGCACGCGTGCGCGTCGGGATCACGGTGCTGCTCACGACGATCGGTGCCGTCAGCGTGTTCTTCTACCCGATCTGGACCGCCTGGCAGGTGCCGTACTGGTTCTGGCGCATGCACATGTGGCTGCCGACCTGGATCTGACGCGTCACCAGTCGACCTGCTCGGACGCGTGGAACGCGACCCCGGCGCGTCGCCACGCGTGGGCCTCGCGGGCGACGCGCCGACGGTAGTCGTCCCAGTCCTTGCGCGCGGGGGCCGTCCACGCGACCTCGGCCGCCGCGCTCAGGCGCGGCAGCAGCATGGTGAACAGCGCGTCGAGCGTGGGGATGTTCTCGGTCCAGACGGCGGCCTCGACACCCTCGATCGTGTCGGCCGGCAGACCCGGCACGACCTCCTCCGGCTCCCAGTCGTACGCGTCGCGGACCTCGACGAGACCGGCCCAGTCCTGGCCGAGGGCGGGGTCGAAGTCGGCCGTGTACCGCATGTCGAGGTACACGCGGTTCGCGGGCGACAGGATGACGCGGGCCCCGGCCTTCGCGGCGTCGACGAGGTACGTGAGGTCCATCGGGTGCGTGTCCCAGTACTGCACGAGCGTGCCCGGGCGCAGCGGCGCCTTCGCCGCCTCCTGCCACGCGACCGGCTTCTTGCCGGCCTCGACCACGAGTCGCTCGCACAGCTCGACGAACCGCGCGTACTCCGCGGGCTCCATCTTCAGCACCTCGTCACCGCCGAGGTGCACGTGCTCGCCGTCGGTCGCGTGCGCGAGGTCGGTGAACACGTCGCGCAGGAACGGCTCGGTCGCGGGCAGGTCGAACGTGAGGCGGGAGAACCCGACCTCGGTCCCGGTGTACGCGTCGGTCGGGACGCCGTCGGGCATGAGGTCGCCGTACACGTGCGTCGCGGCGTTGATGTGACCGGGGACGTCGATCTCCGGCACGACGCGCACGAACCGCTCCGCCGCGTGGTCCTGCAGCGCACGGAAGTCCGCGAGCGACAGGTGCCCGCCCTTCCCGCCGGTCGTGTCGCTGCCGGACGAGAGCTTCGCGAGCTCGGGGCGCGACGGCGACTCGATGCGCCAGCCCTGGTCGTCCGTGAGGTGCAGGTGGAGCACGTTGAGCTTGTACGCGGCGGCGACGTCGATCACGGCGCGCAGCGCGTCGAGGCCGAAGAAGGTCCGCGCGAGGTCGACGGACAGCCCGCGCCAGGGGTACCGGGGGGCGTCGTGGACGACGACGTGGGGCGCCCGCGCGGACGCGTCACCCGCGTCGGGCGTCTCGAGGATCTGCCGCAGCGTCTGCACCGCGTGGAACAGGCCGGCGGGCTCCGCCGCGGTCGCGGTGACGCCCGCGTCGTCGACGACGAGGCTGTACCGCTCGGGGCTCGTGGAGCCCTCCGGTCCGGCCTGCTCGTCGATGCGCAGGACGACGGGCGTCGGCGTCCCGGGCGCGGAGGACCCTCCGCCGGACGTGAGGTCGTCGTGCGTCGCGGTCACGCCCTCGACGCCGCTCAGCAGCGCAGCGGTCAGGTCACCGAGCCACGGGGCGGCGTGCTCGATCCCGAGCACGGTCACCTCCAGAGCGGCGGCGGGCACGTGGCCCGTGCCGGGCTCGACCTGCAGGGGCTGGGGGATGACCGAGAGCATCGGGAACCTCGTCGTCTGGTGCGGTGGATCGAATCGATTCGGCTTTGCGAGCGACCCACCCTAACCCGCACGTGGAGGAGCGGCCAAGTGCCCCGGGGACTACGGCGAGGGAGCGACGTACCGCGGGCTCGGGTCGAGCGAGAGCACGCCCTCGACGTCGCGGGCCGGGTCGGAGGACCCGGTGGTCCACCCGCCGACCATCCCGTCCGGGAGGCCGTCGAGCAGGAGACCCCAGTCCCGCACCCGCGCGGCGTACCCGTCACCGGACGTGGAGCGCAGGACCACGGCGGCCTCGCCCGCACCCAGGTCCAGCGCCGCGGCGTCCCGGACCGCGTCCGCGTCCGGACGCTGCACCACGACCAGCTTCTGCGGGAGGGCCCCCTCCCGCACGACCTCGCCGACCGCGTCGATCGCCGCGCCGAGCTCGGCGGCGTCGACCGTCCCGGCGGGCGACCCGTCCGTCGGCCTGCGCGCGTCGACGTCGAGGGCGACACCGACGGTCGGGCGCGCGAGGACGTCCGCGTACTCGGTCACCTGCTCGTCGAACGTCGCGCGGCCCGGCTCGAGCCGCAGCACGACCAGCACGCCCGCCTCCGCCGCGGCGTCCACGAGCGGCAGGAGCTCCACGGACGGGATCTCCGTCGAGTAGTCCCGGTCGCTCCCGGCGCTCGTCGACGCCCGGGTCGCCGGGACCTCGAGCACCGGGACCACGGTCTCCTCCGGCACGGCCTCCGCGTACGAGGCGGCCGCGTCCTGCGCCCGGGAGACCGCCTCCGACGCCGCGCGCTCACCCACCGCGACGAGACTCGACGTCACGGCGTCCGCCTCCACCGCCACGTAGCGCACGCCGTCCGCGAGGACGAGCTGCGACCCGCTCGGGAGCAGGGTGCCCTCCTCGGCGGTGCGCAGCCGCCACGCGAGGTCGTCCGCGGCACCGAAGCTCTCCCCGATCCCGACGACGGCGAGCGCCTTCGCCGCGGCGAGCGCGTCGACGACCTCCGCCGAGGCACGCGGGTCGCCCTGCGGCACCTCGAGCGGCACCGCGCCCGCCGCCCGGGCGGTCGCGATCGCCGCCGCCTGCGGCCCGCCGGGAGTGTCCAGGCCTCCGGGCTCCGTGAGCGCGAGGACCTCCGTCAGGGTCTCCGGCTCGCCGCGCTCGGGGAGCGCGGCCCGGACCTCGTCGAGGTCGTGCGGGTCGATCGTCCCGTCGGAGCCCAGGGCACCGACGTCGAGCAGGACTCGTTCGACGCCGTCGACGTCGCCCACCGTGGCCCGCACGGGGCCCTCGCCGGTGTCCTCCTGCCCCGGGGGAGCGTCCGCCTCGCCGACCTCGACGACGGCCACGACGCCCAGGCGCGCGAGCTCGGTGCGCAGGCCGCCGTCGGAGATCGCCCCGCCGACCAGCAGGACGGGAGCCGCGAGCTCGACGGCGGCGGCCGCCGCGGTGGCGCGCGCCGCCTCGTCGTCCGCGACGGCGAGGACGACGACCGGCGCGGACGTGAAGAACGCCTGGCTGCTCGTGAGCGCGAGCTCCGCCGGGTCGGTCGAGTCGAGGACGAGGACGCTGTCGCTCGGCTCGGCGGCACGGGCGACGAGCCCGGTCTCGCCCGACGACGGCCCGTCGGCCTTCGCGCTCTCGGCGGCGCACCCGCCCAGCACGGCACCGGCGCCGAGGGTGAGGACTACCGGTAGTGCGACAGGGACGAATCGGACCTTCCGAGATTTCACGACCCCATCATCGCGCACCGCGTGCGTGCCGCCGACCCTCGGATGTGAGGGAGTCGTGACGGTCGGCCCGTCGGGTGGACGGGCCCGCGCCGGCAGACCCCGTGTCCTGCCGAGGTCACGGACGCGCCGTGGAAACACGGGACGCCGAGGGGCCCCGGCGGGCATACTGGCCAGGCCCTGACCCACCGCCGAGGAGATCGCATGTCGACCCCCGACCAGCCCGACCAGAACCCGCAGCCCGGCGCGACGCCGTCGGGCCCGCCCGCGTACGGCGCGCCGCAGCCCGGCCAGCCCCAGCAGCCGCCGCAGGCCCCGCAGTACGGCGCCCCGCAGGCACCCCAGTACGGCGCGCCGCAGGCACCGCAGTACAACGCCCCGCAGGGCGGCACGCCCGGGTACTCCGCCCCGGCGCAGGACCCCGGCAAGACCATGGGCATCGTCGGCCTCGTGCTGTCGTTCCTCGGCTGCCTGTCGATCGTCGGCCTGATCCTCAGCATCGTGGCCTTCAACAAGTCGAAGAAGGCCGGCTACAAGAACAACCTCGCCCTCGCCGGCATCATCGTCGGTGCGATCGTGCTCGTCATCTCGATCGTGGTCGGCATCATCCTGGGCATCGGGACGGCCGCGCTCGTCGAGAAGTGCTCCGAGCTCGGCCCGGGCACGCACTTCGAGGACGGCGTCACCTACACCTGCTCCTGACCCGCACCGGGGTCCGTCCCCGGCTCCCGGATCCACGAGGGCCCCTGTCGACGGCGGGGGCCTTCGTCGTGCCCGCCCGTCCGCCGTCGCACGGCGTCGGGACGTCCCCGCGTCAGGCGATGTCGGCGGCGCAACGGAAGCCGAGGTGCGTCGTCGCGCTGTCGTCCGACTGCGGCGAGCGCGCCGCCGGCCGGTAGCGGCGGCAGTACTCGGGCGCGCAGAGGTGCGACCCGCCCTTGGTGACCCGCAGGACCTGTGGCGACGTCGTCGGGGCGAGCAGGTTCGGCCGCGCACCGGCGTCCGGGCCGCACGCCCCCGGGACGACGTGGCGGGGCGTGAACGTGTCGACGGTCCACTCCCACGTGTTCCCGACCATGTCCACCTGCCCGTACGCGTTCGGTGCGTAGGAGCCGACGGGCGACGTGCCGCCCCAGCCCTCGTTCAGGTAGGGGAACCGGCCCCGCCACGTGTTCGCCATCGGGCGTCCGCCCGGCGCGAACTCGTCGCCCCAGGCGAACTCGGCGCCCTCCAGCCCGCCGCGGGCCGCACGCTCCCACTCGGCCTCCGTCGGCAGCCGCCGCCCCGCCCACGCCGCGTACGCCGACGCGTCCTCGAACGCGACGAGCACCACCGGGTGGTCCGGGCGGTCGTCGACCTCGGACCCCGGCCCCTGCGGCGAGCGCCACGACGCCCCAGGCTGCCAACGCCACCACTGCCGCCAGTCGCGCAGGTCGACCGGCCCCGCCGTCGGGGTGAACACGAGACCCCCGGGCACGAGGTCCGCCGGGTCGGCCCCGGGGAAGTCGGCCGGGTCGAGCGCGCGCTCCGCGACGGTCACGTAGCCGGTGTCCGCGACGAACGCCGCGTACTGCGCGTTCGTCACCGCGTGCCGCTCCAGCAGGAACGGCTCGACCTCCCGGTCGTGCGCCGGCCCTTCCTCGGGGTAGTGCCGGTCGGAACCCATGCGGAACGTCCCGCCGGGGACGCGGACGAGCTCGGTGAGCGCCACGCGGCCAGCATAGGTGCGGCGCGTCCGGGCGGCGCAGCGACCACGGCGATCGCTTCCCCTGCGCACACTGCCGGGAGAGGATGGACCCGTGCGCCACCGCCGGAGAGAGCCCGCACCCGAGCCCGTCCTCGACGCGTTCGAGGACGGGCTCGCCGTGCTCCGCCGCGACCGTGTGACGGTGGGTCACGTGGCGACGTCGGACCGCGACCGCGTCACGGCCGAGCGCGCACGCCTCGGCATCCGTCGCGAGGACTTCTAGCCACCGGCGGGCGGTTCGCGAAGCGCCCCGCGAGCTGCGGAGAAAAGACGAGACCCTCGCCGTCGCAGGTCGTGGACCTGGTCTGGCGAGGGTCTCTCCGGTGGAGCTAGGGGGATTCGAACCCCCGACCTTCTCATTGCGAACGAGACGCGCTACCAACTGCGCCATAGCCCCTCAAGCGAGGAACAGACTAGCACCCCGAGGGCGGGGTCTACCAAACCGGCATACCCGACCGACGGGTCTGCGGGAGCTACTGCCCCGCAGCCCGGCGGCGGGCGAGGATCTCGTTGAGGTCGAGTCCCAGCGTCTCGGTCGACGGCTTGCGCTCGTCTCCCACGGCGGGTTCGGGCGCCCTCGACGGTGCGTCCGCGCCCGCCTCCGCCACGACCACCGGGGCGGGCGTCGAGCCCGCCCGGGTGGGCGAGACGACGTCGTCGTCCGTGAGCGGGACGGGCTCGCGGCGCGGGGCCGTGGGCTTCATCGTGTACGTCGGCGGCGGCACGGGGACCGGGTCCCAGGCGCGGCCCGAGGGCACGTGGTCCTCGTCGGCAGGTGCGACGTCGACCTCGACGACCTCCGCGACCTCGACCGCGACCTCCGTGACGACGGCGGCCGGACCGGCACTCGCAGAGGCGGGCTCCTCGGAGCCGGGGTCCTCGGCCACCGTCGTGCTCGACGACGTGGCCCGCTCGCGCGGCGACGGGACCGCGGACCCCCCGGAGAGCGCGGCAGCGGTGGCGTTGGCCCGCGCGAGGTCCTTCGGCGTGACGCGCGGGATCATCTGCGTGCTCACCTGCGACCCGTGCACGGCACGTCCGGTGACGCGCGGACGTGCGCCCCGGGGCGCGGGCGGCGCTCCCAGGACGGTCCCGCGTGCGGCTCGGGCCGCGGCCCGGCGCTCGGCCAGCCATGCGGCGTCGGACCGCTGCGCGGCGAGCACCGCGCGACGGCCCAGCACGAGGACGAGACCGAGGAACGCCGTCGGGACCACGCCGGCCCACCACGAGACGTACCCGAGCGCGACGACGACCCACACCGCGACGCTCGCGAGGAGCAGCACGACCGTGAGCGCGAGGCGACGGCGGGCCGCGGCGGCACGCCGCTCGAGGAGGGCGAGGCGGGACTGCTCGGACGCCGGCTGACGGCGCGGCGGTGCCCCGCGCGAGGGCGACGCGCTGACGGTGCTCCCCATGGCGTGCGTTCCCTCCTCGTCGTGCGTCCGGCTCTCCGGCCGGTCCTGCGGCCCCGCTCCCCCGAGGAGGGCGCGACCCCCGTCCGCGGACGGTCCCGGGCCGATCGACGCGACGGCCGTGACGCCGTCGAGCCGTGCGTCCCAGCCGCCCGGGACCCCGCCGCCCGGGCCGGCGACGGCCAGGACGCGCAGGGAGCCGGAGAAGCGGTCGTCCGTGCGCGCCTCCAGCAGCTGCTGCCGGTGACGCACCCGGTGCGGGACGTAGAACCCGACCCACAGCAGGAACACCGCGAGCGCGACGATCCCCGAGGCCGATTCCACATCACGACGGTAGGCGAGGCGTGCGGCCTCGCTCCGCACGCGGTCCGGCGTGTCGGTCGGCTCAGATGCTCTCGCGGCGGGTCGCCTGCCAGCGAGCGAGGAGCCCGTCGGGCACCTCCTCGCTCGTGATCGCGAACGTGCGGTGGTCGCGCCACGCACCCTGGATGTGCAGGTACCGCTCGCGCACGCCCTCGTCGCGCAGGCCCAGCTTCTCCACGACGCGCAGGCTCGGGCCGTTCTCCGGGCGGATGTTGATCTCGATCCGGTGCAGCCCGAGGACCGCGAAGCAGTAGTCCGTCGCCATGGCCACGGAGGTGGGGATGACCCCGCGGCCCGCGACGTGCTCGCTCACCCAGTACCCGATGCTCGCGCCGCACAGCGAGCCGTACGTGATCGAGGAGACCGTGAGCTGGCCGACGAGCTCGCCGTCCAGCTCGACGGCGAACGGCAGCGACGACCCGGCGCGCGCCTGGGCGGACAGGACGCGGACGTACTCGGCGAACGTCGGCGGCCCTCCCCCGCTGCCCGGGCGCGGCGACGTGCCCTCCCAGCGTTCGAGCCAGTCCGCGTTGTGCGCGCGCAGGCGCATCCATGCCTGCGCGTCCCGACGGCGCAGCGGGCGCAGGACGATCGACCCACCCAGGGTGTCGTCCCGCAGCGTCACGGGCCACGGCTTGGTGACGGTCCAGCCGCGCGTGATCTTGTGCGTCATCCGGCGGTGACCGTCCTCGGGGCTGGGTGCGGGCACGGGCGGGCGCCCGGTCCTCGGTGCACAGGGTGGCACCCCCGACGGCCCGTGCGCCACCGGCTGGTGGGCGCACGGGCCGTCGGGTCGCGCGGGGAGACGCGCGAGGGCCGGTCCTCTGGGACCGCGCGTCCGTGCTCGTCAGCCGAGGGTCACGACGACCTTCGCCTCGGTGCCCTCCGGCAGCGCCGGGATCGGGGTCGTCGGGTCGTGCTCGACGCCGTCGACCGTCACCGAGCGCACGCCCTTCGACACGTGGTCGGGGTTGCGGACCTCGATGTCGTAGACGGCGCCACGCCACTCGCGGCGCACCTCGAACCCGTCCCAGTCCTTCGGGATCGACGGATCGACGACGAGGCCGTCGAGCGCGAGACGCACGCCGAGGACGTACTTCGTCACGGCGGTGTACATCCAGCCGGCCGTGCCCGTGAGCCACGGGTTCTGGGCCTTGCCGAACCACTCGTGGTCGCGGCCGTAGAGGAACTGGACGTACGCGTACGGCTCGGCGCCACGGACCTCGATGTTGTCGTTCTGGTGGTACGGCAGGATCGCGTCGTAGAACTGGACCGCCTCGTCGCCGCGCCCGAGCATCGCCTCGGCGATGATCGGCCACGCGTTGGGGTGCGAGAAGATCGCGGCGTTCTCCTTGATGCCCGGGTAGACACGCGTGACGAACCCGACGGTGTCGTCGACCTTCGTGAACGCGGGCCAGTTGAGGTGGTTGCCGTACTCGGAGCCGAGCAGCTCGCGCACGGAGTCCATCGACGCCTCGCCGCGCTCCTGGCTCGTGATGCCCGCGATGACCGGCCACGCCTGGTGCTCGAGGAAGATCTTGCCCTCCTCGTTCTCGGCCGAGCCGATCTTCACGCCGTCGCGCGTGTACCCGCGGATCCACCAGCGGCCGTCCCAGAGCTGGGCGTCCGCGACCTTCGCGATGCGCTCGCGCTCCGCCGTGAAGCGCGCGACGTCGGCCTCGGCCCGCTCGTCGCCCGCGGCCGCGAGCGGCTCCGCGATCTCGAGGAACGCGCCGATCGCCCACGCGTGCAGGAACGTCACGAGCGACGTCTCGCCGCCACCGAGGTTGAGGCAGTCGTTCCAGTCGGCGCGCAGCCCGAGCGCGACGCCGTTCTGGCCGACCTGCTCGGCGGAGAACTCGAGCGCCTTGACGAGGTGGTCGTAGACCGTCGCGGGCGTGCCCTCGGCGAACGGGATCTCCAGGTCGAGGAACGAGCGGTCCCCCGTCTCCTTGACGTACTCGACGACCGACGGCACGAGCCACAGGTGGTCGTCCGAGCACGTGTCCTCGAGCCCGTGGATGAGGTCCTTCGGGTCGACCGTGGGCACGATCGTCGGCGACGGGACGTCGGGCAGCTTCTCGGCGTCCGGGTCGAACGCCTTCGGGTCGAACAGGTGCAGGCCGTACCCGGCCGCGGTCTGCGCCCGCAGGAGCTCGACGATGCGCTGGCGCGTCTTCGTCGGGTTCGAGTGGATGACGCTCATGACGTCCTGCGCCGTGTCGCGGTAGCCGAGCCCCGCCCGCCCACCGACCTCGACGAACGACGCGAAGCGCGACCACTGCACGCACGTCTCCGCCTGGAGGAGGGTCCACGCGTTGATCATCGTGTTCATGCCCTCGTGGGGCGTGCGGATCCGCAGCTTGTCCTGCTTGGTGCGCCAGAACGCGCGGAGCCGGGCGCGCTCGGCGTCGACCGTCGCGACGTCGGAGTACTTCGCCTGCATCGCGCGCCCCGCAGCGTCGCGCGAGCCGTAGCCGAGCATGTAGACGAGGCGCTTGGTCTCGCCCGGTGCGAGCGTGATCTTGTGCTGGAGCGAGCCGCAGTGGTTCTGCGTCGTCGCGGACTCGTTCGAACCGTGCCCGCGCTCGATCGCGATCGGGTTCGCCTCGGAGCGGTACGGGCCGATGAAGTTGTCGCGCAGCGAGTCGTACGACGACGGCGTCTCGCTGGACGCGAAGAAGTGGTACGTCCACGGCTCGTAGTAGAAGTCGTACTCGATGATCCCGTCCTCGTAGGAGGAGCCGGACGCGTAGAGCGACATCTGCAGGTTCTGGTTGTCGATCGTGATCGTGTGGAAGCTGAACTCCACGTACGACCCGACCGTGAGCTCACGCACCTCGTCCGTCGTGTTGGTCAGGCGCACGTCCCAGACCTCGACGTCGTCGTCCACGGGGATGAAGACGGTCTGCTCCGCGTCCACGCCCTTGTACTCGGCACGGAACGTCGAGTAGCCGAGCCCGTGACGCGTCGTCCAGCGGCCCGCGCCGCCCGCGGGGTCGAGCTCCTCGCCCGGCCCGACGAAGGGCTTGCCGACCGGCTGCCACGAGACCGACCAGAAGTCGCCGTCGGCGTCGTCGCGCAGGTAGACGTAGTGCCCGGGGCGGTCCACCGGCACGCCGTTCTGCCGGAATCGCGTGATCCGGCCGTACTGCGAGCTCTTGTAGTACGAGTAGCCGCCACCCGTGTGCGACAGGACCGTGCACAGGTTCTTGCTGCCCAGGTAGTTCGTCCACGAGACGGGGACGTCGGGACGCTCGACGACGTACTCGTCGTGCGCGGTGTCGAAGTGGCCGTAGCGCATCGTTGCTCTGGTTCCTGTCGTGGGGTGGTGGGGGCTGGGGTGCGGGGGGCGGGCGGCGTCAGACGCCGGCCGTGACGAAGCCCTGGAGCCAGTCGAGGAGCTCGGTGGCCTTCGCGGGCGAGTCTGCCTCGACGAACATGCGCAGGACGGGCTCGGTGCCGGAGAACCGCAGGAGCGCCCAGTTGTCGTTCTCGAGGAGGATCTTGGTGCCGTCGAGGTGCGAGACCGAGACGACAGGGTACGGGCCGACGTGCGTGAGCGGCTCGGCCTCCAGCCGGCGCGGCACCTCGACGCGCATCTCGGGAGTCGCCGGGACGCCCGCCTCGAGCGTGTACAGGCGACCGGTGATCTCGTAGATCATGGCGCGCAGCTCGGAGATCCGCTTGCCCGTGCGGGCGAGCATCTCGGCCACGAGCGCGCACGCGAAGATCCCGTCCTTGCCGAGGATCCAGCCGCGGATCGTCAGACCGCCCGACGACTCCCCGCCCAGCACGGCGTCGATGGCCTCCATGCCCGCCGTGACGTGCTTGAAGCCGACCTTGACCTCGCGGGACTCCTCGCCGAAGTGGGCGGCGAGACGGTCGAGCAGGTGCGTCGTCGCGAGGTTGCGGACCACGCCGCCCTTCTCGCCGCGCACCTCGTGCAGGTACCAGTACAGGAGGAGGAGCAGGTCGTTGGTCGAGATGTACTCGCCGGTCTCGTCGACGATGCCGATGCGGTCGGAGTCGCCGTCCGTCGCCATGCCGAGGTCGTAGCGCCCCCCGCCCTGCTGGATCATCGTCACGAGCGTGCTCAGCCGCTGCAGGTCCGGCGCGGGCGCGACGCCGCCGAACAGCGGGTTGTGCGTGGCGTGGATGAACTCCGACCGCACCCGCATGTCCGACAGGATCGTCCCGAGCGTGAGCTGGCTCGTGCCGTACATCGGGTCGACGATCACCTGCAGGTCGGAGCCGCGGACGGCCTCGACGTCGATGATCCGCTCGATCGCGTCGACGTACGGGTCGGTGAGGACGCGGTCCACCACGACGCCCGTGCGGCGGGCGACGTCGATGTCGAGGGTGATGACGTCGTCCACCGAGAGGGCGTTGGCCTCGTCCTGGTAGCGGTCCGTCTCGTCGTCGAGCGGGAGCGAGCCGTCCTGGCGGAACACCTTCATGCCGTTCCACTCGGGCGGGTTGTGGCTGGAGGTGACGATGATGCCGTACGCCGCGCCGAGGTGCGGCGCGGCGAACGTCACGAGCGGGGTCGGGACGTCGTCGGGCAGGAGCGTGACGGCGATGTTGTTGCCCGCGAACA
Organism: Cellulosimicrobium protaetiae; assembly: GCF_009708005.2. Taxonomy (NCBI): domain Bacteria; kingdom Bacillati; phylum Actinomycetota; class Actinomycetes; order Micrococcales; family Promicromonosporaceae; genus Cellulosimicrobium; species Cellulosimicrobium protaetiae. The sequence continues at coordinate 1,552,814 of NZ_CP052757.1, read as the reverse complement.
CCTCGGCCGCCGCGATGGCCGACTCGCGCGACAGGAAGCGCCGGTCGCCGCCGATCACGACGCCCTTCGCGTCGAGACCCTGGCGGATCGTCTCGTTGGCGATCGCCTGGCACAGCCGCCGCACGTTCGCGAGCGTGTACCCCTCGCCGATGACGGCGCGCCACCCGCCCGTCCCGAAGACGATCTTCGTGTCCGTGTTCTTCTTCGGGACGAACAGGCGCTTGAGGACGATGTCCGCCGCCTGCGCGAGCTCGTCGGGAGTGTTGATGCCGCGCACCTCGTCGACGTCGACGATCCGGTACGACGAGATCCGCTTGCCCGCGCCGATGACGCGGCGGGCCAGCTCCGTGAGCCGGTGCTCGCCGTCGGACGCCATGCGCTCGAGCTCGCCGAACAGGAGGCCGGGGGACGCGACGTACGCGCCGACGTTGATCTCGGTGCGCGGCTCGGCGATGCCGCCGGCCTCGGACGACTCGAGGATCGCCGCGATCTCGCCCTCGGCGCGGACGACGCGCCCGTAGCCGTCCGGGTCGTCGACGACGGCCGAGAGCAGCGAGAGGTCCGCCCCCGTGAGCGTGTGGCGCGTGAGCAGGCCGAGGAGCGACTCCGAGCGCAGCAGCGGCGTGTCGGCGTACGCGACGAGCACCGGCTCGTCGACGCCCGCCCCGAGCACGGACGCGACCGCGCCCCGCGCCGCGAGCACCGCGTCGCCCGTGCCGAGCGGCTCCGCCTGCTCCACGTAGACGACGTCCTCCCCGAGCAGCTCGCGCACCGTCGGGTCGTCCGGCGCCACGACGACGACGATGCGGCTCGCGTCGACGACCCGCCGGACGTTCGCGACGGCGAGCTCGACGACCGTGGCACCGCCCAGCGGCCGGGACAGCAGCTCGCGCGACGCGTCGTCGTGCCCTGCCGCGAGCACGACGGCGGCCCTCGCCGTCCGGGTGCGCGCACCTCGGGGTCGCGTGGTCGTCGCGCTGGGCATCGCGGGCGTCGTCGCGGTCATGGCGTCCTCACTGGTCGACCTCCGTCGGACCCGACTCATTTGTCAGGAGTCCGAACTACTGGCTCTCCCCGATCATAGGCACCCGGGACCCGTCCACGGAACCCGATCCGGCCCACCAGGGCCGAACGTCACCCGTGCCGCGTCCGCGGAGAACGCCGCGCCGGGTGACAATAGGGACATGAGTGGCCCGGTCCAGCCGTACCCCCTGCACGGAAGCATCGAAGCCGAGGACGCGAAGGAGATCCTCCGCAAGGCCATCCGCACCAACCGCCAGGCGCGGTCCGAGCGGCTCCGCAAGGAAGCGGCCGCCGCGATCGCCGACGTCGTCGAGACCATCCCCGAGGTCGCGGCCGCGACGTGCGTCGCGACCTACGCCGCCCGCCCCGCGGAACCCGGGACGGTGGAGACCCTCGAACGCCTCGCCGCACGCGGCGTGCGCGTCCTGCTCCCCGTCCTCGGCGCAGGGCTCCAGCGCGACTGGGCGCAGTACGACGGCCCGGCCGACCTCCAGGTGCGCGCCCCCGGCCGCCCGCCCGAACCCGGAACCCCCGCCCTCGGGGCGGAGGCCATCGCCCAGGCCGACGTCGTCATCGCACCCGCGCTCGCCGTCGACTCGCGCGGGGTCCGCCTCGGGCAGGGCGGCGGCTGGTACGACCGCGCCCTCGAGCACGTCCGACCCGGGACCAAGGTCGTCGCCGTCGTCTTCCCCGAGGAGGTCTACGACGCCTCCGACCGTCCGCTCCCGGTCGAGCCCCACGACCGGACCGTCGACGCCGTCGCGACCCCCCTCGGCTGGCGCTGGCTCCCGTAGCCGGGTCGCGACCCTCGTCCGGGTGCCGGACCCCGGGCGCCTGCGCGCCGACCCGAACCGGCTACTCGGCTCTCGCACGCCCGGTGTCGTAGGCCCACATCGCGACCTCGACACGGTTGCGGGCGCCGAGCTTGGTCATCAACGACGCGACGTGGGACTTGGCCGTGCTCAGACCCACGAAGAGCTCGGCGGCGATCTCGGCGTTGGTCCGGCCGCGTGCCACGAGCGCGAGGACCTCCTCCTCCCGCCCGGTGAGCGGGTCGGTGGGCTGGACCGGCAGCCCAGGCGCCCGGTCCGCGAAGGTCGCCAGCAGGCGGCGGGTGACGTTGGGGGCGATCAGCGCGTCCCCGGCCGCCGCCGCGTGGACGGCCTGCACGAGGAGCTCCGGCCCGGCGTCCTTGAGCAGGAAGCCCCGGGCGCCGGCGCGCAGCGCGCCGAGGACGTACTCGTCGAGGTCGAACGTGGTGATGACGACGACCGCCATCGGGCTCGTCACGCCGGGTCCGGCCAGGCGCCGCGTCACCTCGACGCCGTCGAGCCCGGGCATCCGGATGTCGACGAGGAGGACGTCGGGACGCAGCCGGGTCGCCAGGTCGAGGGCTGCGAGCCCGTCGGCGGCCTCCCCCACCACCTCGAGGTCGGGGTGCGCGCCGAGGATCATGACCAGCCCGGTCCGGACCAGGTCCTGGTCGTCGGCCACGACGACGCGGATGCTCACGCCGGCGCCTCCGCAGGCAGCACGGCCTCGACCACCCAGCCGCCGTCGGGCCCCGGTCCCGCCGAGAGCGATCCGCCGAGGAGCTGGGCGCGCTCCGCCATGCCCAGCAGGCCGAACCCGGGTTCCGGGGTCGGCCCCGGCTCGGTCTGACCGTCGTCGCAGACACGCAGCCTGACGGCGGCGCCCTCCCGGCGGACGTCGATCCCGACGCGGGTCGCGCTCCTCGCGTGCCGCACGGCGTTGGTCAGCGACTCCTGCGCGAGCCGGTAGAGCGCGGCGTCGACGGGCCGTGCGAGCCCGGTCGAGGCGTCGTCGAGCGAGACCTTGACGACGGGCGACCCGTCGGCTCGCGCGAGAGCAGGCAGGTCCGCGACGCCCAGCGGCGGCGAGTAGGTGACGGCGTCGTCCTCGCGCAGCACCCGCACCATGGACCGCATCTCCGCGAGCGTTCGCGACGCCTCGGACTCGATCGCTGCCAGGACCTCGGCCGCCTTCTCGGGCTGGACTCCGGCGACCACGCCGCCGGCCTGCGCCTGCACCGCGATCGCCGAGACGTGGTGGGCCACCGTGTCGTGGAGCTCGCGCGCCAGCGCCACCCGCTCCTGGTTGCGGATCTCGTGCTGCCGGCGGTGCCAGAGGTCCGCGCGGTAGCGGAACACCACGGCGAGCGCGACCACCAGCAGCACGAGCACGACCCCGCCGAAGACGTCGGCCCAGCCCGTGGCGGAGGCGTACATCCCCAGCGCGACGACGACCGCCACGGACGACGTCCCGACGACCACCTCCCGCCCCGAGCCCCACCGCACCAAGGAGTAGAGCAGGACCAGGACGGCCAGCATGGAGGAGAGACCGAGGTCCCCGGTGTACGCAGCCAGCTGGAGGACCGAGAGCAGCGCGGCGACGCCCCACCCGACCAGGGCGGCCGCCAGGGGGTGGGCCCGCCGCCACAGCAGGGCGGGGACCAGCGCCAGGGCGAGCACCGCCACCAGGGGTCGCCAGGCCACGTCCGGCCGGACGACGGCCTCGAGCACGACGGCGGCGGCGAACACACCGACCAGCAGCCCGTCGAGACGACCGACGGGCGGGGCGTCGGCGGGCCGCGGCTCGTGCCAGAGGGAACGCCGGAGAGAGACCACGGCTCCAGCCTAGGGATCGGCGCACGTGGGCGTACCCCCCGAAAGGACGAGAGCGAGACCGTGCCTTCGGCCAGGGAGCTCCGGCCTCCCGGCCGGTGTGCCGGCCCGGCGGGCTCGGAGACCGTGGAACCTCCGATCCGCACCACGACAACGGAGCCCATGATGAGCACACGTCGACCCACCACCACGCTGGACGACCGGCCGGTCCCGGTGCGAGCCAAGCTCGCCGCAACGTGGACCAGCCTCATGTTCCTCTACGCCTACGTGGACATCCTCAACTTCTTCACGCCCGGCGTCGTCGAGGACATCCTCGACGGGAAGGTCTTCGTGTTCGACCTCTCCCAGACCTTCTCGACCGCGGCACTGACCCTCATGACCGTCCCGATCCTCATGGTCACGCTCTCGATGACGCTCCCCGCCCGGGCGAGCCGCGTCACGAACCTCGTCGTGGCCTCGCTCTACGTCCCCGTCACGGCGTTCAACGTGCTCGGCGAGTCCTGGCTGCTCTTCTACGGCCTGGGCGTCGTGCTGGAGCTCGTCCTTCTCGCCCTCGTCCTGCGGTACGCCTGGACCTGGCCCCGCACCGCCCACTCCGCGACCACGACGGCCGGCCCGCACCCTCGGACCGTCCACGCCGGGCAGCGGGCCTGACCCGGAGCAGACCCCGCCGGGTCTCGAGAACGAGACCCGGCCCGGGGAGCTACGGGACGAGCGTGAGCTCGTCCTTGCTCGCGGCGGCGACGGCATCGGTGGAGAACGGCCAGTCGTAGGTCTCGCCCTTCGCCCACGTCGCGAGCTGGTCGGAGTAGTGCTTCGACGCCGGGTGGCCCGACGTCCCGGTGACGGTGACCCAGGTGGAGCGGTCGAGGTCGTCGAGGTCGACGACCATCCGCATCGACGGGCCGGCCGTCACGCCGAACGACCCGGACGCCGCGTCCCACGCCGTCGCGTTGACGATCGAGGAGCCGCCGGGCATGCCGACGGGGTCGGGGTTGACCCAGTTGCGGACCGGCCCGGGGATGGACTCGCCCCCCAGGACCGGGTGCTCGAGCGCGAGCACGTGGAGCGTGCCCCAGGCCCAGTCGGACGGCTGCTTGCTCTGCTCGACCGTCAGGTCCAGTCGCGCGGAGACGAGCGCCTGGGTGAGGACCTCGTCGCGGGACTCGACCACGCTCACGGTCTGCCGGTCGTCCCAGAAGGCGTTGGTGGGGTCGTCGAGCAGGTTCTGCACGACGGCCAGCCAGCGGCTCCCGCCGTTCGGCCGGGCGGACTCGGGCAGGTCGTCCCAGAACGTGAGCTGGAGCAGGTTGCGCCAGACGGCGGCGAAGTACGCGGCCGCCGCGGAGTCGGTGTCGGTCCGGTAGTCCCAGTCCGCGAGGAGCTCCTGGCCCTCGGCGGCGAAGTCGTCGTCGATCTCCTGGTCGAGCAGGAGCGGCACGAGCACCTCGGCGTAGGGGCTGCGGTCGTCGGTCTGGATCTCGTTCATCGTGTCGACGTCGACGGGACGCCCGGCCGAGATCTCCGCCTCGAGCAGTTCGCGGATGCGCTGCGAACGGTAGCCGTAGTCCCAGTCGGTCGTGAGGAAAGGTGCGACGCCCGCGGGCAGGACGGCCTGGTTCGCGGCCACGACGAACCCCTCGGCGGGGTCGACGACGCGCGGCATGTCCTCGGCGGGCACGTACCCCTGCCAGTCGTACCGTTCGTCGGAGCCGTCGCGCGGCCACGTGCCGTCCGAGGGGACCTCCGCGTCGGGCACGGACTGACGCACCGGGATCTTGCCGGGTGCCTGGTAGCCGATCTCGCCGTCCACGGTCGCGAAGACGATGTTCTGCGCGGGCACCTCGAACAGGGCGGCGGCTGCCTGCATGTCTGCGGCGTCCTGGGCGAGGTTGAACGCGAAGACGGCGTCGGCGGTGCGGCCCGGCTCGAGCGCGGTCCACTGGAGCGCGACGGCGTACTCGCCCAGGCGGGTGTCGAGCGCCGGGGTGTCGACGGCGAGCTCGGTCGCCGGGATCGCCTCGGAGACGATCGGACCGTGGAGGGTCGACCGGATCTCGAGCTCGACGTCGTCGCCGCCCGCGACGCGCAGCGTCTCGGTCCGGGTCTCGAGCGGGACCCACTCGTCGCCGCGCAGGTAGGTGTCGTCGCGCACGCGCTCGACGAAGAAGTCGGTGACGTCGGCGCCCATGTTCGTCAGGCCCCACGCGAGCTGGGCGTTGTGCCCGATGACGACGCCGGGGAACCCGGCGAACGAGAAGCCCGCGACGTCGAACCCGCACTGCGGTCCGACCTCGTTGCAGTGCAGCCCGACCTGCGCCCAGATGCCCGGGGCGCCGAGCGCCAGGTGCGGGTCGTTCGCGAGGATCGGCTTGCCGCTCTCGGTGTGCTCGCCGGACACGACCCACGAGTTCGACCCGGTGCCCTCACCGCGACCGATGAGCACGGGCACCGCGTCGAGCGCGCGCTCGGCGGCCTCGAGAGCGCCCTGGACGTTGCCCGAGCCGTACTCCTCGGCCGCCGTCGGGCCGAGGTCGAGCGCGACCTGCCGGGGGTTGTCCAGCTCGCCCGGGTCCAGGATCGGCGCGTTGACGTCGGACGGGTACGCGGGGAACAGCTCCGCGACGCGCCCGGCGTCCTGGACGGTGCCGTACGCGAGCGCGCGCTCGAGCTCGTCGTCGTAGTTGCCGCGCAGGTCCCACGCCATCGCCTTGAGCCAGGCGAGCGAGTCGACGGGGTCCCAGGGCTCGGGCTCGGCGACCTCGACCTGGAGGCCGAGCACGGTGTACTCGATCGCGATCTCGGACGGGTCACGGTTCTCGAGGTAGGCGTTCACCCCCTCGGCGTAGGCCTGGAGGTACGCCTTGGTCTCGGGCGCGACGACGTCCCACTCCTCCTCGGCGACCTGCCGCCAGCCGAACGTCCGCGTCACGGTGTCGGCGGCGATGGCGTCGGGGTTGTCGCCCACGAGCTCCGCGAGCCGGCCCGCGGTGACGTGGCGGCGGTAGTCCATCTCGAAGAAGCGGTCCTGCGCCTGCACGTAGCCCTGAGCGCGGAAGAGGTCCTCGGGGGTGTCGGCGTAGATCTGCGGCACGCCCTGGGCGTCGCGCAGGACGGTGACCTGCGCGTCGAGCCCGGAGAGCTCGATCTCGCCCGACGTCTGCGGGAGCGGGCGGCGCACGGTCACGACGGTGAACGCCGCGCCGCCGACCAGTACGAGGACCAGGAGCACGGCGACACCGAGCAGGACGCGCCGTCGGCCGGACCGACGTCGGGGTGGGACCGCGGTCTCGGCAGGGGTCGCGGGGTCGGCACCGGGGACGGCGTCACCGGCTGGGGCCTCGGCGGGTTCGTGCGCAGACACGGATGCGAGACTACCCGGCCGGGGCCGAGCGCCGGTCCGCGTATGATTAGCACTCGGAAGTTTCGAGTGCCAGGCGGTGTTGACACCGTCGACCCGGCCGAGACCGACACGATCCCGAACCGCCGGTGGCCGCCCGACGGCCGTCTCGTGAACGAGGAGAACCCGTGCCCACCTACGCGTACACGTGCACCGCCTGCGGTCACGCCTTCGACATCCACCAGTCGTTCAGCGACGACGCCCTGACGGTGTGCCCCGAGTGCTCGGGCCGCCTGCGCAAGGTGTTCTCCTCCGTCGGCGTGACGTTCAAGGGCTCGGGCTTCTACCGCACGGACTCGCGCTCCGGCGGGAAGTCGGCGACCACGCCCGCCGCGAAGACCGCGTCGTCCTCGTCCTCGACGTCCTCGACGAGCGGGACGTCGGGCAGCACGAGCAGCGCGTCCTCCTCGGGCTCGTCGGGAAGCTCAGCCGCCGCGTCCTGACCCGACGGCGTCCGGGTCACGCCCCGGTCGCGTCCGTTCGTCAGCCGACCGGCGCCTTCCGGGCGCGGGCCGTCGACCACAGGCCCCCGTCGGGCCGCCGTGCCCGGCCCCGGCACCCGCGCGCGTCCACAGGACGGCACCGCCCGCGCGTCATCCGTAGCCGCCTGCCGCTACGGTCGCGCCCATGCTCCGCTCGTCCAGCGTGCCCCGGCCCGTCCCACGACCCGACCGCTCCCCCGCGCGACGACGGCTGCTGCACGGTCTGTGGTGGAGGTCTCGTTTCGTCGTGGCCGCGCTGTGCTGCGGGCTGGCGGCCTCCGTCGTCGTGGGTGCGCTCCGGCCTCCCCCGCCGCCGACCGCACCTGCCGTCGTCACCACGCGCGAGGTCCCGGCGGGCGCGGTCATCGCCGACTCCGACCTGCGCGTGGACGACGTGCCCGCGGGGCTCGTCCCCGCCGGGGCCGCGGCACGGCCCGACGCCGTCGTCGGGCGACGCGCGACGGTCGCCCTGCCCGTGGGCACCCTCGTGCAGCCCGCCCTCGTCGCCGGGGGCGACCTCGCGGCCGCGGCACCGGACGGCACCGTGGTCGCACCGGTCCGGCTCGATCCCGGCGTCGCCACGCTCCTCGGCCCGGGAGACCGCGTCGACCTTCTCGCCGCCGGGGACCTCGCGGTCGCCGCGATATCGCCGGCCGCCCCGTCCGAGGGGCAGGCGCCGCCGAGCGACCCGTACCTCGCCCGCGGCGCCGTCGTCGTCCCGGCCCCCGAGCCGGACGACGGCGGCGGGCTCCTCGGTTCCGGCGGGCCGGGGTCGGACGCCGTGACGCTCGTCGCCGTACGCCCCGAGGAGGCCGTCCGGCTCGCGTCGGTGAGCGGGCAGACCACCGTCACGGCAGTCCTCGTGCCCTGACGAGCGACCCTCTCACCGAGGGCCGACCCGCCGGGCGAGGCCGTTGCCGGAGGCAGCGCGGGTTGGGAGGATCGCGCGTGCACCTGTCGTGGCACCGCCGCCACGCGGACCACCGACGTGAAAGGGACTCATCCATGAAGGGCGTGCTCAACGGTTTCAAGGAGTTCGTGCTCCGCGGCAACGCGATCGACCTGGCGGTCGGCGTCGTCATCGGCACCGCGTTCTCGGCCATCATCACCGCGGTGGTGGACGGGCTCATCAACCCGCTGATCGCAGCGATCTTCGGCGAACCCGACCTCACCGACGTGGCGACGTTCGAGATCAACGGTGCCATCTTCAGCCTGGGCCTCATCCTCGACGCCCTCTTCAAGTTCCTGTGCGTGGCCATCGCGCTGTACTTCTTCATCGTCCTGCCGATGAACCACCTCGCGGCGATGCGCAAGAAGGACGTCGAGCCCGAGCCGGAGGCCCCTGCCGAGGACGTGCGCGTCCTCCAGGAGATCCGCGACCTCCTCGCCGCCCAGGCGGCGGGCGGCCCCGGCACTGCGCCGGGCAGCCCCACGCCCCCGCGCGACCTCTGACCACGAGCCGCCCCGCCGCCACATGAGACCGTGCGGCGACGGCGGACCTCGGACGAACCCGGGGTCGTTCCTCACCCACCGCGGTGGACGGGGAACGACCCCGGGTTCGTCTCTGTCCGGGACGTGAGCGCACCGGAACCGGACGCCGACGCGCGGAGCACCGATCCGGCAGCGCGGTGCGCGGTCAATGCCGTCGGTCAGTGCCGCCCGTAGTGCGGCGGGACGTCGCCGAGCAGACGGTCGTCGTTCTCGCCCCGACCACTCCGCCCGGGCGCCGCCGCGTCGCCCCAGCCCTCGGACCGTTCGTCGGCGCTCACTCCGGACACGACCTCGCTCTCCGTCCCCCGCCGCACGGCCCGCCGCGGCCGCCGACGCCGCCCCTCGCCGTCGGTCACGTCGCGCGGGCGGTCAGGACTCGGTTCGGTCGTGCTGCTCACGCCTCCCATCGTCGCACCACCGAGACCGACCGACGGCGACGCCCCTCACCGACAAGACACGCGAGGGCGCCCGGGACAAGGTCCGGCGCGGCAGCCGACCCGGACGGCGCGACGACAGAGCGACACGGCCCGACCGGGCGACCGCGACGGCGACCCGGCTCGGCGGCGGGCACGGCGGTGAGCAAAGACGGCGACAGGCTTTGGACTGGCCACGATTCTACGTCGGCCGACCACGGGTCTACTTCGGCCAACCAGGGTTCTACGTCGGCCGACCACGGGTCTACTTCGGCTGACCACGGTTCTACTTCGGCCAACCAGGGTTTACGGCGGCGGACCGGGGTTCTGCGCCAGCCGAGTCACGCGTCGGTGAGCCGACATGGCGGGGTCGGGGGACGTGCGCGCCGTCGTGGTCGGGTCTGGCGGGAGCGCCGCGAGGAACGAGCGGCGCGGATGGTAGACGGCGCGCACGTCCCCCGACCCCGCACCCAGGGCGACCAGAAGCCGCGAGCCCGACCAGCGGACCGCCGCCCAAACCAGAAGGCCGATCAGAGCTCGTCGTCGCCGTGCTGCTCGTCGTCGTCGATCACCGGCACGACGACGATCCGGTCGCCGCCGCCCGTCTGCGCGACACCGCCCGTCTCGGGCAGACGCTCGTCGCGCACGGCCTGCACGACCCGCCGGATGCGCTCGGCCTCCTTGGCGGGGTCGAGGAACGCCGCGGCGGACCACACCTGCGCGACGGTCCACCCGATGCGCTCGAGCCGCTCGGCCACCTGCCGGTCCCGCACGCGCACGCTGCGCTCGGCGACGTACGCGGCGTCGTCGGTGAGGACGGCGACGAGGAGCTCGCCCGGCAGGTCGGGGTGGCCGACGACGAGCGGGACGCGGTCGCCGTCGCCGATGCCGTAGTCGGTCTCGACGACGAGCCCGGCGCGCCACAGACGCTCGGCGAGGTCGAGGACGAGCCGGTCGGGGCTGCCGCCGAGGTCGACGCCGTTGCCGAGCGTGACCTGGTCGGCGACGCCGCTGCGCTGCTCGGCGAGGTCGAGCACCTCGGCGAGCAGCCGGGCACCGGCACCGCGCAGCCGCTCGGGGTCGAGGTCGCCCGCGGTGAAGCAGGAGACGACGTGCAGGCGGCGGCGGGAGGCGCCGACGGTCGCGAGGAGCATGGCCTCCGCGCCGGGCGTGTTGAGGATCCCGAACCGGTGCAGCACGCGGCCGTGGGGCGTCCGGCCGAACCCGACCGACAGGACGACGGTGTCCCGTGCGAGGCCGGCCACGCCGGACACGTCGGCGACGACCACCGGCTCGGACCGTGCGCCGGAGAAGAACCCCGCGAGGGCGGGGTTCTGCCTGACCTCGACGAGCAGCGCGTCGCGGATGCGGTCGGCGTGCAGGGGTGTGACGGTGACGATCGCGAGGGACTCGTCGGGGCGCGTGAGCGCGTGCTCGATCGCGACCTCGACGACGCGGTCGACCTCCGCCTGGGTGCTCTCGACCGCACCGGACGCGGGGTCGGGCATCCCGGCACCGTCGACGAGGTCGAGCTGGACGAGGGCCTCGGGCCGGGGCAGGGGCGCGGGGCGGAGCACCCCGTCGTACCCGTGCTCGGCGAGGAAGGTCGTGACGAAGGGGTCACGGCGCGAGCCGTCGGCGAGGAGGGTGACGGTGGGCAGCAGCTCGGAGAGGTCGCGGACCGTGGACGTGGAGGCCGCGCGCGAGTCGCCCACCACGACGACCTGTCGCCCGCGGGCGAGCGCGGCGAGCACGAGCTCGACGGGCGCGTGCTCGATCGCGTCGAGCACGACGAGGTCGACGGTGCGGGTCGCGGGGACGAGGTGCGGCACCAGGGTCGGTGTGGCGACGAGCACGGGCCGCAGCCGACGGAGCACGGCGGGGTGCTTCTCCGCCGTCTCGCGCAGGCTCACGAGCCGTCCTTCGAGGAGCTCGGTGAACAGGTCCTCGGCCTCGTCGCGGTGGTCGCGCATCGCGGTCCCGAGGTGCTCGCGCACCGCTGCCCGGACCGGTGCGGAGAGGGAGGCGACGTGGTCCCGGTCGAGGTCGCGGAACCGGCGGGCGAGGGCGTCGAGGCCGGCGCCGTCCTGCCCGGCGAGGGCCTGGTCCTGGGCGAGCACCTGCTCGAACACCGAGCTCCACCAGGCGAGCTCCAGCTCGGGACCGACGAGGTCGGGCTCGACGCGGCGCTCCGTGAGGTCCGTGAGGAGATCGCCGAGACCGAGTCCCGTGAGCCGGGCGAGGACGGCGGTGCGTGCGGGGAGCGAGTCGAGCGCCTCGGCGTCCCCGGCGAGCGCGTCGAGCCGTGCGGCGAGCGCGTCGAGCGGGGTGTCGAGCAGCCCGGCGCCGTCCGGTGTGCCGACCAGGGCGGGTTCGAGCTCCTCGACGTCGATGCGGACGGCCTCGTGCGTGTCCTCGATCGCGGACAGGCCCTCGGGCAGCACGGGCCACCCTCCGCGCGGGCACTGCTCCTGCCAGACGGCGCGCTGCGCCTGCACCTCGACGAGCGCGGCGTGCAGGTCGGGCACGCGGACGCCGGGGCGCACCATGTCTCGTGCCTGGCGCCGCAGCCGTCGGCGCGCGAACCAGCCCATCTCGACGCCGCGCTGCTCACGCCACTGCCGGGTCGCGGTCGCCTCGACCATGTCCTGCGCGGTGCGCTCGAAGATCAGCGGCTGGAACACGTCGAGCGTGCCGCGCATCCCGCCGAGCATGGTGAGCTGGCCGGCCCACTGGCGCAGCGTCGTCGCGCCGGTGAGCCCGGTGCGCTCCGCGACCTGCTGGACCTGCGCGCGCAGCTGCGGCAGCGTGTGCGTGCGCAGCCGCTCGACACGGACGAGCGCGTCGTGCGCCTCCTGCGCGGTGGTGAGCGCGGCCCCGTACCAGGGGGTCGTGGTGGCCCGTGCCGTGAAGGCACCGAGCAGCGCGGCCTCGCGCAGCTCGGCCGCGGCCCGGTCCCGCTGCGGCCCGACGGCGAGCACGACCTCGGTCGTCAGCCGCACCCGGGTGTCGGGTGCGGGCCGCTCGGCGGTGAGCCGTGCGAGCGCCTGGAGCGCGTCGTAGGCCGAGACGCCCCAGGGCTCCCGGACGAGGTGGAGCGCCTCGATGTACCCGGCGAGCCGGGCGCGCGAGCCCAGCAGGGCGTCGCGGGTGCGCTCGACGGCGTCGGCGTCGACGAGCTCGGGCTCGGCCGCCATCGCGGAGAGCAGGCGGTGCGACACCGTCTCGCGCCACGTCGGCTCGGGTGCGACGTCGAGGGTCAGTCCCCCGAGGCCGAGGGCGTCGAGGCGCGCGAGGAGCGCGTCGGCCGCACGGCGGTGCCCCGGGACGTACAGGACGTGCCGCCCGGACGCCGCGGCCTCGGCGACGACGGCCGCGAGGGTACCCGCGACGTCGGACCCCGCGGGGGCGTCGACGAAGAGGTGCGACCCGCTCGCGAGGGCGTCCACGACGTGCCGCTGGGACGGGTCGAGGTCGCCGGCTCCCCGCTCGTGCACCGGGTCCGCGTCGCCCACCCGGGGCGTGGGCAGGTCGGCGGCCAGCGCCGCCGCGGACGCGTCGTCGCCCGCGAGCGCGGCGACGACCTCGTGCCGCTCGAGCGCGGGGGCGAGCTCGTCGAGGTCGTCGACGAGCACCTGCCCGGGGTGCACGAACGTGCCGACGAGCACGCGGTGCGTGAGGTCGAAGTCGTCGAGCACGGCCTGCCCCAGCGCGGTGATGCGACGGGTCGCGTCGCCGGGGTCGAACCCGGCGCCGGTGAACGTGGAGCGTGCGAGCGTGACCGGGTCGAGCAGCGCGCCGTGCGCGCGGAGCGTGCGGGCGAGGAGCGGGTTGATCTCCGCGGTCGGTTCGAGCGTGAGCTCGTAGTCGGTCTCGCCGTCCCCGCGCGGCGTGACGGTGAGCGGGCGCAGGAGGACGGGTGCGCGCACGGTGCGGGACGTGGGCGTGTCGTCGGTGTCGGCGACAGCCCCCTCGGCCGGGTGCCCGGCGTCGGGTCGCGTCGTGCGGTCCGCGGGGTCCTCGTCTCCCGCGTCCGGGGCTCCGGCGACCGGCCGCTCGTCGTCGACGGCGGGGTCCTCGCCGGGGACGACGGCGGCTCGCGCGCGGCCGGTGACGCGGGCGAGCGCGGCGACGTCGTCCTCGGCGGACGGGGAGGTGACGCCCTGCGTCCAGGTGGCGACGCCGATCGCGAGGTAGGTCGGCGCGACGCCGTAGCGCTGGGCGTGCTCGGCGGCGCGGACCACGACGGCCCGGGCACGGCGCCGCGCGGCGGGCAGCGACCCTCCCTCCCGGAAGAGGTTCGAGAGCCGCGTCGGCCGCCCGGCGAAGAGCTGGGCGACGCCGGACGGGTGCGCGGCCGTGAGGTCCACGACGGCGTCGCCGAGGAGCGCGACGTCGGCGAGCGACGACCCGCCGGCGAGCTCGACGAGGCCGGCACGCCACCGTGCCACGGCCTCGTCGACGAGGTCGGCGGTCGTGGGCTCCGGGACGAGCACGGGGCGTGACGGCGTCACGGTGTCGTCCGCCTCGGCGGCAGGCTGGTCGGTCCCGTCGGGAGCGTTCGCGGGCAGCCGAGCAGGATCGGCCACGCTCCGGGCGGCTGAGCTGGTGCGGGCTGCGGCGTTCACCCTCCGACGCTAACCGTCGACCTCGCGAGGCCCGGCGCGGCGCGCCGGAGGGTGCGTGACCCGGACCCGGCGGGCGGCGTCTGCTCGGCCGTCGCCCGCGCGGACGACCCGACGCGGGGACGACGAACGGCCCCGGATCACGAGAATTCGTGTTCCGAGGCCGTCGTTCCGAGCAATTCCGGGGTGTTCTCCCGGAGAAGTGTGAAACAGCGCGCACCGCGCAGGGGGCAGGCGATGCGCGCTGTCGAGGACTATCTTGCACGGCGGGATGCCGGGCGTCAACACGGCCCGGCGACCTGGACGGGTGAATCACCAGGGCGCCCCCGGAGCCCCCTGAGAACCACCTGGACGAGCGTCCACAACATGCGCAGGATTCCGCGAATTCGACCCACGCCCGTACCGGCGAACAGCGTGACGCACGCCACACCTCGTACGCTCGGATCGCTCGCCGCGGGGCGGAGGGTCCCTCGGCAGGATACGTCGCCGTCAGAGCCGCCCCGGCAGCGCCGGAGGCACTCGAGGTGCGCCGTCAGCGCCGCCGCAGGGCTCCGACCGGCGGCGTCACAGTATCTTCCCCGTTCCTCTGGCGCCCCGGCACGACGCCCCTGGGCGAGGTCCACACGCGCCGCCTACCGTGGGAGGACGCCCGTGGCCCGACGCCGGTCCCTGGCGCGCGACCGTCGCCCACGGTCGGTGGCGGCGGGTGGTCCTGCCCCACCGACGACCGGAAACCCGCACCACGTGACGACACCCCCCGCACCCCGCCCCGACGGCGACGACTCGTCCGCCCCGCGCCCCGCGCCCCACGACGCCGGCCGCGAGGCGGGTCGTGCCGCCGCGGAGCCCGCGCCCGCGAAGGAGCGCGAGGCCCCGGCCCGCCTCTCCCTCACGCAGGTCGTCGCGAGCTCCCTCGCCGCCGTGAGCACGACCGTGCTCCTGTCGTACTTCGGGACCGCCGGGACGATCATCGGTGCCGGCATCGCGAGCGCCCTCACCGTCGTCGCGAACTACGTCTACACGCGGTCGATCCAGAAGACGCGGGAGCAGCTCGTGCCGGTCGTCGGCAAGGTCGTCCAGGTGACCACCGGGGGCACCCCGCGCGACCGCGCGACGACCACCACCGTCACGACCGCCGTCGCGAGCGTGCCCCGCGGGACGGTCGTCGTGCAGGACTCGCCGCCGGACGCTGGGTCGACGGCCGCCGTCGGCCCGGACGACGACGCGACCGCGCCGGGCGAGACCGCTGTCCTGGCCGAGGTCCAGGCCGGGGACGACGGGGCGCCCCCCGCCCCCGAGGAGACGCAGAACCGCTGGCTGCGTCTCGTCGACAGGTACGGGCGGGGGCGGGTGCTGACCGTCTCGGCGCTGGCCCTGTTCGTCGTGGTGATGGGCGTCGTGCTCGTGGTCGAGCTCGCGATCGGCAAGCCGATCTCGGACGCCGTGCGCGGCGTCGAGGGCTCGGGCACGACGATCAGCCGCGAGCGCTCGACCGGGACGGACACCCCTGCGACGCCCGCACCGTCGAGCCCGGCCGTCGACCCGTCCACCGTGCCGACGCAGGAGCCGGCGCCCGCTCCGTCGACCACGCCGACCGACGAGCCGACCACGACGCCGAGCCCCGACCCGACCGACGAGCCGACGCTGGACCCGTCGCCGGAGCCCACCACCCCCGAGCCCGACCCGCCGACCGACCCGGGAACGGGCGAGGGCACCGGAACAGGGTCGGGCGAGGGCGCCGAGGCCGAGACGGGCGGGAGCACCGGAACCTCGCCGACCCCCGCACCGTCCACACCGCCGTCCGCCTAGGATCGCGCGGGCCGAGGACGGAGTCGTGAAGGTGTGGGCCGAGGTGTGCGCGGAGTCGTACCCGGTGCAGTGCGAGGTGGTCGCGGTCCGCGTGGTCGGCTGAACGGGCTCGCCCGGCGTGCACGGAGCGGTTCGGTGCGCCTGGCCAGATTCGAACTGGCGACACCCGCTTTAGGAGAGCGGTGCTCTATCCCCTGAGCTACAGGCGCGCGGCCCCGGGGACCGGGCCGTGGGACAGCCTAGCGGCCGGTGACGGTCCGAGGCGAAGCGCCGGGCGCCCGGTCGCGACGCCCGCGGGCCGTTGCCGCGTGGGCGCGCGAGGATGGGCGCATGCCCACCGGACGTGCCGACGCGCCGCGCCGCGTCCTCCTCGACTGCGACCCCGGCCACGACGACGCGATCGCGATGCTGCTCGCGCACGGCAGCCCCGCCGTCGACCTCGTCGCCGTGACCACGGTCGCGGGGAACCAGACGCTGGAGAAGGTCACGCGCAACGCGCTGGCGGTCGCCGAGCTCGTGGGGATGGACGTCCCGGTCGCGGCGGGGTGCGACCGCCCGCTCGTCCGGCCGCGGATCGTCGCGCCCGACATCCACGGCGACTCGGGGATGGACGGGCCCGTCCTGCCCGCTCCCCGGCGTGCCGTCGACCGCCGCCACGCCGTGGAGCTCATCGTCGAGACGGTGATGAGCGCGGAGCCTGGCGAGATCACGCTCGTGCCGACCGGGCCGCTGACGAACGTCGCCATGGCGGCGCGCAGGGAGCCGCGCATCGTGCCGCGCGTCCGGGAGGTCGTGATGATGGGCGGCGGGTACCAGGTGGGCAACCGCACCCCGGTCGCGGAGTTCAACGTGCTCGCCGACCCGGAGGCCGCGCACGTCGTGCTGAACGAGGCGTGGCCGGTGACGATGGTCGGGCTGGACCTCACGCACCAGGCCGTCGCGACGCCGGACGTGCGCGCCCGGCTCGCCGCGCTCGACACCCCGGCGGCCCGGTTCGTCGGCGAGCTGCTCGACTTCTACGGGGCGACGTACCGCACCGCGCAGGGCTTCCCCTACCCGCCCGTGCACGACCCGTGCGCGGTGGCCTACGTCATCGACCCGGAGGTCCTCACGACGCGGCGCGCCCCGCTGGACGTCGAGCTCCACGGCGCGCTGACCACCGGGATGACGGTCGCCGACCTGCGCGGCGACGAGCCCTCTCCCGACGAGTGCCGCACCCAGGTCGCGGTCACGCTCGACCCCGCCCGGTTCTGGGACCTCGTCGTGGACGCGCTGGGCCGGGTCGGCGAGGGCACCTGAGAGATTCCCCGCCGACCTCGTGCCTCAGCCGAGCACGGCCCGCAAGAACTCCTGCGTGCGCTCGTGCCGGGGTGCGGTGAACATCGTCTCCGGGTCGGCCTCCTCGACGATCCTGCCGTGGTCGAACATGAGCACGCGGTTCGACACCTCGCGCGCGAACTGCATCTCGTGCGTGACGAGGAGCATCGTGATGTCCGTGCTCGCGGCCACGTCGCGCAGGACCCCGAGCACGTCGGCGACGATCTCCGGGTCGAGCGCGGAGGTCACCTCGTCGAGCAGCAGGATCTCGGGATCCATGGCGAGCGCCCGGGCGATCGCCACACGCTGCTGCTGACCACCGGAGAGCTGGGTGCACCGCGCGTCCCGCTTGTCGGCGAGCCCGACCTGGTCGAGGAGCTGCTCCGCGCGCGCGACCGCCTCGTCCTTCGGCTGCCGGAGCACGTGCACCGGGGCCTCGACGATGTTCTCCAGGACGGTCATGTTGGGGAACAGGTTGAACTGCTGGAAGACCATCCCGACCCGGTTGCGCACCACACGGCGCCGCTTCTCGGGGATCGCGACGCGCTTCGGGCCCCGGTACTCGTGCGTGTAGGGGTCGCCGTCGATGTGGATCAGCCCGCCGTCGGCCTCCTCCAGCGTCATGAGCAGGCGCAGGATCGTCGTCTTGCCGGAGCCGGACGGGCCGATGAGGGTCACGCGGTCGCCCTGCGGGACGTCGAAGCTCAGCCCGTCCAGGACGACGTTGTCGCCGAAGCGCTTCACGACGTCGCGGAACTCGATGGCCGGCACGGTCCCCGCGGGGTTCCCCGCCTCGGTCGCACGGTCTGTCACGGTGGTCCTCCCGGTGGAGGTGGTCGGGTCAGGCAAGGCGGGTCTCCATGCGTCGGACGAGCAGCGAGGTCGGGTAGCTCACGAGGAGGAAGAGCAGGCCGACCATGGTGAGCGGCTCGATGTACGAGAACGTGTTGGCGCCGAACGTCTGGGCGGCGGTGAACATCTCCACGACGGAGATCGCGAAGAGGAACGGCGTCTCCTTGAACATCGAGACCGCGTAGTTCCCGAGGCCCGGCAGGGTGTTCTTGATCGCCTGCGGGAGGATCACGGCACGCCAGGTGCGCCCGCGCGGCAGGTTGAGCGCCGTCGCGGCCTCCCACTGGCCGCGCGGGACCGCGTCGATCCCGGCACGGTAGACCTCCGACATGTAGGTCGCGTAGTGCACGCCGAGGACGACGCACCCGACCACGATCCCGGGCACGGCCGGCAGCATCAGGTAGACGAACACGAGCTGGACGAGCAGCGGGGTCATGCGGACGAAGTCCACGACGAGGCGCAGCGGCGCCGTCACCCAGCGGCTCGGTGCGCGTCCCGCGAGCGCGACGAGCAGCCCGAGCACGGCCGCGATGACCATGCCGACGACGGTCGCGAGCACCGTGACCACGAGCCCGTCGAGCAGCTCGGGCAGCACCTGGAGAGCACGGTCCCAGCTCCAGACCCCGTTCATGAGTCCTCCCCTCTCCGGGCGCCCGTGGCGACGCGCGCACCGGCCTCGTCGTCCTGCGACCCGGCCGTCGCGACGTCGTCACCGGTGGCCGGCCGGCCGGAGGGTGCCGTCCCCGGCGACGCGGGGTCGGCGGGCCGCACCCGGAGCACGTCACGCAGCGTGGGGCGGGTCGGGACGACGCCGAGGCGGCGCTTGGCCCGGGCCTCGAGCCCGTTCATGCCCCACGTGAGCACGTAGGCGATGACGAAGTACACGACGAGCCCGACGGTGAAGCTGAAGAACGTGTCGCGCGTCGCCGTGCGGAGCTGGTCGGTCCAGAAGAAGACGTCGTGCAGGTAGACGTACGTCGCGAGCGCCGACCCCTTGAGCAGCTGGATGAGCAGGTTCGCGAGCATCGGGAGCATGAGCGCCCAGGCCTGGGGGAAGATCACGCGACGGATCCGGTGGACCGGGCCCAGGTTGAGGGCGGTGCACGCCTCCCACTGGCCACGGGGCACGGAGTTGATCGACCCTCGCACCACCTCGGCGCCGTAGGCCCCGTAGTTGAGGCCGAGCGCGAGGATCCCGACCGCCATCGACTCCAGCTTGAAGCCGAACGCCGGGAGCACGTAGAAGAGCCAGAAGAACTGGACCACGAGCGACGTCCCGCGGAAGAACTCCACGACGACCCGGGAGGGCCCGCGCACCCACAGGGTGCGGGTGCGCGAGCCGAACCCGAGCAGCAGGGCGACGACCATGGCGAGCAGCGCGCCGCCGACCGTCAGCTGCAGGGTGACCAGGACGGCGTCGCCGAGCTGCGGGAGCCGCGCGACGAGCGTCTCGATGTCGTCCGACATCGGGTCAGGAGTCCAGGCCGAGCTCCGGGCCGAGCTCGTCCGCGATCTTCTCGAGGTCGCCCTCGCAGAGCATCTCGGCGGTCAGGCCCTCGACGGGACGCTCGGCCTCGGTGAAGCCGAACGGCCCGAGGACGTCCTCGTACCGCTGCGGGTCGGCGACGATCTCGGCGAGCTGCTCGTTGTACGCGTCGAGGAGGTCCGTGTCGCCCGTCCGGAAGACGGTCGCCCCGGCCCCGATCTGCGGGATCCCGTCGATGACGGCGACGAAGGACTCGGTCGCCTCGACGGGCGCGTCCGCGCTCTCGGCCAAGGCGCGCAGCGAGATGCCGGTCAGCGCGAACGCGTCGGCACGACCCGAGACGACGGCGTCGAGCCCGTCCTGCGGGCTCCCGACCTGGGTCGTGCGGACGTCGGTCCGGTCGGCGTACCCGGCCTCGATCGCGCCCGACATGACGGCGAGGTTCACGCCGGCGTCGACGGCCGACTGCCAGTCGGAGAGGTTCTTCGGGTTGCCCTCGGGCACGAGGAACGCGGTGGTGTACATGATCTCCGGCTCGCTGAACGCGGCCTGCTCGCAGCGCTCCGGCAGGATCGACATCCCCGCGCTGATCGAGTCGAACCGGTCGGCGTTGAGCCCGGGGATGAGGGAGTTCCACTCGGTGAGCGTGCCCTCGACGGTGTCGATGCCCAGCTCGGCGTAGATCGCCTCGTTGAGCGCGACGGCCGCGCCGGTGAGCTCGCCGGAGTCGTCCTGGTAGCTGTAGGGGTCCTCGCCGGCGAAGCCGACGGTGATGGTCCCGGAGTCCTGGAGGTCGCCGAGGAGCCCACCGCCCTCCCCGGTCGTGCCGCCGGAGCCGCCGTCGACGCTCGAGCACGCCGTCGCGAGGGTGAGCAGTGCGGCGGCGCCGACTGCGAGGGCGGTGCGGCGTCGGGTCGCGGGGGTTCGCGTGGAAGTCATGGTTCCCTTCGTGCCCGGCGAGCGCGGACGGTCGCGGACGGTCGTGGGGTAGGCGGACGGTCGAACACGTTAACCACTTGTCGACCGTTAGACAATCCGACCGTCCTACTGTCCGATTGTCTACAATCAACGAGTTCGACGCCCCGGACCCGGACCGGGGCGGCACGGCCCAGCACCCCGGCCCGGCGTGCTGACCTGCACCGACGCCCGCATCGGCGCCCGGCTCCGACCCGTCGCGACACGGACGGTCGCGAGCACGGCCCGCGCAGCACGACGACCACCGGACAGGGGATGATGTGATACCGGATCGTGACCTCGACCGAGCGGGCGCACGCCCGGACGGCCACGGCACACGCACGACCACGACGCGGAAGGGGACTCGATGAGCCCGACCTCGCGCGCGCCGCTCGGCGCCGCGCCGTTCCTCTCGCCGGTGACCCGGCCCTCGACGGTCGACCTCATCGCGCGAGAGCTGCGCGACGCCGTGTACTCCGGAGCGCTGCGCGTCGGGTCATCCATCCGCGAGGTCGAGATCGCCGGGCAGCTCGGCGTAAGCCGGGGACCGTTCCGCGAGGCCGCCCAGCGGCTCGTCCAGGAGGGCCTGCTCACCGCGACGCCCGGGCGCGGGCTGAGCGTCGTGACGATCGGCCGGGACCGCATCCCGGCGCTGTACGCGGCGCGAACGACCGTCGAGACGTCGGCGGCGCGCCTCGCCGTGGAGCGGGCCCGCGATCCCGAGGTCGCGACCGTGCGGGCTGCCTACGAGGCGCTCGTCGCCGCGGGCGACTCGCAGGACCCCCGGCGCATCGGCGACGCGGACCTCAACCTGCACTGGACGCTCGTCGCCGCCGGTGGCAACCCCTGGCTCCTGCGCTGGATGACGACGCTCATCGTCGAGGTCCGGGTCGCGAGCTTCACGGTGAGCGACGAGTACGCCGTCCGGGCCGACTCCGCCGCGTCGCACGAGGTGATCGTCGACCTTCTGGAGCGACGCGACGCGGACGGACTGGTCGCCGCGATCACGACCAACCTCGACGAGGCCGTCGCGCGCCTCACCACGCCCCAGGAGGCCGACGTCGAGACCCTCGAGGAGCCGCACCCCGTCCCGCCGGCGCGGCTCGGCCCCATCGAGCCGACCGGACTCGTTTAGCCGATCCGGCGGCGCGACCCGTTCAGCGGCGCGCGGCGTCCACGAACCGGTAGCGCAGGCCGGTGGACGACGTCGCCCACTCCCCCTCGTGCACCGTCCACCCGGCGGGGACGTCGGGGGCGAACGTGTCTCCCTCGACGAGGGTGTCGATCTCGGTGACGACGCACCGGTCCGCGAGCGCCAGCGTCGCGTCGTAGAGCTGCGCGCCGCCCATGACCCAGACCTCGCCGGACCCGGTGGCACGCGCCGCCTCGCGGGCAGCGGCGAGGGCCTCGGTGACGGACCCGGCCACGCGCACGGGCGGGCCGCCGTCCGCGGCCGGGCCAGCGTCGTCCGGCAGCGCGACCCCGGACGCACCGGCGCCGGACGTGCCGGCTCGGGGAGCCTGGCCTCCGGGCGACCACCCGGCCTGCCGCGTCACGACGACGTTCGTCCGCCCGGGCAGGGGGCGGAACCGGGGCGGGAGCGAGTCCCACGTGCGGCGACCCATGACGACGGGGTGGCCGGACGTGACCCGCTTGAAGTGCGCGAGGTCCTCGGGCAGGTGCCACGGCATGGTGCCGCCCGCCCCGATGACGGGACGACCCGCGGTGTCGCGCGCCTGCGCCCAGATCAGGCCGAGCGTCGGGCCTCCGGGCGCGCCGACGCTCGTCGTCTGCTCCATGTCCGTCGGACCGCGGTCAGACCGCGATCGGGGCCTTGATCGTCGGGTGGTGCTGGTACCCGACGACCTCGATGTCCTCGTACTCGTACGCGTCGATCGATTCGCGGGGTGCGAGGCGCAGCGTCGGGTAGGGGTAGGGCTCGCGCGTGAGCTGCTCGCGCACCTGCTCGACGTGGTTGTCGTAGATGTGCACGTCGCCGCCGGTCCACACGAAGTCGCCGACCTCGAGCCCGGTCTGCGCCGCGACCATGTGGACGAGCAGCGCGTACGACGCGATGTTGAACGGCACGCCGAGGAACAGGTCGGCCGAGCGCTGGTAGAGCTGGCACGACAGCCTGCCGTCGGCCACGTAGAACTGGAAGAACGCGTGGCACGGCGGCAGCGCCATGTTCTCGATCTCCGCGACGTTCCAGGCGGAGACGATGTGGCGGCGCGAGTCGGGGTTCGCCCTGATCTGCTCGATCACCTGGGCGACCTGGTCGACGTGGCGTCCGTCCGGCGTCGGCCACGAGCGCCACTGCACGCCGTAGACCGGTCCGAGCTCGCCGTCGGCGTCCGCCCACTCGTCCCAGATGCTCACGCCGCGCTCCTGGAGCCAGCGCACGTTCGAGTCGCCGCGCAGGAACCACAGCAGCTCGTACGCGACAGACTTGAGGTGGACTCGCTTGGTGGTGATCAGGGGAAAGCCCTGGGCCAGGTCGAAACGGATCTGCCGCCCGAACACGCTGCGCGTCCCCGTCCCGGTCCGGTCGCCCTTGGGCGTCCCGTTCGCCAGGACGTCGCGCAGGAGGTCCTCGTACGGGGTCGGGACCGTGTCAGGAACGGTGCCCGACGGCGCGGGCTCGCCCTCGGTCGCACGGGCGGGCGGGGAGTCGATCGCGTCGAGGGCCACGGTCGCCAGTCTCGGTCGTCGCCGCGGGCCGGTCAAACACGCTGGTCGGCCGGTCGTGTCTCGATCGCACCGGAACCCCGACCGCCTCAGCGGTCCTGGCCGTCCGGCGTCGGGGCGTAGTCGCGGTGGCCCGCGACCTGCTCCTGCGGCACGGCGTCGGCGAGGCGACGCAGGTCGTCGGCGGTGAGCTCCAGGCCTGCGGCGGCTGCGTTCTCGTCGAGGCGCTCGGGGCGGCGGGTCCCGGGGATCGGCACCGCACCCTGCGCGACGACCCACGCGAGCGCGACCTGCGCCTCGGTCGCGCCCTTCTCGGCCGCGATCTCGCGCACCCGGTCCACGAGCCGCAGGTTCGCGGCGAAGGCCTCGGGCTGGAAGCGGGGCAGGCCGCGACGGGCGTCGTCGGGCGCGAGGTCGTCGAGGCTGCGCACGCTGCTCGTGAGCACGCCGCGCCCGAGCGGGGAGAACGCGACGAACCCGATGCCGAGCTCGTCCATGACGGCCTTCTCGCCGTTGCGCAGCACGTCCGGTGAGAAGAGCGAGAGCTCCGACTGCACGGCCGCGAGCGGGTGGACGGCGTGCGCGCGCCGGATCGTCTCGACCGACACCTCCGACAGCCCGAGGTGACGGACCTTGCCGGCGGCGACGAGCTCGGACATCGCGCCCACGGACTCCTCGATCGGCACGGCCGGGTCGGCCCGGTGCAGGTAGTAGAGGTCGATCACGTCGGTGCCGAGGTGACGCAGCGAGCGGTCGGCCGCGCGGCGGATGTAC
The DNA here is from genome assembly GCF_009708005.2 of Cellulosimicrobium protaetiae. Taxonomy (NCBI): domain Bacteria; kingdom Bacillati; phylum Actinomycetota; class Actinomycetes; order Micrococcales; family Promicromonosporaceae; genus Cellulosimicrobium; species Cellulosimicrobium protaetiae. The sequence continues at coordinate 1,528,855 of NZ_CP052757.1, read as the reverse complement.
TCGGGCGTGCCGTTGCGCCCGTGGACCGTGCCGTCGTCGTCCGTCTCCGCCGAGGCCTTGGTCGCGAGCACGACCTCGTCGCGCCGGTCGCGCAGGGCACGCCCGACGAGCTTCTCGTTCTCGAACGGCCCGTACGCCTCGGCGGTGTCGACGAAGGTCACGCCGGCGTCGACGGCGTGCCGGAGCGTCGCGACGGCATCGGTCTCGTCGGTCGGGCCGTAGAACGCGCTCATGCCCATCGCCCCGAGGCCGATCGCGGAGACGCGCAGTCCGTCGCCGAGGTGGACGACGGGCGGTCGGGCGGTCGAGCGGGTGCGGGTCGCGCGGGTCTCCGGGGTCACCGTGCTCGCAGAGGTCGTGGGGGTCGTGGACGTGTTCGTCACTGGTCCTCCTGGTCGTGGTCGGCGGTGGTGCCGGGGCCGACGCCCGTGACCGCGCGGTAGGTCGCGATCTTGGCGTCGAGCGCGGCGAGGTGACGGCGCGTGCGCTCCAGCTCGGCGAGCACGCGCTCCCGGTGCCGCTCGAGCACGACGAGCCGTTCGGCCTCCGTGCCCCCGCGGCGGCTGAGATCCGCGATGACGCGCACGTCGGCGATCGACATGCCCGTCTCACGGAGCATGACGAGCCCGGCGAGCCACGCGACGTCGTGCGGGCCGTAGCGTCGCCGACCGCCGCCGTCGCGCGGCGCGGGATCGAGCAGCAGCCCTTCCTTCTCGTAGTAGCGCAGCGTGTCGACGCTCAGCCCGACGGCGCGCGCGGCGTCGCCGATGGTCAGGCCCCCGGGCGGGACCTCGACGGGCGGCGACGGGATCAGCAGGTCGGTCATGGTTCGAGGATGCGACCTGGAGCGCGCTCCAGGTCAAGGCCCCCCGGCGAGTGACGCACGTCATGTCACGCCGTCCGGGGCTGCCCGGTCGAAGGGGTGAGCGCGCCGGAAGGGCGCACCAGGCGCCCGGCTCGCTCACGTCACAGGAGGCAGTGATGGAACGCATCGTCGTCGTCGGTGGGGGCTACGCCGGTTTCACGGCGGCCCGGGAGCTCGAGAAGCGCCTGCGGCGCGAGCTGCGCCGCGGCGAGGTCGAGGTCGTCCTCGTGGACCCGCGCCCCTACATGACCTACCAGCCGTTCCTTCCCGAGGTCGTCGCGGGCTCGGTCGAGGCGCGGCACGCCGCGGTCGCGCACCGCAGCCACCTGCGCCGCACGCGCCTGGTCGACGGGACGGTCGAGCGCGTGGACCACGCGCGGCGCACGGTCGTCGTGCGGCCGCGCTCGGGCGAGCCGTACGACCTGACGTACGACACCGTCGTCGTCACGGCCGGCGCGGTGACGCGCGTGTTCCCCGTGCCGGGCGTCGCCGAGCACGCGATCGGCATGAAGCACGTCGAGGAGGCCGTCGCGATCCGCGACCGGCTGCTCACGTCGTTCGACCGTGCGGCGAGCCTTCCTTCGGGGCCGGAGCGCGAGCGCCTGCTGACCGTGACGTTCGTGGGCGGCGGGTTCTCCGGCGTCGAGGGGTTCGCCGAGCTGCTGTCGCTCGCCCACGACCTCACGCGCGTCTACCCCGAGATCGACCCGGCGGAGCTGCGGTTCCACCTCGTCGAGCGCAACGCGCGGATCCTGCCGGAGGTGACCGAGCGCCCCGGGCGGTGGGTCGTGCGCGAGCTCGAGCGCCGCGGTGCGCGCGTGCACCTGGAGGCGGGGCTCGTGTCCGCCGAGGGCGGGGTCGTGACGCTCTCGACCGGCGAGTCGTTCGCCACGGGCCTGCTCGTGTGGACGGCGGGCAACGCGGCGAACCCGGTGGTCGCGACCCACACGGACCTGCCCGTGGACGCGCGCGGCTACCTGGTCACGCGGCCGGACCTGCGGGTCGGGACCGTGGACGACACGGTCCCCGACGCGTGGGCCGCGGGCGACGGCGCCGCCGTCCCCGACCTCGCCGTCCCCCGGCCCGGGGCGCTCACCGTCCCCAACGCCCAGCACGCCGTGCGTCAGGGCCGTCGCCTGGCCAAGAACCTGGTCGCGGCCCGCCGCGGTCGGGCGACCCGCCCGTACGTGCACGGCAGCCTCGGGGTCGTCGCGACGCTCGGCCTCGGCTCGGGCGTCTTCGAGTACCGCCGTCTCGTCGTGCGCGGGCGCCTCGCGTGGCTCATGCACCGCGGGTACCACGTGCTCGCGATCCCGACGTGGGAGCGCACGGCCCGCGTGCTCGCCGTGTGGGCGACGGGCGCGCTGTTCGGGCGCGACGTCGTCTCGCTCGCCGCAGTCCAGCGGCCCCGCGAGGCCTTCGTCGCCGGCGCGACGGCGAGCGTCGCCACCACGAGCGCCACCCCGGCGTCGCCGCGCCCCGAGCCAGAGCCCGAACCCGCCGTGCCGGACTCCCTCCGCGCGGCCTGAGACCGCCGTCCGGGTCCGTCGGCCCGCCCCGACCGGCGGGCCCGGGCGGCTAGACGCCCTGGTAGCGGGCGAGCTTCTCCGGGTTCACCTGGAGGAACACGCGCCGGACCAGGCCGTCGGCCACGTCCAGCGACAGGAGCGACGTGGCCGCACCGTGCGGGTCGTGCTGCTCGATGAGCAGCGCGGGCAGGCCGTTCGCCTCGACGACCCGCACGTCGGCGCGGGCCCAGTACTTGCGCACCACGTTGCCGAGGTACAGCGAGACGCGGGCGACGCCGACGAGCTCGACGTGCGAGACGTGCACCAGGCCGCCGCCGTCGGGTCGGGCGACCACCGACTCGGCGAGATACCTCTCGAACTCGGACAGGTCGCCGTCGTGCGTGGCCGCGGCGAACGCCTCGAGGAGGCGGCGGTGCTCGGCCGGGTCGGCCCGGACCGCGGGCCGCGAGCCCAGGCGCTCCCGCGCACGACGCGCGAGCTGGCGCGCGTTCGCCTCGCTGGTCCCGACGATCTCGGCCACACGCCGGTAGGGGTAGCCGAACGCCTCGCGCAGCACGTAGACCGCGCGCTCCACCGGGGTGAGGTGCTCCATGAGCACGAGCACGCCGATCTCCAGCGCCTCGGCGCGCTCGGCACCGAGCGCCGGGTCGTCCGACGTGTCGACGGGCTCCGGCAGCCACGGACCGACGTACGTCTCCCGACGCACGCGGGCCGACGTCGTGACGTTCAGCGCGAGGTTCGTCGTCACCGTCGTGAGGAACGCGACCGGGTTCTCGACGCGTGAGCGGTCGGTGCCCTGCCAGCGGATCCACGCCTCCTGGACGACGTCCTCCGCCTCGGCCGCGCTCCCGAGCATCCGGTACGCGATGCCGAAGAGCTGCGGCCGCGCCGCGAGGAACGCGGCGAGCGCATCCGGGTCCTGTGCTCCCGCCCGTGAGACCGGGAGCGGGCTCGACGACGGGATCATGCGGCCACGCTAGAGCACGCGACCACGACCGTCACGGCCTCTGTCGCGCGGACGCCCGGCCGGGAGCCGTCGTCCGTGACGGCACCGGGAATCCGGAGGTGCCCACCGGCGTTCTCGCGAGCGACCGACCGGTGGGCGACGAGCGCACCGGCACCGCACGAGTGCGAGGATCGACGCATGACGACCGAGCCAGCCACCACGACCCCGCAGACGGGCCCCGACGAGATCGCCCCGTCGTCGCCGTCGCCCACGGACGCCCTGTGGGTCGAGCGCACGGGCGTGCGCACGTACACGGGCTACTCCGCGCGCGGTGCGCAGGTCCTCATCGGGCCCGCGAGCGAGGGCGCGGTGTTCACGCCGGGCGAGCTGCTGAAGATCGCGCTGGCCGCGTGCGCGGGCATGAGCTCGGACCGCACGTTCGCGCGGCGGCTCGGCGACGACTACGCCGTGACGATCCACGCGGAGGGCGTCAAGGACATGCCCGAGGACCGCTACCCCGAGATCACGGAGCGGTTCGAGATCGACCTGTCCTCGCTCGACGACGAGGCGCGCGAGCGCCTGCTCACGGTCGCCGAGCGGGCGATCGAGAAGACCTGCACAGTGGGACGGACGATCAAGGCCGGCGCGACCGTGCACACGGTGTTCCAGCAGCCGGGCGGCAGCGTCGAGTGACGACCGGGCCGGGAGGTCCGACCGACGAGGGAGGCGCGATGGCGCACGAGCAGCCGTCCGGCACGCCGGACTACGGGACGTGGGACCCCCAGGGGACTCCCCCGTCGGACGCCGTCGCGCGGCGTGGTCGCCGCGCGGTGCGGGCGCCGCAGGACGCGCCCGTCGACGCGACGGACTGGGCCGCCTACCGGCCCACGCCGCTGCTCGACGCGGCGCTCGACAAGGCCGTGACGATCCCGTCGCACGTGATCCGTGCACACGTGGACGGCGTGCGTCGGCGAAACCCGGAGGCGAGCCCCGCGCAGATCGTGCGGATCCTCGAGCGCGAGTACCTGCTCGTCATCCAGGCCGCCGGCGGCGCCGTGGGCGCGGCCGCGGCCATCCCGTCGGTGGGCACCGGGGTCGGGATCGCGCTCACGTCGAGCGACGTCGCGACGTTCTTCGCGTCGTCGGCCGCGTTCGCGCTCGCGGTGGCGGACGTGCACGGGATCGCCGTCGACGACGTCGCGCGCCGTCGCGCCCTGCTCCTCGCCACGGTGCTCGGCGAGAAGGGCGCTCGCGACGTCGAGCGCGCGACCCAGGGTTCGGGCCTCGCGTGGGGCAAGGTCCTGCTCACGAGCATGCCCGCCGGGACGCTCGTCAAGGTGAACAAGGCGCTCGGCAACCGCTTCCTGCGCACCCAGCTCGCCAAGCAGTCCGGCCTCGCGATCGGGCGCCTCGTCCCGTTCGGCATCGGGGCGGTCGTGGGCGTCGCGGGGGCGCGCGCGCTCGGGCACGGCGTGATCGGCCAGTCCCGGCGCGCGTTCGGGCCGCCGCCGTCGGTGTTCGGGCGGCTCCTCGAGGTCGTCGAGTCGCCGGTCGAGGACGCGCCGCCGCGGCTCGTCCCGGTGCCCGACGACACGACGAACCCCCGGCGACGTCGTCGCCTCCTGCCGGGGCGCGGGCGGCGGGACCACTCCCCCGCGCGCGACACGGAGTGACGGGCGACGACGAGGCGCCCCGCCGGGGTCGACCCGTGCGGCGGGTCACCGTGGCGCGCGAGCTCGACGTCGACGCGACCGTCGCGTTCGCGTGGGTCGCGGACCCGCGCACGCACCCGCGATGGATCCCGCTCACGGTCATGGCCACCCCTGCCGCGCGCGGCCCGGAGGCCGGCGACCGGTTCACGATGGTGAGCGGGCCGTCCGCTCGTCGCACGGGCCGCGGGTTCACGGACCGCATGGTCGTCGAGGTGCTCGACCGCCCGTCCGTCGCGGCGGGCCGCACCGGGTTCACGCGCGTCCACAAGCTCGGGCCGGTGCTGCTCGGCGAGGCCGGGTTCGACGTCGTCCCGCTCGGCCACGGTCGCTGCCGGGTCGTGTGGTGGGAGGAGGCCTACCTCGCCGGCCCGCTCCCCCGCGCGGTGACCGCGCCGCTCGTCGGCCTCGCGCTGCGCTGGATGATGCGCACGTCGCTGCGCCGCCTCGAGACCACTCTCCTCCGCCACCCGCCGAGAGAGAACCCTGGTCCGCCGAGGTAGAACCCTGGTCGGCCGAGGTAGAACGCTGGTTGGCGGGGTCGGCAGGCACCAGAGACGGCGAACCCGGCGATCGTCCCCACCCACGGCTGCGGGTAGGGAACGACCGCCGGGTTCGGCGGGGTGCGGCGAGGTCAGGCCGTGGGCTCGTTCTCGACAGGAGCGTCCTCGACGGGGACGTCCTCGACCGGGGCGCCGGTCGCCGGGCCGGCGAGGATCAGGTAGAGCTCGCGGCGCGTGCGCTCGAGGAGCTCCGCCGCGGCCTTCGCCTGCTCGTCGGTGCCCGTGCGGGCGACCTGGTGGACCGCCGCGGCGACCGCCTCGACGCCCGCGCGCAGCTCGCGCCGCGAGCGCCCGCCGCGACCGGCGGCGTCGGCGAACGGGTCGCCCAGCTCGGCCGCGTGCTCCGCGACGTACGCGGTGCCCGCCTCGGTGAGCGTCGCGAGGCGACGCCCGCCGTCGGCCGAGAGCTCGACGAGCCCCTCGTCCTGGAGCAGGTTCAGCGCCGGGTAGACGGCGCCGGGGCTCGGACGCCACTGGCCCTCGCTCCGCCCGGCGATCTCCTGGATGACCTGGTAGCCGTGCATGGGCTGCTCGGCGAGGAGCAGCAGGACGGCGGCGCGGACGTCGCCGCGGCCGGCGCGGCCGGGGCCGCGACCGCGGCCTCCGTGACGACGCCCGCCGTGGCCCGGGCCGAACCCGGGACCGCCGGGACCGCCCGGCCCGAAGCCCGGGCCGAACCCTCGCCGGTCGTCGACCGGCCCGCCGGGGCCGAAACCCCGTCCGCCGTCGGCCGGGCCGCCGAACCCGCGGCCACCGCCGCGGCGCGCGCCGCCCCGACCACGGGGACCGTCGCCGCGGAACCAGGCCGCGTCGTCGGGCACGGGCGGGAAGCCGTCGCGACGACGGCGGCCGGGCCGCGGCCCGGGACGCTCGCCGAACGGCTGGGACATGTTCTGGACGTTCTCCGGGGTCCTGCCCCGGTGCTGGTGTGCGTAGCTCATGGGATGCGTCTCCTGTGTTCGTGGGGCTCCGGGTGTTCCGCGGAGCGGTGGCGGGCCGTGCCGGCCTCGCGATGGTCGCGAGTCGTCGTCTCGACTCTCAGCGATACGCTAACGATATATCGATAGAATATCGCTGTCAACAGCCTGTGGAGAGCGCGTCGTCCCAGGACGCGCGCACGTCGCGGACGTACGCTGGGCTTCCAGCAGCCAACCGGCAGCTCACCAGCAGCACCGGACGCCACCCCCGTCCGGCCACCCACCCGGGCCGCACCACCCCGGCGGGCCCGGCTCCCGCGAGGAGGCGGCGATGCGCCCAGGCCAGCCCCGGCACTACCTCATGTGCCGGCCCACGTACTTCACCGTGAGCTACGAGATCAACCCGTGGATGGACCGGCGCACGCCGGTCGACACCCCGCTCGCGGTCGCCCAGTGGGAGCGCCTGCGCGACGCCTACCGCGACCTCGGCCACACCGTCGAGACGATCGACCCCGTCCCGGGCCTGCCGGACATGGTCTACGCCGCCAACGGCGCGACCGTCGTCGACGGTCTCGTCTACTCCGCGCGCTTCACGCACCCCGAGCGCGGACCCGAGGGCCCCGCCTACCTCAAGTGGTTCGCCGACCACGGCTACGTCACCCACCTCGCCGAGCACGTCAACGAGGGCGAGGGCGACCTGCTCGTGGCGGGCGACGTCGTGCTCGCGGGGACGGGCTTCCGCACCGACCGCGCCGCGCACGCCGAGGCCGCCGCACTGTGGGGCCGCGAGGTCGTGACGCTCGAGCTCGTCGACCCGCGCTTCTACCACCTCGACACCGCGCTCACCGTGCTGCGCGGGGGCTCCGGCTCGGCCCCGGGTACCCGGGTGCCCGACGACGGCGCGCACCCCGGCCTCACCGGCCCACCGCCCGTGGACGTCGTCTACTACCCGCCCGCGTTCTCGCCCGCCACGCAGGAGGTGCTCCGCGAGCGCTACCCCGACGCGCTCCTCGCGACCGAGGAGGACGCCGTCGTGCTGGGCCTCAACGCGGTGAGCGACGGCGCGCACGTCGTGCACGCACCGCGCGCCGAGCGGCTCGCCGCCGCGCTGCGCGAGCGCGGCTACGAGACGCTCGCCGTCGACACGTCCGAGCTGCTGCGCGGAGGCGGCGGGGCCAAGTGCTGCACCCTCGAGATCCGCGAGCTCGCCGCCGGGTCGGCCGCGACGTCGAGGAGCGCGTCGTGACCGCGCAGGACGTCCGCGCGGTCGCCGGGCCGGCGGGCGAGGGGCCCCGCGACGCCCTCGCGCACAACTACCACCCGCTGCCCGTGACCGTCGCGACCGCCGAGGGGTCGTGGATGACCGACGTCGACGGGCGCCGCTACCTCGACTTCCTCGCGGGCTACTCCGCCCTGAACTTCGGGCACCGGCACCCCGCGCTCGTCGCCGCCGCGACCGCCCAGCTCGGGCGTGTCACGCTCACGTCGCGCGCGTTCGACCACGACCTGCTGCACCCGTTCGCCGACGCGCTCGCCGCGCTCGTCGGGCCGCTCACCACGGGCGGGACGGACTCCCTCGTGCTCCCGATGAACACCGGCGCCGAGGCCGTCGAGACCGCGATCAAGACCGCCCGCAAGTGGGGCTACGACGTCAAGGGCGTCCGGCCGGGAGAGGCGACGATCGTCGTCGGATCGGGGAACTTCCACGGTCGCACGACGACGATCGTGTCGTTCTCCGACGACGAGGACGCGCGCCGCGGGTTCGACCCCTACACGCCGGGGTTCCGGGTCGTCCCGTACGGCGACGTCGACGCCGTCGCCGGCGCGATCGACGACACCACCGTCGCGGTGCTGCTCGAACCGGTGCAGGGCGAGTCCGGCGTGATCGTGCCGCCCGACGACTACTGGCCGCGGCTGCGCGCGCTCACCGCCGAGCGCGACGTGCTGCTGATCGCGGACGAGATCCAGTCCGGCCTCGGCCGCGCGGGCACGACGCTCGCCGTCGAGACGTGGGGGGTGCGGCCCGACCTCGTGACGCTCGGCAAGGCACTGGGCGGCGGGATCCTGCCCGTGTCCGCGGTCGTGGGGCGCCGCGACGTGCTCGAGGTCCTCACGCCGGGGACGCACGGCAGCACGTTCGGCGGCAACCCGCTCGCGTGCGCGGTGGGCCTCGCCGTCGTGGACCTCCTCGCGGCGGGCGAACCGCAGCGCCGGGCGCGCGCGCTCGGCGCCCGGTTCCAGGACCGGCTCGCCGGGTTCGTGGAGACGGGACTGCTCGACGGCGCGCGCGGGCTCGGGCTGTGGGCGGGGCTCGACCTCGACCCCGCCCGCGGGACCGGCCGCGACCTGTGCGAGGCGCTGCTCGCGCGGGGCGTCCTCGCCAAGGACACGCACGGGTCGACCATCCGCCTCGCTCCCCCGCTGACCATCTCCGCGGACGACCTCGAGACCGGGATGTCCGCCCTGGAGGACGCGCTCACGGCGCTCGCGCGGGGTCGGTAGAGTCCGCAGGGTGACCACCGCGCAGCCTGAGCCCACCGCCCCTGCCGACGTTCCCACCGCCGGCGCCGCCCCGTCCCTCGACGACCTGCGTCGCGCGTACGCCGACCTGCAGGCCCTGGGGCTGAAGCTGGACCTCACGCGCGGCAAGCCCTCGGCCGAGCAGCTCGACCTCTCCGAGGCCCTGCTCGCGCTCCCGGGCGAGGGTGTGCACACCGACGCCGGCGGCACCGACGTGCGCAACTACGGCGGCCTCGACGGGCTGCGGCAGCTCCGGGAGATCTTCGCCGAGCTGCTCGGCGTCCCGGTCGAGCAGCTCCTCGCGGGCGGCAACGCGAGCCTCACGCTCATGTACGACACGCTCGCGTACGCGACCCTGTTCGGCGTCCCCGGCTCGGAGCGCCCGTGGGGCCGCGAGGAGAAGGTCCGCTGGATCTGCCCCGTGCCCGGCTACGACCGCCACTTCTCGGTGTGCGAGGCGCTCGGCATCGAGATGATCACCGTGCCCATGACCGACGACGGCCCGGACGCCGCCGCCGTCGCGGCTCTGGTCGCCGAGGACCCGACGATCAAGGGCATGTGGGTCGTGCCGACCTACGCGAACCCCGACGGGTCGGTCGTCACCGAGGAGGTCGCGCGCGCGCTCGTGTCCGTGCCCGCCGCCGCGCCCGACTTCCGGATCCTCTGGGACAACGCGTACGCGCTGCACCACCTCACGGACGACGAGGTGACGAGCGCCGACGCGATCTCGCTCGCCGCCGAGGCGGGCCACCCCGACCGCGTGCTCCTCTACGCGTCGACCTCGAAGATCACGTTCGCCGGCGCCGGCGTCGCGTTCCTCGCGTCGTCCCCCGCGAACGTCGCCTGGTACAAGAAGCACCTGTCAGCCCAGTCCATCGGCCCGGACAAGGTCAACCAGCTCCGCCACGCGCTCTTCTTCGGCGACGCCGACGGCGTACGCGCCCACATGCGCAAGCACCGCGACATCATCGCGCCCAAGTTCGACGCCGTGACGAGCATCCTCGCCGACCGCCTCGGCGACGCGGGCGTCGCGTCGTGGACCGAGCCGAAGGGCGGCTACTTCGTCAGCCTCGAGGTCGTCCCCGGCACCGCGTCGCGCGTCGTCGAGCTCGCCAAGGCCGCCGGCATCGCCCTCACGCCCGCCGGCGCCCCGTTCCCGTACGGCAAGGACCCCGAGGACAAGGTCCTCCGCCTCGCCCCGACCCTCCCCCCGATCGAGGAGGTCCGCGTCGCCATGGACGGCGTCGCGACCTGCGTCCTCCTCGCCGCCGCGGAGGCCGCCGCCGGGTAGTCACAGCCGCCGCATCACCGGTCGAGCCACCACCTCCCCCACCGAAGTAGAACCGTGGTCCCGCGAGGTAGAACCGTGGTCGTGCCCGACGGCGCGTGGTCGCCCTGGGTGGGCGGGGTGGGTGGTGGTGCCGCGTCTACCATCCGCCGCTCGTTCCTCGCGGCTCCCGCCAGGCCCAGCCACGACGCGGCACCACCACCCACCCCGCCCGGCTTCGACTCACCCTGGTCTTCGCCCACCTCGGGCGACTGCACCCGGCGTCGGTACGCCCGCTGTGGCCCGCCGCGCCGTACCCAGCCTCGCCGAGCGACCCGGCCGCCATCGGCGACCCAGCCACCCCGGGGCGGCGACACCGACGACGGCGGGCGACCGACCGTCGTCGGGCACGACCACGCCGGGAGGAGACCCGACCCCGGCCGCCGACAAGAGGGTGACCCGACCCGGCAGGCGACAGGAGGGTGCCCCGACCTCGGCAGACGCCCGACCGCCGTCGGGCACAGTGACGACGGTCCTACCTCGCGGGACCAGAGTTCTACCTCGCGGGACCACGGTTCAACTTCGACAGACCACGGTTCTACCTCGACCTACCACGGTTCTACCTCGGCGATCAGGGGAGACTCCGGACGCACCCTGCCAGGCAGAGAGGACAGACCAGGAACGAGAACCGACCACGGACCACGGACCACGGACCACGGTGAGGCGACGGCCGAGCGGTGGGGGTGGGCTCGGATGCGAAGGGGCGTCAGAGCCGCGCTCCCAGAACCCACACCCGAAACACCCAGGTGACGGCGCGGCAGCCCCGAGCACCGAGACCACCCCCACCGCGGACCCGACCCGCGGGCCTGAGAGCGCAACCACGGTTCTACCCCGCGCTACCTGGGTTCTACCTCGGCGGGACGGGACAGGCGGCACAGGACCTGACGAATCGCACTGGTCCTCGAGGCCCTGCCCGGCGCAGGATGGAAGACGTGCGCGACCGATGAGTTCTGCCGGCCCCGACGGTCGGTGGGTGGGTGGCCCGGGGATCCGGGCGGCTCGTCGGCTCCGGCGAACGACCATCCCGCGGAGGGGACATGACCGACACCGCACACGGCGACCTCGCCGTCGAGGCACGCGGCCTCGTCAAGCACTTCACGTCCGGGAAGTCCGTGACCAAGGCGGTCGACGGCATCGACCTGCTCATCCCCGAGGGCACGGTGTTCGGCGTCCTCGGGCCGAACGGCGCAGGCAAGACGACCGCCGTCCGCATGCTCGCGACGCTCCTGCGGCCCGACGCCGGGACGGCGCGCGTGCTGGGCCACGACGTCGTGCACGACGCCGACAAGGTGCGCTCCGTCGTCGGGCTCACCGGGCAGTACGCGTCGGTGGACGAGGATCTCACGGGCACGGAGAACCTCGTGATGCTCGCGCGGCTCTACGGGTTCCTCGGGGGCACGGCGCGCGGGCGGTCGGCCGAGCTCCTGGAGGCGTTCGGCCTCGGCGACGCCGGCGACCGGCAGGTCAAGACGTACTCAGGCGGCATGCGGCGGCGCATCGACCTCGCGGCCAGCCTCGTGATGAGCCCGCGCGTGATCTTCCTCGACGAGCCGACGACCGGCCTCGACCCGCGCAGCCGCAACCAGGTGTGGGACATCGTGCGTGTGCTCGTCGCGGACGGAGCGACGGTCCTGCTCACGACGCAGTACCTCGAGGAGGCGGACCAGCTCGCCGACCGGATCGCCGTGATCGACCACGGGAAGGTCATCGCGGAGGGCACCGCGACGGAGCTCAAGCGCTCGGTGGGCGAGGGCGCGGTCCACGTCCGGCTCGCCGACTCCACCCAGCGCGGCCGGGCCGCCGAGGTGGTCGGCACCCTGCTCGGCACGGAGGTCACGCTCGCGAACGACCCGTACGCGTTCACGGCCCGCGTGCCCGACGACGGCGCGACCGACGTCGCGCGCATCCTGCCCGCGCTCGGGGACGAGGGCATCGTCGTGCCCGAGTTCACGCTCGGCCAGCCGAGCCTCGACGAGGTGTTCCTCGCCCTGACGGGTCAGCCCATGGAGGACGACGAGACGATCGAGGAGGTGGCCTGATGGCCGTCGACCCCACCACCACGGCAGCGGAGCTGCGGGCTCCCGAGGCGAACGCGCTGCGGGCCGCGGTCGCGCTCGACCACCGGCCCTCGCGTCCGTCACCGGTCTCCGCGACCCTCACCTACACGTGGCGCGCGCTGCTCAAGATCAAGCACGTGCCGGAGCAGCTCTTCGACGTGACGGTGTCACCGATCATCTTCACGCTGATGTTCACGTACCTGTTCGGCGGGGCGCTCGCGGGGGACGTGACGAGCTACCTGCAGTTCCTGCTGCCCGGCATCCTCGTGCAGGCCGTGCTCTTCACGACCATCTACACCGGCTACACGATGAACACGGACATCAGCAAGGGCGTGTTCGACCGGTTCCGGTCCCTGCCCGTCTGGCGGCCGGCACCGATCGTCGGGGCGCTGCTGGGCGACACCGTGCGCTACACCATCGCGTCGATCGTCACGCTCGCCCTGGGACTCGTCCTGGGCTTCCGGCCGCCGGGCGGGGTGGTCGGAGTCGTGCTCGGGATCGTGCTGCTCCTGGTGTTCGCGTTCGCGCTGAGCTGGGTGTTCACCGCTCTCGGGCTCGTGCTGCGTTCTCCGAACGCCGTCATGGGGACGTCGATGCTCATCCTCATGCCGCTGACGTTCGCGTCGAACATCTTCGTCGACCCGTCCACGATGCCGGTGGCGCTGCAGCGGTTCGTGGACGTCAACCCCGTCACCCACCTCGTGACCGCCGTCCGGGGACTCATGGCGGGCGAGCCGGCGACGGACGGGATCCTCTGGGTCCTCGTCGCCTCGGTCCTCCTGACGGCGGTCCTGGCCCCGATCACGATGCGGCTCTACCGGAACCGCAGCTGAGCGGCATCAGCTCTCCTTCCGGAGCAGCAGCTCGCCTGCGAGGCTCACGGCCTCGCGGGCCGAGCGCCCCGGGTGCCGCGCGACCATGAGCGGCCGCGCGACGGCGAGCGCGAAGAGCAGCGTGCTGCGGGCCTCGACCTCGTCGGGATCGTCGACGAAGGTCGCGAAGAGGCCGCGCAGGTGGTCCATGCGGCGGTCGTCGACCTGGCGCAGGCGCTCGGCGACCTCCTCGTCGCGTCGCGCCCACTCGCGCACCGCGAGGTCGAGTCGCTGCTGCTCAGGGGTGTGCGAGAGCTGACCGGCGCGTCGGAGCCGCTCCGCCGCGTCGCCTCCCTCGGCGTCGGCCTCCGCGAGGACGGCGTCCGTGCAGCGCCGCTCCCACTCGTCGAGCATCGCGGCCAGGAAGGCGGGCCGGTCGGCGAAGTGCCCGTAGAAGCCCCCCTTCGTGACACCGAGGCGTGCCGCGAGGGCCTCGACCCGGATTCCGTCCGGTCCGCCGGTGGCGAGCGCGTCGAGCCCCGCGTCGACCCAGCGGTGCCGCGGGGTGAGCGTCCGGGCAGGCATGGCTCACGTCCTCTCGTGATCGCTTGATCTATACGGTACCGTACACATGAAAGATACGCCCCCGTATAGATCGGAGCCACACATGACCGAGGCACCGTCGACCGCCCGCCGGACGGCGCGCGTCGCCGCGGGAACGCTCGTCGCGCTGGGATCCGGGCACCTCGCCGTCGTGACGACGGTCGGGCGCGACCGCCTCGCCGCCTGGGCGGACTCCGGCCTGTGGGCCGCGGTCCCCCTGTTCCCGGGGCCCGACCCGAGCGCGACGACGCTCCAGGACCAGGCGGCGTTCTGGAGCGGGGTCGGCAGCTTCGCCGTGCCGCTCGTCGCCCTCGGCGGCCTCGTCTGGTGGCTCGCCGGGAAGGGCACGATCCCACCGACCCCCCTGGGCTGGGCCCTCGTCGCGTGGTTCGCCGTGGGTGCGATCGTGCTCGTCCCGTCCCCGATGATCCTCGGGGCCCTAGCCGGAGCGCTCCTGGTCGTCGCGGCCCGGCTCAGCCGTCCTCGGTCGGCGCCTCGTGGTCGTCGCACTTCTTCGTCACGACCATGACGGGGCACGCGGAGTGGTGGAGCACCGCCTGGCTCGTCGAGCCGAGCAGGAGCCCGCGGAAGCCCCCGCGACCGCGCGAACCCACGACGATGAGGTCGGAGGCCGTCGAGAACTCCGTGAGCAGCTCCGCACCCGTGCCGTCGAGGACGATGCGCTTGATCGTGAGGCCCGGGTGCTCCGCCTCGTGACGGTCGATGATGACGTTCAGACCCTCGGTGATGTCCGCGAGGACCTGCTCGTGGTCGATCGACGCAGGCAGCCAGGCCAGGAGGCCGGCGCCCGCCCCGACCGGGACGCCGGCGACCGCGACGAGCTCCGCGCCCCACGCCTTCGCCTGACGGATCGCGTGACGCAGGGCGACCTCGGCGGACGGCGACCCGTCGACACCGACGACGATGCGCCGTAGCGGCTTCACCGCGGGCAGCTCCTGCGGCGCCGCCTCCTCGCCCTTCCCCCCGGTGCGGTACGGCACGACGACGGTCGGGCAGTGGGCGTGCGCCGGCAGCGCCGAGGACACGGTGCCGAGCAGGCGCTCCGTGAAGCCACCGCGCCCACGGGTCCCGACGACGACGAGCGCGTGCTCGCGCGACATCTCCACGAGCACCCCGGCCGCGTCGCCGGTCGTCACCGTGGCGCTCGTGCGGACGCCCGCCGCCTCGGCCCGCGCTCGGGCCTCCTCGAGGACGGCACGCGCGCCCTCCTGGATCGCCGAGTCGTCGAGTGCCGCGTATCCGCCGTCGAGGGACGCCGCCGTGAAGGACGGCAGCGAGTACGTGCACACGACGTGGAGCGGCCATCCGACCTGGAGCGCGTACGCCGCCGCCCAGTCGAGCGCGTGGAGGCTCGGGGCCGAGCCGTCGACGCCGACGAGGACGGATTCCGTGCGGGTCATGAGCGACTCTCCTCTCGACGGCCGGGTGCCATCGGACGACCAACCTAGCCGAGACCAGCCCGTTCGTCCGTCTGCCACGAGTCACGAACACGTCAAGAATGCCACGAACCCCGCCCCCTCGCGACGATGCGCGAGGTGACGGGGTTCGTCAGGCCAGTGACCGTGGTGGTCCTGAGGCGTGGGCGATCAGGCCACGCGGATGAACGTGGGGTTCGACTGCCAGATCTGGCGGAACTGGACCGACTTCCCGGGGCGCGGGGCGTCGATCATCATGTTGTCGCCCGCGTAGATCGCGATGTGGCCCGGGGTCCAGATGAGGTCGCCCGGCTGCGCCTGGTCGCGCGAGACCTTGGTCCCGACGGAGCCCTGGGCGCCCGAGGTGCGCGGGAGGCTGATGCCGACCTGCGCGTAGACGTAGCTGGTGAAGCCCGAGCAGTCGAAGCCGTCGGGGGTGGTGCCGCCGTAGACGTACGGGACGCCCACGTAGCGGGCCGCGATCGAGACGATGCTCGAACCGTAGGCCGAGGCCGGGACCTCGACGGCGGCCTCCTGCTGCGCAGGAGCCTCGGACTGGGTGGACTGACGCTCCTGCGTGCGGCTCGTCTGCGTGGTGCGGACGGGCTCCGGCTCGGGCTCCGGCTCGGGCGCCGGGGTCACCGTGACGGGCGCCTGGGCCTGCTCGATCGAGAACGCGGCGTCGGCCGCGACGGTCACGGCGGGGGCGGCCTCGAGCGCCTGACGCGCCTGCGCGGTGACGGCGCTGAGGTCGACGGCGTTGAGCTTGCCGGACTCGTTGTCGACGGGTGCCGCGGTCGCCGGGGCGGCCGCACCGATCATCGAGACGATGAGGCCCGAGGACGCGGCGACGACGGCGGTGCGGCGACCGGCGGTCGACATCCCGCTCGACGCGGCCTGGGCGATAGAGCTGAGTGGCGTCACGGGACGCCGCGCCGCGCGGTGGCGGGCGCGAGTCGTGCTCACGGTCACTTTGTGCCTCTCCAAGACGCCTGCGAGGTCAGCTGTCGGGTTCGGGTGGAAGAGTCACCCGGCCCGCCGGACCGGAGTCCGTCGGGCTTCACCCCAAGGGCGCTGTCTCCAGCACCCGGAAGTGGGTCCCCCGTCCCTGTCATCGGGTCGTCGTTGGCCTCTCGCGGTGACAGGGTTAGGCGTTCCGCGCGAGGACTCCGCCGGATGGGTATTCCGATGGAGCAGCACCGACCGTACAGGACGCCTCTGCAAAAGTCACGTTCCCATTACGAATCGATGCGGACGATCACGTCGTCGCAGGTCAGCGCCCGTTTACGGGTGAACGGACGGCTAGCCCCGGGCGACGAAGAGGTGACGCGCGACGTCGTCGGGCAGGTCCAGGACGACCTCCGCGCCCTCCCCCTGCACGGTCAGCGAACCGTCCCCGGCGGCGCGCACGACGAGCGTGCGCCGAGGGAGCACCTCGGCCTCCGCGAGCCGTGTGAGGAGCTCGACGTCGACCTGGACCGGCTCCGCGATCCGCTGCAGCACCACCCGCACCTCGGCGTCGTCGCGCCCGTGCTCGCCCAGGTAGGTGGGGAGGGAGACCACGCCGTCGAGGAACTCGACCTCCTCGAACTGCTCACCGAGCTCGGGCAGTCCGGGGATCGGGTTCCCGTACGGGTCGAAGTGCGGGTGGTCGAGGAGCCCGATGAGCCGCTGCTCGACGAGCTCGCTCATGACGTGCTCCCAGCGGCACGCCTCGGTGTGCACGTACTCCCAGTCGAGCTTGATCACGTCGGTGAGGAGGCGCTCCGCGAGCCGGTGCTTGCGCATGACCCGCGTCGCCTTGTCGTTCCCGGCGGGCGTGAGCTCGAGATGGCGGTCCCCCGTCACGACGACGAGCCCGTCCCGCTCCATCCGCGCGATCGTCTGCGACACCGTGGGGCCCGAGTGGCCGAGGCGCTCCGCGATGCGTGCGCGCAGCGGGACGATGCCCTCTTCCACGAGCTCGTAGATCGTCTTCAGGTACATCTCGGTGGTGTCGATCAGGTCGGTCACGTCACGCTCCCAGTCGCTCGTCGGCTCGGGGCGCCCGTCCGTCGCTCCCGCGGGGCGCCTGCCCGCACCGGCGGGCCGCTGGCGCCAGTCTATGACGCACTCATGACACCTTCCGGGCAGCGCACTGGGGAGCCCGTGGAGAGTTCCTGAGGGCGTGGGTGACGACCGCTCCGTACGGGTCGCCGCGCCGGCCCGGGCCTCGCTGCGCCCGCTCGCGCGGCACGCGTAGGGTGGCGTCCGTGCCAGAGCCCGCGAACGTCCCGATCACGATCCCCGCCGACCTGCTGCCCGCCGACGGCCGCTTCGGGTCCGGGCCGAGCAAGGTGCGTGACGCGCAGGTCCGCGCCCTCGCGGACGCCGGCGCCTCCCTGCTCGGGACGTCGCACCGCCAGGCCCCGGTCCGCTCGGTCGTGCGGCGCGTGCGCGAAGGTCTCGGCGAGCTCTTCTCGCTGCCCGACGGGTACGAGGTCGTGCTCGGGAACGGCGGCTCCACGACGTTCTGGGACGTCGCGACCGCGTGCCTCGTGCGCACGAAGGCGCAGCACGCGGCCTTCGGCGAGTTCGGCGCCAAGTTCGCCGCCGCGACGACGGCCGCGCCCTTCCTCGAGCCGTCGCAGGTGCTCACGGCCCCGGCCGGGTCCGTCGCCCTGCCCGAGCCGGCCGACGACGTCGACGTGCACGCCTGGCCGCACAACGAGACCTCGACCGGCGCCATCGCCCCGGTCCGTCGCGTCCCGGGCTCGCGCGAGCGCGGTGCGCTCACGCTCGTGGACGCGACCTCGGGCGCCGGTGCGCTCCCGGTCGACGTCGCGGAGACCGACGTCTACTATTTCGCCCCGCAGAAGGTCTTCGGGTCGGACGGCGGGCTGTGGCTCGCGCTGTGCTCGCCCGACGCGCTCGCGCGCGCGGAGGAGATCGAGTCGAGCGGCACGCGCTGGGTGCCGGAGTCCCTGTCGCTGCGCACGGCCGCGGCGAACTCGCGCCTGGACCAGACGCTCAACACGCCCGCGATCGCGACGCTCGTCATGCTCGCCGAGCAGGTCGGGTGGATCCTCGGCAACGGCGGCCTCCCGTGGGCCGCGGCCCGGTCGGCCGAGTCCGCCAAGCACCTCTACGGCTGGGCCGAGGCACGCGACTGGGCGACGCCGTTCGTCGCCGACCCGGCGCAGCGCTCCACCGTGGTCGGGACGATCGACCTCGACGACGCGATCGACGCGACCGCGGTCGTGGCCGCGCTCCGCGCGAACGGGGTCCTCGACGTCTTCCCCTACCGCAAGCTGGGCCGCAACCAGCTCCGCGTCGCGATGTTCCCGGCGATCGAGCCCGACGACGTCCGCGCCCTCACGGCCTGCGTCGACCACGTCGTCAGCCACCTCGTCTGACGCCCCCCGTCCTGCACGACCGGGGCGCCCGCACGAGATGACCTGACGAGGGCGGTCGGGGCGCTCGCGCCGGGTCGTGGCGGGTCTGGCGGGAGCGGCGAGGGACGAGCCGCGGGTGGTAGACCCGGCGCGAGCGCCCCGACCGCCACCCGACCCGGCCCCGTGGGCCCGTGCCTCATGCGGCGCGCGCCGCCTCCTCCGCGTCCTCGACACCCAGGCGACGGCGGGTCTCGGCTCGGGCGGACCGGTCCGCCGGGGTGCCCGCGTCGAGGTAGCGCACCACGAGGTGCGGGCGCTGCAGGACGCGGTAGCGGACCTCGAGGTGCCAGTTGCGCACGGCCCAGACGGCGGCACCCACGGCGACGAGGCCGGCGGTGATCGACCCGACGCCGATGGCCCAGCGCGGGCCCCACGCCTCGGCGATCCAGCCGACGAGCGGCGACCCGACCGGCGTCGCGCCGAGGAACACGATCATGTACAGCGACATGACGCGCCCGCGCATGACGGGGTCGACCGACATCTGGATCGTGGAGTTCGCGGCGGTCATCATCGTGAGCGACGCGAGGCCGACGGGGATGCAGGCGATCGCGAAGCTCGGGTACGTCGGCATGAGCGCCATGACTCCCGTCGCGACGGCGAACCCGAACGCCGACCCGATGACGAGCCGGACGCGCGGGCGCTCGCGCCGCGCGGCGAGCAGTGCGCCGGTCAGCGACCCGATCGCGAGGATCGACCCGAGGATCCCGTACTCGCTCGGTCCCATGCCGAACTCGACCTTCGCCATCATCGCGGACGTGAGCTGGAAGTTGAGCCCGAACGTCGACACGACGCCGACGACGACCATGATGACGACGATGTCCGTCCGCCGGCGCACGTACCGGATGCCCTCGCGGATCTGCCCCTTCTCGCGCGGGGCGCTGGGCAGGACGTGGAGCTCGCGCGTGCGCATGTACAGGAGCGCGAGGATCGTCGCCCCGAACGTCACGCCGTTGAGGATGAACAACCAGCCCGAGCCGACGGCCGCGATGAGCAGCCCCGCGACGCCCGGCCCGACGAGGCGCGCGGCGTTGAACGACGCGCTGTTGAGCCCGACGGCGTTGGACAGCCTGTCGGCGGGGACCATCTCGGCGACGAACGTCTGGCGCACGGGGTTGTCGAACGCGGTGACGACGCCGAGCAGCCCGGCGAAGACGTAGACGTGCCAGAGCTCGACGTGCCCGGACAGCACGAGGGCACCGAGTCCGAGCGCGAGCAGGCCCATCGCGCCCTGGGTGGCCATGAGGAGGCGACGGCGCGGGAGCCGGTCGGCGAGCAGGCCCGCCCAGGCGGACAGGGCGAGCACGGGCGCGAACTGGAGCGCGGTCACGACGCCGACGGCGATGCCCGAGTTGTCGGTGAGGTCGGTCAGGACGAGCCAGTCCTGCGCGACGCGCTGCATCCAGGTGCCGACGTTCGCGACGAGCGCGGCGCCGAACCAGACACGGTAGTTGTGGTATTTCAGGGAGGAGAACGTCGCGCTCATCCGGCGGCGATCCGGGTCAACAGCTCACTGGCGCGGGCCAAGGTCTCTCTTTCGTCGGGCGTGAGGGCGGACAGCTGCTGCGTGAGCCACGCGTCCCGACGGCGCCGGGTCTCCTTGACCTCGCGCACGCCGGCGTCGGTGAGCCGCACGACCACCTGGCGGCGGTCGCTCGGGTGCTCACCCTTCTCGACGAGCCCCATCTCGACGAGGGCGTTGACGGCCCGGGTCATGGACGGTGGCTTGACGCGCTCGTGGTCGGCGAGCTCGCTCGGCGACATCGCGCCGTGCTTGTGCAGGACGGTGAGGACGCCGAACCGCCCCTCGGGCAGGTCGGCCTCGCCGCGCTGGGCGCGCAGGCGACGCGAGACACGGGTGAGCGCCACACGGAGCTCGCCGCCGAGCGTCCCGGGCCGGCACTGGCTCCGGGAGGGGGCAGTGGGGTCCGCAGCAGGCATGGTAGTTACCTTAACTCATTACCTAGGGTAATGAAAGGAGGGCGTGCGTCACCCCTGCCAGGACGAGAGATGTCCGCGCCCTGGTCAGGGCACGTAGGCGATGACGACCCGGCCGTCGCCGCGTGCGACCACCGGGCCCGTCGCGTGAGGCACGAAGACCGACGCGCCGCGCGCCAGCACCGTCTCCGCGGCGGCCGCGCCGTCTCCCCCCGCGAGCGTCACGCCGCCGTCGAGGCACAGCACGACGCGCGGACCCGCGTCGGGCAGGGACACCGGGACCGATCCCGAGACCGTGCCGACCCGGAGGGCGAACTCCGCCACGGGCGGGCGGTACGTGACGAGGCCCGAGCCGTCGTCGACCAGCCGCGGCCGCGCGGCGGGGCCGGGCGCGCACGTGGCGCACTCGAGCAGCGCGTCGACGTCGACGAGCTTGCTCGTGAGCCCGGCGCGCAGGACGTTGTCGGAGCTCGCCATGATCTCGACGGCGCAGCCGGACAGGTAGGCGTGCACGTGCCCGGACGGCACGAACATCGACTCCCCGGGCGCGAGCGTGACCCGGTTGAGCATGAGCGAGACGACGGCGCCCGGGTCGCCGGGGTGCTGCTCGGCGAGCGCGAGCACCGTGGCGTCGGCGCGGCGCGACGTGCGGCGCGGCGCACCCGACGCCGCCACCGCACCCGACCCAGGAGGCGTCTCGGCCCGAGCCCGGACCGACGCGACGGTCCGCGCGAGGTCCGCCGCGACGTCGGGCGCGGACCGGGCGTGGAGGGCGAGCGTGAAGGCCTCGCGGACGCCTGCCTCGGTCGGGCGTGCCACGAGCGCGGACCGCATCCGCGCGACGAGGTCGCCGTCGAGACCGCCGAGGAGCTCGAGGATGCGCGTCGGCCGTCGGAAGCCCGAGAGGCCCTCGAAGCGGGAGACCGCGACGACCATCTCGGGCTTGTGCTGGTCGTCGTGGAAGCTGCGCAGCGGCGAGTCGCGCGCGACGCCCTCGCGGTTCTCGCGGTTGAACCCCGCGCGTGCGAGGTGCGGGCGCGGGTGGACCTGCAGCGACAGCGCGCGGTCGGCGGCGAGCACCTTGAGGAGGTACGGCAGCCGGGGCCCGTACTGGTCGAGGACGCGCTGCCCCAGCACGCCCACCGGGTCCGCGCGCACCAGGTCCGCGAGCGTGCCCGACGCCGCCCCCCCGCCCGGGCGAGGGTCCTCACCCGGGCGCGCCGCGCCGTCGGGCAGGACCCGTGACGGGGCGAGCGGGTGCGCGCCCATCCACAGCTCTGCCGCCGGACGACCGTCCGGTTCCACCCCCAGGAGGTCCTGGATCGCCGACGTCGAGCCCCAGTCGTACGGCTGGACCGTGTTCTCCAGCCGGTAGAACGCGGACGGACGAGCGCCGGGGAGGGCGTCGGCCACCGACGCCTCCCCCGACCGCTCGTCCGCCGCGCTCGTCATGTGCCGAGCCTAGAGGCCCAGCGCGTCCCGGATCGGTCCGAGGAGGAAGTAGACGAGGAACATCGCCGACGCGACCCACATGAGCGGGTGGATCGCCCGCACCTTGCCGAGCGCGAGCTTGATGACGACGAACGCGAGGAAGCCCGCGCCGATGCCGTCCGCGATGGAGTACGTGAACGGCATGACGATGATCGTGAGGAAGGCCGGGATCGAGATCTCGACGTTCTTCCAGGAGATGCCCGCGATCTGCGTCATCATGAGGAACCCGACGAAGACGAGCGCCGGTGCGGCGGCCTCGTAGGGCACGAGCGCGACGAGCGGCGACAGGAACGTCGCGAGCAGGAACGCGACTCCCGTGACGACCGACGCGAAGCCCGTGCGCGCGCCCTCGCCGACACCGGTCGTGGACTCGACGAAGCTCGTGTTCGACGACACGGACCCCGCACCACCCGCGGCGGCCGCGATCGAGTCGACGACGAGGATCGCGCGCGAGCGCGGCGGCGTCCCCTCGGCGTCGAGCAGACGGGCCTCGGCCCCGACGGCGACCATCGTCCCCATGGTGTCGAAGAAGTCGGCGAGCAGGAGCGAGAACACGAGCAGGATCACCGTGACGGTCGCGATGTTCTCGAACGAGCCCAGGAGCGAGAACTGGCCGATGAGGCCGAAGTCCGGGACCTGCACGACGCCGTCGAACGTGGGGGCGTTGAGGTTGAAGCCGTTCGGGTTGGAGCCGTCGGGGGCCTTCGCCCCGATGTGCAGCGTGTTCTCGAGCACGACGGCGAGCGCCGTCGCGGTGAGGATCGCGACGAGCAGCGCACCCTTGACCTTGCGCACCCACAGCACGATCGTCAGGACGAGGCCGACCACGAACACGAGGATCGGCCACGTGCCGAGGTTGCCCAGGGCGAGCAGGGTGCCGCTGCCCGCGGTCACGAAGCCCGCGTTGACGAGGCCGATGAGCGCGATGAAGAGGCCGATGCCCACGCTGATCGCCGTCTTCAGCTCGACCGGGACGGCGCGGAACACCGCCTCGCGGAACCCGGTGAGCACGAGGACGAGGATGATGAGGCCCTCGATGACGACGAGACCCATCGCGTCCGCCCACGTCACCCCCGGGAGCGACGCGATGGAGTACGCCACGACGGCGTTGAGGCCCAGCCCGGCGGCGAGGCCGAGGGGGAAGTTCGCGAAGACACCCATGGCGATCGTCATGACGCCCGCGACGAGCGCGGTCGCCGCGGCGATCTTGCCGAAGTCGGGTGCGTCGCCCCCACCGAGGAACTGGCCGGTGCCGTCCTGGACCGTCCCGATGATCAGCGGGTTCAGCACGATGATGTAGGCCATCGCGAAGAACGTGACGAGACCACCGCGGATCTCGGTGCCGATCGTCGAGCCGCGCTCGGTGATCTTGAAGAAGCGGTCGATGGCGCCGGGCGCAGGGGCGGGCGCCTGCTCGTCCTCGTGGACGGAGGTGGGGGTGGACATGGAGAAATGGTGCCAGAACCGTGTGACCGCGCGGTAACACACGGGGCACGGTCCGGCAACGCGCCGAGTGTTCGCCCACGTCAGGCGGCACCGGCGGCGGCGAGCTCCCCCCGGCGTGTGCGCGACGCCACGTCGTCGCCGTGACGATCGGGACCACGGTCCGTGTCCCGGGTCGTCCCGACCCCGTGCCCGAGCGCCTCCGCGGTCGTGAGGTCGGTGACGGTCCGGTCAGCACCCGACGCGAGCTGCACGGCGTGGAGCGCGTCCAGGATCGCCGCGGCCCGCACCCCGTCGGGCCCGGCGGGGACACCGTGCACCAGCCGCGCCGGCCGCAGGAGGTCGACGACCGCGTGGCCGGGCCGGTGCTCGTCGGGGACCCAGACGACCGTGGCACGCACCCCGTCCGCGACGAGGCACGCCGCGAGCCACTCCGCGGTCCCGGCGGGGACGCGCGCACGTCCCACGACGAGGTCTCCGGGGCCCAGGTGCGGGGCGAGGTCGTCCAACGCGTCGCGGAGCCTCCCGACGCGCGACGCGCCGTCCGGGTCGGGTGACGGCCCGGCACCGACGCACAGGACGTGCACGCGGGCGCCCGCGACCGCCGTCCGGTCCGTCGTGGGGCGGAGCCGGCCGCTCACGAGGCCGAGCGCGAGGAGGCGGTACAGCCGCGGTTCGGCCGCGGTCAGCCCGGAGCGGAGAGCGTCGAGGGCGCGCGGGTCAGGGTCGTGGAGCACGACCTCGTGCCCGGCCGCCGCGAGGCAGGCCGCGTGCAGGACGCCGCGGCGACCGCATCCCGAGACCGAGACCCGCACGACGCACCTCCCCGCGCCCGACCCTGCACCCCGGCCGGCCTCAGTAGGCCCCGGAGCCGGAGAACACCGCGCGCGCCGTGCGCGCGAGGATGAGGAAGTCGCCGAACATCGTCCAGTTCTCGACGTAGTAGACGTCGAGGCGGACGCTCTCCTCCCACGACAGGTCCGACCTTCCGCCGACCTGCCACAGACCGGTGAGCCCCGGCTTGACGAGGAGGCGTCGGCGCACCTTCTTCTCGTACTTCTGGACCTCGCGGGGCAGCGGGGGTCGCGGCCCGACGAGGCTCATGTCGCCGCGCAGGACGTTGAAGAGCTGCGGGAGCTCGTCGAGCGAGTAGCGGCGCAGCACCCGGCCGACGCGGGTGACGCGCGGGTCGTCGCGCATCTTGAACAGGAGGCCGGCGCCGTCGTTCTGCTCCTCGAGGTGCTCGACCTCCCGGTCGGCACCCGTGCGCATCGAGCGGAACTTGAACATCGGGAACGTGCGCCCGTTGCGGCCGACCCGCTCCTGGCGGAAGAGGACCGGTCCGCGGCTCGTGAGCCGCACCGCGATCGCGACGATGACCAGCACCGGCAGGGCCGCGAGCGTGATGAGCGCCGCACCCGCCCAGTCGAAGACGGACTTGACGGCGAACTTGGGACCGGTGAACCGGGGGGCGTCGACGTGCAGGAGCGAGACGCTCTCTGCCGGCGTGATGGTGATGCGGGGCCCCGCGACGTCCGCGAGCTCGGCCGTGAGCATGAGGTCGACACCGTACGGCTCGAGCTCCCAGCCGAGCCTCCGGACGACCTCGGCCGTGATGGAGTCCGAGCCCGAGACGGCGACGACGTCCGCCCCGACCCGGGTCGCGATCTCGCCCGCGTGCCGCAGCTCGCCGAGGACCGGGACGCCGCGGATCTCCTCGCCCGCGCCGAATCCGCCGGAGGGGACGCAGACGCCGACGACGCGGTACCCCGACTCGTCACGACCGTTGAGGTCGCGGATGAGGCGCTCCGCCTGGTCGCGGTGCCCGATCGCGAGCACGGCCGAGCGCATGCGCCCGTGGGCACGCTGGCGGTGCAGCCACTGCCGCCACGCGTACCTGCCGAGCAGGAGGCCCCCGAGCCCGATCGGGAAGGCGAACGCGAGGTACCCGCGCGCCTCCGGGAAGCGCAGCAGGAACGCGAGGACGGCGAGGACGGCGAAGAGGCGCCACGACGCGTCGAACACACGGTGGTACTCGGTGGGCCCGCTGCCCATGACGCGCGGGTCGCGCGTGCGGCTCGCGACGAGCGACACCGACCAGGCGACACCGACCAGGAGGCTGAGCACCACGTACGGGACCCGGGTCGAACGGACGGGCTCGTCGATGAACTGGTCCCAGCGCAGGAAGTAGGCGACGAGCACGGCGACGACGATCACCGCGGTGTCGGTGAGCAGGAGCCGTCGCCGGTAGGCGACCTCCCACCCCTGGGCGGCGAACGCGGCGCGAGCGGCGCGGATCCGGGCCGCGGGCGAGGTCGCGAGAAGGGTGCGCAGGCTCCGCCTGGCGTCCTCGGTGACGCTGTGGGACATGCGTCCACCTCCGGTCGGTTCCACACCCTGCATGGCGACTCATCCTAGGGTCGAGAAACGGCGAGAACGAGAGCTGTCGAGGGCTTTCACCCGGGTGAGAAGATGCTCGGAGAGACCCGCCGCACGATCACCAGAGGCGCAGCATCCTGCGGTTCCGACGCGATGCGCACCATTCGCGAAAATCGATTGGACAGGCGTCCAGGTTTGACGTTCTGCCGTAGGTCCGGAGACACCGGACGAACGTCCTGGAGCGGGGTGCGCCCACCGGCGACCCCATCCACCTGGACAGATGACCACGTTCGGAACCCGGAGCGCGGCGCATGCATCCTAGCGCGGCGTTGCGAGTGGACCGGACGTGTGCTCACGACGAAAGAGATGTGGCACAGGTCACGGTCGTGACGTCGCGGTGCGGGTGAAAAGCCGGCGGCTGGCTACGATGCCCCTGTGCCCTCGTCCGTCACGCTCCTCCTCCACCCCGACCGCCGGCGTCCCGACCCGGCGCCGTGGCGGGTCGACCTGCGTGCCGTGATCCTCGCCGGGATGGGCCTCTGGGCCGTCGCGCTCGTCGTGTGCGCCGTCCTCCTGGTCACTGGGGCGCTCCCCCCGCGCGCGGTCGCCACGTGCGCGGTCGGGCTCCTCCTCGGCGTCCTCGGCCTGGTGTGGGAGCGCCGGAACCGCGCCCGCTACCGCGCGTCGTCGGACGACTGAGGACCGTCCCAGGCGGTCCGCGCGATCGCGCCCTGCACGGCGCCGGGGTCGCGGAGCACCTCCTCGAGCACGGACCGCGCGCCGTAGCGCCCGGCCGCGACCGCGAGCCCGACGGCGAGACCTCCCGGGCCGGTCGCGTGCACGACGGCGTCCGCTCCCCCGCCCCGCTCGACCCACCACGAGACCGCGGCCCCGTCCACGCGGAGGTCGTCGTGCCGCTCCCAGGTACGGGGAGCCGGGACGTCGAGGACCGCGAACGCCACCTCGGGGACCTCCGCGCGGCGCCCGCGCGAGTCCGGGGCGGGGGCCTCGTGCGGGACGGTCGCGACGTCCAGGAGGTCGGCGACGTCCGCGACGAGCCCCGGCGGTGCCGGAAGGACCGGACGGACGGGCGACCACATCGGGTCGGGGGCGACCGCGACGTCGTCCGCGCCGACCACGACCACGCCGCCACGGGTCAGGGCCGGCAGCCGGTCGGGCGGGGGGTCCAGCCGCTCGCCCCGGCCCGCGAGGACCCCGAGGGCGCGCCAGAATGCGACCGCGGCCCGCGCATCGACCGGGCCGCCCACGGCGGGGAGGTCGTCGAGGAGATCGACCCAGTCCTCGAGGTCGAGGTCGGCGAGGTCGCGCACGCCGCCCACCGTGGCCAGCACCTCGGCGTCGAGACCCGTCACCTCCGCCGGCGCCGGGCGCAGGAACGGGACGGCCTCGCCGGCACCGAGCGCGAACGGCCCGCCGAGCTCCTCGCGCAGCCACCACGCGGTGTACGAGCGGGCCGTCCCGGCACGGCCGCCCTCGGCCCGGACCGGGGCGAGCAGCGCCTCGCGCGCGGCCGGGTCCGCGGCGAGGCGCGCGAGGGCGTCGGGCCACGCGTCGTCGGCGACGGCGTCCAGGTCCGCGACCGCGAGGACGTCGCCCACGTAGGCGTCCGGGCCGAGCGTCGTCGCGAGGTATCCGAGGTACCCGGCCCAGTCGGACAGCCACCCCTCGGGCGCGTGCGGGTCCAGGTCCGGCTCGTCGTCGACGGAGGTGGGCGTGAGCACGTCGCGCACGCGCAGCACGCCGAGCCCGGCGGCCACGCCCACCGCGCCCAGCACCGGCTCGCCCCAGCGGTCGAGCACCGCGGGGTCGACGACGTCGAGCGTGTCCAGCACGTCCGCGGCCCACGTCCCGGGCAGCGCGCAGCCGCGCGCGGGTGACCACCCGCCGTCCACCGTCGGGACGGGCAGCTCGCCCCACCAGAACGGCAGCCCTGCGCGCGCCAGCTCCGGCACGTCGCCCACCGCCGCCGCGACCAGCCGGAGCAGCCGCTCCACGTCCGCCGACGGGTCGTCGCCCGACTCGGCCGCGTCGGCCGCCGCGAGGACGCGCTCGCGCACGGCGTCGTCGGCGAGCACGGTCCGCAGGTCGGTCGCGCGCGCCCCGAGCCGCTCGAGCAGGGGGTGGGCCGCACGCGGGTCGACGACGCGCAACCCGAGCTCCGCCGCGTCGCGGGGGTCGAGCACCCCGCCGCGCTCGTCCACGACGGACCTCGCGTCCGGCTCGTCGACCGCCCCGACGTCCAGGAGCAGGAGCCCGCGCACGCCGCGCACGACCCGGCCGCCGAGCAGCGGCACGGGGAGCGCGCCCAGCGCCTCGCGCACCGACGGGTCGACGGCGTGCGGCGCGAGCGCGTCGTACAGCGACCGCCACCGTGCCGGGTCGGCGACCAGCGGCAGGTCGTCCACCACGTCCGCGAGGTCCACGACCCGCGCGCCGAGCGACCTCGCGACCGCGCGGAGCGGTCCCGGGACGTCGACGAGGTGCGCGACGCCGAGACGGGCCCGCACGCGCGCGTCACCCACGTCACCCGCGAGGACCAACGCCTCCGCGGGCGCGACCAGGGCAGGTCGGGCCGAGACCGCGGGTCTGTCGTCGACCACGACGTCGTCGACCATGACGCCGTCGACCAGGCCGCCGTCGACCGGAAGCCCCTCGGCGGCGAGCGCGGGTGGCGCGTCGAGCGGGAGGAGCGGGGTCCGGGCGAGCGCCGCCTCGGCCGACGCGCGGACCTCCGCGTCGACCGCGCTCCCCGGGAGCCCGGTCGGGACGAGGGCGAGCACGTCGGCGCCGCGCGCGGGCGCGAGGTCCTCGAGGAGCTCCGCGTACGCCTGCCCTGCCGCGTGCGCGACGTGCGAGGTGACCGGTCCGGGCGGGACGTGCCGGCGCGCCGGGTCCAGCGGGAACGTGGCGAGCAGGAGCGCGGGGAAGGTCGTGCGCTCGTCGGTGGGTGTCGGGGCGTGCAGGACGTCGGTCCGTCCAGGGCCGTGGGGCAGCGCCCACGTGACCTCCCACCGCGTCGTCGCGCGCTCCTCGACCGGACGGTCCGCGAGCAGCGCCGGGTCGAGCGTCCCCTCGCGCCGCAGGACCGTCCACCGGTCGGCGACGTCCGCGACCGTACGCTCGCCAGGCTCTCCGCGCTCGGCGGCGCCGTCGTCGGCCACGACGACCTCCGCGAGAGCGGGCAGGGCGAGCAGCAGCGGGTCGTCCACCGCGGCGAGCTCCGCGCGGACGGCGGAGAGCGCGTCGGCGTCGCGCAGCTCGACCTCGACGACCGTGTCGTAGCCGGGCGGCACCTCGACGCGGGTCGGGAACGGGAGCCGCAGCACCGGCAGCCGGTCGCCGCGCCGCGCCACCTCGGCGGCGAGGTCGGGCAGGTCGGCGGTGAGATCGTCCAGGGCTGCGCGCGTGCGCGTGAGCGAGAGCTCGACGGCCTGGTCCCCCGCGCCGACCCGCACCCGGTCCGCGACCGAGCGGACGGCCGCGAAGCCGACGCCGAAACGGCCCACGGTCCCGACACCGTGCCCGCTCCCCCGGCCCGTGGCCGAGGCGCGCATCGCCACGAGCGACGCGACGCCGGCCCCGTCCAGGGGCTCGCCCGTATTCGCCGCCCGCAGGACCCAGGCGCCCGTGCCCGACGGCGCGTGCAGACTCAGGCGCAGCCGGCCCGGCACGCCCGCGCGGGTCGCGGCGTCCGCGGCGTTCTGCGCGAGCTCGACGACGACGCGCCCGCGGTACGACCCGTGGGCGTGGTCCTCCTCGGTGTTCGCGTCCTCGCGCAGCCGCGTCGGGGACGACCGCCACGCCTCCAGGACCGCACGGCGCAGCGCGGCCGTCCCGAAGACGTCGTCCGTCACTCCTGCGGCTCGTCCGCCGCCGGCTCGGCCGCGGGCTCCTTCGTCGCGGCCACGGACTCGAGCAGCGAGACGATCTCGACGTGCAGCTCGTCGACGAGCGGGTCGGCGTCGGGCCAGTCGCTCCGCTGCGGCTCGACGTCGGTCTCCGAGTGCGCGCCGCAGCCGTGGTCGAGGCTCACGACCTTGCCGTCGTCGGGCGACCACTCGTTCGCGCAGACCCCGAACACCTGGCCGAGGCTGCCCTGGAGCGTCACGAGGAAGCCGCACGACCCGCACTCCGCGGCCGACGCGACGGCACCGCGCGACGTCGGGCCGCGCGAGCCGCGGTACCAGCGCTCGGCGGCCTCCTCCCGGCCCTGCGGGGACAGCACGCGGGCGCGCGCGAGCGCGAGCTCGTCGACCGCGACCGCGTCCTGCTCCTCGTCGCCCGTCGGCACGTAGCCGGGCTCGAGGCGCGGGTCGTCGGGGCGGAACGGGAGCACGTCGCCCGGGCCGACGTCGCCGGGGCGCAGGCGCTCGGACCACGGCAGCCACGACGGTGCGAGCAGCGCGCCGTCTCCGGGCAGCAGCTCGACCTCGCACACGGTGGCCGTCCGGCCGCGCGGCACGCGCGCGAGGGTGACGTTCCAGTGCCAGCCGCGGTAGCCGCGCATCGTGCACGCGAACCGGTGGGAGATCAGGCGGTCCGCCTCCGCGAAGGTCCCGAGGTGCTCCCCGACGTCCCCCGGGCTCTCGGCGACCTCCTGGGCCGCGGCGCGCGCGAGCTCGACCGCGCCCGTGAGCACGGCGTCCCGCGCGGCGCGCGCGGACACTCCCCGGGAACGCTCCTCGGCAGCAGCTGCCACGGCGACCATGTCAGCCCTCGATCTCGTCGGCGACCACGCGCAGGACCTTGGCGACCATCGTGGACTTGTTCTTGTCCGGGTACCGGCCACGGCGCAGCCCGTTGCCGATCCCGTCGAGCTCCTTGATGAGGTCCTCCACGATGACCGCCATCTCGTCCGCCGAGCGACGCTTCGCCTTGACCACGGACGGGGCCGGGTCGAGGAGCTTGACCGCGAGCGCCTGCGGGCCGCGGCGACCGTCGGCGACGCCGAACTCGACCCGGGCGCCCGGCTTGGGCGCGGCGGCGTCGGCGGGCAGCGCGGAGGCGTGCAGGAAGACCTCTCCGCCGTCGTCGCCCGCGATGAAGCCGAACCCGCGTTCGGTGTCGAACCACTTGACCTTGCCGGTGGGCACGTGAACCTCGTTCGTGCTCGTAGGAACCAGAACCCCCAGGCTACCGGGCACGCGGCGGCAAAGCCGCATCGATACCACGCGGGCGGCGCGCGCCCGCTCCCGGGCGACGCGGCGGCACCCCGGTCAGCGCGTCGCGGACCGCGGGACCACGCCCGCGTCCGCCCCCACCCGCAGCGCGACGGCGTCGTACCAGTCGGCGTAGTCGGCCACCGTGCGGTGGAGGTGGCCGAACAGCTCGAAGGACACCGTGCCGAACAGGGTGGTCCAGGCCATGAGCGTGCGCACGACGGCCTCCGGCGGGGCGTCGACGCCGACGAGCCCGCGCGCGGAGACGTACGCGAGGGCGGGGGCGACCAGCGCGGACGCGTCGCCTCCCGACGCCGGCGCGGGCGCCGGGTCCCCACTGTCGGCCCAGGAGTCGGCGACGACGCGGACGAGGGCGCGCACGACGCGCGTCGCGGGCTCGACGGTGTCCTGCGGCGCCGCGTACCCCGGGACGGGCGTGCCGTAGAGCAGCGCGAAGTCGCCCGGCCGCTCGACGCACCACGCCCGCAGCGCCCGGCACGCAGCGAGCCACCGGCCCGGGAGGTCGTCGCGCGCGACGGCGGCCTCCGCGGCCTCGACGGCGGTGCCGAGCTCGTCGTAGCACTCGACGAGGAGCGCGGTGAGGAGCGCGTCGCGGCTCGGGACGTAGCGGTAGACGGCGGAGGACACCATGCCGACGTCGCGTGCGACGGCCCGCAGCGAGAGCGCGGCGGGGCCGTCGGACACGAGTCGCGCGCGGGCGGCGTCGAGGATCTCGCGCGTGAGGGTCTCGCGTGCCAGGGCGCGGGCGGTCCGGGGTGCCGTCATCCCGCCAGGGTGTCAGACGAGAGCAGCGCCCACAAACGAGAGCACCGCTCTTGTCTTTCGTGGCGCGGCGTGCGAGGCTCGCACCGGAACGAGAGCACTGCTCTCGGGAAGGAGAGACCATGTCCAGCGCCCCCACCTCCGCCGACCGGCACGTCGTCGTCGGCGCCGGGCCCGTCGGCCGGCACGTCGCCGCCGAGCTCGCGACCCGTGGCTCGCACGTCACCGTCGTCACCCGCAGCGGCCGGGACACCGGCGTCGCGGGCGTCACGCACCTCGCCCTCGACGCGTCCGACGCCGACGCCCTCACGCGTGTGGCCGACGGCGCCGACGTGCTCTACAACTGCGCCAACCCCGGCGACTACACGCAGTGGGAACGGGTCTGGCCGCCGCTCGCCGCCGCGCTGCTGACCGCCGTCGAGCGCACGGGCGCCGTCTACGCGATCACCGGCAACCTCTACCCCTACGGTCCCGTCGACGGGCCGATGACCGAGGACCTGCCCGACGCCGCGACGGACCACAAGGGCGTCCTGCGCGCGCGCCTGTGGGCCGACGCGCTCGCCGCGCACCGGGCCGGTCGCGCGCGGGTCGTCGAGGTGCGCAGCTCCGACTTCGTCGGCCCCGGCGTCGGGGGCAACGGCCACGTCTCGCGCGTCGTCCCGGCCGCCTTGCGGGGACGGGCCGTGACGATGATCGGGCGCACCGACCAGCCGCACACGTTCACCGACGTCCGGGACGCCGCACGCACCCTCGTCGCGGCCGCCGCCGACCCCGGCGCGCACGGCCGCACGTGGCACACCCCGAGCAACCCGCCGCGCACGCAGCGCGACGCTCTCACCGACGTCCTCGCGAGCGTCGGGCACCCGCCCGTCCGGGTCCGCTCCCTGCGCGGCGCCGGGCTCGCCGCCGCCGGCCTCTTCTCCCCGCTGCTGCGCGAGCTGCGCGACCTCGCCTACCAGTGGGACCGCCCCTACGTCCTCGACGACACGGCGGCGCGCACCCGCTTCGGGATCGAGCCCACCCCCTGGGACGAGGTCTGCCGCCGCACCGCCCGCGGCTGACCGGACACGCGACGTCGGCACCTCCTGCCGAGTTCGGCGGTCGCGCACGAGATCGGCGGTCGTACGTGCCGATGTCGGCGGAACCCGCCGACATCGCGCGGGCCTGAGCTCGCGCAGACGCGTCGAGAACGCCGTCCACACCCCGGGCGCCGTGCGTCGTCGTCCACAGCCCCGGTGCGGGCAGGACCGCGACTGCCTCGGGAGCGGCACGATCCGTCACCATGTCGAGACGAGAGCCCGAGCCCGCCCTGCACCTCGCGCGCGAGCACCTTCCCGAAGAGGTCCGACGGCGCCTGGCCGACGGCGAGTGGGAGCGTCTGCGGCGCGGCGCCTACCGCGACGCGCCTCCACCGGACCGCCCGCCGGCCGCGGCGGCCCGCGCGCTCGTGGTGGCCCGAGCACGTGCCGTCGCCCACGCCCTCCGAGCCGACCCCGTCGTGAGCCACGCGTCCGCGGCGCTCCTCCACGGGCTGCCCCTGTGGACCCTCCCCACGACGACCCACGTGGTCCAGTCGTACCGACGGTCGGGCTCGGCGGCGCGTGACGTGACGCGGCACGTGGCCGAGGTCGGCGTCGAGGACCGCGCGACCGTCCTCGGCGTCACCACGACCTCGCTCGCGCGCACCGTCGCCGACTGCCTGCGGACGATGCCCGCGCTCGACGCCCTCGTCGTCGCAGACGCGGCCCTCGCGCGCGGCCTCCGACGGTCCGACGTCGAGGACGTCCTCGACCGTCGACCGCGAGGTCGCGGTTCCCGTCGGTCCCGGTACGTGCTCGGGCTCGCGGACCCGGGCGCGGAGTCGGCCCGCGAGACCTGGCTGCGGTACGTCCTCGTCCGGACCGGGCTGCCCCGGCCCGAGACGCAGGTTCCGCTCCGCACCGAGGTCGGCGGCGTCCGGGTCGACCTGGGCTGGACGCGGTGGCGGCTGCTGCTGGAGTTCGACGGCCTCGTGAAGTACCGCACCGGACCGTCCGGGCTGGCGCCGCGCGAGGACCCCGGGCGTGTGCTCGTGCAGGAGAAGCTGCGACAGGAGGCGATCGAGCGCACAGGCAACCGCCTGCTGCGCGTCACGTCCCGGGACCGGCCGTCGCACGTCGTGGCGCGCGTGGTCCGGCACGTCCCGTCCGACGTCGTCCGCGGCCTCCGACCCGACCCGTTCCTGCCGCCGCTGTGAGCTCGGCGGTCGTGCACGACGTCGGCACGTCCGGCCGAGATCGGCAGTCCGGACCGCCGACCTCGACCACGATCGCCGATCTCGTCGGTACCAGCCGGCGCGTAACATCGAACGGATGGCCACCTCCCGGCCCGAGCGGCCCACGACGTACAGCGAGTCGCTGCGTCAGCGCGACGACGCCGCCCTGGTCGCGCTGCTCCGGCGGCGCCCGGACCTCGCGACCCCGTCCCCCTCGACGCTCCTCTCGCTCGCCGCGCGCGCGATGAACCGGACGAGCCTGGAGCGCGCGCTCGCCGGTCTGGACGAGCTGACGCTCACGGTCCTCGAGTCGGTCCTGGTGCTCGACTCGGTGGGGTCCGTCGCGACGGCGACGTCGGTCGGCCGGGCGACGGGGGTCGACCGCGGGACGGTCACCTCGTCGTTGACCGTGCTCGACGAGCTCGCGCTGGTCTGGCCCCGGGGCGCGCGGTCGGCCGGGTTCCGTCCGGCACCGGGGCTGGCCGAGGTCCTCGGGCCGCACCCTGCCGGCCTCGGCCCCGCGTCCACACCCCCGGACGTCGTCGGTGCCACCGACCCGGGGGCACCGGGTGGTTCCGCGCCGCTCCCGCTGCCCGACGACGCACCGCCGGGTGCCCGGGCGATCCTCGACGCGCTGGCCTGGGGTCCGCCGGTCGGCGTCGCCCCCCGCTCGGACGCGTCCGCCCGGCACGCGACGGCCTGGCTCGTCGGGCACGGCTACCTGCGCGCGACCGACGAGCGGCACGTCGTGCTGCCGCGCGAGGTCGGGCTCGCTCTGCGCGGCGGGCGCACCCATCGCGACGTCCGGACGGACCCACCGGTCCCCGCGGTGGCCGGGCTCCCGGCTGCGACGGTCGGCGCGGAGTCCGCGAGCGCCGGGCTCGAGGCCGTGCGGCTCGTCGCCCGGCTCGTGACGCACTGGACGGAGCACCCGCCGGGCGTGCTGCGCGCCGGCGGTCTCGGGGTGCGCGACCTGCGGCGCGCCGCGCTCGCGCTCGAGGTCGACGACGCGACGGCGGCCGCGGTCGTCGAGCTGGCGGCTGCCGCGGGTCTCGTGGCCGACGACGGCGACGACCCGCCGACGTTCGCCCCGACGCTCGCCGCGGAGGACTGGCTCGACGACGACCTGGGCGACCGGTGGGCGACGCTCGCCCGGGGCTGGTGGCGCTCGCGCCGCACGCCGTGGCTCGTGGGGAGCCGCGACGAGAAGGGCGCCCTGCGGGCGGCGCTCGACCCGGAGCTGTGGCGCCCGTGGGTGCCCCGGCTCCGTCGGTCCGTCCTGGACGTCCTCGACCTCACCCCCGGGCGCCCGCTCGCTGCGGCCGACGTCGTCGCGGTGCTGCGGTGGCGCACGCCGCGCGCGGTGCCGCCGGAGCAGGCCGTCGCGGGGCTGCTGCGGGAGGCCGCGCTGCTCGGGGTGACGGG
Organism: Cellulosimicrobium protaetiae; assembly: GCF_009708005.2. Classification (NCBI taxonomy): domain Bacteria; kingdom Bacillati; phylum Actinomycetota; class Actinomycetes; order Micrococcales; family Promicromonosporaceae; genus Cellulosimicrobium; species Cellulosimicrobium protaetiae. The sequence continues at coordinate 1,493,247 of NZ_CP052757.1, read as the reverse complement.
AGCGGGCGCGCTCGCTCCCCCGGGGCGGGAGCTCGTCGGGTCCGACGACGGCGCGCCGTCGGACCCGGGCGCCCCGACGGACCTCGGCACCGCCTTCGAGGCGGTGCTGCCGCCCGAGATCGACGACCTGCTGCTCCAGGGCGACCTCACGGGCATCGTCCCGGGCCGCCCGTCGCGCACGCTCGAACGGCTCGTGGAGGTCGCCGCCGACGTCGAGTCGCGCGGGGCCGCGACCACCGTCCGGTTCACCCCCGACTCCGTCCTGCGCGCGCTCGACCGCGGCGCGACGGCCGACGACCTCCTCGGAGAGCTCGCGGCGCACTCGCGCACGCCCGTTCCCCAGCCGCTCGAGTACCTGGTGCGCGACACGGCCCGCCGTCACGGCCGGGTGCGCGTGGGGACGGCGTCGTCGTACGTGCGCGCGGAGGACCCGGTGCTGCTCGCGGGGATCGCGGAGGACCCGGCCCTGCGCGGGCTGGGCCTGGTGCTGCTCGCGCCGACGGTCCTCGCGTCCGCGGCGCCCGCCGGAGAGCTCCAGGACGCGCTGCGCGCGCGGGGCGTCCCGGCCGTCGTGGAGGGCCCGGACGGGCGCGTGCTCGTCGCGGACCGGGCTGGGCGGCGGGGCGGTCCCGACGACGTCGGACCGGCCCGACGCGGTCGGCTCGCCCCCGCGGGTCGGCGCGGTCGCCCACGGGCGGGGGTCGTGCCGGGCTCCGGTGCGCGCGTCGACGAGCCAGGCCCCGGCCACGACCGGAGGGACGCGCGGTTCGCGGACCTCGTGGCACGGCTGCGGGCCGCCGACAACCGCGCCACCACGCAGGGCGACGGCCGCAGGGACCGCGCCGCAGGGGGCGGCGACGGCCCGGGCCCGGCCGGGCGGGCGGCGTCGGGCACGAACGGGCACGGCGCGAACGGGATCGGGGAGGGAACAACCGACCCGGTGGCCGCGTTGGGCCTGCTGCGCGAGGCGATCTCGGACGGTGCGACCGTCTGGCTCGAGATGGTCGGGGCCACGGGCTCGCTCGACCGTCGGCGGGTGCGGCCGCTCACGCTGGACGCAGGGCGGCTGCGCGCGCAGGACCCGGCGCGCGACGCCGAGCTCACGGTCGCGGTGCACCGCATCGCGTCCGTCGCCCCCGACACCCCGCGGACGTAGAACGCTGGTACCGCGAGGGAGAACCCTGGTCGCGACCACGGTTCCACCTCGCGCCACCACGGTTCTACCTCGCGGCACCACGGTTCTACCTCGGCAAGGAGACACATGACCGACGGACCCCTCATCGTCCAGAGCGACAAGTCGCTGCTGCTCGAGGTCGACCACCCGCGCGCGGACGACGCGCGCCGCGCGATCGCGCCGTTCGCCGAGCTGGAGCGCGCCCCCGAGCACGTCCACACCTACCGGCTCACGCCGCTCGGGCTGTGGAACGCGCGCGCCGCGGGCCACGACGCCGAGCAGGTCGTCAACACGCTCATCGAGTACTCGCGCTACCCGGTGCCGCACGCGCTGCTCGTCGACGTCGCGGAGACGATGTCGCGGTACGGGCGGCTCACGCTCGCGCAGCACCCGACGCACGGCCTCGTGCTCGAGGCGACGGACCGTGCGGTGCTCGCCGAGGTGCTGAAGTCCAAGCGCACCGCCGGGCTGGTGGGCGAGCACGTGGAGCCCGTCGGCGAGGGGACCGTCGCGTGCGTCAAGGTCCACCCGTCCGAGCGCGGCCACCTCAAGCAGGTGCTGGTCAAGCTCGGCTGGCCCGCGGAGGACCTCGCCGGGTACGTCGACGGCGAGAAGCACGCCATCGCGCTCAGCCCGACGACGCCGCCGCGCGTCGAGGGCGAGGCACCGAAGCCGTGGGAGATGCGCCCGTACCAGGCGCAGGCGGTGGACGGGTTCTGGCACGGCGGGAGCGGTGTCGTCGTGCTGCCGTGCGGCGCGGGCAAGACGATCGTCGGGGCGGGCGCGATGGCGAGGTCGAGCACGACGACCCTCATCCTCGTGACGAACACGGTCAGCGCGCGGCAGTGGCGCGACGAGCTCGTGCGCCGCACGACGCTGACCGAGGACGAGATCGGCGAGTACTCCGGCGCCCGCAAGGAGATCAAGCCGGTCACGATCGCGACGTACCAGGTGCTCACGACCAAGCGGAAGGGCGTGTACACGCACCTCGAGCTGCTCGACGCGCGCGACTGGGGCCTCGTGGTCTACGACGAGGTCCACCTGCTGCCCGCGCCGATCTTCCGCATGACGGCGGACCTGCAGGCACGGCGTCGGCTCGGGCTCACCGCGACGCTCGTGCGCGAGGACGGACGCGAGGACGAGGTGTTCTCGCTCATCGGGCCCAAGCGGTACGACGCCCCGTGGAAGGACATCGAGGCGCAGGGGTACATCGCGCCCGCGGACTGCGTCGAGGTGCGCCTCACGCTGCCCGAGTCCGACCGCATGACGTACGCGGTCGCGGAGCCGGAGGACAAGTACCGGCTCGCCGCGACCGCCGCGGGCAAGAACCGCGTGGTGGAGCAGATCGTCGCGCAGCACCCGGACGACCAGGTGCTCGTCATCGGGCAGTACCTCGACCAGCTCGAGGAGCTGAGCAACCACCTCGACGCGCCGCTCATCACGGGCGCGACGACGATCCGCGAGCGCCAGCGCCTGTTCGAAGCGTTCCGCTCGGGCGAGATCTCGCGGCTGGTCGTGTCGAAGGTCGCGAACTTCTCGATCGACCTGCCCGAGGCGTCGGTCGCGATCCAGGTGTCGGGCTCGTTCGGGTCGCGCCAGGAGGAGGCGCAGCGCCTCGGCCGCGTCATGCGCCCCAAGTCCGACGGTCGGACGGCGCACTTCTACGCCGTCGTCGCGCGGGACACGGTCGACCAGGACTTCGCGGCCCACCGTCAGCGGTTCCTGGCGGAGCAGGGCTACGCCTACCGCATCGTCGACGCGGAGGACCTGGGCGTCGTGCAGTGACAGGTGGGACCGCAGCGCAGCAAGGTACCCGCCCGGCACGGAACGACGCCCAGTCCGACCGAGGACACGGGGACCACGGCGTCGTGCAGTGACCGATCCCCGTTGAGTGCATGAAATCTGTCGTCTCGAACCGATTCGGGGCGACATTTTTCATGCACTCACGGGGTCGTCCCACGATGTGAGAGCGCTCCCAGGAAGTTACTGACAAGACAGTCAGTCGTGCCCTAGGCTTCCCGCGTCGGCGCGACGACGCGTCGGTGTCGGCGCGTGCGCCGGCTCCCCGTTCGAAGGAGAACACCCACCGTGACCCTCTCGACGACCATCCCCGGCACGGGCAGGACGGCCCGTCGTGCCCGTGCCGCAGGCGCGGGCGTGGCGGCCCTCGCCGTGGCCGCGACGGGCGTGGCGCTCGGCGCGCCCGCGACGGCAGCCCCGGCCACCGACCCCGACCTCGGACCGAACGTCGTCTTCATCGACGACTCGTGGTCGGTGGACCAGATCAACACCTACCTCGCGTCCATCAACGACGAGGCGGAGTTCAGCCAGGACCGGCACGCCGTGTTCTTCGAGCCCGGCGTGTACGGCGACGCGTCCGGTCAGGACGACCCGGCGACGGCGACCGGCATCGTCAACGCCGAGGTCGGCTACTACACCGCGATCGCGGGTCTCGGCGCGCAGCCGGACGACGTGCTCATCCACGGCGCGCTGAGCGTGCAGCCGGTCGTGAGCTGCCCGAACAACCCGTGGGACTGCCAGGACCCCGGCTCGCTGACGCGCTTCTGGCGCTCGCTGAGCAACGTCGCGATCAACCCGATCCAGCGCCCGGTCGACGAGGACGTGAACCGCCCGTTCCCGGCCGGGATCACCGACCCGCACCAGCTCCGCTTCGCGGTCTCGCAGGCCGCACCCCTGCGCCGCGTCGACATCCAGGGCGACCTCACCGTGTTCGGCCGCTTCGGCGAGTACGCCAGCGGCGGCTACCTCGCGAACTCGCGCGTCTCGGGCCGCCTCGTGACCGGCTCGCAGCAGCAGTGGTACACCCGCAACTCCGAGGTCGGTACCTGGGACGGCGGCGTGTGGAACATGGTGTTCTCCGGCGTCGAGGGTGCCCCGGCCACGGACTTCGGGCCCCGGCCCGACGGCACCGTCGGCAACAAGACGACGCTCGGCACGACGCCGCTGAGCCGGGAGGCGCCGTTCCTCTTCCGCGACGGCGAGGACCTCGCCGTGTTCGTCCCGGACGCGCGGACCGAGACTCGCGGTGTCGACTGGTCGACGGACGCGGACGCGGGCCAGAAGCTGTCCCTCGACAGCTTCTTCGTCGCCCACGAGGGCGACTCGGCGGCGGAGATCAACGCGGCTCTCGCCACCGGCAAGAACCTCCTGCTCACGCCCGGCGTCTACCACCTCGACGAGGCGATCCGCGTCGAGAACCCCGACACGGTCGTGCTGGGGCTCGGCTACGCGTCGCTCGCGCCGACGTCGGGCACAGCGGCCCTGGAGATCGGCGACGTCGCGGGCGTCAAGGTCGCCGGCATCACCGTCGACGCCGGCCCGGTCGAGTCGGACGTCCTCGTGCGCGTCGGTCCGGCGGACGCGCACGTGGCGGACGCCGACGACCCGACGACGCTGACCGACGTGTTCGTCCGCATCGGCGGCCCGTGGGTCGGCAGGGCGACGACGAGCATCGAGGTCAACAGCGACCACGTGCTCATGGACCACATCTGGGCCTGGCGCGGCGACCACGGCAGCGGCATCGGGTGGGACCAGAACACGGGCGACCACGGCGTCGTCGTGAACGGCGACGACGTGACCGCCACGGGCCTGTTCGTCGAGCACTACCAGAAGAACCAGACGATCTGGAACGGCGAGCGCGGCCGCACGGTGTTCTACCAGAGCGAGATCCCCTACGACCCGCCGAGCCAGGCCGCGTTCATGGACGGCGACCGCAAGGGGTACGCGTCGTACCGGGTGGGCGACCACGTCCAGCGCCACGACGCCGTCGGGCTGGGCGTGTACTCGTTCTTCAACCAGGGCGTCGACGTGCGCGTCGCGAGCGGGATCCAGACCCCCGTCCGCGCGGGCGTGACGTTCCGGTCCATGACGAGCGTCTTCCTCAACGGATCCGGCGGCATCGAGCACGTCGTCAACGACACGGGCGCGTCCGCCGTCGGGTCGTTCGCCTCGCCGCAGGTCGTCGCGTACCCGACCGACCTGCCCGCGGAGGCGGACGTGACGGTCGAGGCCACGACGCGCTGCCTCGCGGGCAAGGCGTACGTCGCGGTCCGGGCGACCAACGGCGGCGAGGCGCCGCTCGCGGTGACGCTCTCGACGCCGTTCGGGTCGCGCACCGTCGCGAGCGTCGCCCCGGGCGCGAACGCGTACCAGTCGTTCGCCGTCCGCGCCGCCTCGGTGGCGGCAGGCGACGCCGTCGTCAGCGCGAGCACCGGCGGGGTCACGAGCGAGGTCGGCGCGCCGTACGCGGCGCTGACCTGCGGGTGAGCGGCCGCCCCGGCTGAGCACCGCGAGGCCCGCCTCCCCCACGGAGGCGGGCCTCGCCGTCGTCCCGGGGCTCACGACGGCGCGGCGCGAGCGCTCCGTGGACGCTCCGGTACCGATTGCGGGACCCCGGTCGCTGGGAAAGGATCGGCGCGTGAGCACGGCCGACCGTCACTCGCTCCCCCGCGACGCCGCGGACCGTGGCGCCCGTGCGCTCCTCGCCCTCGTCACCTCGTTCGTCGCCGCCGCGACGGTCGCCGCACTCGTCCTGCTCGTCCCGGCCGGGACCGCGCAGGCCGTCCCCCCGATGGACGTCACGAACGAGATCACCGACCCCGACGGGGTCCTCGGCGACCGGACCGGAGACGTCGAGGACGCGCTCGACCGCCTCGCCCAGAACACCGACCTGCAGCTCTTCGTCGTCTACGTCGCGAGCTTCGACGGCATGGACGGCGTGGACTGGGCGAACGCGACCGCCAACGCGTCCGGGCTCGGCGTCGACGACCTGCTCCTCGCCGTCGCGACGGAGGACCGCCGCTACGGGATCTCCTACGACAACAACGTGTCCCTCACGGACGCCGAGATCGACCGGATGGCCTCGGCGGTCGAGGACGAGCTGCGCGACGACGACTGGGCGGGCGCGGCGATCGCGGCGGCCGAGACGGCGCGGGGCGCGAGCCAGGGCTCCGGGGGCGTGCCCTGGCTCTGGGTGCTGCTGGGCCTGGGCGCGCTCGTGGTCGTCGTCGTGCTGGTCGTGCGCGCGGTCGCGAGGCGACGCCGCTCCCACGCTGCCGGCGCACCCGCGGACGGGGACGAGCTGGGGAGCCTGCCGACCGACGAGCTGAGCCGTCGCGCGAGCGCGGCCCTCGTCGCGATCGACGACGCCGTGAAGACCTCGGAGCAGGAGCTCGGCTTCGCCCAGGCGCAGTTCGGCCTCGAGGCGACGCAGCAGTTCTCGGCCGCGCTGGCCGAGGGCAAGCGGAAGGTCTCGGAGGCGTTCGCGCTGCGCCAGCAGCTCGACGACGACCGCCCCGAGACCGAGCCGCAGGCCCGGGACGCGATGGCGCGCATCGTCACGCTGTGCGACGAGGTCGCGGACGCGCTCGACGCCCAGTCCCGCACGTTCGACGAGCTGCGCGACCTCCAGGCGCGCGCACCCCAGGTGCTCGACGAGACCGACCAGCGAGCGAGCGAGGTCCTCGCGCGCGTCGAGCCCGCGCGCGCGACGCTCGACGGTCTCGCCCGCACCTACCCGCCGACGGCGCTCGCGTCCGTGGCCCAGAACCCCGACCAGGCGCGGGCGCTCGTCGCGAACGCGCAGGAGTCCGTCGTCCGGGGTCGCGAGGCGCTCGCCGCCAAGGACCGCGCGACGGCGGTCGCGCTCGCCCGGGCCGCGCAGAACGCCGTCGGGCAGGCGGTCACGCTGCTCGACGCCGTCGACCGTGCCGGAGCCGACCTCGCCGAGTCCGGCCCGCGCCTCGACCGGGGCCTCGCGTCCATCACGTCCGACATCGCCGACGTCGGCCGGCTCGCCCCCGCGGACCCCGCCGTGGCGCCCGCGCTCGCGGAGGCGCAGGCCGCGGCGACGGGAGCGAGCGCGGCCCGCGACGGCGGCGACCCGCTCGCCGCGCTGCGCCGTCTCACCGAGGCCGAGGCCGCGCTCGACGCCGCGCTCGCCCCGTTCCGCGAGCGCGCCGAGCAGGCCGCGCGCGCCAACGCCCTCCTGCGGGACACGCTCGCGCGTGTCGACTCGCAGGTCCGCGCGACGAACGACTTCATCGAGACCCGGCGCGGCGCCGTCGGGCCGGAGGCACGCACCCGGCTCTCGGAGGCGATCCGCCTGCTCGGCGAGGCCCGTGCCCTCCAGCCGACCGATCCCGTCGCGGCCCTGGATCGCGCGCAGCAGGCCGACGCCCAGGCGCAGTCCGCCGCCCAGCGCGCCCAGCAGGACGCGTCGAGCTGGCAGTCGTCGCAGGGCGGCGGGACGTTCGGGGGCGGCGGTGGCGGCGGGAGCAACGTCGGGGGCATGGTGCTCGGCGGCATCCTGCTCGACTCGATCCTGCGCGGCGGCGGGGGCGGACGCTCCGGCGGGTTCGGGGGCGGGAGCTTCGGCGGTGGTTCCGGTGGCGGCGGGTTCGGCGGCGGCCGGTCGGGCGGGCGCTCCGGCGGCCGGTCCTCGGGCGGGCGCTCGGGCCGCGGCGGGCGCTTCTGACCACGCCCGACCGCGCACCCGCGACCAGACCCACGAGACCGACGGACGAGATCAGCACGCAGCACCGACCACACGAGACCGGCTCACCAGAGAGGGACGACCATGGCGGAGAAGCAGAGCATCTTCGGACGGATCGCGCAGCTCGCCCGCGCGAACATCAACGCGCTCCTGGACAACGCGGAGGACCCGCAGAAGATGCTGGACCAGCTCGTGCGCGACTACACGAACAACATCGCCGACGCCGAGCAGGCCGTGGCGCAGACGATCGGCAACCTGCGGCTCGCCGAGCAGGACTACAACGAGGACGTCGCCGCCGTCCAGGAGTGGGGCCAGAAGGCCGTCGCCGCCTCCGCGCAGGCCGACCGCTACCGGCAGCAGGGCGACACCGGCAACGCCGACAAGTTCGACAACCTCGCGAAGATCGCGCTCGGCAAGCAGATCTCCGCCGAGGGCGAGGTCCGCCAGGCGGAGCCGCTCATCGCGTCCCAGCGCGAGTCGGTCGAGAAGCTCAAGTCCGGCCTCGCGATGATGAAGGACAAGCTCGGCGAGCTGAAGTCGAAGCGCGACTCGCTCGTCGCCCGGCAGAAGAGCGCGCAGGCGCAGCAGACGGTCCAGGGCGCGATCAGCTCGATCAACGTGCTCGACCCGACGAGCGAGATCTCCCGCTACGAGGAGATCGTGCGCCGCGAGGAGGCGCAGGCCCTCGGCCAGGCCGAGGTCGCGGCGTCGAGCATCGACTCGCAGTTCGCCGAGCTCGAGACGTCCGGCGAGGCCGTCGAGATCGAGGCACGCCTCGCAGCCCTCAAGCAGGGCTCGTCCGCCGCACCGCAGGTGTCCCCCACCCAGGTCACGCCCGCGATCGGGTCCGGCACCACCACCCAGGACGCCCCGACCTCCGACTGGTGACCCTGGCGCGGGAGACCCGAGGCTTCGCGAGACAGAACCCTGGTCGCACGAGGTAGAACCGTGGTTGCGCGAGATAGAACCGTGGTCACGCGAAGTAGAACCGTGGTTCTTGTGCCCGACGGCGGTGTGGTCGCCCTGGGTGGTCGGGGTGGGTGGTGGTGCCGCGTCTACCATCCGCCGCTCGTTCCTCGCGGCTCCCGCCAGACCCGCCACGACGCGGCACCACCACCCACCCCGCCCGGCTTCGCCTCACCCTGGTCTTCGCCCACCCAGACGACCGCAGCTCTCCCTCGCGCGGGCAGGGTTCTACCAGGGCAGGCCAGAGCTCCATCTTGCGCGACCGCGGTTCTACCTCGGCGAACCACGGTTCTACCTCGGCCGACCAGGGTTCTACCTCGGCGGGGCAGGGGGCGCGGGCCGAACCTGCGCGCGGGGACCGATCGCTGCAGGGCTCGCGGAGGTGCCGAGGTTGGGGGTCAGGCGGGGACGCTCTGCCCGACGGTCGCGCGGACCTCGGCGACGAAGGCCTCGGCGAGGCGTCGGCCGCCGTCGAGGATCTCCGGTGCGTGCTCGTCGAACCCGGCCAGGGCCGCCGCCGTGTCGACGTCGTCGAACGCGGCGCACCACGCCTCGAAGCCCGCGCGGGTCGCCTCCGGGTGGAACTGCACGCCGAGCGCGGAGCCGAGCCGGAACGCCTGGTACGGGTACATGTTGGACGACCCGAGCCAGACGGCGCCGACCGGGAGGTCCACGATCGCGTCGCCGTGCATGCTCGTCACGTACCGCACCGGGGCGTCGCCCGCGGCGAGCGCGGAGAGCACGGGGTCGGTCTCGGCGTCGGCGCGCCAGAAGACGCGGGTCGCGCCGGCCTCGCGCCCAGGGGGCGCCGCGACCTGGACCTGGCCGCCGCCGGCGACGGCGAGCAGCTGGGCCCCGAGGCAGATCCCGAGCGTCGGGACGCCGGACGTCGCGGCGGCGAGCAGGGTCTCGCGCAGCGCGGGCAGCCAGGGGGCGCGCTCGTCGTCGTGCGCGGACATGTGCCCGCCGAGGACGACGAGGCCGTCGCCGAGGTCGCCTGCCGCGGGGACCGGGTCCCCGTCGTACGGGCGCACGACCCGCAGGTCGGCGGCGAGCTGGCCGGCGTAGGCGTCGAGCGTGACGTCCGGTGAGTTCTGGACGACCGTGAGCCGGACGGTTCCGGTTGCGGCCGTGGCGTCGGTGTCGTACGTGGTCACGAGGTCCGACGGTACCCACTCCGGGGTACCCCGACGCAAACACCCACGTCGTGGACATGGCAGGCGACCGTCGCGCGGATAGGCTGACCGGCATGTCCGACCTCCAGACCTCCGACGGCCGAGCACTGACGACGCCGCGCCGCACCTACCTCGTCGTCGACGGCGAGAACATCGACGCGACGCTCGGCATGAACGTCCTGGGGCACCGTCCCGCGCCGGAGGAGCGGCCACGGTGGGACCGCATCGTCGAGTTCGCGCGCCAGGCCTGGGGCCAGGACGTCACACCGCTGTTCTTCCTCAACGCGTCGTCGGGCCAGATGCCGATGTCGTTCGTGCAGGCGCTGCTCGCGATGGGCTACCGACCGATCCCGCTCGCCGGCTCGGGCAGCGAGAAGGTCGTGGACATCGGTATCCAGCGCATGCTGGACGCGATCGCGGGCCAGCCGGGCGACGTGCTGCTCGCGAGCCACGACGGCGACTTCCTGCCGCAGGTCGAGACGCTGCTGGACGACCCGGACCGCCGCGTGGGCGTGCTCGCGTTCCGCGAGTTCGTCAACGTGCGGCTCACGGAGCTGACCGGGCGCGGCCTGGAGGTGTTCGACCTCGAGGACCACGCGGGGGCGTTCACGACCGTCCTGCCGCGCGTGCGCATCATCCCGCTCGAGGAGTTCGACCCGCTGCGCTACCTCTGACCGACCCGCTGAGTGCTGGGTACTCGTCGTCACGGTTTCCCGCCGACGACGAATACCCAGCACTCACGCGACGCCGGGCCGTCAGGCGTGGAGCTCGCGGTACAGGGGTGTGGGGAACGACGCCGTCACGCCGTCGCCGCCCAGGAGCGCCGCGATCCGCTCGGCCTCGGTCGCGACGGCCCGCTCGGCGTCCGAACCCACGTCCTCGAGCAGACGGAACGCGGGCTCCCCGCCCGGGCGGACGGCCCAGGCGCCGACGATCCGGCCCTCCCACCAGACGGTCGCACCGGCGTTGCCGATCGTGTCGAAGATCGCCGCCTTGTGCGGGCCGAGGTACCAGTCGCGCGCGGCCCAGCCCATCGTCGTCGGGTCGAGCGACGGCAGGAGCGCGACGTGGCCCGCGAGCGAGACGTCGTCGGGTCCGGGCGCGTCGGTCCCGCGCAGCATCACGCCGGCCTGCGGGGCCGGGTCGTCGTGCGTCCCGGTCTCGACCTCGACCTCGACGACGTCGAGCGGTGCGAGCGCGGCGCGCGTGTCCCGCTGGTTCCAGCCGGTCCACCACGTCAGGTCCTTGACCGTCGCCGGCCCGAACACCTCGAGCCAGGAGCGGGCAAGCGCCGTGCGCGCGGCCGCCTCCTCCATCGCGGAGATACCGCCCGGGAACCAGTCCTCGACGGGCGACCAGACGTGCCGGTTGGACGACCACGAGCCGCGCGGCTCGCCGCGCACGACCGCGCCCTCCGCGGAGAGCAGCGACATGAGCTGGGACGTCATCGTGCGGCGCACGTCCCACGACTTGTCGGTCGTGGGCAGGAACGCGGTGCGCAGGAGCGGTGCGGCCTTCGACAGGCTCGCGCCGTCCATCGGCCCGTGCTCCGCGAGCGCGCCGTGCACCTGGGCCTCGACGGCGGCGAGGAAGGTCGCCGCGTCGTCGACCGGTGGGTCCGTGGGCAGCGTCGCGAGCTCCTTGAGCAGGCGGGCGCGCAGCCGCCGGGCGACGGCGAGCGCCGCGGCCGCGTGCACGACGGGCACGGTCTCGCGCCGCACGACGAACATCGTGCGCCGCATGGCGAGCACCTTGACCAGGGTGCGCCGCCGGAACACGGCGTCCCGGACGTCGTCGAGCACGAGCCCGGGGACGCGCGCGAGGACGGACAGGTAGACGCTCGGGGCGTCGGTGGCGTGCAGGGCGAGCAGCCGGTCGACGACGTCCTCCGGCGTGCGGGCCGCCGGGCGTCCGGGCTGGTCCGTCGCGAGCGCGAGCTGTTGCGCGACGAGCCGCCGTCGCCTCTGGTCCACCGTGATCCGCACGTCGACCATCTTGCCGGAGGCCACCCACGCGCCCCCGCCGAGACGTGAGGATCCGCCCCGGATCCGGGCGATCTCGGGCCGGACCTTCCCGTCTCGGCACGCTCGGTCGGTGGAGCGCCCTCCCAGGCGACTCCCAGACCACGGGAGGACACTGGGAGCATGAGCACCACGCCTGAGGCACGCCTCGTCGTCGTCGACGACGAGCCGAACATCCGCGAGCTGCTGGCCACGTCCCTGCGCTTCGCCGGGTTCGAGGTCCACGCCGCCGCGGACGGGCAGAGCGCCCTGCGGCTCGTGCGCGACGTCGAGCCCGACCTCGTCGTGCTCGACGTCATGCTGCCGGACATGGACGGGTTCACCGTCACGCGCCGCCTGCGCGAGAAGGGGCAGCACACGCCCGTCGTGTTCCTCACCGCGAAGGACGACACGCGCGACAAGGTCACCGGCCTCACCGTCGGCGGCGACGACTACGTGACGAAGCCGTTCAGCCTGGAGGAGGTCGTGGCGCGCATCCGCGCGGTGCTGCGCCGCACGCACGCCGAGCCGGTCGAGGACGCGGTGCTGCGCTTCGCCGACCTGGAGATGGACGAGGACTCGCACGAGGTCCGCCGCGCGGGCATCGACGTCGACCTCTCGCCCACGGAGTTCAAGCTCCTGCGCTACCTCATGCTCAACGCGGGCCGCGTGCTGTCGAAGGCGCAGATCCTCGACCACGTGTGGCAGTACGACTGGGGCGGCGACGCGAACATCGTCGAGTCCTACATCTCCTACCTGCGCCGCAAGATCGACAACCTCACCGTGCCCGGCCCCGACGGCGAGCCCGTCGCCCTCCCGCCGCTCATCCACACCAAGCGCGGCGTGGGCTACCTGCTGCGCCAGCCGCCCACGACGTCATGACGGCCGGCCCCGACCGCACGACGGCGGGTGCCCGCCCGGTCCCCCCGCCTCCCCCGCCCTCGGGGAGCCGCGCCACCGCGACCGACTCCGCGACGGGCAGACAGGCCGAGTCTGCGTCCGGCTCAGCGTCCGGCTCAGCGTCCGGCGCAGCGGTCGGCACCGCGACGTCGGGGCCGGGCGACCCGCCCCCCGGCGTGGCGTCCGCGGCGGCCCCGGGCGACGGCGGCCCGACGGCGGAGCGCCCCTACGGCCGCCCCGTCCCGACGCAGGGGTGGGGCTGGTTCGCGCGCGTTCCGCTGCGGGCCCGGCTCGTCGCGATCACGGTGCTCCTGCTCGCCGCGGGGCTCGGGCTGGCGTCGGCGGTCACGACGACGGTCGTGTCGAGCTACCTGGTCGACCAGGTCGACGCGCAGCTGGAGCGGTCGGCCGAGTCCGTCGCGAACATCACCCTGAACGAGCGGATCGGTGCAGGGTCACAGCTGCCCAGCGACTACTTCGTCCTCGTGCGGCCGAAGGGAGGAGACGAGATCCCGCTCCGGTGGCCCCAGACGGTGAACCTGTACGGCGTGCCGAACATCCCGGCGATGTCCGACCCCGAGGTCCAGGCGAGCCAGCAGGTCCCGTTCACGGTCGACTCCGAGGGTGGCGTGGAGCCCGCGCAGTGGCGCGTGGTGTCGTTCTTCTACGGCTCGAACCTCACGAGCGAACGCGAGGGGACGGCGTTCGTCGCCCTCCCGCTGACCGGCATCCACGAGACGGTCAAGGTGCTGGGCCGCGCGCTCGCGCTCTCGGCGTTGGGTATCGCCCTGGTCGGCGGCGCCATCGCCTACCTCGCGGTGCACCGCGCGCTGCGGCCGCTGCGCGAGATCGAGGAGACGGCGGCGGACATCGCCGCGGGCGACCTGTCGCGGCGCGTGCGCCCCGCCCCGCCGACGACCGAGGTGGGTTCGCTGGCGGCGTCGCTCAACGCGATGCTCTCCCAGATCGAGGAGGCGTTCGCCGTCCAGGAGGCGTCCGAGGAGCGGATGCGGCGGTTCGTCTCCGACGCGAGCCACGAGCTGCGCACGCCGCTCGCGACGATCCGCGGCTACGGCGAGCTGTACCGGATGGGTGCGCTCGACACGCCCGACAAGGTCGACGACACGATGGGGCGCATCGAGGACTCGGCGAACCGCATGGGCACGCTCGTCAACGACCTGCTCGCGCTCGCACGCCTCGACGAGGGCCGGCCGCTGCGGCACGACCCGCTGGACCTCGTCGCGCTCGCCCGAGACTCCGCGCAGGACCTGCACGCGCTCGACCCGTCGCGCGACGTCCGGCTCGTCGGGCTGGCACCGGGCGCCGGCGCCCCGCAGGAGCTGCAGGTCGTGGGCGACGAGGACCGGTTGCGGCAGGTGCTCGCGAACCTCGTCGGGAACGTCGCGCGCCACACGCCCGCGGGGACCCCGGTCGAGATCGCGCTCGGCGTCGCCCGCCCCTCGCCGCCGCCCGGTGACGCCGCGCAGGGCGCTCCGCCCGGCGACGAGGTCGCCGTGCTCGAGGTGCGCGACCACGGCCCCGGAGTACCCGGCGAGCAGCGCGAGCGGGTGTTCGAGCGGTTCTACCGGGCCGACTCGTCCCGCAACCGCGCGTCGGGAGGGTCCGGGCTCGGCCTGGCGATCGTCGCCGCGATCGTGGGCGCCCACCGCGGGCGGGTGTCCGTGCGCGAGACGACGGGCGGCGGGCTCACGGTCCGCGTGGACCTCCCGCGCGCCTCCTGACCGTCGGGTACGCCCCCGCCCCCGCCACCCGCGGCCCCGTGAGTGGCGCGCCTCGACGCCACGCGCGGAGGCCGCCCCTCGGTCCCGAGACACCGTCGAGTGCGGCTACGATGGCGGGTCGTCCCGCGAGACCTACGCTGGTGGTGGGGTCGCGCGGCGACGTCGTGGCCTCCGCTCCGGGCACTCGCCCGGTGACGACCGCCTCGTCTCCTCGTCCGTCGAAGAAGGCTGAAGTTCATGGGCGTCAACAGCGCCGACGCACCGCAGTGGTTCCTCTCCTCGTTCGTCCGCAGCGCCCGCGGCGCCGGGGCGACCGCCTCGGACGACGAGGTCCGCGCCGTCGGGCAGGCGCTGCTCGACCGCTGGGACCAGCCCGGCCGCCACTTCCACAACCTGCGGCACCTCGCCGACGTGCTGGGACGGGTCGACGAGCTCTCCCAGGAGACGCACGACCCCGACCTCGTCCGCCTCGCGGCGTGGTACCACGGCGCGATCTTCGACGCGAAGGGGCGCGCGACGTACGCGAACAAGGGCGGCGAGGATGAGACGGCGAGCGCGGCGCTCGCCGACGCCGAGCTCACGCGCCTCGGCGTGCCCGGGCCCGCGGTGCGGCGGGTCGCGCACCTCGTGAACGCGCTCGTGCGGCACGCGCCGGACGCGACCGACTTCGACTGCGCGGTGCTGTGCGACGCGGACCTCGCGATGCTGGCGGCGGAGCCGCAGCGTTACAAGGAGTACCTCAAGGACGTGCGCGACGAGTACGCGCACATCCCGAAGCCCGACTACGTGCGGGCCCGCATCGCGATCCTGACCAAGCTCCTCGACCGCTCCTCGCTCTTCTCGAGCCCGTTGGGTGCCGCGTGGGAGGAGCCCGCGCGTCAGAACCTCGACGCGGAGCTGCAGCGCCTGCGCAAGGAGCAGCTCAAGCTGGCCGAGGCATCGGCGCCGTCCACAGGTCAGGGCGCCTGACCCGTCGTCCACAGGTCGTCTCGGTGGACGCACGCCACGGGCCCCTCGCGGCCTAGCGTCCTCGACGAGCGCCGGCGACCGTCGGCGTGGTGGCCCGCCGGCCACGGAGCACGAGACGACGGAGGACGACATGAGCCGGTACGAGGTCGACAGCACGCGCGTCGCCCAGGCGAGCGCGGCGGTCAACGGGTCGGTCACGGCGATCCGCACGGAGGTCGGAGCGATGATGCGCCACCTCACGGACCTGCAGGCGTCGTGGCGGGGTGGCGCGGCGACGTCCTTCACGGGCGTGATGACGCAGTGGCAGGCCACGCAGAACCAGGTCGAGCTCGCGCTCGACGACATCACGGCCGCGCTCGGCGCGGCGGCGCAGACCTACGCCGACGCCGAGTCCCAGGCCGCGCGCCTGTTCACGACCCGGTAGACCCGCGCTACGGTGCGGGCGTGCCTCGCTCCTCCGCACCCGCGTCCGTGACCGTGTGGTGCACGCACGCCCTGCGTGCCGGCGACGGCGACGGCGACGGGTGGCTCACGCCGGAGGAGGCCGCCCGGGCGTCGAGCTTCCGGCGCGAGGAGGACCGCCGTCGTTTCACGACCGGCCGCGCCCTGGTGCGTGCCGTGGTCGGCGAGCGACGCGGGATCGCGCCGAGGGAGGTCGACGTGCGCGTCGGCGCCCGGGACGGGGTGCGTCCGGGCAAGCCGTTCGTCGGCGGCGGGCCACCGTTCTCGGTCGCGCACGCCGACCGGTGGGTGCTCGTCGCCGTGCTCGACGACGGGCCGGTCGAGGGCTCCGGCGCGGAGCCCGGTCCGGGTGGTCGCGGCAGGACCGGTCCGGGTGGTCGCGCCGGGGATGGTCCGGGTGGTCGCGCCGGGACCGGTCCCGGCGTCCAGGTGGGTGTGGACGTCGAGTCCCTCGCGCCGGCGCGCGACCACCTGACCGACCTCGTCGAGGCCGTCCCGCCGCAGGAGCGACCGGCCGGCGGGTGGACCGCGGCGTCGTTCACGCGGACGTGGGTGCGGCGCGAGGCCGTGCTCAAGGCGGTGGGCACGGGGCTCCTCGCCCCGCGGGACGACCTCGTGCTCGCCCCGGCGGACGACGAGGCGCGCGTCGTGCACAGCGGCGGCGCGCTCCCGGGGGTCGATCGGCTCGCGGTCCGTGACCTGCCGCTCCCCGCGGACGGGCCCGGGCCCGCCTGCTTCGCCGCCGTCGCCGTGTGCGCGCCGCCCCGATCGCGGGCAGGTGCCGGCCCTGAGCCGGGCGGCCTGGCGGCCACCGGCCCGGGGCTCGCCGCCGTGCTCGCGGACGGGCACGACCTGCTCGCGCGGCACGGGCTGGTGCCCGGCTGAACCAGGCGCCGCCCGGCCCGCCCGGCGACCGAGCAGGGCCACCGGCCGAGCAGGGCCACCGGCCGAGCAGGGCCACCGGCCGAGCACCGTCACCCGGATCGGGCGGGCCACGGGACGGAAGCGGGCGACCGCACGCCTCGGGCACCGCGGGCACCGCGGGACACGGTCGTCTCGGGTGCCTCGTCAGCGGACCCCTCGGCTCTCCCGCAGGAGGAGCCACAGGAGGAACGGGGCGCCCACCGCCGAGGTGACGACCCCGACCGGCAGGTCGACGGGCAGCGAGCGCGCACCGAGGTCGGCCAGGAGCACGACGGCGGCGCCCACGAGCCCGGCGCCGAGCGGCGGCGGGCCCTGGGTCGCGAGCGCCCGCCACGCGATCTGCGGCGCGATGAACGCGACGAACGGGACCGGCCCGGCGGCGGCCGTCGCGGCGGCAGCCAGGACGACCGCGAGACCGATCTGGACCAGCTGCGCGGCGGACCGCCGCACCCCGAGCGTGACGACGACCCGGGAGTCGAACCGCAGGACGGCGAGCCAGCGGGTCGTGAGCGCCGACGCCACGACGGCGACCACGACGACGAGCGCGACCGGCCCGACCACGGACGCGCTTGCGCGGTTGAGGCTCCCCGTCATCCACACGAGGGCCGCGTTGAGGTCGGGGAGCTCGGCACGCACGAGCAGCCACGACGTCACGGCGGACGCACCGGCGTTGACGCCGAGGCCGACGAGCACGAGCCGGTACCCGTCGATCCCGCCCCGCCACGCGAGCCCGCACACGAGCGCCGTCGCGGCGAGGCCGCCGAGGACGGCGACGACGGGCAGCCCTGCGGCGGCGAGGAACGCGCCGACGGTACCGGCGCCGGTCCCGGCCAGCACGATCGCCGCGACCGCTGCGGCGGTCGCCCCGGCCGTGACGCCCAGGATGTCGGGGCTCGCGAGCGGGTTGCGGGCGACGGACTGGGTGATCGCGCCGGCCGCGCCCAGGGCGAACCCCACGACGAGCGCGGTCAGGGCGCGGGGGGCGCGCAGCCCGAGGACGACGAACCGGTCCCCGGGCTCGCCCCCACCGAGGAGGACCTGGACGACGTCCCCCACAGGCAGGACGTACTCGCCGACCGCGATCGACGTGACGAGCGCGGCGAGCACGAGCAGGACGAGCGCGACCGAGACGAGCGCTTGCCGTCTGCTGCCCGGGTGCCGGCGCAGCGCGCGGTACGAACCGCGCGACGCCGGGAGCCGCACCCCCGGGGACGGCGCCGCCCTGCGGCCCGTCGGCGGGGCTCCGGTCGGTGGGCGTCCGGTCAGGACGGGTTCGGCCAGGACAGGTTCGGTCACGACGGGTTCGGTCAGGATGGGCTCCCCTACGGCTCGGCCGGTCGTCACCGGACCGGAGGAGACCGAGCCGGACGCGAGAGGACCGGACGCAGTTGGCCCGGCCGCAGCAGGGTCGATCGCAGCAGCGTCGATCGCAGCAGGGTCGGACAAGGCAGAACCGGACGCGTCCGGACCGGACGCGGGGTTCGCCGTCCCGTCGGCGGGCAGGGTGGCGGGTCCGGGGCGGGTCATGCGGGGTCTCCACGGTGCGCGCGGGCGAGGACGAGGAACAGCGGCGCGCCGACGAGGGCGATGACGATGCCGACCTGGACCTCCGAGGTGGCGGGGGCGACGCGCCCCACGACGTCGGCCCCGAGCACGAGCACCGCGCCGCACAGCCCGGCGACCGGGACGCGCCACGCGGGGCCGCCCAGGCCGAGCCGGGTCGCGGCGTGCGTCGCCGCGAGCCCGACGAACGCGATGGAGCCGCAGGCCGCGGTCGCCGCTCCCGCGAGGAACGTCACGGCGAGGAGGCCCACGACCCGGTCCCGCACCACGTGCCGTCCGAGCGCGACGCCGAGGTCGTCGCCGAGCTCGAGCGCGGGGAGCGTCGGGGCGTTGACGACGGCGAGGGCGAGACCGACCAGCACGAACGGGGCGACGGTCCAGATCACCTCGGGGCCGCGGCCGACGAGCGACCCGATGCTCCAGAACCGGAACACGTCCATGGTCGAGCGGTCGAGCAGCAGCACGCCCGACGTGATCGAGGCGAGGAGCGCCGTGACGATCGATCCCGTGAGGACGAGCGTCACGCCGGGCGCCAGCACCCGGATGCGCTGCGACAGCACGACGACGAGCATCCCCGCGCCCAGGGCGCCGACGAGCGCGAACCCGACCGCCGCCGACGGACCGGTGACCCCGAGGACGTGGATCGCGAGCACGACGGCGCACGCGGCACCCGACGTCACGCCCAGCAGCCCGGGATCGGCGAGCGGGTTGCGGGTGTGCGCCTGGGTGAGGGCGCCGGCGACGCCGAGCGCGACGCCGACGAGCAGGCCGAGGATCGTCCGTGGCACCCGCATGTCCCACACGACGGCCGACGCCGCGGTGGTGCCGGGTGCGCGCAGGACCGCGAGCACGTCCGGGAGCGGGACCGGCTGGGAGCCGAGCGCGATGCTCGCGGCGACCGCCAGCAGGAGCGCGAGCAGCAGGCCCGCACCGGCGAGCAGCGCGATCCGTGCCCGGCGCGGCCGCGCGGTGTCGCCCACCGGTCCCGCCGGGAGCCGCCGCACGGGCGTCCCCGGGTCGGCACCGCCCGTCACGCGGCACCGCCCGTGGTCGCGAGGGTCCGGTCGGACGCCCCGTCGAGGGCGGCCGACAGCGCGTCCCGCACGACCTCGAGGACCTCCTGCGGCCTCTCGCCGAGGAAGAAGTGACCTCCGGGGACGACGTGGCTCCGCGACCCGGCCCGAGCCCGACGGCCCCACGGGACCATCGCGGACGGCGGTGCCGCGACGTCGTCCGCACCGGCGAGCAGGAGCAGGGGGACGTGCACGTCGGGCCCGGGCCACGTCGAGGCGAGCGACTCGTGCACCGCGAGGTCGGCCCGCAGCACGCGCGCGTGGAGAGCGAAGAACGCGTCGTCGGCGAGGAGCTCCGGTGGCGACCCGCCCAGGGTGGCGACCCAGGCCCGCAGCGCCGCGTCGTCGCTCGCGGCGGACGGCGGCGCGCCGGGGCGGCGCCCGGCCCCAGCCCCAGCCCCAGCCCCAGCCCCAGCCGAGGATCCGGTAGTCGGCCGGTCGGACCGTTCGGCCCGGCCCGAGACCACGAGCAGGTCGGGCGCCTCCTGCGGCCGCAGCCCGGCCGCGAGGCGCACGGCGACCGACGCACCGAGGCTGTGCCCGAGCAGGACGGTCGGGACGTCGTCCGCGAGGAGCTCGCGCACGGGGCTCGCGACGCTCGCGAAGAGCTCGGTCATCGTGCGCGCGAGGGGCTCGTCGCAGCGCGTCTCGCGGCCCGGGTACTGCACCGCGACGACGGCCGGCGGCCCGTCCGCCCGGTGCGCGACGCGTCCGTCCGCCCGGTCCGCGACGCGGCCGTCCGGGCCCGGCCCGTCACCGGCCGGTCCCCGTGCGTGCTGCGACGCGCCGTCGGCGCCCGGCGGGACGAGCCGCCGGTAGTAGCTCGCCGAGCCGCCCGCGTGCGGGCAGACCACGACCCGCCACGACGCCCCGGGCGGCGAGGACAGCGTGCGCAGGGCGGGGTGCGCCGACACCTCACGCACCGGTCGTCCCGTCGCCCACCCCCGGGCGGTCGGGCGCGACCGGGGCCTCCGCGTCGTCGGGGTCGTCCTCGTGGTGGTCGTGGTCGGCGACGCCGCGGCGCCAGTAGCCGTCGACGTCGTGGTTGTCCCGGCCCAGCCCGACGTCGCGACGCAGGTAGCGGCGCAGCGGCTTGATCGACGTCGCCTCGCCCGCGACCCAGACGAACCCGTTCCCCTCGGGGAGCGTGGTGCCGCGGACGGCGTCGGCGAGCAGCGACGTGGTGCCGGGCGCGCGGTCGCCCCGGAAGAGCCACGTGACCTCGGCGCGCGCGGAGGTCGTGAGCGGCAGGACGTCGCCGGAGTCCTGGACCTCGACGAAGACCGTGACGGGGACGTCGGGTCGGAGCGCCTCGAGCCACCGTGCCGCCGCGGGCAGCGCGGTCTCGTCGACGGCGAAGACGTACCAGTCGAACACGTCGTTGACGAGGAACGAGCCGCGCGGCCCGAGGACGCCCACCTGGTCACCGACCTGCGCCCGCCCGGCCCAGCGGCCCGCGACGCCGTGGTCGTGGAGCACGAGGTCGACGTCGAGCGTGCGCGACTCCCGGTCGAACGCTCGCACCGTGTAGTCGCGGCTCGTGAGGTGCCGGCCGCCTGCCCAGCGGTCGTCCACGACCGTGGGCAGCTCCGGCGTGGCGCCCGGCTCCTCGGGCAGGAAGAGCTTGACGTGGTCCTCGGGCGCGACGGTCACGAAGTCCGCGAGGTCCTCGCCCGTGAGCCGGACACGGACCATGCGCGCGGCGATCCGCTCGACCGCCGAGACGGTGAGCAGGCGCGGGCGCAGCGGGTGGGTCAGCAGCGTGACCTGCTCGACGGGGCCGGCCGTCCCGTCGACGACGGGCGGGCTCGTGGTGCTGGTCATGCGTTCTCTCCTCGGGTGCTGCCGACGGTCGCGTCGGCGGGTTCAGGGACGGGGTCGGGGGCGGGCGGGTCGGGGTGCGGGACGTCGTCGGCGGGCGGGGGCTCGGTCACCGCTCGGCGGAGCCCCGGGACGAGCAGGGCGACCAGCCCGGTCGCGACGACGGCGAGCGCCCCGCCGAGCGCGATCGCGCCGCCCGGGCCGAGCGCCCGGGCCAGGAGCGTGAGCAGCGGGCCGCCGAGTGCGTCGCCGGCCGTGCCCTGCGCGGTCCACAGCGCGCTCACGCGTCCGCGCAGGTGGTCCGGGGTGTGCTCGTAGAGGAGCGTGAAGCGCAGGATCTCGCCGAGGACGTCGCCGACGCCGACGAGCGTCATCGCGACCACCGCGAGCGCGACGGACTGCGACGTGCCGAGCACGACGATCCCGGCGCCGGAGGCCGCGAGGACGACGAGCAGGAGGCGTCCCGTCCGGCGGACGCGGCCCGTCCACCCGCTCGTGAGGGTCGCGACGAGCGCGCCGGCGGCGGGCGCGCTGTAGAGCAGCCCGACGACCTCCGGCCCCGCGCCGAGCTGCGTGTCGACGAGCTCGGGGATCAGGACGTGCGGCGACGCGAAGAGGATCTGGACGAACCCGAGCAGGACGATGCCGCCGACGACGCGGTCGCGGGCGACGTGCCGGACGCCCTCGACCAGGTCGGCCCACGGGCGGACGGGGACCGGCTCGTCGTCCGGGTCGTCGGAGCCACCCGGTGGCAGGGGCGGGAGCCGCACGAGGAGGCCGAGGCTCACGACGCTCGTGGCGACGACCACCGCGTAGACGAGGGCCGACCCGCCGTGCGCGACGGCGACGCCCGCCAGGAGCGGCGAGACGACGGCCCCGACGTCGAGCGAGATCGCCTGGAGGGCCGCGACCGCCGGGAGCCGCCCGGGCGGCACGAGCGAGGGGACGGCGGCCGCGAGCGCGACGACGCTGAACCCGCCCGCGAGACCGTCCCACGCCGCGACCACGTAGATCACGGGGAGCGAGGGCGTCTCGACGAGGGAGTTCACGAGGAGCGCGACGAAGCCCAGGACGGCGGCCGAGCGCGACCAGAGGATGACGCGCCGGCGGTCCACGCGGTCCGCGACGACGCCCGCGGCGAGCGTGCCCGCGAACGCGGTGACGCCCAGGGTCGTGTTCACCCCGGCCACGTGCAGGGACGACCCCGTCAGCGCGTACACCTGGACGGGCAGCGCGACGACGAGCATGCCGAGCCCGAGCAGCGAGACGACCCTCCCCTCGAAGAGCTGCCGGAAGCTGCGGCTCTCGCGCAAGGGCGAGACGTCCAGGGCGATCGCGGCGAGCAGGGCGCCGGGTCCCCTCACGTCGTGGGGGCCGGTGCGGACGCGTCCAGCACCCGGCGCAGGCTCGCGGGGCGCAGGTCGGTCCAGTGCGCGTCCACGTACGCGAGCGCGTCGGCGCGCGACGACGCACCGAGCGCGACGGTCCAGCCGGCGGGGACGGCGGCGAACTCGGGCCAGAGCGAGTGCTGCTGCTCGTCGTTGACGAGCACGAGGAAGGTGCCGTCGGTGTCGTCGAAGGGGTTCATGGGGTGCCTCTCATCGGGTGGTGCTGGCGGCGGCGAGGTGCCGCGCGAGGACGGGGCCGAGCTGGCCGATCGCGGCCGGGGACACCATGTCGTGGTGCCCGGCGAGCACGGTGTGCTGGGTGACGGTGCCGGTGACGTGCGGGGCCCAGGCGTCGCGCTGGGCCGTGACGGGCCGCTCCCCGGCCTCCGGGCGGGCGGTGAGGAGCAGCAGGTCGCCCGCGAACGGCGCATAGCGGGCCCGGGGCATGAGGTCGCACGAGTAGAGGTACGTGTCGACGACGGCGGACAGCCCGTCCTCGTCGAGGTCGCCCCACGCGCCGGGCGCGTCGGCGAGCACGTCGAGCACGTCGTCACGCGTGGGCGCCGCGAGCAGGTCGGGGTCCGCGCCGCCCGCCGCGAGCAGGGACCGCAGCGCGTCGACCTCGGCCTCCCGTGCGGCGCCGGGCTCCGCGTCGACCTCTGCCTCCCGTCCGGTGCCGGTCTGCGCGCCAGGCCCGGGGTCCCGCACGGCACCAGGCTGCTCGTCGGCCGCAGGCGCGACGACCGGACGACCCTCCTGCGGGACGGCCTCGGCGTCGAGCATCGTCAGGCTCGCCACCCGCTCCCCGGCGGCCTGCAGCCGGGTCGCGACGAGCTGCGCGAGGTGCGCGCCGAACGAGTAGCCGAGCAGGTGGTACGGGCCGTGCGGCCGGGTCGCGCGCACGGACCGGACCGTCGCGTCGGCGAGGTCGTCGATCGTGCCGGGGGCGCCGTCGGGCCCCCGGAGCCGTGGCGACTGGACCGCGTGCACGCAGACCTCCGCGGGCACGTGCGGCACGAGCGACGCGAACGACCAGCCCAGGCCGCCCGCCGGGGCGAGGCAGAACAGGCTCGCACCGTCGTCGCTGCCAGCCGGGTGGGACGGTCCACGCAGCGTCAGCACGGGGGCGAACGGGTCCGTCTCGGGGGCCTCCCAGTGCGCGACGACCGCCTCGACCGTCGGGGCCGTGACGAGCACGCCGACGCTCAGGGGCCGCCCGAGCCGCGTGCGGACCAGGGACACCACGCGCATCGCGAGCAGCGAGTGCCCGCCCGCGGCGTAGAAGTCCTCGTCGGCCGCGAACGACGGCACACCGAGGACGTCCGCGAAGATCGCGCACAGCTCGCGTTCGAGGTCCGTGCGGGGTGCGCGACCGCCGTCGCGCACGAGCTCGGGGGCAGGCAGGCGCCGGACGTCGAGCTTCGCGTGCGGGGTGAGCGGGAGCGCGTCGAGCGGCACGAGGGCCAACGGCACGAGGTGGTCCGGGACGGCGCGGCGCATCACCCGCAGCACGTCGGCGAGCAGGTCGGCGAGCTCCCCGTCGCCCGGGTCTCCCGCGCTGCCGTCGTGCGCACCCTCGGCGAGGACGACGTAGCCGACGAGCACGTGGCCGCCGCCGGGGCCGGTCGGCGCGACGACCGCGCACTGCGCGACGCGCGGGTCGCGGGCGAGGACCGCCTGCGCCTCGCCGGGCTCGACGCGATAGCCCCGGATCTTGACCTGCCCGTCGCTGCGGCCGAGGAAGTCGAGCTGTCCGTCGGGGCGGCGGGCGACCACGTCGCCCGTCCGGTACATCCGTGCGCCCGGCGCGCCGAACGGGTCGGCGACGAACCGCTCCGCGGTCAGCCCCGGGGCGCCGTGGTAGCCGCGCGCCAGCCCGACCCCGCTCACGTACAGCTCGCCCGGCGTGCCGTCGGGGACGGGCGCGAGCCCCGAGTCGAGGACGTGCACCGTGGTGTTCGCGATCGGGCGCCCGACGGTCGGGCGCCGGCTCTCGTCCGTGCCCCCGCCGAGGGTGTTGATCGTGTACTCCGTGGGCCCGTAGAGGTTGTAGCCGCGCGTGCCGGGGGTCGTGCGGATCGCGTCCCAGACCTCCGCGCCGACCGCCTCTCCCCCGAGGAGCACGAGCGCCGGACGGTGCCGGCCGTCGTCGAGGAGCCCCTCCGCGAGGAGCGCGGAGCACACCGAGGGCGTGACGTTGACGACGTCGACCCGCTCAGCGGCGCAGTACGTCGCCATCGCGTGCGGGTCGCGCCGCACGGCCTCGTCGAGCAGGTGCACCTCGTGGCCGTCGACGAGCCACAGCAGCTCCTCCCACGACATGTCGAACGCGAACGACACGGTGTGCGCGACACGCACCGGCTCTCCGCGCCGCTCGGCGGGCAGGGACGCGACGAGCGGCGCGAAGATCTCGGTCCGGTGGTTGTGCAGCATGTTGACGAGGCCGCGGTGCTCGACGGCGACGCCCTTGGGCGCGCCCGTCGACCCCGACGTGTACATGACGTACGCGAGCGCGTCGTGCCGGTACGCCGGCCACGCCCGCCCGGCCGTCCCCGCACCGCGCGCGTCCCCCGGACCGGGGTGCACGGGCACCACGGCGCGGCCCGCGAGCGCGGGCCCGACGAGCCCGCGGAACGTCGCGTCGAGCACGACGGCGCGCGCGCCCGCCGCATCGACGATCCCGCAGAGCCGGTCGGCCGGGTGCGCCGCGTCGAGCGGGACGTACGCCGCCCCGGCGCGCAGGGTCGCGAAGAGCGCGACCACGAAGTCGATGCCCCGCGGGACGGCGAGCGCCACGACGTCCTCGGGTCCGACGCCCGCCGCGAGCAGCGCCCGCGCGAGCGCGGCGACCCGCTCCCCCAGCCCGGCGAACGTCTCCGTCTCCGTCCCGTGCACGAGCGCGGTGCGGTCCGGGTACTCGGCCACGGCACGGTCCAGGAGGTCGAGCAGCGACTCCTCGCCGCCGTCCCGCACCGCCCCCGCACCGCGCTCCAGGAGCGCGGGGGCGGCGTCGTCGGGCACCGCGCCCACCCGCGCGACCGGTGCCCCGGGGTCCTCGACCCCGCGGCGCAGGACGGCCTCGACCTGGTCGAGGACGCGCTCGGCGCGGGCGGCGTCCACGACGTCGGCGCGGTGGGACAGGATGAGCCGGTACGGCGTCCCGGGGTGGACGACGAACGTCAGCGGGTAGTGCGTCGCGTCCCCGCCCTCCACGTCCGCGAGCCCCACGGCCTCGCCGAGCCGGTCGAGCTCGGCGTCGTCCTCGGGCGTGTTCCGCATGACGTAGAGCGTGTCGAACAGCGTCCCGACGCCCGCGCGGCGCTGGAGCTCGCCCAGGCCCACGTGGTGGTGGTCCATGAGCTCGGCCTGCTCGGACTGGAAGCGGCGCAGCAGATCGCGGAACGGCTCCCCGGGCGACGTGGCCAGTCGCACGGGGACGGTGTTGAGGAAGAGCCCCACCATCTCCTCCACGCCGTCGAGCGCGGGCGGGCGACCCGACACGGTGCTGCCGAGCACGACGTCGTCGCTCCCGACGAGCGAGCGGAGCACGAGCGCCCACGCCGCCGTGTAGACGGTGCTGACGGAGACCGCGCACGCACGGGCGAGCGCGAGCACCGCGACGGACAGCGTCGGGTCGAGGTCGCGCTCGACGACGTCGGGCATCGAGGCCCGACGGCGCGGGTCCGGCGGGGCGACGAGCGACCCCTGCGCGAGCCCCGCCAGGGCGGCGTCCCACGCCGTCGCGGCGGCGTCGGCGTCCTGCGCCGCGACCCACGCGAGGAAGTCGCGGAACTGCGGCGCGGGCGGCAGGCTCCGGTCCTCGCCGCCCGCGGCGTAGTGCCGCAGGAGCTCCGTCACGAGCAGCGCGTCGGACCAGCCGTCGAGCAGGATGTGGTGGTTCGTCACGACGAGCGCCGCGCCCTGGTCGCCGAGCCGCACGAGCACGAACCGGATCAGCGGCGGGCGGTCCATCGTGAACCGGCGCTGCCGCTCGTCGTACTGGACGCGGTCGAGCGCCGCGGCACGCTCGTCGGGGTCCAGGGCGCCGAGGTCCTGCACGCGCCACGGGACGGTGACCGCGGCCGGCACGAACTGGACCGGCGTACGGAAGCGCTCGTGCGCGAATCCCGCGCGCAGGACGGCGTGGCGCCGCAGCAGCGCCCCGCACGCGCGCTCCATGGCCGGCTCGTCGACGCCGCCCGGGAACCGGTAGGTCGACTGCATGGTGTAGACGTCGAGGCCCGTGTCCTCCGCGACCGCGTGGAACAGCAGGCCCTCCTGGAGCGGGGCGAGGGGCAGGACCTCCGCGATCGCCGGGGCGGCCGTGCCTGCCGAGGTGCCCGTCGAGGTGGCGGTCCCGGTGCCGGCCGAGGTGCCGGCGTCGGCTCCGGTCGAGGTGCCGGGTCGCTCGTCGGTCGTCGTCATGTCAGGTTCCTCATCAGGTCGTCGAGGCCTGCGAGCTCGTCCGCGGACAGCGAGACGAGCGGGGCGGCCGGCGGAGCGGTGGCGGTCCCCGACGCGGTGGCGCCCGGGTCGGCGGCCGTGCGGGCGGGCGCGCCCGGGACCGGTGCTGCGGCGGGTACCGCGACGGGTACCGCGACGGGCCGGGACCGCAGCGCGAGCGCCGCGGGCGTGGGCGCGGCGAACACCGACCGTGGGTCGACGGTCCAGCCCCGACCGCGCAGCGCCGTCGTGAGCCGCATCGCGACGATCGAGTCGCCGCCGAGCGCGAAGAAGTTGTCGTCGTCGCCCACGAGCGGGGTGCCGAGCGCCTCCGCGAACACCTCGCGGACGACGGCGACCGGCGCCCCGGGGTCCGGGGCCGCGGTGGGATCCGGTGCCGCCGTGGGGTCGGGCGACGCCTCGCGCAGCCCGGGGTGCCGCTCGGTGAGCCGCGCGAGGACGTGCGCGACGGGGACGGGTGCCGGGTCGGCGCAGAGCTCGAGCACGTCGACCACGGCGGCGAGCACCGCCGCCGCCCGCGCCGGCGGGACCACGGCGAGATGGTCGAGCTGCAGGCTCAGCTCTTCCGACACGTCGACCGTCAGCGCGAGGGGGTACGACGTGCGGTCGTCGCCCTGCACGTCGAGCACCCGGAGGCCCGCGGCCGCACCCGGCTGCGCGTCGGGGTCGCGCGGGTAGTTCTCGACCACGAGGAGCGTGTCGAAGAGCTCTCCCTGCCCGAGCGCACGCTGCACGTCGGCGAGCGCGACGTGGTCGACGTCGCGCAGCAGCGCCTGCCTCGCGTGCACGTCACGCACGAGGTCCTGGAGGGTCCCTGCCGGGCCGGTGCCCGTGAACCGCCCCATCGGGACGCGCACGGGCACCGTGTTGACGAACATCCCGAGCACCGCGTGCGCGCCCTCGACGTCCGCGGGGCGACCCGCCACGACCGTCCCCGTCACGACGTCGTGCGCCCCGGTGACGGCGGCGAGCACGGTCCCCCACGCGGCCGTGACCACGTCGGCCGTCGTGACCTGCGCACGGCTCGCGGCCTCCGCGAGCCGCACGCCCAGCCCGTCTGGCGCCGCGTGCAGGACGGCCGGGCGCTCGCCCGTGTCCTCGGGCTCCGCGACCCGTGCCGGGCGGACGCCCGCGAGGGCGTCGCGCCACGCCTCGACCGCCGCCGGGTCCTGACGCGCGAGACGCCGGGCGAGCCGCCACGCCGTGACCGGGGCGGGCGCGGTCGGCCGCGCGCGGGACGCCGCGTCGCCGGTCCGGGCCCGCCGCGCGTACGCCCCGAGCAGGGCGTCGACGAGCAGCGGTACCGACCAGCCGTCGAGCAGGACGTGGTGGTTCGTGACCACGAGCCGGTGCCGGTCCGGTCCGAGGCGCACCACGACGAGGCGCAGCAGCGGGGCGCTGGCGAGGTCGAACGGGGTGTCGAGCTCGTCGGCCGTCAAGTCGTCGAGCGCGCGACGCGCGGCACCCGGGTCGGCCGCGACCGCGGCGGGCAGGGCGACCTCGCGCAGCGGTACCTCGGTGGCGTCCGTGACGACGAGCCCCACGTCCTCGGGGCCGTGCGCGGCGACCGCGAGCCGGAGCTGCGGGTGCGCGGCGAGCACGTCGGCCGCGGCCGCGCGCAGGACCTCGACGTCGAGCGGGCCGTCGAGGCCCACGTCGACGGCGCTCGTGTACCGGTCGACGGGCGCGCCCAGCGCGTGCAGCACCATGCCCCGCTGCACGGGCGTCAGCGGCCACGGGGTCCCGTCCGGGGCGCGGTGCGCCGACCGGTCCGGCGCGCGGTCAGCCGAACCGTCTGGCGCGCGGTCGGCCGAGCCGTCCGCCGCCGGCGCCGCACGCTCCGTCGTGGCGCGCCGCACGAGGTCGCGCACGTGCGCGGCCCACGCCTCGACGAGCGCGTCCCCGGCCGCGTCGTCGACCGCGGGGGCGAGGAGCCACCGGGCCAGCAGGCCGGGCCCGTCCGGGCCGTCCGCCACGTACGCGTTGAGCTCGGCCGGGTGGGACAACGGCAGGTCGGCGTGCAGGGCGAGCGAGGACTCGACCTGCGCCGCGTCGTCGGCGCTCGACCAGTCCTCGGCGCCGTCGACCTCCCGGCCGAGGTAGTTGACGAGGACCTGGGGCGGGCAGGCCGCGGCCGCGTCGCGCAGGACGCGCGCCGTCGTCGGGACCAGGTGCCGCAGCAGCCCGTACGCGCGGCCGTCGCCGGGGACCGTCGCGACCTGCCGGGCCGTCGCGCGCAGGTGCGCCGTCGCTGCGCCGCCCGTGGCGGCGCTGAGCCGGACGGGCCAGGTCGTCGTGAACCAGCCGACCGTGCGCGACAGGTCCGGTCCCTCGCCGTCCAGCCGGCGGCCGTGCCCCTCGGCCTCGACCACGAGGTCGCCCGCACCCGGCGCGACCTCGGCCGCCGCGCACGACAGCGCCGCGAGCAGCACGTGGTCGGTCCGGTGGGCCGGGGCGAGCGCGAGCAGGCGTCGCGTGTCGTCGGTGTCCAGACGGACGACCACCTCGCGCGCGGTCGCGACCGTGTCGAGCGACGGGTCGAGGGGGCGCGCGGTCAGCGTCACCGCGGGCCCCTCGTGGACGTCGACCCACGCCGCGAGCTCGCCCGTACGGCGCGCGGCATCCTCGTGCGCCGCGGTCGTGGCCTCCCGCAAGGTCGCCGACGCCGGCGGCAGCGCGCCGCCCGCCGCGAGCACGCGCAGGTCGTCGACGAGGACGCGCCAGGACACGGCGTCGACCGCGACGTGGTGCGCCACGAGCGCGAGCCGGCGCCCGTCGCGGTCCCACGCCGCGCGGAGCACGTGCCCTACCGCGGGGTCGATCTCGGCGGCCGCGGCGCGCACGGCCTCGCCCAGGCCCTGCTCGTCCGCGAGGCGCAGGACATCGGGGACGCCGTCGCACTCGGGCGACGCGACGTCGGCGACCCGTGCGCGCCCGTCGCGGAGCGTGAGGCGCAGCGCCCCGTGGGCGGCGACGAGGCGCGCGAGCGCCGCGCGGAGCACGTCCTCGCCGAGGTCGGCGGGGGTGCGGAGCACGCGCACCTGGACGAAGCCCCGGTGGTCGCCACCGGTCTCGACGAGCCACGCGAGCGCGGGCAGGAGCGGCGCGTCGCCGGTCTCCGCGAGCGCCACGTCCGCGCGCGCGCCGCAGTCCTCGGCGCCCGGTCCACCGGACGGCGTCCGGGACGGTGCGGGGGTCGGCCCGTCCGTCGGGCCGACCGGCGGCTCGACCAGGCTCGCGACGCGGGCGATGCCCGCGGCGGTCCGCGCCGTGAAGACAGCGCCGACCGTCACGACGAGCCCCGCCCCGCGCAGCGCGCCGACGAGCTGCATCGCCGTGATGCTGTCCCCGCCCGCGGCGAAGAAGTCGGTCGTCGGGGCGACGTCGGCCCCGAGGACCCGACCGAGCACCTGCCGGACGCGCTCGGTGCGCTCGTGCGCGTCGTCCGGGCTGTCGGCAGCGGTCCGGTCGTCGGTGGTCGTCGGGACGTCCGTGGTGGTCCGGCCGTCGGTGGTCGTCCGGACGGCGGTGGCGATCCGGCCGTCGACGCCCGAGGGTCGGGTGTCCGTCGCGGCGGACGGTCCGGTGTCCCCCTCGTCGGCTGCGTCGACGCCGGCGGGGACGCGGACGGTGCCGACGAGGTCGTCCGCAGCCGGGAGGTCGCCCCCGGACGCGAGGTGTCCGAGCGCCCGCGCGAGCGCACCCGGGAGCACGGCGGCGACGGCCGGGTCGAGCGTGTCCGGCCGCGTCTCGACCTCGATCGTCAGGCCGGGCTGCCCGTCGTCCGCCGCTCCCGCGGGCTCCGGCAGGACGGTGACCGTCACGGGGTAGTGCGTCGCGTCGTGACCGCCGGTCGCGACGACGTCGACCGGGCCGGAGGGTCCGCCCGTCGCGTCGCGCGGGTAGCTCTCGACGACGACGAGCGTGTCGAAGAGCCGGTGCCCCGCGACCCGCGCGATCGACGCGAGCCCGACGTGGTGCGCGTCGAGCAGCCCCGCCTGGCGTCGCTGGACGTCCTGCAGCAGGGCGTCCGCGCTCCGGTGGTCACCCGCCGGAACCCGGACGGGCGACGTCGCGAGGAACATCCCGACGACCTCGTCCACGCCGTCGAGGTCGGTCGGGCGGCCGGCGACGGTCGAGCCGACGAGCGCCTCGGACCGGCCGGTGAGCGCCGCGACCACGAGGCCCCACGCCGTCTGGACGACCGTCGCGGGCGTGACCTCGGCCCGCCGCGCCGCCGCACGAACGGTCCCTGCGTCGACGGGCACGACCGCGACGTCCCGCGCGCCGGCGTCCACGTCGTCGTCGACGCTGCCAGCGCTACCGGTGCCGCCGCCGTCCGACATGCGGTCCGTCGTGAGTCCCGCCGTGCGGGGGTGCGTCCCCGCGAGGAGCGACGGCGCGTCGACCCCCGCGAGCTCCGCGCGCCACCGCGCCTCGACCTCGTCGCGGCGGGGCTCGGCGTCACGCAGCCACACCAGGTAGTCGCGGAACGACGGCGCGCGCCCAGCGACCGCGTCCGGCGCCGGGTGCTTCACCTCCTCAGGCTCGGGCGCGGCGAGCGTGGCCCGCAGGTCGGCCGCGAGGAGCGGGACGGACCAGCCGTCGGTGAGCAGGTGGTGCATCGCGAGGACGAGCACGAGCTCGTCGGCGCTGCGGACCACCGCGGCCGACACGAGCGGGGCGCGCGACAGGTCGACGGGTCGCGACCGCGCGTCGAGGTCGACCCGGTCGACGAGGCGGGCCAGGTCCGCCGCGGTGAGGCCCCGCCCGTCGTGCACGTCGACGGGCGCCGTGGCC
Source organism: Cellulosimicrobium protaetiae (assembly GCF_009708005.2). Classification (NCBI taxonomy): domain Bacteria; kingdom Bacillati; phylum Actinomycetota; class Actinomycetes; order Micrococcales; family Promicromonosporaceae; genus Cellulosimicrobium; species Cellulosimicrobium protaetiae. The sequence continues at coordinate 1,461,312 of NZ_CP052757.1, read as the reverse complement.
CGGTCCGGGACGACGAGGACGGGCGCGGGCAGGTCGAGCTGGAGCACGCCGCCGCGCAGGACGGGGTGGTGGCGCAGGAGCGCCTGCACGGCCTCGGCGACTCGTGCCGGGCCGTCGTCGCCCAGCCCGCGGACCGTGAAGCGGGTCGTCGTGCGGTAGGCGTCGTCGGCGTCGCGCGCGCCCTCCGCGACCATGCCGAGCTGAGCCGGGGTCAGCGGCAGCACGTCGACGACGCGCGTCGCGCCCGGGACCACGGCCCGCACGTGGTCCTCGAACGCCGCGGCCTGGGCGGCGGTCAGCGGGACGAGCACGGCGTCCCGGTCGCCCGACGCCCCGTGGCGCCCGGCGACCGCGGTGCCGTCCGGCGTCGTCCCGGCCTGCGCCGATCCCGGCGCCGTGCCCTCCTGCCGCACGCGGCGCGCCATCTCGCGGGGCGTGCGCGCGGCGAACAGGTCCGCGGGGGCGAGTGCCAGGCCCTCGCGGCGCAGCGCCGCGACGAGCTGGAGCGCGTCGATGCTGTCGCCGCCCGCGGCGAAGAAGCTGTCGTCCGGGCCGAGGGCGTCCTCCCCGAGCACGCGCACGGCCGCGGCGAGGACCCGCGCCTCGAGCGGCGAGGGTGCCGCCGCCTCGGTCCCGTCCGCGCGCGCCGGCGCCCCGTCCCACCCGGGGGTGGGCAGCGCACGACGGTCGAGCTTGCCGTGGCGGGTCAGCGGCAGGGCGTCGAGCACGACGAACGCGGTCGGCACGAGGTGCCGCGCGAGGCGCTCGGCCGCCCGGGCGTGCAGCGCGGCGGTGTCGAGGTCGTCGCCCGACGCCGTCACGTACGCGACGAGGCGGCTGCCCCAGCGCGGGTGGTCGGCGAGCGCCACCGCTGCCTCGGCGACGCCGTCGAGCGCGACGAGCGCCTGCTCCACCTCGCCCGGCTCGATCCGGAACCCGTGGAGCGAGATCTGGTCGTCGTTGCGCCCGAGGAGGCTCAGCGTGCCGTCCTCGGCGCGGCGGGCGAGGTCGCCCGTGCGGTACATGCGCCCGCCGGGCGCCCCGCCGGGACGTGCGACGAACCGGCTCGCGGTCAGCCCCGCGCGGCCCAGGTACGCCTCGGCGAGCTGGGGACCCGCGAGGTACAGCTCGCCCACGGTCCCGGCCGGGACCTCGCGCAGCGCGGCGTCGAGCACCATGGCCTGCGTGCGGCCCACCGGGTGCCCGACGACGGGCTCGGGCGTGTCCGCGACGTCGGCCGCGAGCGCGTCGACGGTCGCCTCGGTCGGTCCGTAGAGGTTCACGACGCGCGCCCCTGTGGGTGCCGCGAGCGCGCGCATCCGGGTCCAGAGCGCGGGCCCGAAGGCTTCCCCGCCCGCGACGCAGATCCGCGGCAGCGACGTCCACTCGGCGCCCGCGAGGAGCGCGGACCACACGGTCGGGGTGAGGTCGAGGTAGTCGATCCCGTGCTCGGCCACGTGTTCGCGTAGCGCGACCGGGTCGAGGAACACGTCCTCGTCGAGCACGTGCAGCTCGTGCCCGGCCGCGAGCGCGAGGAACGCGTCGTAGTGCGCGTCGAACGAGAACGCGGCCGTGTGCGCGACCCGGAGCCGCTCGCCCGGCGGGTACAGCTCGGACCGGTGCCGGTCGAGCAGGTGCGCGAGCGCGTCCTGGCCGACGGCGACGCCCTTGGGCTCCCCGGTCGAGCCGGACGTGAAGATGATGCTGCCCACGCACGCGCGCAGCGTCGCGGCGTCCGGTGCGGGTGCGAGCTCAGTCGGGCGGTCGGACCCGTCGGCGGCGCTCGTCGACACGGCGCTCGTCGCCCCGTCGGCGCCGAGCGGCCGCGGACCGGACTCGTCCCACAGGAGGCGCGCGCGGCTGAGACGCAGGACGTGGGTGCGGCGCTCGGGCGCGCCGTGCGGCAGGGGTGTCACCGCCAGCCCCCGCCGCAGTGCCGCGAGGATGACGTGGACGATCCGCTCGTCGCGCGGGAGGTCGATCGCGAGCGCGTCGCCCGGCCGCGCCCCGCACGCGACGAGACGGCGCTCGGCACGGGTGACCGCGAGGTCGAGCTCGGCGAACGTCCAGCGCCGGTCCCCCACGACGAGCGCGCACGCCTGCGGGTCGCGCGCGATCGACGCCGCGAGCACGTCGGTGACGAGCGGCGGCACGTCCGCGTCGGCGGTCGCCGTGTCGCCGTCGGCGGTCGCCGTGTCGCCGTCGGTGGTCGCCGTGTCGCCGTCGGCGCTCGCCGCGTGCCGCGGCGGGACGAGGACGAGGCTCGCGACGCGGGCCTCGGGCGTCGTGGCGACCGCGAGGAGCGTCCGCTCGAAGGCCGCGAGCAGCGCGCGGGCACCCGCCGCGCCGAGCACGTCGGCTCGCACGTCGAGCTCGAGCCGCCACGCGTCGTCGCGGGCCTCGACGGCCAGGGCGAGCGGGAAGTGCGTGGCGTCGCGCGTCGCGACGACGTGCAGGGTCAGGGGCGCGCCGCCGGGCGACGTCACCGCCACCGGCGCGGTCGGTGCGTGCTCGAACGACACGAGCGTCGTGGCGACCGGCGTCTCGGACCCCGTCGCGGCCTGGATACCGTGGAGACCGACGTGCTGGTGCGGCCACGACGCGTTCCACCGCGCGGCATGGGCGGCGACGACGTCGCCCAGCGTCGTCGCGGCGTCGGCGTCGACCCGGCCGACGACGGTCTCCGTGAGCATCCCGACGATCTCGTCGGCGTGCGGGACCTCCGGGCTGCGGAGCGCGACGGGCACGGCGAACGTCGCGTGCGTCGTCCCCGCGTAGGCGGCGACCACGAGGCCCCACGCCGCCCGCACGAGCGTCGCGGGCGTCACGCCCTGGCGCCGGGCCCCCGTCACGACGGCCTCGACCGCCCCCGCCGCGAGGCTGCCGCTGGTCGTGGCGGTGTCGGCGCCCACGGGGCCCGTCTCGGTGGACCCTGCCTCGGCGCTCGACCCGGGGCCGGACCGGGTGCCAGACCCGGTGTCGGGCCCGGTATCGGACGTCGTACCGGACCCGGTGTCGGTGTCGGACCCGGTGCCGCACCCTGCGCTCGACCCAGTGTCCGACCGTGCGTCGGCCCACGTCGTCGTCGCCGGCCAGGGCGACGGGTCGACGTCGGCGAGCGCTGCACGCCAGTGGGCGCGCGCGGCGTCCGGGTCCTGCTGCCCGAGCCACACGAGGTGGTCCGCGAACCGGCCGCGGGCGGGCGCGAGCCCGGTCGCCGCGTCAGCGCCGGTCTCGATCCCGTACAGCCGCGCGACCTCCCGCACGAGGACGGGGACGGACCAGCCGTCGAGCACGAGATGGTGCGCGGTGACGACGAGCACGTGGTGATCGGGCGCGAGCACGACGACGGCGAACCGCACGAGCGGCGGGTCGGCCGGGTCGAACGGGAGCGCGCGCTCGGCCGTCGCGGCGCTCCGCGTCGCGTCACGCACCACGTCGGCCGCGTCCCCGGGTCGCGTCGAGACGTCCGTGACCTCGGCCGGAGCCAGGGCCCGAGCCGCCTCCGGGGCCGCGTCCGGGGCGGGGGCCAGAGCCGGAGCCGCGACCAGAGCCGGGGCCGGGGCGTCGTACCAGGAGACCTCGGCCGCGCCCGGGGCCGGGACGAACTGCACCGGGTCGAGGTCGTCGTCGACGGCGAACCCCGCGCGCAGGTTGGGGTGCGCGACGAGGAGCACGTCCAGGGCCCGTTCGAGCGCGGGGCCGTCGAGCGGGCCGCGCAGCTCGACGAGGGTCTGGCCCACGTACGGGTCCCGCCCGTCGGCCGCGAGCCCGGCGTGCGCGGTGAGCGCGCGCTGCAGCGCGGTGAGCGGCCAGACGGCCTCGATGCTGTCGGTCGTGCTCATGGTCGTGCCTTCCGTGTCCGTCGGCGGTCGCCGAGGAGGGCGCCCAGCCGGTCGAGGTCGCCAGGAGCGAGGTCGAGGAGCGGTGCCTGGACGGGTCGGGTCGAGCCGGCGCCGTCGTCTCCCTGTGGAGCGGTCGGCGCGTCGGCGGGCGGGGCGATCGGGTGCAGCCGCGCGGCGACGGCCGCGACCGTGCGCTGCTCGAAGACGTCCTGGACGCTCGACCCCCAGCCCGCCTCCCGGAGCCGGGCGACGACGTGGATCGCGCGGATGCTGTCGCCTCCGAGGGCGAAGAAGTCGGCGTCCGGCGGCACGTGGCCGCCGTCGAGCGCCGACGCGAACGCGGCTGCGACGGCCGCCTCGGCCGCGGTCGGCGCGTGCCCGGTGCCCGGGGCCGCGCCGTCGCCCGGGAGACCGGCGAGTCCTGCCGACGACGGCGACGGGTCGGGCAGGGCCGCGACGTCGAGCTTGCCGTTGGTCGTCAGCGGGAGCGCGTCGAGCACGACGACGGCGGACGGCACGAGGTGCTCGGGGAGAACCTGCGCGAGCGCGGCCCGCACGCCCTCCCCCGTCGGCTCGCCGTCGCCGTCCGGCTCGGAGACGGCGTGGGCGTCGGCCTCGTGGCCGAGGCCCGGCACGACGTACGCCACGAGGCGCGCGCCGAGCGCGGACCCCCGGACCTGGACCGTGGCCTGCCCGACGCCCGGCAGCGCGAGCAGGGCCGCCTCGGTCTCGCCAGGCTCGACGCGGAACCCGCGGATCTTGACCTGCTGGTCGCGCCGGCCGACGTAGTGGAGCAGCCCGTCGGGCGTGCGGCGCGCGAGGTCGCCCGTGCGGTACATGCGCTCGCCGGGCGCGCCGAACGGCGACGCGACGAACCGCTCGGCGGTGAGGTCGGGGCGGCGCAGGTACCCGCGCGCGAGCTGGGGGCCCGCGAGGTAGAGCTCGCCGACGACGCCGTCCGGCACGGGGCGCAGGTGCTGGTCGAGGACGAGCGCCGCGGTCGCGGTGAGCGGGCGCCCGATCACGGGCTCGGCCGAGTCCGTGCCGCGCGCGCCCACGGCGTCGACCGTGTACTCGGTCGGCCCGTAGAGGTTGAGGACGGCGAGCCCCGGCTGCGCCCGGAGCGTGGACCACAGGGCGGGCGGGCACGCCTCCCCACCGACGGACACGGTCCGCAGCCGGTGCTCGCGGTCGAGCAGCCCGGCGTCCACGACGGCGGACATGACGGTCGGGGTGAGGTCGATCCGGTGGATGCCGCGCTCGACGACGAGGTCGACGAGCGTCGCGGGGTCGCGGTACTGCTCGACGTCCAGGAGGTGCAGCTCGTGCCCGAGCAGGAGCGCGAGGAGCGTGTCCCACGAGCCGTCGAACACGAGAGGCATGGTCTGCGCGACGCGCTGGACCTCGTCCTCGACCCGCGGCACGACGTGGGCCCGGTGGTGCGCGAGGAAGCGCGCGAGCGCGCCGTGGCTGACCCCGACGGCCTTCGGCTCGCCCGTCGATCCGGACGTGTGCAGGACGTACGCGAGCGCGTCGCGCGGCACGTCGAGCGCGTGCCGCAGCGGGACGGTCTCCGCCCCGGCGGCCTCGTCCCGTGGCACCCCGTCCGACGACGCGGCGTCCCGCGGCGCGATCCCCTCGCGGGGCGCGACGACGCGCCTCCCCGCCCACAGGCTCGCGGCGGGCACATCAGGCACTGCGGACTCGGCGGGCACCGCGGACTCGGCGGGCGCAGCGGTTGCAGCGGGCTCGGTGACGACGAGGCGCGCCTCGTGCCGGTCGGCGAGCGCGAGGCGCCGTGCGGGCGGGTTCCGGTCGTCGAGGAGGAGCGCGGCCGCACCGCAGCGGTGCAGCGCGAGCAGGGTCACGACGTAGTCGGTCCCGCGCGGCAGGTCGATGGCGACGAGCGTCTCGGGCCCCGCCCCCGCCGCGACGAGGCGGCCCGCGAGCCGGGCGACCGCGTCGTCGAGCTCGCGGAACGTCGAGGTCTCGCGCGCGACGAGCGCGACGGCGTCGCCGCGCAGGGCGACGGCCCGGTCGAACAGCGCCCCGGCGAGCGGCGGGGCGTCCTCCTCCGGCTCGGGGCCGCGCGAGCGTGCGAGCGCCTCCCCCTCGGCCGCGGCGTCCGCCAGGCCGAGGCTCCCGACCCGCGCGTCCGGCGCCGCCCGGCCGACCGCCCCGAGCAGGTGGGCGAGCTCGCGCAGGCGCGCCGCGACGTCGTCGGCCGTGAAGAGCCGTGCGGGCGCGGTGCCCGTGAGGCGCAGCTCGTCCCCGCCCGGCCCGGGCACGCGCGCGACCGAGACCGCGAGGTCGTCGACCGGCCCCTCGGCGACGTTGCGCAGCCGACCGGTCGCCGCGCCGAAGCGCAGGTCGTGGTCGAACAGCTTGACGTTGAGCTCGGCCGCCGTCACGGGGCCGCCCGTGTCGCGCGCGATCTGCTCGGCGGGGTAGCGCCCGTGGCGGCGCAGCTCGCCGACGCGCTCGCGCACCTGCCCGACGAGCGCGTCGAGCCGTTGCCCCGGCGCGGCGTCGACCACGACGGGCAGCACGTTCACGCGCATCGTCGGGACGGTCGCGGCGACCGACCCCATGCGGTTCATCGCGGGCATCCCCAGCGCGACGTGCCGGCGCCCGGAGACCAGGGCCAGGTGCACCGCGAGGGCGGCCGCGACGACGTCGGGCCATCCCCCGCCGGACCGTGCCGCGACCGCCTCGAGCGGCCCGACCGGGCAGCCCTGGTCGAGCACCACGCGCACGACGGCGTCGTCCGGCACGTCCCCCGGCGCGCCCGTGGTCTCCGGCCGGTCCGCGAAGCGACCGGGACCCGCGTTCCCGAGCGCCGCGAGCCGGGACCGCCAGAGCGACCCGTCGCGCCCGCGCTCGGCGGACGCGGCGTAGCGCGACTCCTCCGCCACGACGTCGGCGAGGCGGCCGAACGGGCTCGGCCCCACGGCGCGGCCGGACGCGAGCGCCGTGACGACCTCGGCGACCCGCCGCAGGACGAGCGTGATGCCGTAGGCGTCGAGGATCGCGTGGTGCGCGACGACCGACCACCACACCGTCCCGGCGTCGACCCGCACGATCGTCTGCCGGGCGAGGCCGGGCACGGCGAGGTCGAAGGGCCGCACGCGGTCCGCCTCCACGAGCGCCGCCGCGCGGGACCGGGCGTCCGGGTCCGCCGACAGGTCGAGCACCCGGACACCCGACGAGACACCCGCCCCGGCCCGCCCCGCACCGGGAACGGGCGCCGGGTGCAGGACCTGCGTCACGCCGTCGGACACGTCGAACGACGTCCGCAGCGCCTCCGTCTCGCCGACGACGATCTCCACGGCGAGCGCGAGCACCGCCGTGTCGAGGTCGCCGGAGATCTCGACGACCTCGCCCACCGCGTACGCCGTCGTGGCGGGGCGCACGAGCTGCGCCCCGACGACGCCGAGCTGCGCGCTCGTCAGGGGGAGGCCGACGGCGGTCCGCGCGGTGCTGGTCCCCCCGCTGGTCGTGCGCGCGGCGTCGGGGGCGGTGGTCGAGGTCGTCATCAGCCCTGGAGGTCCTGGAGCACGACCTCGAGCTGGTCGAGGACGTCGAGGGCCAGGCTGTAGCGGTCGGCGAAGAAGTACCGGACGCCGTAGGCGTGCCCCGCCTGGACGGCCGGGAGCTCCTGGTACGTCGAGGCCGCGGCGAGCTCCTCGGCGCCGGGGCCGGGTGCGCCGTCGACGGTCTGCTCGGTGAGCACGACGGTCGCGTCCGCGATCTGCCCGAGCTGCTCGTAGGAGAGGAACGCGGCGTTCTCCGCGGTCTCGTCCGCCACGACCTCGGGCAGCGGGGCCCCGAGGTCGTCGAGGATGCCACCGAGCCACGAGATCTGGGAGTAGACCGTGACCTCCTCGAACGAGTCGACGGCCGCGAACGTGTTCGCGGCGATGACGTCCCCGTACGTGTCGCGCAGCTCGGCGACCCGGGCGTCGTACTCCGCCTTGGTCGCCTCGGCCTCCTCGCCCGCGCCGAGCGCGCTCGCGATCTCGAGCGACGCGTCCTTCACCGTCGCCGAGCCGGTCGCCCGGACGAGGACGGTCGGCGCGATCTGCGAGAGCTTGTCGTACTCCGCGTGCTTCTCGGCGCTGAGCTCCTCCTCCTTGCCGCCGCGCACGAACCCGACGATGAGGTCGGGCTGGAGCGAGGCGATCTTCTCGTAGTCCCAGCCGTCCGCGCCCAGCACGATCGGCAGGTCCGCGACCTGCTCGTACTCGGCGGGCAGGAACGAGTCGGGCCAGTCCCCGTCGGCGGTAGCGACCGGGACGATGCCCGCCTCCAGGAGCGGCCCGGTGCCGCCCTCGAGCGCGACGACCTGCTGCGGGTCGGCCGGGATCGTGACCTCGCCGAAGGCGGTCTCGACCGTGCGGGTCGCGGACTCCGCCGCGGTCGACGCGGGCTCGCCCGCGTCCGTCGTGGGCGCGCACCCGCTCACGACGAGGGCGGCGGCGATGGCCGGGGCGAGCAGCAGCGCGGCCGCCCGTCCGGGACGGGTCGGGCGGGTGGTGGGTCGGGTGCGGGACATGCGGTCGTTCTCCTCGGGCTGGGTGGTGACCGGGGCGGTCGGGATGGGTGGTGGTGACGGGGCGGTCAGTCGTGCGGCACGCCGAGGGCGCGCAGGCAGCCGCGTAGCGTCGGGTCGACCGCGACCTGGGCGAACTCGACGGGCCAGCCCGCGCCGCGCCAGCGCTCGACCAGGGCCATGAGGCGCACGGAGTCCAGGCCGTGGTCCGTCAGGTCGTCGTCGAGCCCGATCTCGGGTGCGGAGGCCCCCGCGCCGAGGACCTCCGCGAGGTCGGCGAGAGCCTGCTCGCGCGTGGGCGGGGCCGTGGTGGTCATGCGGGTCCTCCGGTCGAGGGCGGGGCGGTCAGGGGTCCGGTCAGCGGCTCGGTCAGCGGCTCGGTCAGCGGCTCGGTCAGCGGCTCGGTCGGCAGCGCCTTCGGGGCCACGGCCCCGGGCCGGGCGCGCCGGGCCAGGACGTCCGACCGGGCGGGCACGACGAGCGGCCAGCCCTCCGGGTCGGTCACGAGGTGGGCGCGGATCCCGAACACGTGCTCGACCAACGCGACGTCGAGCACGTCCTCGGTCCGGCCGTGCGCGACGACCGCGCCGTCCTTCATGAGGACGAGCCGGGTCGCGTACCGGACCGCGAGGTTGAGGTCGTGCAGCACGGCGACGACGGTCCGGCCGTCGTCGTGCAGGCGCGCGCACGTGTCGAGGACGTCGAGCTGGTGCGCGACGTCGAGGAACGTCGTCGGCTCGTCGAGGAGCAGGAGCGGCGTCTCCTGCGCGAGCGCCATGGCGATCCACACGCGCTGGCGCTGGCCGCCCGAGAGCTCGCTGACGCGGCGGGTCGACAGGTCGAGCGTGTCGGTCGCGAGCAGGGCCTCGTCGACGACGCGGTGGTCCTCGGCCGTCAGCGGGCGCAGGAGACCCTGGTGCGGGTGGCGTCCGCGCGCCACGAGGTCGCGCACGCGTATGCCGTCCGGACCGAGCGGCGACTGCGGCAGGAACGCGAGCCGGCGCGCGACCTCGCGCGACGGCATCGCCGAGACCGCACGACCGTCGAGCTCGACGGTCCCCGAGGACGGTCGCAGCACGCGCGCGAGCGCGAGGAGCAGGGTGGACTTCCCGCACCCGTTCGGCCCGACGATCACGGTGAGCTCGCCCTCGAGGATCTCCAGGTCGACGCCGCGGAGCACGTCGTTCCCGCCGTACCCGACCCGGAGGTCGGTCGTCGCCAGGCTCACCGTGCCCCCACGGGCTCGGGCCGGGCATGCTCCGACGCGGTGACCGCCGCGTCCGCCGGCTCGCCCGCACCGAGGGCCGCGCGGCGCGCGAGCACGGAGCCGAGAACCTCGCCGGCGCGGACGCCGAGCGTCGAGAGCAGCGTCGACGAGAGCCCGTGCGAGTGCTCGGACTGCCCGACGAGGTACAGGCCCGCGTCCGACGGCTCCGCGAGGCGCGCCCGGTGGTCGCGGTGCAGGTCCGGCGCCCCGGCGGTGTCGCGGACGACGAGCGCACGATCGTCCGGCCCGGCGCCCGTCAGGAGCGTCGTCACGTCCAGCGGGCGGTAGCCCGTCGCGACGACGACGAGGTCGGCGTCCAGCCGGGTCGTCGTCTCGGTGAGGTTGTCGGCGAGCGTGAGGGTGACGCGGTCGCCGGGGACGTCGCGCAGGTCGAGCACCTCGGTGCAGCGGTGCCAGCCCAGGCGCTCGGTCCCCAGCCAGCGGTCGCGGTACTCGTGCTCGTGCAGCGCCCGGATCGTCTCCTCGGCGACGACCGAGTAGTTGGTGTTGCGGTGGTGCGCCACGATCTGGGCGCGCCCTGCGGGCGGGGCGTCATAGAAGACGTCGACGGTGCCCGGGTCGAACACCCCGTTGGCGTAGGGCGTGGAGTCCGACGGCGAGAAGCCGAAGCGTCGCGACACGGACCGGACCTCGGCACCGGGGAAGCGGGCGTAGAGGTCGAGCATGACCTCGGCCGCGCTCTGCCCCGCGCCCACGACGACCGCGCGCCGCACCTCGTGGTCGACGAGCGCGACCCGGTCGAGGTGGCGGTGGTTGTGCCAGACGCGCGCCGACTCGACGACGCCCTCGGGCAGCCGCGGCTGGAGGCCCGCCGCGACGACGACGTCCCGGGCGCGGGTCGTCGTCGGGCCCTGCGCGTCGCGCACGGTGACGTCGAACGCGACGACGCGGCCGCCGTCGCGCACGGGCGCGACGGACTCGACCGTCGACCCGTACCGCGCGACGCCCCCGAGGCGGGCCGCGGCCCAGCGCAGGTAGGCGGCGAACTCGACGCGAAGGGGCGTCAGGCTCCCCCGGTTGAGGAAGTCGACGAGGCGGCCCTGCTCGTGCAGGAACGCGAGGAACGCGTAGTCGCTCGTGGGGTTGCGCAGCGTCACGAGGTCCTTGGCGAACGCGACCTGCATGTGCGCGTCGTCGAACAGCATCCCGTCGTGCCAGCGCGAGGTCGCCTGCCTCTCGTGGAAGACGGCGCGCAGGGGATCGGCGGCGATGGCGTTGTGCTCCTCGACGGCGATCGCGAGCGCCATGTTCGAGGGCCCGAAGCCGAGACCGAGGAGGTCGACGTCCACCGCGGCGCCGGGTCGGCGGGGGTGGGGGTCCTGCGTGCGGTTCGGGTTGCTCATTGCGTGCTCCACGGCTGGGTGCGGGTCTCGGTGCCGGCGGGCGCGGGTGCGGGGGCCGGGGTGCGGTCGACCTTGCCGACCGCGGTGGTGGCGAGCGCCTCGACGGTCTCGAAGCGGTCGGGGATCTTGTAGGCGGCGATGCCGCGCTCGCGCAGGAACCGGCGCAGCACGACGGCCGTCGGGGGCGCGGCCCCGGGCCGGGGGACGACGCGCGCGAGCGCGCGCTCGCCCAGGTACTCGTCGGGCTCGCCGACGACGCTCGCGTCGAGCACGTCGGGGTGGGCGCGCAGGTGGTTCTCGACCTCCGCGGGCGCGACCTTCTCTCCCCCGCGGTTGATCTGCTCCTTCGCCCGTCCCACGACGGTGAGGTAGCCGTCGGCGTCGCGCGTCACGAGGTCGCCCGTGCGGTAGAAGCCGTCGGCCGTGAAGGAGCGCGCGTCGTGCTCGGGCGCGCGGTAGTAGCCGCGGATCGTGTAGGGGCCACGGGTCAGCAGGTGTCCGGGTTCTCCCGTGCCGACCGGGAGGTCGTCGTCGTCCACGACGAGGACCTCGTCGTCCGGGGAGATCGGGCGACCCTGCGTGCCGACGACGACGTCGCGCGGGTCGCCCTCCCGCGTGTAGCAGACGAGCCCTTCGGCCATGCCGAAGACCTGCTGGAGGGTGTCGCCGAAGACCGCGAGCAGCCGCTCGGCCGCGCTCGTCCCGAGCTTGGCTCCCCCGACCTGGAGGACGCGGAGGGACGAGAGGTCGTGCGTCGCGACGAGCGGCGAGGCGGCCCACACGTGCGCGAGCGGCGGGACGAGGGCCACGTGGGTGACGCGGTGCCGCTCGATCAGCGCGAACGCCGCGTCGGGCGCGCCGTGCGGGGACAGGACGACGGTGCCGCCCGCGTGCAGCACGCCGAGCACGCCGGGCGACGTGAGGGCGTAGTTGTGCGCGACCGGCAGGGTCGCGAGGTACACCGAGCCCGGCCCCAGGCCGCAGATCGCCGCGCTCTCGCGCACCGAGTACAGGTAGTCGGCGTGCGTGCGCGGGATGAGCTTGGGCGTCCCCGTGGTGCCGCCCGAGAGCTGCAGGAGCACGACGTCGGACGGGTGCGCCGCGTCGTCGAACCCGCCCCGGGCCGCCGTCAGGTCGGTCCGGCGCAGGTCGTCCAGCGCGTGCTCCGCGAACGGGGCGCGGTCGCCCGGGGTCGCGGGCACGGCGCGCGGGTCGACGGCCTCGGCCGGCGAGGCGGACCCCGCACCCGCGACGACGACGTGCCGCACCGACGCGACCGCACCGGCGACCTCGCGCGCGAGCCCCGCGTGGTCGAAGCCGGGCTCGGCGCCGGTGGTCACGAGCACGACCGCCTCGGTGTGCGCCGCGAAGTACTCGACCTCGGTGCGCCGGTGCGCGGGCAGGGCGAGGACCGGGACGACGCCGGACCGCCCGAGCGCGACGAGGACCTCGACCAGCTCGACCGAGCTCGGGAGGTGGACGACGACCCGGTCGCCGCGGCGCACGCCCAGGGCCGCGAACCCGTGCGCGAGGTCGTCGGCGGCGCGGTCCAGGTCGGCGTACGTGAGGGTGCGGCGCGCGTCGACGAGCGCGACGGCGTCGGGCCGGGCGGTGGCAGTCGCGGCGTCCCGCACGAGCGAGCCGAGCGTCTGGTCGGTCCAGTACCCGGCCGCGCGGTAGCGCTCCGCGGCCTCGGCCGGGACCGGGACCACGCCGTCGAGCAGGAGCGGCGCGGGGAGAACGGGCCGGCCCGGGTGGACGGCGGTCGGTGCGGTCCCGGCGGTCATGCGACGCCGCCCAGCGCGGACAGCAGGGTCGAGAGCTTCACGGCGGTCTCGGCGTGCTCGGCCTCGGGCGTCGACCCGGCGACGACCCCCGCCCCCGCGAACAGGCGGACGTCGGCGCCGCGGACGACGCCGCACCGCAGCACGATGGCCCACTCGCCGTTCCCGGCCTGGTCCGCCCAGCCGACGAGCCCGGTGTAGAAGCCGCGGTCGAACGGCTCGAGCGAGCCGATGAGCTCACGCGCGACGTCCTGGGGGTGGCCGCAGACCGCGGGCGTGGGGTGCAGCGCGTAGACGACGTCGAGCACCGACGTGCCCGGCCGCAGCCGCGCGGTGACGGGTGTGCCGAGGTGCCACAGGTGCGAGGTCGCGACGAGCTCGGGCGTCGTCGGCACGTCGAGGTCGTCGTCGTGCTCGACGAACCCGCGCAGCACCTCGCGGATCGCGTCGGTGACGAACGCGTGCTCGCGCAGGTCCTTCTCCGAGGCCAGGAGCCGCTGCGCGGTCGCGCGGTCCTCCTCGGGGTCGGCGGACCGCGGCGCGGAGCCGGCGAGCGGGTGGCTGTGCAGCACGCCGTCGCGGACCGACACGAGGAGCTCCGGGCTCGCTCCCACCAGGTGGCCCTGCCCGCCCGGCAGCGCGACGTCGAACACGTACGCGTCCGGGTTCGCCTCCCGCATCGCGGCACGCAGCGCAGCGCGGTCGAGCGGCGCGGGGGCCGAGACGTCGAGCGTACGGGCGAGGACCACCTTCTCGGCCTCGCCCGCCTCGATCCGGGACACCGCACGCCCGACGGCGGCACGGAAGACCGCGTCGTCGCGCCCGGGCAGGTCGTGGGTCGCCGCGCCCGCGACGTCCCCCGTCCTGCGGCGGGACGCGGCCGCCACGGGCCGCCACGACTGGTGCGCCGGGACGACGAGGTGCGCGGGACGCGAGGGGTCGAACGGGATCGTGCCGACGAGGATCGGCGCGGGCTCCCCCGCCCAGCGTGCGGACGCGGCGCGCCCGAGCAGCTCGCGCGCGGCCGCGGTGACCGTCGGGCCGTCCCACGACGGCACGTCGAGCCGCTCGCGCACCCCGTGCGCGTCGAGCGCCACCTCGGGCGACGCGAGGCGGAACTCGGCGTACCGGGGCGTCGCGGCACCGTCGGGGTTCGTGGTCCTGGCGGTGACGGTCCCTGTCGGGTCGTCGAGCACGGTGAAGCCGTTCATGTGGCGTCCTCGTCCTGTCGAAGGTGTCGTGGCCTGCGCGGTCGTCCGCAGGCAGACGTGCGAGAGGTCGTGCGGGTGCTCTGAGGGGGCGTGCGACGTGTCAGCGGAGCGTGGCGCCGCCGTCGACGACGAGCTCGTGCAGCGTGATGTGCCGGGCCGCGTCGGACGCGAGGAACGCGACGGCTCCTGCGACGTCCTGCACCTCGGCGAGACGGCCGAGCGGGATGCCGAGCCGGAACTCGTCGGGCCGGCCGGCCACGACGCGCTCCTCGGTGGGGCCGTCGAGCACGGGACCGTCGGGTCCCGGCGCGCCGGCGAGCGCGGCGAGCATGGGCGTGCGGGTCGAGCCGGGTGCGACGACGTTGCACCGCACCCCGGCGGGCGCGAGCTCGAGGCCGAGCGACCGGGTCAGGCTGGACGCGGCGGCCTTGGACGCCGCGTACGCCGCCATCCCCGCGCGAGGGACGCCCGCGGCGTTCGAGGCGACCGTGACGATCGCACCGCGGCGGCGCGCGGCGAGGTGGCGCGAGACCTCGCGCGACACGAGGTAGACCCCCGTCGCGTTGACGGCGAGCATGTGCTGCCACTGCGCGAGCGTGGACGTGGCCACGGGGCCCGGGTGCAGGACGCCCGCGGCGTTGACCAGCACCTCGACGGGCCCGACCTCGCTCTCCACCCGGTCGACGAGGCGCACGACGTCGGCCTCGTCGGTCACGTCGAGCCGCGCCGGGACGACGCTCCCCGCGTCGACGCCGGGGAGCGCCCGCGTGGCCGGGGAGCCCAGGTCCGCCGCGACGACCACGAGGCCCCGCGCCGCCAGGACGTCCACGACGGCCGCACCGATGCCGCCGGCGGCACCCGTCACGAGCGCGACGCGCGCGGTCATGCCCCCGCCACCGCGGGGACGCGCGCCCCGAGGTGCGTCAGCACGTCGTCGGTCGTCACGACGGCGGCGCACCGGCCCGCCGCCCAGTCGAGCGCCTGGCGGTGGTGCGCGAGCGAGAAGTCCGCGACCGCGTCGCCGACGAGGAAGGGCTGCACGTCGTGCATGAACGCGTCGCACGCCGTGACGAGGCAGCCGATGTGCGCGTAGATCCCGGTGACCACGAGCTGGTCGCGCCCCTGCGTGCGCAGGAGGTCGCGCAGCCCGGTGCGGACGAACGCGTCGTATCGCCACTTGGTCACGACGGTGTCCCCGGGTTGCGGCGCGAGCTCGTCGATCACGGCGTCGCTCCCGCCCGCGGGGATCCCCGGTCCCCAGAAGTCCGTGAGCAGGCCGCGGTCGGCGGGCTGCTGCGCGGGCGGCTGCGTCGTCAGGACCACCGGGACGCCGAGCTCGCGTGCTGCGCCGGTGAGGCGGGCGATGTTGTCGACCGCGTCGCGCAGCGCGGGCGACGACGGGTCGAACGCGTCCACGAAGTACCGCTGCATGTCGTGGACGAGGAGCACGGCGCGCGCCGGGTCCACGTGCCAGCCCACCCGGTTGCCCGGGTACTCGTGCGGGGCCGGCCCGTCGTAGGCGGCGATCGTCGGCAGTCCCATGGTTCCCCCATACCTGGTGTCTCGGTCGACGCGAGGAAGGATTACTTAGGTAAACCTTGCCTCACTGAGGCTTACCTCAGCACAGCGAAGTCCCGGAGGGAAGGGCGTGTCCACGGATCGGACAGATCAGGACAGTTCGTCATCTCGTCGGCCGGGGCCACGGATGCGTGGGCTCAGGGGGTGGACGCACCACCCGTCGTCCCCGCGCCGGACCGCTCCGCGAGGTACGCGGGCCACGACCCGGCCGCCGTGACGTCGCGCGCGCCCGCGACCGCCTCGTGCGTGCACCCGAACCCGACGACGCTCGACCCGTCGTCGAGCGTCACCGCGCCGAGGGTCATGGGCGCGGGCAGGTCGCGGAGGAACGCTCCCAGCCCACCGACCGAGATCTCGTAGAGCTCGCCGGCGATGCTCGCGCCCCCCTCCGTCCCGACCCGCACGAGTCCCGGCTTCGGGGGCGTCGTGCCGAGGGCCACCAACCGGTAGCGCGCGCTCGTGCGGACCGGGTGCAGGAACCGGGCGCCGAGCGCCTCGAGCTCGTGGTGGAGCGGCTGCCCGCGCAGGTGGGCGCCGAAGACCGCGAGGAGGGCCGTGGCGGCCGTGCTCACGAGCGGGACCTCGCCGGCCCCGGTCGGCTCTCCCAGCCAGCGCGCGGCGAGGTCGAGCGCGAGGTCGTCCTCGAACGCCCGGGCGAGGACCGTGACGCCGAGCGGCGTCCCCGCCGCCTCGACCCCCGCGGGGAGGGCGACCGCGGCGAGGTCGAGGAGGTTGACGAAGTTCGTGAACGTCCCCATCCGGGCGTTGATCGCGACGGGGTCGGCCTGGACGGCCGCGATCGTCGGGTGCTCCGTGGTCGTGGGCGTCACGAGGAGGTCGACGCCGTCGAGCAGGTCCCGCAGCACCGTGCGGGTCCGGTCGAGGCCCGCGCGGTCCGTGACGTACCGGTGCGCGGGGACGTCGCGGCCCGCGCCGATGATGGCGGCGACGGTCGGGTCGAGGTCCGGACCGCCCGCGTCCACCGCCGCCCCGACGGCGGCGTAGCGCTCCGCGACGAGGGCGCCGTCGTACAGCAGCCGGGCGGCGTCGAGGAGCGGCGCGACGTCCCGTTCGACGACCTCCGCCCCCAGCGCGGCGAGCCGGTCCGGGACGGTCGCGAACGCCTCGCGCCAGGCCGGGTCGAGCGCCTCCAGGTTCGCCGCGACGGGGACGGCCACGACGGGACGCCACCGCAGGCCGAGGCGCGCGTCGGCGGGCGCCGACCGCGCCGCGGGAGAACCCGGGCGCGTCATGACCGACGTCGCGAGGCGGCCCAGGGCGACGTCGCGGGAGAACGTGGTCACCACGTCGAAGCTGCGGCACGCCGGGACGACGCCGTCGGTCGGCACGAGCCCGACCGTGGTCTTGATCCCGACGAGGCCGTGCAGCGCGGCGGGGACGCGACCCGACCCGGCGGTGTCGGTGCCGAGCGCGAGGTCGACGACGTCGAGCGCGACCGCCACGGCGGACCCGGAGCTCGAGCCGCCCGAGACCCGGTCCGGGAGGGTCGCGTGCCGCACCGCGCCGTAGGGGCTGCGGACCCCGACGAGCCCGGTCGCGAACTGGTCGAGGTTCGTCTTGCCGAGCACGACGGCTCCGGCGTCGACGAGCCGCTGGACGCACGGCGCGGAGACGTCCGGGGTCGAGGCGAACGAGGGCGCGGCCGCCGTCGTGGGCAGTCCCGCGACGTCGATGTTGTCCTTGACCGCGACCAGCACGCCGGCGAGCGGCAGGCGCTGACCGGCGTCGGCCCTGCGGTGGACGTCGACGAGGTCGGCGAGGACGTCCTCCTCGGCGCGCAGCGTGATCCACACCTCGGGCCGGTCCACCTCCGCGATCCGCGCGAAGGCACGCCGGACCCGGTAGCGGGCCGCGGTCGTGGGGTCCGTCGCGGGGGCGGCCGCGGCACGGGTCGAGGTGGGGCCGAGCGTCGTCGTCATCCGGGGGTGCTCCATGGGTCGTGCGGAGAGGTGGACAGGTGCGGTGAAGCGCTCAGGGCGCGACGAGCGCGAGGGCCGTGCCCGGGGTCACCTGCTGCCCGGGTTCGACGAGCAGCCGCGCGACCCGACCGGCGACAGGCGAGGTGACGCGCAGCTCGAGCTTCATCGCCTCCAGCACGAGCAGCTCGTCGCCGGCCTCGACCTGCTGGTCGTGCCCGACCGCGACCCGCCACACGCTGCCCACCATCGGGGCGTGCACCACGTGGTGCCCGTCGGGGACCTCGAGGCCCGCGCCGTCGGCCGTCCCCGGCCCTGGCTCGGGCGCGGGCCCCGTGCGCGTCCGGTCGAGCTCGCCGCTGCGCTCCCACGCCGCCCGCTCCGCCGCGAACGCGTCCGCCTGCCGCGCACGGAAGGCCTCGATGTCCTCGCGCTCGGCCTCCAGGAACGCGAGGTGGTCGCGCAGCGAGAACTCGCCGTCCTCCACCCGCACGTCGAGCCGCCCCGCCGCGAACGCGGCGCGCTGCTCCACGAGCTCGTCGGCCCCGACCGGCTCCCACACGATCCGGTCGAAGAACCGCAGCAGCCACGGCACGCCGGTCTCGAAGACCCCGCGCTGCCGGTGCCCGCTCCAGATCGGCACCGTGCGGCCCACGAGCTGGTACCCGCCGGGGCTCTCCATGCCGTACACGCACAGGTACGTCCCGCCGAGCCCGACCGCGTCGGACGGCGTCCAGGTCCGTGCCGGGTTGTACTTCGTGGTCACGAGGCGGTGCCGCGGGTCGAGCGGGACGGCCAGCGGCGCACCGAGGTACACGTCGCCGAGGCCGAGCACGAGGTACTCGGCGTCGAGCACGGTCCGGCGCACGTCCTCGACCGACGCGAGGCCGTTGATGCGACGGATGAACTCGACGTTCGACGGCAGCCACGGCGCGGTGGGTCGCACACCGGCGGCGTACCGGTCGACCGCCTCGCGGATCGACGGGTCGTCCCAGCTGAGGGGCAGATGGATGCGGCGGCTGGGCACGACGAGCTCGTCGGCCGCCGGCAGGTCCTCCTCGAGCTCCGCCAGCAGGCCCGCGAGCCGGTCGACGGGCAGGACGTCCGGGTCCACGTGGACGTGCAGGGACCGCACCCCGGGGGTGACGTCGACCACGCCGCCCGGCGCGGCGGCGCGCAGCGCCCGGGCGAGCGCGTGCACCCGCAGCCGCACCCCGAGGTCGAGCACCGCGTCGCCGTACTCGACGAGCACGTTGTCGTCGCCGCCCCGCAGGTACGACACGGCAGGTCGCCGGTCGTCGCCGGGCCGGCGGCCCAGCACCCCGTCGTCGGACGGCACGGCGCGCAGCGCCCCGCGCACGGGGCCGTGCGCCTTCGTCAAGGGGTCGTTCCGCAGGCGTCGCGCCCCGTCGTCGCTCACGGGGACGAAGCGCACCGTGTCGCCGGGCCGGATCTGGCCGAGCTTCCACCGCGCCCCGGCCACGACCGTGACCGGGCACGCGAACCCGCCCAGGCTGGGGCCGTCCGGCCCGAGGAGGATCGGGGTGTCGCCGCTCACGTTCAGCGCGCCGACGGAGTACGGGTTGTCGTGCAGATTCGACGGGTGCAGGCCCGCGTCCCCGCCGTCGGGTCGCGCCCAGGTCGGCGCGGGCCCGGACAGCCGGATCCCGGTGCGGTTGGCGTGCGACTGCACGTCCCACGTCGTGGTGTACAGCTGCGCCATGTCGGCCGGCGTGAAGTACGACGGCGCCGGCTGCGGCCCCTCCTGGACCGCGAGCTCCCACGTGTGGGTCAGCACGGGCCGTCGCTCCTCCGGCACGGGCCCCGGCGCGGCGACCGCCGGGGTCGTGCCGGGGACCAGCACGTCGCCCGGGGCGAGCGCGCGCCCGGTGTACCCGCCGAACCCGCCGAGCGTGAACGTCGACGCCGAGCCGAGGTACTCGGGGACGTCGAGCCCGCCGCGCACGAGCACGTAGGTCCGCAGCCCGGCGTCGTGCGGGGCGCCGACGTCGAGCACGGCCCCGGCCGCGACCTCGACCGGCTCCCACTGCGGGACGGGACGGCCGTCGAGCGTGACCGGGGCGGGCGCCCCCGTCACGCACACGAGCGCCTCGTGGCTGAACCGCAGCCGGGGACCGGTGAGCGTGCACTCCAGGCCCGGCGCCCCCTCGGGGTTCCCGAGCGCCCGGTTGCCCTCCCGGAACGCGAGGTCGTCCATCGGCCCGGACGGGCTGATCCCGACGTCCCAGTGCCCGAGCCGGCCGGGCCAGTCCTGGACCGTGGTCATCACGCCGGGCGCGAGGACGTCGATCCAGGGCTCGTCGTCCCGGACGTGCGCGAGCGTCCCCGTCGTGTGCTCGTCGGCGCGCACCACCGGGTCCGCCGCGACGGCCCGCAGCAGCGGGAGGTTGGTCTGCACGCCCACGAGGTGCGACGCCTGCAGCGCGACGCCCAGGGCGTCGAGGGCCGCCGTCCTGTCCTGCTCGTGGACGACGACCTTCGCGAGCAAGGGGTCGTAGTGGGTCGTGACCTCCTGCCCGGCCTCGACCCACGTGTCCACGCGCGCGCCGCCCGTGGGCAGCTCGACCCGAGTGAGCAGGCCGGCGCTCGGCCGGTGGTCGCGGCGTGGGTCCTCGGCGTAGACCCGCGCCTCGACCGCGTGCCCGCGCACCGCCGGACCGGCGTCCGGGACGCCGTCGAGCACGGTCTCGCCCCGGGCCAGGCGCAGCATCCAGTGCACGAGGTCGACCCGCGTGACGGCCTCGGTGACCGGGTGCTCGACCTGCAGGCGCGTGTTCACCTCGAGGAACGACAGCTCGTCGCGCTCGACGTCGTACACGTACTCGACGGTGCCCGCCGAGCGGTAGCCGACGGAGGCGGCGAGGTCGCGGGCACCGGCGTGCAGGGCCGCGCGCGCCGCGTCCGGGAGCCCGGGCGCCGGGGCCTCCTCGACGACCTTCTGGTGCCGGCGCTGCAGCGAGCAGTCGCGGTCCCCGAGGCTCACGACCCGGCCCTGCCCGTCGCCGAAGACCTGGACCTCCAGGTGCCGGGCGCGGGAGACGAACCGTTCGAGGAACACCCCGCCCGAGCCGAAGCTGGCCGCCGCCAGCCGCTCGACCCGCCGGTAGGCGGCGGCGAGCTCGTCGGGGTCCTGGCACGCCTGCATGCCGATCCCGCCCCCGCCGCCGACCGCCTTGAGCATCACCGGGTACCCGATCACGGCCGCCTGCGCCACGGCGTCGTCCACGCCGTCGAGGACCCCGGTCCCCGCGACCAGCGGGACGCCGCACGCCCGGGCGGCGTCGCGGGCGCTCGCCTTGTCGCCGAAGACGCGGATCTGCTCGGGCGTGGGGCCGACGAACGCCAGGCCGGCCGCCTCGACCTCCGCGGCGAAGCCCGCGTTCTCCGACAGGAAGCCGTACCCCGGGTGGATCGCGCCGGCGCCCGTGCGCCGGGCCGCGTCGAGCACCGCGCGGGCGTCGAGGTAGCTCGAGGCCGCGGGGGCGGGCCCGAGCAGGACGGCTTCGTCGGCGAGCCGCACGTGCGGCGCCCCCGCGTCCGCCTCGGAGTACACCGCGACGGTGCGGATGCCGAGCTCGCGCGCGCCGCGGAGCAGCCGGCACGCGATCTCCCCCCGGTTCGCGACCAGGACCGTGTCGAACATCGAGACCTCCAGCTCCGAGCACTGCGCGGACGGGGTGTATACACCCACGTATTCAGTGCTGCGAGGCTAGGAAGCCCGTGTTTCGCCCGAGGTCGGCCCCGGTTAACCGCGCGTAACGGTGCGGGAGGGAGAGATCAGCCGGCGAGCGCCATGCGCGAGAGCGCCCGCGCCGCACGCTCCATCACGACGGCCAACGACTCGCCGACGTGCAGGTGGAGCGCGGTGCGCGCCTCGGGGAGCCGGTCCGCGATCGCGAGCTCGAGGATCTCGACGTGCTCGTCGATCGTGACGCGGATGCGCTCGGACTCGACGAAGTCGTACATGCGGACGGCACGCACCTTCTCGTTGACCTCGACGAGGGCGTCGGTGAGACGGTCGTTCCCCGCCGCGCGGGACAGCACCGTGTGGAAGCGCTCGTCGAGGAGGACGAAGCTCGGGTCGGGCTCGGGCGGCGCGGCACGCAGCTCGACCCACCGGGCGAGCTCGTCGCGGAGCGCCTCGACGTCGTAGTGCAGCTCGGAGTTCTCGATGATGCGCTCGACGCCGCGCAGCTCGAGGGTCACCCGCAGCTCGTAGAGGTCGCGCAGCTCCGCGAGGCTCGGCACGACGACGGCGTACCCGAAGTCGGTGCGCTCGATGAGGCCGTCCGACAGCAGGCGCGACAACGCCTCGCGGACGGGGGTGCGCGACACCTCGAACCGCTTGCTCAGCTTGGGCTCGGTGAGCCGCTCGCGCGGGTCGACGCGCCCGTTGAGGATGTCCGCGCGCAGCCGCGTGTAGACGACCTCGCGCAGGGACGGCGCGGGTGCCTGCGTCGCGGTCACGATGTCCATGCTGGGTCTCCTGCTCGTCCGTGCCGCGCGGTCCGGTCCCGCCCTGGTCCCATCCTCCCGCATCCCGGCCGTCGTCATGCCTCCTCCGCCTGCTCGCGGCACCCGTCAGACCGCCATCGCGGCACGGACGCTCTCCTCGGCCGCCTCGCCGCCCGAGCCGCGGCTCGTCACGCGCCCGGACTGCAGGACGACATAGTCGCGCGCCGCGCCGAGCGCGAACCCCACGTGCTGCTCGACCAGCAGGACGGACAGCCCGCCCGCGTCGGTGAGCGTGAGGATCGCGTCCTCGATCTCGGTGACGACCGACGGCTGGATGCCCTCGGTCGGCTCGTCGAGCACGAGCACGCGCGGGCCGGTGATGAGGGCACGCGCGATGGCGAGCTGCTGCCGCTGCCCGCCCGACAGGAGCCCGGCACGCCGCCCGAGCAGCCCGCGCAGCGCCGGGAAGAGGTCGAGGGCCTCGTCGAGGCGTCGCGGCCCCTCGCGCGACGTGTCGGCGACGAGCTGGAGGTTCTCGCGCGCCGTGAGGTCGCCGAACGACTGCTGCCCCTGCGGCACGTACGCGAGCCCGCGCCGCACGCGCTGGTGGGTCGGCAGGCGGGTGACGTCCTCGCCGTCGAGCACGACGCTGCCGGACCGGGCCTTGAGCAGCCCCAGCGCGGTCCGCAGGAGCGTCGTCTTCCCGGCGCCGTTGTGCCCGAGCACGGCGGCGACGCCCCCCGCGGGCACGCTGAGGTCGACGCCGTGCAGCACCATGGTCCGGCCGTAGCCCGCGTGCAGTCCGGTGAGCTCGAGCATCACGCCTCCTCGTCGTCGTTCGTGGTGGTCGCCGGGCTCGTCGCGCGCTCCCCCGTGGCCGACGCCGCGGGCTCGCTCGCCGCGTCACCTCCCGTGGCACGTCCCGGGGTGCGGCGGCGGGCGCCGCGCGTCGCGCCGGCGCTGCCGAGGTAGACCTCCTGCACGCGCGGGTCGGCCTGGACCTCGGCATACGTGCCCTCGGCGAGCACCTGGCCCAGGTGCAGCACGGTCACCGAGGACGCGAAGGCCCGGAGGAACTCCATGTCGTGCTCGACGACCACGACCGTCCGCTGCGCGCCGATGCGCTGGAGCAGCTCGCCGGTCTGCTCGCGCTCGGCCTGGCTCATGCCGGCGACGGGCTCGTCGAGCAGCAGCAGGCGCGCGTCCTGGACGAGCAGCATCCCGATCTCGAGCCACTGCTTCTGCCCGTGCGCGAGGATGCCGGCCTGGACGTCGCGCAGGTGCGCGAGGCCCACGGTCTCGAGCGCCTGCTCGACGGCCTCGGGCGTCGAGGTACGACGCCGCAGCAGCGTGAGCGGGCCGCGTCCGGCGCCCGCCGCGATGTCGAGGTTCTGGAGCACGCTGAGCTCCTCGAACACGCTCGCCGTCTGGAACGTGCGCCCGACGCCGGCCCTCGCGATGCGGTGCGTCTTCCTGCCGAGCAGGTCGACCCCGCCGAACTGCACGGACCCCGACGCCTTGGCGAGACCGGTGATCGCGTCCACGATCGTCGTCTTGCCCGCACCGTTGGGCCCGATGAGGAACCGCAGGTCCCCCGCGGTGACGGTGAGGTCGACGCCCTGGACGGCGACGAACCCGTCGAACTCGACGCGCAGGCCGCGCACCTCGAGGTAGTCGTGGCGGAACCGCGAGTCGTCGACGCCGAGGACGGACTGCGCGGCCTCGAGGTCGAGCCCGTCGCCCGCGACGCCGGTCTCGAGGACGGCGGCGCCCACCTCGGGCGCCCGCGCGGTGCCCGACGCCGGTCCGGTGGGTTGCGTGGTCATGCGGTCCTCCCGGGGGTGGCGGGGTCGTGGTCGACGGCGGTCGGCGCCTCGGCCGTCGGGTCGCCCGGGTCCGGCTCGCCCGGGCGGCCCCCGTCCGAGGCGTCGCCGCCCACCGGGACGGGCGCACCGCCGTCGGGCACGGTGCCGCCGCGCGAGCGGCGCCACCGCGTGAACAGCTCGGCGAGCCCGCCGGGCAGGAACGCGACGACGAGGATGAAGAGCGCGCCCTGCGCGTAGATCCAGCCGGACGGGAACGCCTCGGACAGGCTCGTCTGCGCCCAGCTCACGGCGATCGACCCGAGCACCGGGCCGAGGAGCGTCGCCCGGCCACCGATCGCGACACCGATGAGGAAGCCGATCGACGGGACGACGCCGACGTCGGCGGGCGAGATGATCCCGACGATCGGCACGAACAGCGCGCCGCCCACCGCGGCCATGAACGCCGCGACGGCGTACGCGACGACCTTGACCTTCGCGGGGTCGTAGCCGAGGAACCGCACGCGGTTCTCCTGGTCGCGCACGGCGACGAGCAGCTCGCCGAACCGGGACACCATGAGCTGGCGCGCGATGGCCACCATGACGAGCAGGGCCCCGGCGGCGATGAAGAAGAGCATGCGCTTGTTCACCGGGTCGGCGAGGTCGTACCCGAAGAACGACCGGAACCCGTTGAGGCCGTTGGTGCCGCCCGTCGTCGCCTGCTGCCCGATGAGCAGGATCGCGAACGCCGCCGCGAGCGCCTGGGAGAGGATCGCGAAGTACGCGCCGCGCACGCGCCGCGTGAAGACGGCGAACCCGAGCAGCGCCGCGACACCGGCGGGCACGACCGCGATGGCGAGGATCGTCACGACGGGCGACCGGAACGGCTCCCACCAGCCCGGCACCTCGCCCGAGCCGTAGAGCATCATGAAGTCCGGCACCCCGTCCGGTCCGGCGTCCGCGAGCTTGAGGTGCATCGCCATGATGTAGGCGCCGAGGCCGAAGAACACCCCCTGGCCGAGCGTGAGCATCCCGCCGCGGCCCCACGCGAGGCCGATGCCGACGGCGACCATCGCCAGGCAGAGGAACTTGCCGAGCAGGCCGAGGCGGAACGTGGAGAGCGTCGCGGGGGCGACCGCGAACAGCAGGACCGCCGCGACGGCGAACCCGACGATCACGCGAGCGCGCGACGAGCGGTACAGCGCGGAGAACCGGGACGTGCTCCCGGTCGTGACGGCGCTCATGCGAGGCTCCTCGTCCGGACCGACACGAGGCCCTGGGGTCGCACCTGGAGGAAGACGACGATGACGACGAACACGAGCACCTTGGCGATGCTCGCCGTCGTGGAGTACTCGAAGGTCGCCTGGAGCAGCCCGAGCGCGAATGCCGCGATGACCGTGCCCTTGATCTGGCCGATCCCGCCGGCGACGACGACGAGGAACGCGTCGACGATGTAGCTCGTGCCGAGCGTCGGGCCGATGGACCCGAGGAGCGTGAGCGCGACGCCCGCGATCCCGGCGAGGCCCGAGCCGATGAAGAACGTCAGGCGGTCCGTGGTCCGCGTGGAGACGCCGCTCGCCTCGGCGAGGTCGCGGTTCTGCACGACGGCGCGGATCCGCCGCCCGAGCGGCGTCACCTTGAGCACGACGGCCAGCGCGACGACCGCGACGACCGCCAGCGCGAGGATGAACACGCGCGTCTTCGGGACGGCGAGGCCGAACAGGTCGACGGCGCCGCTCAGCCAGGCGGGGGCGCGCACGTCGACGTTCGGCGCGCCGAACACGTCGCGCGCGACCTGCTGCAGCACGAGCGCGACGCCCCACGTGACGAGCAGCGTGTCGAGCGGCCGCTTGTACATGCGGTGGATGAGCGTCGCCTCGAGCAGCAGGCCGAGCAGGCCGCCGACGAGGAACCCGAGCGGCAGCGACACGAGCAGCGAGACGCCGGCGTTCCCGACGACCCCCTGCACGACGAACGCCGTGTAGGCGCCCGCCATCATGAACTCGCCGTGCGCCATGTTGATGACGCCCATCTGGCCGAACGTGAGCGCCAGCCCGAGGGCGGCGAGGAGCAGGACCGAGCCGAGGCTCAGCCCCGCGAAGAGCTGCGAGAACAGCACATCCATGGGCGGTACGCCTTCCGGTGAGTGCGTGCGAGGTGGACAGGGTGAGGCGTGCGGCGAGGTGACGGGAGAGGCGGGGACCGGGGTGTGCGCGCCGGGTCGTGCCCGGGTCTGGCCGAGGGAGACTCCGTAGTGAGCTTGCGAACGGAGGAGGATCCCGACCGAGAACACCGGAGCCCGCGAGGAACGAGCGGGCGGATGGTAGACCCGGCGCGCACACCCCGGTCCCCGCCGGGCTCACACCCGGCGGAGCTCCCCCACTACGAGAGGCCCTCGGCCCAGTCGTAGCCCTCGAGGTACGGGTCGGGCTCGATCGGCTCGCCCGAGCTCCACTCGGTGTAGATGAGGCCGTCGGGGCCGATCTTGCCGATGAGCGCGGTCTTGGCGATGTGGTGGTTGTCGCCGTTCACGGTGACGGAGCCCTCCGGCGCGTCGAAGGTCACACCGTCGGCGGCCTCCTGGACGTCGGCGACGGCGAACGACTCCGCCTTCTCGACCATGCCCTTCCACAGGTACAGCGACGTGTACGCCGCCTCCATGGGGTCGGACGTCACGCGGTCGTCGCCGTACTTCGCCTGGAACGCCTCGACGAACGTCGTGTTCTCGGGGCTGTCGATGGTCTGGTAGTAGTTCCAGGCGGTGAGCTGGCCCTCGACGTTCTCGACGCCGACGCCGCCGACCTCCTCCTCGGCGATCGACACCGACACGACGGGCATCGTGTCCGGGCCGAGGCCCGCGTTCTTGTACTCCTTGAAGTACGCGACGTTGGAGTCGCCGTTGAGCGTGTTGAACACGGCGTCGGCGCCGGCGGACTTCACCTTGTTGACGATGGTGGAGAAGTCGGTGTGGCCCAGGGGCGCGTACTCCTCGCCGAGGACCTCGATGCCGTTGGCCTCCGCGTAGGCGTTGATGATCTTGTTCGCCGTGCGCGGGAAGACGTAGTCGGAGCCGACGAGGAAGATCGACTCGACGCCCTGCTCCTTGAGGTAGTCGAGCGCGGGGACGATCTGCTGGTTGGTCGTCGCGCCGGTGTAGAAGATGTTGGGCGACGACTCCAGGCCCTCGTACTGGACCGGGTAGAAGAGCAGCGAGTCCTGGGCCTCGAAGACGGGGAGCATCGCCTTGCGCGACGCGGACGTCCAGCCGCCGAACACCGCGGCGACGCAGTCGCTCGTGATGAGCTTCTCCGCCTTCTCCGCGAAGACGGTGGGCTCGGACTGGCCGTCCTCCTGGACGATCTCGAGCTGCTTGCCGAGCACGCCGCCGTCGGCGTTGATCTCCTCCGCCGCGAGGGCGAGCGAGTCGGCGACGGTCTGCTCGGAGATCGCCATGGTGCCGGAGAGCGAGTTGAGGAAGCCGATCTTGACGGTGTCGCCGGAGGTGTCGACGCAGCTCTCTGCGGCGCTGGTCGCGGCGCTCGCGCCGTCGCCGGTCTCCGTCTTCGCGCCGCACGCGGTGAGCGTGAGCGCGAGTGCGACGAGAGCGGCGGCCGGGGCGAGACGGGTCGTGGCGCGTGAAGGTGTCACGAGAGTCCTTTCAGCGAGGTTCGCACAGCGGAGTTCTCCGCAGGTTTCTCAGCAGGAGGCCGGCGGCCGCCGGGCAGGCGGTCGCTCGCCGGGAGCACCGGGTACAGGCATGTATACGTTCATGTGCCCGTGGGGGTGCCCACTGATGTCGACGCTAGTGACGCCGTGTTTCGCCCGATCTGCCCGTGCTGTTAACGGCGCGTGTCACGCGGTCACGATTCGGTCACGCGGCGCCGGGCACCCGTCGGCCGAGCCACCAGGCCAGTACCCCGACGCCGCCGACCACCAGGCCCGCCGCGGCGACCAGGACCGGGAGGTCCGCGGGGATGCCCAGGTGGACGGTGAGGCCGAGGATCCTCGACAGCCCCCACGGCAGGATCATCATCTGGTCGTTCCAGGCCGTCAGCGTGTGCTCCAGCCCGACCCAGGCCACCACCGCACCACCGACGACGAGCGGCGCCGCGACCGCCACGAGGACTCGGCCCGTCGCTGCCAGGACCCCGGCGCCGAGCGAGCGCAGCGCGAACCACGCCGCGACGAGGACCCACCCGAACGCCGCCGTCGCGAGCGTCACGTACGCCGTCCGCGCGCCGGGCTCCGCCCAGAGCCCGTACCAGTACCCACCGGGGCCCGTCGGCACGAGCGCCCCGAGCAGCAGGACCGTGCGCAGGACCGCCGCGCCGCCGACCGCGCCCGCGAGCGCGAGGGAGCCGCGCCTCCCGGCGACCAGCCGCAGGACGCCGACGAACAGCGCCCACGCCCCGAGCACGAGAGCGAGGTGCACCCAGGAGAGCGCCCAGGTGTACACGACGCGGCTGAGCACGACGGCTACCACGGGCAGCACCAGCAGGACGACGCGGTCGGCTCGTCCGGCGCCGGTCACGGCGGCGGCGACGCGCCACGGGCGGGTCGCGCCGAGCCACAGCGCGCGCAGGGCGAGACCGCCGGCGACCGGCCCGGCCGGGCCTGGGTCACCGGACGGCCGGCGACGGCCGAGCCGCGCGAGGAGGCGCTGCCCGGGTGCGGTGCCCAGGAGCAGCGCGGCGACGAGCAGGACGCCGAGCGCCCGTGCGGCCCACGCGGCGGGCAGGTCCCGCCCGGCGCGCTCCAGGCCGAGGTCGGCGGCGGTGAACGTGTACGCGGGCAGGTAGAGGTCGTCCCCGTACTGCTCGACGTGCGCGGACCGGGACGCCTCGAAGCGGACCCGGGCGTCGTCCCACGCGGCGCGGGCCGCGCCGTCACCGGTCGCGAGCCACCGCCCGTGCTGGAGCACGACCTCGCGGTAGTCGGCGAGCACGGTGAAGAGGTCGACCTCGTAGTCGATCGCGTCGAGGAGCTGTGTCCGCAGCCCGTCGTCGCGCCACGTCGCCGGGTCCGTGCCGTCGACCAGCGCGCGCATCTCCTCGACGGTCTCCACCGCGCCGCGCCCCTCGGCGACGGCCGCCTCGACGTCTTCCGGGTCGGTGCCCACGATCGACGAGATCGAGTCGAGCGCCGCGGCGTCGCCGGAGACGATGTCCCACTCGAAGATCCACATCATCGGCGGGGGCTCGAGCCCGAGCGCCCGCACCCGGTTCTCCGCGAACGGCTCGATGTACAGCCCCTGCCGCACGGCGTCGCGCGAGCGGGCCATCGCCTCCCCGACCGCCGCGACGGTCGCCGGGTCGTCCGAGAACGTCGCCCGCGCCCAGGAGGCGGTGATCTCCCCGGGATCCGTGCCCGGGTCGACGGCCAGGCGGGCCGCGGCGTACGTGTTGAGGTCGTAGAGCTGCCAGAACCCGGACTTGCGGTACAGGCTCATGGGCCCGGCCTTCCACGGACCGCCGTCCTGCGCCCACGCCCACACGCCCTCGACGCCCGGGTTCGCGGCGAGGTAGTGGTCGAGCGCCGCGGCGTAGGCGGGCGCGAGGTCGTTGGGCAGCGCGCCGAAGCCCTCGAACTCGCGCCGCGACTGGAGCTCGACGATGCGGCGCTGCGTCCCGACCTCCAGCGTCGGGTTGAGCGGCAACCACGAGTAGAAGTCGCCGGCGACGTGCTTCGTGGACACGACGAGCGACGGCGAGTCGATGCCGGCGAGCACGCTCTCGTACGACTCGGGGTTCGTGTGCAGGTCGCCGACGGCGCCGACACCGACCGTCCACGACCGGAAGATGACGTCCTTGCCGTGCTCCTCGGCGACGCGCGTGAACGCCCCGAGCATGGCCCGGACCGCCTCCTCGTCCGTGACCGCGAGCTCGGACCAGTAGTCCCAGCCGGGCAGGTCGTAGATCCGGCCGGCCTCCCCGATGCGGACCATGATCCCGTCGACCGCGGGCATCGCGGTGAACAGCTCGTCGAGGCCGGCGGCGTACACGTCCCAGAGCTCGGGGTCGTGCACGTCCAGCCCGCGTCCGTCGAGGTAGTCCCGCAGCGGCGTGCTGAGCATGAGCATGTCGGTCTGGAGGTAGACGTCCATGCCCGCCTCGTCCGTGTCCTCCCACAGCGGGCCGAACCCCTCGCGCATCGCGAGCGCGCGGTCGAGGTGCTCGTCGCCCACGGGGTAGACGCCGTGCCCGTCGCCCACCCCGTCGAACGTGACGTACTCCAGGAACCCCGGGACGACGACCCCGTTGAACCCCTGCGCGAGCTGGGTCGCCACGTAGCCCCGGAGGTCCGCCGCGTCGTCGGCGAGCGCGGCGTCGTCCACGTAGGGGGCCTCCGAGAGGATCGCGTCGGCGAACGACCCCCCGTTGTGCGAGTAAGGATCGCCCTCGCGCCACCCCTGCGCGTCCGGCTCGATGCCGGTCGCCCCCTTGTCGACGAGCCGCATGCCGAGCGCGGGCTCGCGCACCGCGCCGTCCTGCGGGTCCCCGGCCCCGGCGGGGAGCGCCACCCGGCCCGTGCGCACGCGGTCCGCGACCTCGTACAGACCGTGCGCGGCGCCGGCAGGATCAGCCGCCTCGAGGCGCCAGCCGTCCGCGACGACCGTCACGCGGTACGCCTCGGGGTCGTCCGAACCGAGGTCGACGCCGGTCACGACGCGCAGCTCACCGGCCGCCGCGCCGCCGTCGCCCGCTCCCCCGGCGCCCCGCCGCGCCTCGGCGTCGCGCCCACGGCCGGCGAGCGCGGCGACGAGCGCGTCGGCCGCGAGCGACAGCCTGAGGCTGTCGTCGGGCAGCGCGACGACCGACACCGGGGGCACCTCCGCGACAGGCGTCCGTGGTGCGGCGGCCGGTTCCTCGGGCGCGGCGACCGCCGGCTCCGCCTCGACGGCGAGGACGTCGCCCAGCCCGGCGGCGACGCCGAGCCCGGTCGCGAGGAGGACCGCGACCGCTGCCGCGGCGTACCAGGGTCGGCGAGGGGCGACGTCGTCGTGCACGGGCGCAAGCGTAGGCGCCGCGGGTCACGCGCCGGTCACGGTCGGACGGTCGCGGTGGCTGCCCTCCCCCGGGTACGCAGGAGCGCGATCGTCAGCGCCGCGGCGAGGGCGACGACGAGGGCCACGCCGACGAGGCCCGCGACGCCGACGAAGATCCCGCCGGCCTCGCCGTAGTCGGCGAGCGGCATCCCCGCGAACGCGTGGTCGCGGGCCGCGTCCGCGAAGCCGACCGACTCGGCCGTCGCCTCGAGGCCGTCCGGGGTGGCCGCCGCGAACGAGGACACGACGACCGCCGCGAGCAGCGCGCCCGACCCGAGCGCGAGCACGGCGCGACGCACCGCACCGACGGACGCGGCAGCAGGAGAGCCAGGGCGAGGCGAGACGGCTGCGCCCGGCGAGGTCTGGGCGGGCACGACGGCGCCGCTCGCCGCGGAGCGAGCCACGTCCTCGATCGCCGCGACGCCCGGGGCGACGGCGAGCACGAGCCCGACGACCCCGGCCGTGATGAGCGCCTCGCCGAGCCCGATCACCGCGTGCACGGAGAGCATCTGGCCGACGAGCTCGCCCACCGGGACCGGGACCGTCCCGCCGACGGCGAACAGCCCGGCGAACACCGCCGCCGACACGGGCACGCTCGCGAGCGCCCCCGCTCCCGCTGCCGCGGGCGACCACCGGCCGCGCGTCAGCCGCAGCACCCCGCGGGTCACGGCCCAGCCGACGAGCGTCCCGACCACCGCCATGAGCAGCACGTTCGTGCCCAGCGCGGTGAGCCCGCCGTCGGCGAACACGAGCGCCTGGACGAGCAGCACGAGCGTCACGGACAGCACGCCGAGCCACGGCCCGACGAGCGCGGCCGCGAGCGCCCCGCCCATGAGGTGCCCGCTCGTGCCGGCGGCGACCGGGTAGTTGAGCATCTGCACGGCGAAGACGAACCCGGTCGTCGCGGCCGTGAGCGCGACGCGACGCGGGGTGAGGTCCTCGCGCGCCCGGTAGGCGGCGTAGCCGACGGCAGCGAGGGAGACGACGGCGGTCGTCGCCGACGTGGGGTCGTTCAGGAAGTGGTCGGGGACGTGCATGTCAGGCTCCTGTCGTCAGCAGTGTCGTGCGGGTCTCGGGGAGGTCGGCGGTCGACGGCGCACCGCGGGCGGGCGGCGGCGCGGCACCGGGCGGGTCCGTGACTCGGGCGGCGCGCGCCGCCGTCGTCCAGGCCGCGACGACGGCGTCGATCCCGGCGTCGTGGGTGCTCGCGCCGAGGTGGCGGGCGATCACGCCGGGTCCGTCGAGGTCCAGCCGCAGGGGTCCGGTGAGCGCGGGCGGACCTGGGCGGGACGGCGCCGAGGTCGAGGGCGGTTCCGAGGCGGTCGCGGGCGGCCGGGCGCCGAGGCACAGCGCCGAGTCGACGACCCGGGACTCGCCGAGGATCCCGGGCAGCGTCCGGTCGTCGGCGAGGTCGAGGTCCTCGACGAAGAGCTCGCGCACGCGCTCCGGCCGCGTCGGGTCTTCCTGCCATGCGCGTCTCGACCCTCCCGGCGGCGCGGACTCACCGGTCCCGCCGACACCGCCGAGGATCCGCGGGGCGACAGGTCCCGACAGGTCGACGCGCGTGCGCGACCGCAGCCGGCCGCCCACCTCGCCCGTGCGGCCCAGGACGAGCGTCTCGCGCAGCAGCGCGACGCCCCGATCACCCTGTGTCCCGCCGTCGGCGAGCGACACGCGCGTGGTGCGCTCGACGTCGGCCCCGTCCGCGACGACGAACGGCAGCGCGTCCCACACGAGGAGCGCTCCGGCGTCGACCCGCACCTCCACGTCCCACGACGCCGACCGGCCGCGCCCCGCGTACGCGACCGTGCCCGACACCTCGACGAGCTCGAGCTCGACGCCCTCCCCCACGTGCACCTCGATGCGCACGTGGTCGCCGCCGAGGAGCAGCGCGCGCGTCGCGACGAGCGCGACCCGGGCCGTGCGGCGACCCGTGGACAGCACGCGCGGGGACAGCGCGCCGGGCCGCAGGTCGCACCGCACGCGGCCCGCCTCCCGGTACGCGCCGACGCGCGTCAGGTCGTCCACCAGCGCCTCCGTCGTCCTCGCCCTCGTCCTCTGCGTCGTCCTGGGTCAGTCGCGCCCGACGGCGGCCGCAGGCTCCGCGGGCACGTCACCGTGCGGGTGGTCGTGCGGGTGGTCGTGCGACCCGTCGCCCTCGTCGTGCGTGTGGAGGAACCCGTTGCCCTCCTCGTCCGCGTGGAAGTGCGGCGCCATCGGACCGGGGTCCTGCGGCACGTGCGCACCCGCTCGGTGCGCGACGAGCAGGGTCTGCACCCACGTGGTGAGCGCGTCGATCGACTCGCGGTCGAGGCGCGAGAGGGCGAGCACCGGGGCTCCGTCGCGCGCGGCGGTCGCGTCGAGGACCATCCGCGGCACGTCGACGCCCACGTACGGCGCGAGGTCGGTCTTGTTGACGACGAGCAGGTCGGCCCGGGCGATGCCCGGCCCACCCTTGCGCGCGACGTCGCCGCCACCCGCGACGTCGAGCACGAAGATCTGCGCGTCGACCAGCGCCGGGGAGAACGTCGCCGTGAGGTTGTCGCCGCCCGACTCGACGAGCACGACGTCGAGCGGCGCGAAGTCCTCCTCGAGGTCTTCGACGGCGAGCAGGTTGGCGGTCACGTCGTCGCGGATCGCGGTGTGGGGGCACGCGCCCGTCTCGACGGCGCGGATGCGCTCGGGGTCGAGCACGCCCGCGGAGCGCAGGAACCGCGCGTCCTCGTCGGTGTAGATGTCGTTGGTGATGACGCCGAGCTGCAGGACGCCGGACAGCTCGCGGCACAGGAGCGCGATGAGCGAGCTCTTGCCCGTGCCGACGGGTCCCGCGACGCCGAGGCGCAGGGAGCGGGTGGGGTTCTGGGTGGCCTGGTGGTCAGGCAGGGTGTCAGGCACTGAACAGCCTCTCGGTGGTGCGGGCGTGGATCTCGGCCCACTGCTCGACGAGCGGTGCGCCGTGCGCGGGGATCGCGCGGGGGTCGGTCAGGTCGGCGACGTCGTGGGCGAGCGCGTCGATCGCCGGATGAGCGGCCACGACCCAGCCCGTCGCGACGACCGGGTCGACGGGCTCGAGCTTGAGCGTCGCCGCTGCGACGGTCTGCACGTCCTCGTACCCGACGAGACGCGCGACCTGGAGCGCGGACAGCCCTGCGCACGCGGCGGTCACGCCGAGCACGACCGGTCGCGGAGGCTGCGGCCCCCGGCGGCCGGCCACCGCCCGGCCACCCGGACCTGGTCCGGTGCCCGACGGCGCTCGCTCGGACGACGTGGTGCCCGCGCCCGGGTCGGGTGACCCGTCGGCGCGGCGCGCGTCGGCGCGGCGCGCGTCGGCGACGAGCACCGCCGCCTCGTCCAGCGCGGCGACCGCGGGATGCCCTGCCCACAGGCGGCGCAGCAGCCGCAGAGAACCGCGCCCCAGCCGCTGCGACGTCTCGCGCAGCGCGGGCGACGGTGTCCGGGCCGTCCAGGCGAGCCACGTGTCGGCGAGGTCGTGCGCCGCGGACACCACGCCGCCGGGCGTCACGCCGTCACGCACCGCGGACGGCGCGCCACCCGCGGGAGGCCACCCCGCGCCGTCGGGCACGGGACCGGCCGCGAGCGCGACGTGCCGCGCGACGACCGCCGTGGCCGCCTCGACGCGCGTGACCGTGGCGAGGCGCGCGCGCACGTAGTCGGGCACGCGCGCCGCGGGCATGCCCGCTCGCAGCGCGGGTTCGAGGCCCGCGGACTGCGTGTGCCCGCCGGTGGGCAGGCGCGCGTCGGCGAGCAGCGCGAGCATGAGCTCCGCGCGCCCCTCCCCGTCGACCTCGGGCGTCTCGCTCATGGCTCAGAACAGCGAGTAGAGCTGCGCGAGCGGCAGCCGGTCGGCGGGCGCGGGGACGACGAGCTCGCCGTCGACCTCGATCGCGAAGGACTCCGGGTCGATGTCGATCTGCGGCAGGTAGTCGTTGTTCTTCATCTGCGCCTTGCCGACGCCGCGCGTGTCCGCGACGGGGAGGAGCTGTCGGGCGAGCCCGAGCCGCTCCTCCAGACCGTCGTCGAGCGCGGCGGGCGAGACGAACGACATGGACACGTCGGCGCCGATCGCGTCGGCGAGCGCGGGCCGCATGAGCACGGGCTGCGGCGACGGGATGGACGCGTTCGGGTCGCCCAGCGCGCCCCACACGAGCGCGCCGCCCTTCATGACGACGCTCGGCCGGACCCCGAAGAACTTCGGCTCCCACAGCACGAGGTCCGCGACCTTTCCCGGCTCGACCGACCCGACGTACGCGTCGATCCCGTGCGCGACGGCCGGGTTGATCGTGTACTTCGCGACGTAACGGCGGGCCCGCAGGTTGTCGGCAGGGAGCTCGGGGCCGCGCGCGCCACCGGGGCTCGCGCCGCGCCGCGCCTTCATGACGTGCGCGACCTGCCACGTGCGCGTGACCACCTCGCCGATGCGGCCCATGGCCTGCGCGTCGGACGACGTGATCGACATGGCGCCGAGGTCGTGCAGGACGTCCTCGGCGGCGATGGTCGTGCCGCGGATGCGCGACTCGGCGAACGCGAGGTCCTCCGCGACCTGCGGGTTGAGGTGGTGGCACACCATGAGCATGTCGAGGTGCTCGGCGACGGTGTTCACGGTGTGCGGGAGCGTCGGGTTGGTCGAGCCGGGGATGACGTTCGGGTGGCTCGCGACGGTGAGGATGTCCGGCGCGTGCCCGCCGCCCGCGCCCTCGGCGTGGAACGCGTGGATCGAGCGGCCGCCGATCGCGCGCAGCGTCGACTCGACGAACCCGGCCTCGTTGAGCGAGTCCGAGTGCAGCGCGACCTGCAGCCCCCAGTCCTCGGCGGCCTTCAGGGCCGCGTCGATCGCGGCCGGCGTCGAGCCCCAGTCCTCGTGGACCTTGTAGCCGCCCGCCCCCGCCATGGCCTGCTCGCGCAGGCCCTCCGCGCTCACGGTGTTGCCCTTGCCGAGCAGCAGGACGTTCACCGGGAGCCGGTCGAGCGAGCGGTGGATCGCCTCGAGGTGCCACGCGCCGGGCGTGACCGTCGTGGCCTTGGTGCCCTCGCTCGGCCCGGTGCCGCCGCCCGCGACGGTCGTGATGCCCGTGGCCAGCGCCTCCACGACCTGCGACGGCGAGATGAGGTGCACGTGCGAGTCGATGCCACCCGCGGTGAGGATCTTGCCCTCCCCGCTCACGACGTCCGTGCTCGGCCCGATGTGCAGGTCGGGGTGGACGCCGTCCGCGACGTCGGGGTTGCCCGCGCGCCCGAGCGCGACGATCCGTCCGTCCCGGATCCCGACGTCCGCCTTGACGATCCCCCACCAGTCCAGCACGACGGCGTTCGTGACCACCGTGTCGAGCGCGCCCTCGGCGCGGGTCGTCGACCCCTGCGCCATCGACTCGCGGATCGACTTACCACCGCCGAAGACGACCTCCTCGCCGCCGAACGTGCGGTCCTCCTCGACCTCGATCCACAGGTCGGTGTCGCCGAGGCGCACCTGGTCGCCCGTCGTCGGGCCGTAGAGCGCGACGTAGCGCTCGCGCGAGATCGCGACCATGCGTCAGCCCTCCTCGGGTGTCGTCGTGCTCCGTGCGCCGAACCCGGGGTCTCTCCCCACGTCCGCCGGATCCTGGGGAGCGACCCCGGGCTCAGCAGGCTCGGTCGCGCGGTCCAGCGCCCCGCCGTCGGGCTTGCCGCGCTGGAGGCCGGGCACTCGCCGTCGACCGCGCAGGGCGACGGCCTCGACCTCGGCGGACGCGCCCGGCTCGAAGCGGCGCGACGTGCCGGAGGGGACGTCGAGCCGGAACCCGTGCGCGGCGGCGCGGTCGAACGAGAGCGCGGCGTTGGCGTCGGGCAGGTGGAGGTGCGAGCCGATCTGGACCGGGCGGTCCCCCGTGTTCGTCACGACCAGCGTCACGCGCTCGTCGTCCGTGCGGTCGGCGTTGAGGACCACGGGCACGTCCTCGGTGCCGCGCTTGAGCCGGACCGCGCCGGGGCCGCTCGTGCTGATGCCTGCCATGTCTCGCCTCGCTCTCGCTGAGCCTCGTGCGCGCGCCGGACCGGTCCGGCTCAGGCGATCGGCTGGTGGATGGTGACGAGCTTGCGCCCGTCGGGGAACGTCGCCTCGACCTGGACGTCCGGCAGCATCTCCGCGACGCCGTCCATGACCTCGTCGCGGCCGAGCACCTCGCGCCCCGAGACCATGAGCTCCTCGACGCCCGCCCCCTCGCGGGCCCGCTCGATCACCCACGTGGTGAGCAGCGCGACCGTCTCGGGGTAGTTGAGCAGCACGCCCCGCTCGCGCCGGTCGCGCGCGACCATGCCCGCGACGGCGAGCAGCAGCTTCTCGGTGTCCGCGGGCGTCAGGTGCATGACGGCGATCCTGCCGCGCGTTCGTTTCGGGCGTGTATACACCGCGTTATACGTCCGTGTACCGGTGCGGTCCCGGGCACGACGAAGGCCGCCGACCGGGCGAACCCGGCCGACGGCCTTCGATGTCCTGCGACCTCCCGGACAGACCGGGAGAGGGTCAGGCGTGGATCAGAAGTCCATGCCACCCATGCCACCGGTCGGGTCGCCCGCGGGGGCGGCCTTCTCCGGCTTGTCGGCGACGACGGCCTCGGTCGTGAGGAAGAGCGCCGCGATCGAGGCGGCGTTCTGCAGCGCGGAACGCGTGACCTTGACCGGGTCGTTCACGCCGGCGGCGAGGAGGTCCTCGTACACACCGGTCGCGGCGTTGAGGCCCTGGCCGGACGGGAGGTTGCGCACCTTCTCCGCGACGACGCCACCCTCGAGGCCCGCGTTGACGGCGATCTGCTTGAGCGGGGCGTCGATCGCGGCGCGCACGATCTGCGCACCGGTCGCCTCGTCGCCCTCGAGCTCGAGCTTCTCGAACGCCACGGCACCGGCCTGGATGAGCGCGACGCCACCACCGGCGACGATGCCCTCCTCGACGGCCGCCTTCGCGTTGCGCACGGCGTCCTCGATGCGGTGCTTGCGCTCCTTGAGCTCGACCTCCGTCGCGGCACCCGCCTTGATGACGGCCACGCCGCCGGCGAGCTTCGCGAGGCGCTCCTGGAGCTTCTCGCGGTCGTAGTCGGAGTCCGACTTCTCGATCTCGCCACGGATCTGGTTGACGCGACCCTGGATCAGGTCGGCGTCGCCCGCACCCTCGACGATCGTGGTCTCGTCCTTGGTGACGACGACCTTGCGCGCCTGGCCGAGCAGGTCCAGCGTCGCGTTCTCGAGCTTGAGGCCCACCGTCTCGGTGATGACCTGGCCGCCGGTGAGGATCGCGATGTCCTGGAGCATGGCCTTGCGGCGGTCGCCGAAGCCCGGGGCCTTGACGGCGACGGACTTGAACGTGCCACGGATCTTGTTGAGCACCAGGGTCGCGAGCGCCTCGCCCTCGACGTCCTCGGCGATGATGAGGAGCGAGCGGCCGGCCTTCATGACCTGGTCGAGGACCGGGAGCAGGTCCTTCACGTTCGCGATCTTGGACTCGACGATGAGGACGTACGGGTCCTCGAGCACGGCCTCCTGGCGCTCGGGGTCCGTCTCGAAGTAGCGCGCGAGGAAGCCCTTGTCGAAGCGCATGCCCTCGGTGAGCTCGAGCTCGAGGCCGAACGTGTTCGACTCCTCGACCGTGATGACGCCCTCCTTGCCCACCTTGTCGAGGGCCTCGGCGATGAGCTCGCCGATCGCGGGGTCGCCGGCGGAGATGGCGGCCGTGGCGGCGATCTCCTCCTTGGTCTCGATCTCCTTGGCGGCGTTGAGCAGCTGCTCGGTCACCGCGTCGACGGCCTTCTCGATGCCGCGCTTGACGGCGATCGGGTTGGCGCCGGCCGCGACGACGCGCAGGCCCTCGCGCACGAGCGCCTGGGCGAGCACGGTGGCGGTTGTGGTGCCGTCACCCGCGACGTCGTCGGTCTTCTTGGCGACCTCCTTGACGAGCTCGGCACCGATCTTCTCGTACGGGTCCTCGAGCTCGATCTCCTTGGCGATGGAGACGCCGTCGTTCGTGATGGTCGGCGCGCCCCACTTCTTGTCGAGCACGACGTTGCGGCCCTTGGGGCCGAGGGTGACCTTGACGGTGTCGGCGAGGATGTTGAGCCCTCGCTCCATGCTCCGACGAGCCTCCTCGTCGAAGGCGATGATCTTGGCCATGGGGAATGATCCTCCGCTGGTGGCGTGTGGCGGTCGGCCGGCGCCCGCGACGGACGGCCCGCGACGGGCGGCGTTCATGTCACGCCGCCGGGGCGGGCCTCACCTGTCGACCTGGTGTTGTGCGCCGCACCCGCGGTGAGCGGCTGCCTGCGCTGGTCACTTCTGTCACTCTCATGACGAGAGTGCTAACGCCATTATTGGCACTCGCACGGTGCGAGTGCAAGACAGCCCGTCAGGGCTCTCCCTCGTATCGCGACGGGCGAAACCCGCCGTGCCGCCCGCTCCCCTTAGGATGCGCGGTGTGATCCGCGCAACACCGTCGTGGCGCCTCGCAGCAGCCCTGGCCGGCTTCGTGCTGGTCCCTGCCCTCGGCCTCACCGCCGCGACCGCCGTCGCAGCCCCCACGGGCGAGCACATCGACCTGTACCAGGACGGCGTCGCCGTCACGACCGCCCCCGACGGCGGCACCGCGCTCCTGCGCCTCGCCCCCGGCGCCGCGGCGACGTACCTCGACGGCAGCCGTGTGCTCGACCCCGCGACGCTCTCCCCGTTCACGGTCGCCGACGGCGTCGACCCCGCCGACGGCGAGGCGGACCGGCTCGCACAGGTCGCCGGGACCCGGCTCGACGCGTCGGCGCTCCTCGACCCCGCCCGGGCGCAGGACGCCGCCGCCGCCTCGCGCGCGTGGCTCGCGTCCGGCGTCGTCCCCGGCGCTGACGGTCCGTTCGCAGCCCTCGGCGAGGCCGCGCTGCTCGACCTGCGCGCCCTGACCCTCGACGACGGCGCCGCGCTCGCCGCCGCGTCGCCCAAGTGGCGCTACGTGTGGCCGCGCGACGCGTCGTTCACCGCCGCGGCGTTCGCGCGCACCGGTCACGTCGACGACGCGCGGGACGTCCTCGGCTTCCTCGCCCGCGTCCAGGAGGACGACGGGTCGTTCCACGCGCGCTACCTGCCCGACGGCTCGGGCGTGCCCGACGACCGCGGCCTCCAGTCCGACGGCGTCGGCTGGGTCCTGTGGGCAGCCGACGTCGTGCTCGAGGAGACGCCCGTCGGCGAGCGCCGCGAGGTCGCCGCCGAGCTGCGGCCCCTCGTCGACGCCGCGGCCGACCACGCGCTCTCGCTCGTCGACGGCGAGGACCCGCTTCCCCCGCCGTCGAGCGACTACTGGGAGGTCGAGCCCACGGCGCTCACGCTCGGGACCGCCGGACCCCTCCTCGCCGGGCTCGAGGGGGCCGCCGACGTCTACGCCGCCGTGGGCGAGACCGACCGGGCGACCGACGCGACGCTCGCCGCCGCGCGGCTGCGCATGGCGGTCGAGCGGTCGTTCGGGTCGCAGGGCTACCCGCGCCACGTGACCGGCGGCGCGCGCGACGCGTCGACCGCGTTCGTGCTGCCGCCGTTCCAGCCCGAACCGCTCGCGGGCGCGGACGCGGCGTGGCGCGCGTCGGTCACCGAGATGCTGCGCCCGGCGGGCGGTCTCGCGCCCGGCGCGGGCTGGCGCGAGGACGGCATCTCCTGGACGCCGCAGACGACGCTCTACGCGCTCACCGCCGCGTCGTCGTCGGACCCGGAGGACCGTGCCGACGCCCGGGAGTGGCTCCGCTGGGTCGACGACCACCGCACCGCGTCCGGCGCGATCCCGGAGAAGGTCCTCGCGGACGGCTCCCCCGCAGCCGTCGCGCCGCTCTCCTGGAGCTCCGCCCTCGTCGTCCTCGCCCTCGCGGAGCTCGACACCGCGAGATAGCGCCAGGACTCGCCGAGGGAGAACCCTGGCATCACGAGGGAGAACCCTGGTCCGCCGCAGGAGAACCGGGGTCCGCCGGAGCAGTTCCGGGGGCCTACCTGCGCGGAGCGAGGTTCGGCGTCGGTGCCAGGCTCGGCTCCTCCCGCACGTCGAACTCGCGGCGCAGCACGCGCCGCGCGGCGTTCCAGCCGCCGAGCCCGTGCACGCCCGGACCAGGCGGCGTGGACGCCGAGCACAGGTACACGCCTTCCAGCCCGACCGCGTACGGGTCGAGCCGGGGCGTCGGGCGCGCGACCATCTGCCACATGCTCACGGCACCGCCCGCGATGTCGCCGCCCACGTAGCTCTCGTCGTGCGCCGCCATCTCCGCGGCGGGCACGCAGCGGGACGCGACGACGAGGTCCCGGACCCCCGGGGCGAACCGTTCGAGCTGACCGAGGACGTCCTCGGTCACGTCGCGCGTCGAGCCCGCAGGCACGTGCGCGTAGGTCCACAGCGGCCGCAGGCCGTTCACCTCGCGCGCGGGGTCGACGACGGTCGGGTCGCTCGCGAGGACCATCGGCCGCGCCGCGTGGCGGCCGGCCGCGACGTCCGCCTCCGCGCGCGCCATCTCGGCCCGCGTCCCGCCGACGTGCACCGTCCCGGCACGCCCCACCTCGGGGTCCGTCCACGGGACCGGCCCGGAGAGCACGAGGTCGACCTTCGCGGCCGCGTCGCCGTGCCGGAACCGCCGCAGGGCCCACTCCGTGCGGGGCGACAGCCGGTCGCCGAACACGTCCGCGAC
Source organism: Cellulosimicrobium protaetiae (assembly GCF_009708005.2). Taxonomy (NCBI): domain Bacteria; kingdom Bacillati; phylum Actinomycetota; class Actinomycetes; order Micrococcales; family Promicromonosporaceae; genus Cellulosimicrobium; species Cellulosimicrobium protaetiae. The sequence continues at coordinate 1,419,769 of NZ_CP052757.1, read as the reverse complement.
GACGCCGGGAGCCGTGTCGAACACGTACGCCCGGGCCCGTGGCAGGTCGGCGAGCGCGCTGACGCGGTGACCCGTGACGACCTCGCCGCCGTGCGCCCGCAGGTCGTCCAGGAGAGCCCCGACGATCGCGCCCGACCCGCCGCGAGGAAGCGGCCAGCCGCCCGGGGCGTGGCCGAGCGACGCGAGCAGGAGCGCCGTCCCCGCGGCGGCCGGCGAGGGCAGGCGCGAGATCGCGTGCGCCGCGACGCCCGTGAGGAGCGCACCCCCCTCCTCGGTCCGGAAGCGCCGGCCCCAAGCCGCACTGCCCTGCTCGAGGACGGCCGCACCGAACCGTGCGGCGACGGCGGCGCCACCGGGCGTCAGCGTGCGCCCGGGGACCGAGCGCTTGTCACCCAGGGCGAGCGCGACGACGTCGCGCCAGCCGTCGGCGAGCGGGCCGAGCAGGCTGCGCCAGGCGTCGCCGTCAACACCCAGACGCTCCACCGTGCGGTCGAGGTCGTGGAACGCGATGCCCGCACGGCCGCCGTCGAGCGGCTGCGCGTACGACACCTCGGGCACGAGCAGCTCCACGCCGCGCGCACCCAGGTCGAACGCCTCGAAGAACGGCGACGCCCACGCCATCGGGTGCACGGCCGAGCAGAGGTCGTGCACGACCCCGTCCGCGAGACCGAGGTCGAGCGTGCGCGAGCCGCCGCCGATCGTGGGCTGCGCCTCGAGGACGCGCACGGCAAGACCGGCACGTGCGAGGGTCACGGCGGCGGCCAGCCCGTTGGGGCCTGAACCGACGACGACGGCGTCGAGGTTCTCCGTCACGCGACCCTCGCGTGCGGTGTCAGAGGGGCCGCACCTGCTCGGCCTGCGGGCCCTTCGTGCCCTGGCCGAGCTCGAACTCGACCTCCTGGCCCTCGTCGAGCGTGCGGTAACCGTCGGTCTGGATCGCGCTGAAGTGCACGAAGAGGTCCTGCCCGCCGGCTGCGGGCGTGATGAACCCGTAGCCCTTCTCGGAGTTGAACCACTTCACGGTGCCCTGAGCCATTGACGTTCTCCTCGTGCATCGTCGCCCGCGAGGCGACCCCCGCCCCGTGGTAGCCCGAGCCTAGCCCGGGAGCGGCCCGCACGGAAGGTCGGACGCGCGGCGCGACGCAGGCAAGGACTCCGACGAACGGGCAGGTCACACGGGTGCGCTCGCCGCCCGGGAGGGAACGAGATACGCAGCGCGGCGGTCAGCCGACCGGGGTGAGCTCCGACTTGACGATCACCACGACGTCGCCGGCGCGGAGCGTCTGCTGACTCACCTGCTCCGCCGGGATGCCGAGGATGGCCGCGACGGCGGCGGCGCTGTCGCTGCGGTCCTCGGCGTACCAGACGGTGGTCGCGGAAACCTCGTCCGGGTCGCCCTCGTAGTCCGCGGCCTCCACGTCCGTGAAGCCCTGGCTCGTGAGCGCGTCGCGACCCTTGCCCGCCTCGCCACCGATGCCGCTGGCGTTGAGCACCCGGACGTTGGCCGAGGGGTCGGCGGCAGCCATGAGCGTGGCGATGTCGGGCGCCGCGGGCGTCTCCTCAGCCGGCGGTTCCTCCGTCGCCGGGGGCTCCTCGGTCGCCGGAGGCTCCTCGGTCTCCTCGGCGGGCGGCGCCTCGGTCTCCCCGGCCGCGGGGTCGGTGGACTGCGCCTGCGGCGGGTTCTCGGTCGCGCCGTTGTCCGACAGCAGCGCGACGCCCCCGTACGCGAGGCCGGCGAAGACGACGGCGACCAGCAGGAACGGCCACGTCTTGCTCCACCCGCTGCGCGGCGTGCGGTGCACCCCCACGGGGGAGCCCTGCTGCGCGGGCGCGTCGAACTCGTCGGGCGCGTAGGGGTAGCGGCTCTTCGTCACGGCGACAGGGTAGCCCGGTCAGGCCCGTTGGCTAAACGCCCGGTTCGCCCGGACTTCACGGGCGAAGGTCCGTCGCACGTCAGAGCCCTTCGAGCCGACGGGCCGTGCGAGCCCGCTGCCTGGTGGAACGCATCCGGCGCAGCCGCTTGACGAGCATCGGGTCGTGGGCGAGCGCCGCCGGGGAGTCGATGAGCGCGTTGAGCACCTGGTAGTAGCGCGTCGCGGTCATGTCGAACAGCTCGCGCACCGCCTGCTCCTTGGCGCCCGAGTACTTCCACCACTGCCGCTCGAACGCCAGGATCTCCTGGTCGCGCTCGCTCAGGCCCGACGACGGGTCCTCCTGGACGGTCGGGTCGCCGACCGCGTCGGGTCCGTCGAGCACGTACGCCGCCTCGCTCATCGTTCCCTCCCTGCACTCTCTCGTCACCAGGCCTGCGCACGGCGGTGCGCGCGACCGCCTCTCAGCGTACGCACGAACCACACCGGTGTCATTCGTCCTCGCCGGAGTCTCGAAGAGGCGCCCCGTGAGGCCGTTAGGCTCGGTGCCGTGGAGAGCGCACCCGCCCAGCCCGTCGACGTCGACCCGGTCGCGGCCCCGGCCGTCACCGAGCCGACTCCGCCCCGCCCCCCGCTCGCGAGCATCATGGCGCCCGACTGGGCGCAGGCCCTCGCGCCCGTCGAGCCGCAGCTCCACGCGCTCGGGGACTTCCTGCGCACCGAGGTGGCGGCCGGACGCGAGTACCTGCCCGCGCCGTCGGCGATCCTCAACGCCTTCTCGCGGCCGCTCGCGGACGTGCGCGTGCTCGTCGTCGGGCAGGACCCGTACCCCACCCCGGGGCACCCGATGGGGCTGTCGTTCTCCGTGCAGCCGCACGTGCGCCCGGTGCCCCGTTCGCTCCAGAACATCTTCGCGGAGCTCGCTGAGGACGTCGGCGCCCCCACGCCCGCGAACGGCGACCTCACCGCGTGGAGCGACCAGGGCGTCATGCTCCTCAACAGGGTGCTCACCGTCCGCCCGGGCGAGCCGGGCTCGCACCGCGGCCAGGGCTGGGAGGCCGTCACGGAGGCCGCGATCCGTGCGCTCGTCGCACGCGACGCCCCGCTCGTCGCGATCCTGTGGGGCCGCGACGCCGCGACGCTGCGCCCGATGCTCGGCGACACGCCCGTCGTCGCGAGCGCCCACCCGAGCCCGCTCTCCGCGCGCCGGGGCTTCTTCGGCTCCCGCCCGTTCTCGCGCGTCAACGAGCTCCTCGCCACCCAGGGCGCACCTCCCGTCGACTGGACCCTCCCCACCGCGTAGCACCCACCACGCCGAGCAGGTGGTTCTGGCTCGTCGCCGCCGCGTGACGCGCCGGGATCGCCTGGTCGACCCGCCGGGATCGCCTGGTCGGGCGGCGCCGGGAGCAGAATGGGCGGGTGACGACGCAGAACCCGACGACCACTCCCCTGGCCGGTGACGCCTCCGACGCACGCCGCCCCGACGACGCCCCGCCCCGCTGGACGAGCTACGTCGCGATCGGCGACTCGTTCACCGAGGGCCTGTGGGATCCCTACCCCGGCGAGGACGACCACCAGCGGGGGTGGGCCGACCTCCTCGCCCAGCACCTCGCCGTCCGGCGCGTCGAGGCGGGTGAGGACCCGCTGCGCTACGCGAACCTCGCGATCCGTGGGCGCAAGCTGCGCTCGATCCTCACCGAGCAGGTCCCGGCGGCGCTGGCGCTGAAGCCGGACCTCGTGAGCGTCATCGGCGGCGGCAACGACATCCTGCGGCCGAACGCCGACGTCGACCGGCTCGCGCGCAACCTCGAGCACGCGGTGGCGCGCCTGTGCGGGGCGGGGATCGACGTCCTCCTGGCGACCGGCTTCGACGCGTCGCAGTCGCCGCTCGTGGGCCTCACCCGGTCTCGCGTCGGGGTGTACAACGCGCACATCTGGTCGATCGCGCGCCGGCAGGGCGCGTACGTGCTCGACCTGTGGGGCATGCGCGCGCTCCAGGACTGGCGCGTGTGGTCGGAGGACCGCATCCACCTGACGCCCGAGGGGCACCGGCGGGTCGCGCAGGCGGCGCTCGTCGGGCTGGGCCAGTCGCCCGACGACGCGGCGTGGGACGACCCGCTCGCTCCCCTGCCGCCGCTCCCGGCCCTGGACCGCGCGCGCCAGAACGCACAGTGGGTGCGCACGCACGTCGTGCCGTGGGCGCAGCGCCGGATCCGGGGGACGTCGTCGGGCGACGGCCGCATCCCCAAGGCGCCCGAGCTCCTCCCGGTGCCGCTCGCCGACCGCTGATCGCGGACGAGGTCGGCGGCTCCTGCCGAGATCGGCGGTCGATGCTGCCGATCTCGGCAAGGGCTGCCGAGCTCACGACCGCGCGCCGGCACGACGACGCCCCCGGGTCCGCGGAACCGGGGGCGTCGTGGTGGGAGCCGCCTGTCGGGTTCGAACCGACGACCTTTCGCTTACAAGGCGAGTGCTCTACCAGCTGAGCTAAGGCGGCGTGCCCGGGCTGCCGGGCGAGCGAACAGACTACCTGCTCGCCCGGCAGACCCGGTCGGCGGCCCGCGACGCCGACGACGCGGGCCCGACGGTCAGCCCTGCGCGGCCGTGACGGCGTCGGGGAGCGCGTTCGGGTCGCTCCAGTTCCCGTCCCAGCGCTCGCCGTCGATCGTGATCGTCGGCGTGCCGAAGCCGCCGGACTGCGGGTTCGCGAGCGCCTCGTCCTGCGTGACGAGGCTCGTGGCGGTCGCGACCCAGTCGCCGTACGTCTCGACCGCGGTGCCGTCCTCGATCCCGGCGGCGACGTCCGCGGGGACGCCCGCCTGCTCGGCGATGTCCGCGATCTGGGCGTCGGTCAGGGTGCCGCTGCCCTCGGCGGGCTGGTTCTGGAACATCGCCGTGTTGAACGCGTTGAGCGCCTCGGGCGCCTGGTCCGCGATCCACGCCGCGGCGGAGGCCGAGCGGGTCGAGAACTGCTGGGACTGCGCGACCCGGTCGAGGATGGAGACCGGGTGCAGGACCACGGTGATGTCGCCGGACGAGCGGAGCTCGTCGAGCGTCGCGCCGTTCGTCTCCTCGAACTGGCCGCAGATGGGGCACATGTAGTCGAGGTACACGCCGACCTCGACCGCGCCGTCGTTCTCCGTGCCCGCGGCGCCGTCGGCCCCCATGGGGATGCCGCCGTCCTCGCGAGCGGTGGCCGGGTTCGTCACGTCGGCGAGGTTGCCCGCGGCGACGGCGTCGACCGTCTTCTGCTGGTCGTTCATCGCGGGGATCCACACGGCGAGGAACACGCCGACGAGCACGAGGACGCCCGCGACGAGCGCTCCGATCGTGATGAGGCGGTTCCGCTTGTCGCGCTTGGCCTGCGCCTCGCGCAGCGCGAGGGCCTCCGCGCGCGCGGCCTCGCGGCGCTGGGCCTTGGTCTGGGCTTCGTTGCTGGGCATGGTCGTCCTCCGAGGGAGTTCCGAGAGCTGGGGGTCGAGGTGCGCGCCGACGAGGGTCGCGCGGGCCGTGCGTCCGACGGCGTCGTCAGACGAGGGCGAGCCGCGGCGGTCCGCGCCGGGTGCGTACCACCGCGTCGGCGAGGTGGTGCAGCGCGGCGGGGACGGCGTCGGGCACCTGGCGCGCGACGCGAGGCGCACCCGCGACGAGCCCGCGCACCGGGCGCGGGTTGCCCCGCACGACCGCGCGCAAGGAGCGCGCCGCCCCGGTCACGACGGCCCGGGAACGCTCGTGTGCGCGACGCGCCCACGTGGACACGCCCCACGCGACGGCCGCGGCCAGCGCGTGGGCGACGACGACGGGCAGCGCGAGCGCCCCGACCACGGTGACGACGGCGGCGGGGTCGCCGCCGAGCGCCGTGCCCGACGGGCAGTCAGGGGTCTCGTGGACGAGCGCGAGGTGCATCCCCGCGACGCCCCACGCGCCGGGCAGCGTGACGCACTGGTGCACGACGGCGTACCCGCGGTCGGCGAGGTGCGTCATCACGGCGGCGAGGAGGGTGAGGAGCAGGAGCGCGGGGCCGAGCAGGCGGCCGGTCGCGGGCACGACGGACGTGCGCGTCACGCCGCGCGACCACGCGCGCGGCACCGTCGTCCGGAGCACGGCGCCCATCCTACGCACGGGGGCTGGTAGGGGGCTGGGAGCGCCCGGGACACGGCCGGCCCCGGGTGACCGTGGCGACCGATCCCGACGACCGAGCGAGGCGGGCCGCTCAGCGCAACGACGGCGGCCCGGGGAACGGCCACCACGTCACGCCGGGGTCGCCCGCGAGGAGCACGACGCACACGACGGTGAGCACGAGGCCGGCGCCGACGAGCACGAGCGTCCCGGTGCGGCCCGGGGCCAGTCGAGCGAAGGCCGTCCGCGTCCCGTACCGCGTGAGGTGGGTGAGCGGCCCGGCCCACGCGAGCACGACGGCCGCGAGCGCCGCCAGGCCGAGGACGACGGTCGTGACGACGGGCGAGTTCCCGCCGTCCGCCCCCTCGACCACGACCCACCGGTCGGACTCGAGGAGCCACCACCCGGCCACGACGACGAGGACCCCGGCGCACGCCGCGACGAGCAGCGACGGGAGCGCCCCGACGGCGGCGCGCACGACGTACCAGGGGGACGCGGCGACGGACCGCAGGGTGTCGCGGGGCGACACGCCGCGCCGCTCGCGCCGCGTGTGCAGCGACTCGGTGGTCACGCCGACGATGCGCGCGAGGACGACGAGCACGGACAGCACGACGAACGCGACACCCGGGTAGAGCACGCCGAGCAGGACGAGGGGTGCGGCCAGGAGGAGCAGCGCGGTGCGGCGCGCGGCCGGCACGGGCCGCACGTACAGTGGCTCGCCGTCCTCGCCCACGGGCGGGGCGCCGAGGTCGTCCATGAGGTCGTGACCGGTGGGGACGGCCATGGTGCGGCCGTCGTTGACCTGGGACTGCGACGTCGGCAGCGGCGGCGGTTCGACCTGCGCCTGCCCGGTCCACGCGTGCGCGCCGGTTCCGACGGGGACCACCGCGACGGGCGGTGCGACGGGCGTCGCGCCGGTGGGCGGGCCGACGACCTGGGTCGCCGGCGCGGCGTCGCCGGTGTCCGCGGCCTGGCGCAGGGCGGCGACGACCTCGGTCGGGCCGAGCCGTCGTGCGGGGTCGGCGTGCAGCGCGCCCGCAAGCACGCGCGCCGTGACGGGCCCGAGGCCGGCGAGGTCGGGCCGCCCGCTGCGGGCGCGGGCCAGCACGACGTCGGTCGGCCGGACGCCGAACGGCGCGCGACCGGTGGCCGCGTAGGCGAGGAGGGCGGCCCAGCCCCACCAGTCGGTGCCGACGTTCGGCGCGGCCCCCTCCAGCAGCTCGGGCGCGAGGTAGCCGGGCGTGCCCATGACGAGGCCGGTCGAGGTGACGCGCGCGTCCTCCAGCCCCTGGGCGATGCCGAAGTCGATGAGCACGGGGCCGCGGGACGAGACCATGACGTTGGTCGGCTTGAGGTCGCGGTGCACGACGCCGGCCGCGTGCACCGACTCGAGCGCGGCGGCGAGCTGGTCGGCGAGCTCGTAGAGGTCCCACGGGTCGAGCGGACCGCCCTCGGCGACCTCGTCCTCGAGGGTCGGGCCGTCGACGAGCTCGGTGACGATGAACGCGTCGGGGCCGTCGAGCTCGACGTCGAGGATCTGCGCGACGGCGGGGTGCCGCAACCGCTGGAGCGCGAGCGCCTCGCGTCGCAGCCGTTCGCGACCCTGGGCGGCGGCGTCGAGGTCCACGTGGGCGTGGAGCAGCTTGATCGCGACGAGGTTCCCGCCGCCGTCGTGCGCGCTGTGGACCGTGCCCATGGCGCCGGAGCCGAGCCGGGCACCGATGAGGTAGCCCCCGACCTCGCTGCCCGGCGCGGGGCCGCGCGCCGGCCCGCCCGGGGCGGGCCGCGCGTCGACGCGCTGCGTGGGCTCCTCCATGGTGACAAGGTAGCCGCAGCACGCCCGTGGCCGCCTCACGGAGCGGCCCGCCGGCACCGGTGGCCCGCTCCGGAGGGGTGGACGGCCCGACCGCGCGTCGGGTGGGCCGACTACCCTGGGCTACCCAGGCGCGATCCATCGAAGCTCAAGGAGAACTCCATTGACCGGCAAAGACGGATTCGATCTCGTCGTGGTGGCGAACCGGCTGCCCGTGGACTTCACGGTCGGACCCGGTGGCCACGTCGAGTGGAACCGCTCGCCAGGAGGCCTGGTCACGGCGCTCGAGCCGGTCATGCAGGCGTCCGACGGCGCGTGGGTCGGTTGGTCCGGCGCGCCCGACCTCGCGAGCGAGCCGTTCGACGCCGACGACATGCGCCTCGTCCCCGTCACCCTCTCCGCGGACGAGATCGAGCGCTACTACGAGGGCTTCTCCAACGACACGCTCTGGCCGCTCTACCACGACGTGATCTCGCCGCCCACCTACCACCGCACCTGGTGGGACGCGTACCGCCGCGTCAACCAGCGCTTCGCCGACGCCGCCGTGGCCCAGGTTGCGCAGGGCGGCGTGGTGTGGGTCCACGACTACCAGCTCCAGCTCGTCCCGCAGATGATCCGCGCCCAGCGCCCGGACGTACGGATCGGGTTCTTCAACCACATCCCGTTCCCGCCGCTCGAGCTGTTCCAGCAGCTCCCGTGGCGGCGGCAGGTGCTCGACGGCCTGCTCGGCGCGGACCTCGTGGGCTTCCAGCGCGCGGGCGACGCCGCGAACTTCATCCGCGCGGTCCGGCGCCTGCGCGCGCACACGACGCGCGGGCCGATGATCACGGTCCCGGGCGAGGACGGGCGCGACCGTCACGTCCGCGCCGCCGCGTTCCCCATCTCGATCGACTCGCGCCGCTTCGACGAGCTCGCGCGCTCGCCCGAGGTGCAGCAGCGTTCGCGCGAGATCCGCGCCGACCTCGGCGACCCGGACATCATGATGCTCGGCGTGGACCGACTGGACTACACCAAGGGCATCCGGCACCGCATCAAGGCGTACGGCGAGCTGCTGCAGGACGGCCGCCTCGACGTCGAGCACGCGACGCTCGTGCAGGTCGCGAGCCCGAGCCGCGAGAACGTGGACGCCTACCAGGAGCTGCGCGAGCACGTCGAGGGTGCGGTCGGCCGCATCAACGGCGAGTACGCGGAGATCGGGCACGCCGCGATCCACTACCTGCACCACTCCTACCCGCCGGAGGAGATGGCCGCGCTGTACCTCGCGGCGGACGTCATGCTCGTGACCGCGCTGCGCGACGGCATGAACCTCGTCGCCAAGGAGTACGTCGCCGCGCGCTCCGACGACCACGGCGTGCTGGTCCTCTCGGAGTTCACGGGCGCCGCGGACGAGCTCTCCTCCGGCGCGCTCCTCGTCAACCCGCACGACATCGACGGGATGAAGGACATCATCGTGGCGGCCGCGCACATGGACCACCGCGAGCAGCGCAAGCGCATGCGCCGTCTGCGTCGCAAGGTCCTCAACGACGACGTCGCGAAGTGGTCGCAGTCGTTCCTCGGCGTCCTCACGGCGATGCCGTCGCGCGTGCCGCACCGGCGTGCGAGCGACGCACCCGAGGACCGCGGGCTGCGAGCCGAGGTCGGCGCGTGACGCGGCCCGAGCCCCGCACCGCACCGCCCGGGCGCCGTGACGGAACCGTCGCCGACGCCGTGCGCGCCTTCGCGGCGGACGCCGCCGCCGACCCGCACGCGCGACTCGTCGCGCTCGACTTCGACGGGACCCTCGCGCCGCTCGTCGACGACCCGCACGCGGCCCGGATGGCGCCCGCGGCGCGCGCCGCGGTCGACCGGCTCGCGGCGGCGCTCGAGGGGACGACGACGCGTCTCGCCCTGGTCTCCGGCCGCAACCTCGCGGACCTCGCGGCCTGCGGCGAGCCACCGGTCGGCACGTACCTCGTGGGCAGCCACGGTGCCGAGACCGGGCACGTCGCCGCGCACGGGATCGAGGCGGTCCCGCTCGTGCTCACGTCGTCCCAGGAGGAGTCGCTGGCCGCGCTCCGCGCGGGGCTGGCCGACGCCGTCGCGGGTCGCGCGGGGGCGTGGGTCCAGGACAAGCCGAGCGCCGCCGTCCTGCACACCCGCCTCGCGTCCGACGCCGACTCCCGCGCCGCCGTCACCGTCGCCGACGCGGTCGCCGAGCGGCTCGGCCTGCACGCGATGCACGGCAAGGACGTGGTCGAGGTCGGCGTGGTCGAGACCTCGAAGGGCGAGGCCGTGGACCGGCTGCGGGAGGTCGTCGCGCAGGACGCCGGGCAGGCGGGGGGACGCACCCGCGTCCTGTACGCGGGCGACGACACGACGGACGAGACCGCGTTCGCGGTCCTGGGACCGGGTGACCTCGGGATCAAGGTCGGCGACGGCGAGACGCTCGCGACGGAGCGCGTCGCGGACGCCGACGCGCTCGCCGCGGCGCTCGACCTCCTCGCCGACCTGCTGGAACGCCCGGGCGGGTGACGTGGCCGCCCGCGGCACGCCGTCGGCCGCGGGCGGCACCACCACGAAACCGCTACCCGATCGTGACCGGCTCTGTGACGAAGCACTCAGGACCGGGAGTAGTATCGGGTCCACGATGACGTCGGGTCCCCACCTGCACCACCCGGGGATCCGACTTCTTCTGTGTCGTCGAAGACACGCTCGTCCGCCATCGCGAACAGCTACGTCGACGTGGCACGTCACTGCACAACGGATCGTCCGGCACGTACCTGCCGGTGGAGGGATGTACCAGTCATGGCTACGGTCACCTACGACCACGCAACCCGGCTCTACCCCGGGACCGAGCGCCCCGCCGTGGACCAGCTCAACCTGCACATCGAGGACGGCGAGTTCCTCGTCCTCGTCGGCCCCTCGGGCTGCGGCAAGTCGACGTCGCTCCGCATGCTCGCGGGCCTCGAGGACGTCAACGGCGGTCACATCTACATCGGCGACCGCGACGTCACGGACGTCCAGCCGAAGGACCGCGACATCGCGATGGTGTTCCAGAACTACGCGCTGTACCCGCACATGTCCGTCGCGGACAACATGGGCTTCGCGCTGAAGATCGCCGGCACGCCGAAGGCGGAGATCCGCCAGCGCGTCGAGGAGGCTGCGAAGATCCTCGACCTCACCGAGTACCTCGACCGCAAGCCGAAGGCGCTCTCCGGCGGTCAGCGTCAGCGTGTCGCCATGGGCCGCGCGATCGTCCGCCAGCCGCAGGTGTTCCTCATGGACGAGCCGCTGTCGAACCTCGACGCCAAGCTCCGCGTCCAGACCCGTACGCAGATCGCGTCGCTCCAGCGCCGCCTCGGCGTCACGACGGTCTACGTCACGCACGACCAGACCGAGGCCCTCACCATGGGTGACCGCATCGCGGTCCTCAAGGACGGTCTGCTCCAGCAGGTCGGCACGCCGCGCGACATGTACGACACCCCGCAGAACGTCTTCGTCGCCGGCTTCATCGGCTCGCCGGCCATGAACATCGGCACGTTCGTGGTCAAGAACGGCGTCGCCGAGGTGGGCCCGGCCCGCATCACGCTCGAGCGCGAGACGGCCGCGAAGATCACCGAGGCCGACAACGGCAAGGTGACGATCGGCTTCCGCCCGGAGGCCCTCGACGTCGTGTCGCAGGCGAACGAGGCCGCCTTCCCGGTCGAGGTGAACATCGTCGAGGAGCTCGGCTCCGACGCGTTCGTCTACGGCACGCTCAAGGGCGACCTGGCCGCGCAGGCCGACGTCCACTCCGGCGCCGGTGACAACCAGGTCATCGTCCGCGTCGACCCGCGCAACGTCCCGGCCAAGGGCGAGCGCATCTACGTGACGATCCGCCCGGGTCACTCGCACGTCTTCGGCGCGGCGTCGGGCCAGCGCATCAGCTGACACCCCTCACGCAGCACCGCCGCAGGGCGGGTTCTCCCGGTCGGGAGGACCCGCCCTGCGGCGTCTCCCCGGCGGGCGCACCGTCGGGCACGACGAGCCCTCCTCCGACGCAGCGGACTCCGAGAGCCGTCCTTGACACGGCCATGGGCGCCCACGAGACTGCTTTTGCACACGTGACGTCAGAAGTTGCATGTTCGTCACCCAAAACGACAACGCTGTCAATTGGAGTCCCATGCAGATCTCGTACCCTTCGTCCCGGCGCCTCGGCGCGGCCCTGACGGGCGGCGCACTCGTCGCGGCCACGCTCGCCGCGGCCCCGGCCGTCGCGAACCCTTCCGTCGAGACCAGTCCCCCGACCACCCTCGCCGCGGCCGAGCCCTGCAGCGCCGACGAGGGCCTCCCCGACTCCAAGATCTCCATCCAGCTCTACACGCACGTCGGGGAGCTCGGCGGCTCGGGGACTCCGTCCGCCGAGACGCTCGATCGCGTGCTCGGGGAGGTCGCGAGCGCCGGCTTCACGAACGTGGAGCCGTACAACCAGCCCTACTCGATGCCGGTCGGCGAGTACCAGGCGATCCTCGACGAGCACGGCCTCGCGGTGTCGTCGAGCCACGGCAGCACGGACTGGGCGTCGTGGCCCCAGACGGTCGCCTACGCCGTCGCGCTGGGGCAGGACTACATCGGGACCGGCGGCATGGCGGGGAGCTACGGCACGTACGACGAGGCGGTCGCCACCGCGGCGTACGTCAACCAGCTCGGGCAGTACGCGCACGAGAACGGCGCGAACAAGATCGCGCTGCACAACCACCAGAGCGAGTTCACCACGCGGTACCCCCACCCGGTGACGGGCGAGATGGTCAGCGCCTGGGAGGTCATCGAGGCGAACACCGACCCGCGCTACGTCACGTTCCAGCTCGACGTCGGCTGGGCCGCCGACGCCGGCCTCGACGTCCCGGCCTGGATCGCGGAGCACGGCGACCGCATCGAGCTCCTCCACATCAAGGACGCCGTGAACGTCGACGCGCCGGGCGACATGCGGCAGGTCGCCCTCGGCAACGGCGACCTCGACCTCCCCGCGATCATCGCCGCGGCCGAGCCGTACGTGCAGTACTACACCTACGAGTGGGACTGGGCGCCGTCGTTCGAGACCTCCGCGGAGTCCTACCGCTACCTCCGCTGCTACCTGTCCGAGGACGGCGGCGGGAACGAGGACGATGACTCGCTCGCCCTGGGCCGCCCGGTGACGGCCTCCAGCATCGACGAGGCCGGTCACGAGGCCGAGATGGCGGTCGACGGCAACGCCGGCACCCGCTGGAGCAGCGCGTGGAACGACCCGGAGTGGATCGCGGTGGACCTCGGCGCGAGCTACGACCTCAGCAAGGTCGTGATCGACTGGGAGACCGCGTACGGGTCGGGGTACGAGATCCAGACCTCGTCGGACGGCGAGACCTGGACCACGGTGCGCACCGTGGCCGACGGTGACGGCGGGTTCGACGAGCTGGACGTCGCGGGCACGGGCCGCTACGTGCGTCTCTACCTCACGGAGCGCGCGACGCAGTGGGGCTTCTCGCTCTACGAGCTCGAGGTCTACGGCACGCCGGCCGGGCAGCTCGACCTCGACGTCGAGGTGCAGGCGCGGTGCCTCGCCGGCCAGGCGTACCTCGCCGTCCGCGCGGCGAACGGCGAGGACTCGCCGGTCGACGTGACCCTCGCGACGGCCTACGGCACCCGCGAGTTCGCCGACGTCGCCCCGGGCAAGAACGCGTACCAGTCGTTCGCGGTGCGCTCGGCCTCGGTCGCGAGCGGGTCGGTGACCGTCACGGGCACCGCGACGGTCGACGGTGAGGACGTCACCTCGACGTTCGACGTCGACCACGACGCGCTCGACTGCGCCTGACCTCCTCCCGCACCGCGTTGCGAGGCGGGTCCGACCTCACGGGTCGGGCCCGCCTCGCACGGCGAGCCGAGCATCGAGCCGACGCCGGAGCGAGGGGTGGGGCGGGTCGTGGTGGGTGATGACGGGACCAGCCGGGAGCCGCGAGGGACGAGCGGCGGATGGTAGACCCGCCGCGCCCCTCGCTCCGGCGTCGGCGGAGGCACCCCAGCCACCCGGCCCACGCGGCGACCATGGACAATGGACCCGTGACGGTGCACAACCTGCAGATCACCGCGTCGGCCCCCGACCCGGCCCTCCTCGACCTGCCCTGGGACATCCCGCTCGAGGAGTGGCCGGCCGAGACCCTCGCGGCGCTGCCGCGCGGTATCTCCCGGCACATCGTGCGGTTCGTCCGGCTCTCCGGGCGCGTCATCGCGATCAAGGAGATCGGCGAGACGGTCGCGTACCGCGAGTACGAGCTGCTGCGCCAGCTCCGCCGGCTCGAGGTGCCGAGCGTCGTCCCGGTGGGCGTCATCACCGGGCGCAAGGACGCGGACGGCGAGCGGCTGGAGGCGGTGCTCATCACGGAGCACCTGCAGTTCTCGCTCCCCTACCGCGCGCTGTTCAGCCAGTCGCTGCGTCCGGACACGGCGACGCGCCTCATCGACGCGCTCGCCGTGCTGCTCGTGCGCCTGCACCTCGTGGGGTTCTACTGGGGTGACGTGTCGCTCTCGAACACGTTGTTCCGCCGCGACGCGGAGACCTTCGCGGCGTTCCTCGTGGACGCCGAGACGGGCGACCTGCACCGCGAGCTCTCCCCCGGCCAGCGCTCCTACGACGTCGACCTCGCCCGCACGAACATCATCGGCGAGCTCATGGACCTGTCCGCGGGCGAGCTGCTCGACGAGGACGTCGACGAGGTCGCGATCGGCGACGCGCTCGTCGCCCGCTACGAGGAGCTGTGGGAGGCGCTGACCACGTCGGAGTCGTTCGACGCGAACGAGCGGTGGCGCGTCGCGGCGCGCATCGAGCACCTCAACAACCTCGGGTTCGACGTCGACGAGCTCGCGATCACGACCGACATCGACGGCACGACCGTGCAGATCCAGCCGAAGGTCGTCGACGCGGGGCACCACTCGCGGCGTCTGCTGCGCCTCACGGGTCTCGACGTGCAGGAGAACCAGGCCCGACGGCTGCTCAACGACCTGGACTCGTTCCGCGCCGCGGCGGAGCGGCAGAACGACGACGAGGAGTTCGTCGCGCACGACTGGCTGAGCGGCGTGTTCGAGCCCACGATCCAGGCCGTGCCCCGCAACCTGCGCCGCAAGCTCGAACCCGCGCAGCTGTTCCACGAGATCCTCGACCACCGCTGGTTCATCTCCGAGCGCGCCCGCCGCGACGTCCCGATGCCGGAGGCTACGCAGTCCTACGTCGAGAACGTGCTGCGCCACCGGCCGGACGAGAAGGCGATCCTCGGCCTCGCGCCCGGTGAGAAGGACCCCGAGTTCTACGGCTAGCACCTGGAAAGCCGTCAGCGCCCCACGCGTCCCTGGACCCGTGGAGCGCTGACAGGTGTCGAGGAAGGCTCAGGCCTCGCGACGCAGCCGCGCGACCTCGTAGAGCGAGATGCCCGTCGCGACGGCGGCGTTGAGCGACTCGGTGTCCGACCCGATGGGGATCGACGCGACGACGTCGCACGCCTCGCGCACGAGGCGCGAGAGGCCCTTGCCCTCGGACCCGGCGACGACGACGAGCGGCTCGGTCGCGAGCTGGAGGTCGCCGATCGCGGTGTCCCCGCCGGCGTCGAGCCCGACGACGAAGCAGCCCGCCTTCTTGAGCTCACCGAGGGCGCGCACGAGGTTGGTCGCCCGCGCGACGGGCACCCGGGCGGCCGCCCCGGCGGAGACCTTCCACGCCGACGCCGTGACGCCCGCGGCCCGGCGCTCGGGGACGAGCACGCCGTGCGCCCCGAACGCACCCGCGGAGCGCAGCACGGCGCCGAGGTTGCGGGGGTCGGTCACGCCGTCGAGCGCGACGATCAGCGGCGGACGACCTGTCGCCTCGGCCGCGTCGAGCAGGTCGTCGACGTCGGCGTACTCGTACGGCGGCACCTTGATCGCGACGCCCTGGTGCACGGCGCCGTCGGTGAGGCGGTCGAGCTCGGGCTTGCCGACCTCGAGGAGGTCGTACCCGCGGCCCGCGACGATGTCGACGATCTCGCGCGTGCGGTCGTCGGCGTCGAGGCGCGACGCGAGGTAGACCACCTCGACCGGGATGCGTGCCCGCAGCGCCTCGAGCACGGAGTTGCGGCCCGCGACGACCTCCTGCACCGAGCCACGACCCTTCGGGCCGCCACCGCGCGACGTACCGCCCTTGGCGGCGGTGCCCCGCGTGGAACCCCCGCGCCCAGTCGGCGTCGTGGCGCGCTTCTCGTCCGCGACCTTGCGCTTGTGCGCCGCGTGGTAGACGCGGTCCTCGGCCTTCGGGGTCGGCCCGCGACCCTCGAGGCCCTTGCGCCGCTGCCCGCCGGAGCCGACGGTCGCGCCCTTCTTGCTGCCGGGCTTGCGGGTCGCGCCGCGTCGTTGTGAGTTGCCAGCCATGGTGTACCGATCGTGTCGTCGTTCAGGTCAGTTCAGGTCAGTTCGTGTCGGGTTCGACGCCCGGCGTGTCTCGCTCCTGGTCCAGTGTCCCCCAGACTCCTCGCGGAGGGAGAACCGTCGGCCGCCAAGCGGGACCAGGGTTCTACCTCGCGCTACCAGGGTTCTACCTCGCACGACCACGGTTCTACCTCGCGGTACCACGGTTCTACCTCGCGGTACCACGGTTCTACCTCGCGAGCCCGCGGTGCGCTCCCGGTGGGCCGTCCAGGAGGGTGTCAGGCGAGGGTCCAGCGTGCGCCGTCGGCCGAGTCCTCGACCGCGACGCCCGCCGCGGCGAGGCGGTCGCGGATCGCGTCGGCGGTCGCGAAGTCGCGTGCCGCTCGGGCCTCGGCCCGCGCGGCGAGCTCCGCACCCACGACGGCGTCGAGCACCGACGCGTAGCGCGAGTCCCCGCGGTCGGCCCACTGCGCGTCGCCCGGGTCGAGACCCAGGACGTCGAGCATGGCCCGGACCGCGACGAGGTGGTGCCGCGCGACGGCGTCGGCGGCCGTCGTGCGGTCCGCGAGCGCCGCGTTGCCCGCGCGCAGGTGCTCGTGCACGACGGCGAGCGCCGCCGGGACGTTGAGGTCGTCGTCCATCGCCGCGGTGAACGCGGCGGGCAGCTCGGCCTCGCGCACGCCCTCGACGTCGCCCACGCGCTCGGTCGCGCGCTCGACGAACCCGGCGAGGCGCTCCCACGTGGCCTCGGCCTCGACCACGGTCGCAGGCGTCCACTCGAGCATCGAGCGGTACTGCACGGACCCGAGGGCGTAGCGCAGCACGGCCGGGCTGGTGGTCGCGAGGACCTCGCGCACGAGCAGACCGTTGCCGAGCGACTTGCTCATCTTGGCGCCGCCCTGCGTGACCCACGCGCTGTGCAGCCAGTGCTGCGCGAACCCGTATCCCGCGGCGCGGGACTGCGCCTGCTCGTTCTCGTGGTGCGGGAAGCGCAGGTCGAGCCCGCCGCCGTGGATGTCGAACGTGTCGCCGAGGTACCGGCGCGCCATCGCGGAGCACTCGAGGTGCCAGCCGGGTCGTCCACGGCCGAACGGCGTGGGCCACGACGCGGTCTCCGGCTCGCCCTCCTTGGGTGCCTTCCACAGCGCGAAGTCGCGCGGGTCGCGCTTGGCGGCGGCTTCCTCCGCGTCCGCGGGGACGTCGTCGGGCACGGGGTTGAGGTCCTCGAGGCGCTGGTTGGTCAGCGAGCCGTACTCGGACCACGACCGCACGTCGAACCACACGTCGCCGGGGCCGGTCGTGTACGCGTGCCCGCGCTCCACGAGCCGCTCCATGAGCTCGACCATGTCCGGCACGTGCCCGGTCGCGCGCGGCTCGTACGTGGGCGGCAGGACGCCGAGCGCGTCGTACGCGGCGGTGAACGCGCGCTCGTACGTCGCGGCCCAGGCCCACCACGGCTCGCCGGCGTCGGCGGACTTCACGAGGATCTTGTCGTCGATGTCGGTGACGTTGCGGATGAGCGTCACGCGCGACCCGCCGCGCCGCAGCCAGCGCACGAGCACGTCGAACGCGACGGCGGAGCGCATGTGGCCGATGTGGGGCGCCGCCTGGACCGTCGCGCCGCACAGGTAGATGCCGACCTCGCCCGGGGTCAGGGGCACGAAGTCGCGCACGTCCCGCGTGGCGGTGTCGAACAGGCGAAGAGTCACGTCCGCAAGGGTACCGGGGAGGCGCCGTCGCGACCGAAGCGGGACGCGCCCGCCCGACCGCGGGTCTCGGCGCCGCCCGGGCCGACCGCGTCAGCCGAAGCTCTTGCCCTCGCCGCGGTACGTCGGCACCACGTCGACGACCTCGTCGCCCCGCACGAGGTGCACGCGGTCGAACCGCTCCATCGCCTCGCCCGCCTTGCCGTGGCGGAACCAGACGCGGTCGCCCACGGCGAGGTCGGGAGCGCCCACGGCGCGCCGGGCCCGGTGCAGCGGCGTCTGGACCTCGCCCGCGCCCTCGCGGCCCGTGAGCGACCAGCCGGGCGTCGCGACGCGCGGCAGGCGGCTGCGCGACGCCGGGCCGGACGCGACGTACCCGCCTCCGAACGCCGTCGCCCACCCGGGGGCGGGCACGCGCACCACGTCGAGGCCGAAGAAGGCGGAGGGCCGCGGCCGGAAGGACCGGTACTCGTCGAACAGCCCGGGGACGTACAGCCCCGACCCCGCCGTCACCTCCGTCACGACGTCGTCCGCCGACGACGTCTCGAGCGACCCCGTGCCGCCCGAGTTCACGAGCTCGAGGTCGTGCCCGACGACGTCGCGGACCGCGGCGACGACCTCGCCGCGGCGCTCGCCCAGCTCCAGCACCGAGAGGCGCTTGACCGCGCGGACAGCGAGGCTCGAGTCGGGCATCCCGGCGACCTGCGCCTCGTAGAACATGAGGCCGCGCAGCGCGAGCCCCGGCGTCGAGACGACGCGCGCGGCGAGCGACGCGACGTCCGGGGGGTCGTGCAGGGGCGAGCGCCGCGTGCCGAGGTGGACCGTGACGATCCCGAGGCCGACGCGCAAGGACGCGTCGACGTCGAGGCACACGCGCACGGGCGGGTCGTCGCCCGCGCCCGCCTCGGCGAGCGCGTGCCGGACGAGCTCGAGGTGCGCCGCGTCGTCGACCATGAGCGTGACCTCGCGCCGCCCGGCCTCGTGCCGCGCGAGCGCGGCGAGCGCCCCGCGGTCCACCGACGGGTAGCCCACGAGGACGTCGCGGACGCCCGCGTCGACGAGCCACAGCGCCTCGCGCACCGAGTAGGCCATGACGCCCCGGAAGCCCCGATCGACCGCACGGGCCACGAGCGACCGCACCCGCACGGACTTCGAGGCGACCCGCACGGGGACGCCGCCGGCGCGCGCGAGGAGCTCGTCGGCGTTGGCGTCGAACCGGTCGAGGTCGACGACGGCGAGCGGCCCGTCGAGGTCGGCGGTCGCGCGGGTCAGCCGGGCGAGCAGCGACGGCGTCGCACCGCGCTCGTCCGCGCCATGCTCGCCCGTCCCCGCCCTCGTCCCCGCGTCCGGCCCGGGGGCCGCGTCGGTCGTCATGGGGAGAACGTACGCCACGCAGGGAGCGTGAGACAGTACGACCTGTGAGCAGCGACGACGCCCTCTCCTGGACCAACTGGGCCCGCACGGCCTCCGCGACCCCGCGCCGTCGCGCCTCCCCGCGCGACGAGGCGGAGCTGGGCGAGCTCGTCGCCCGCGCCGCCGCCGACGGGATGCCGGTGCGCGCCGTCGGGGCGGGCCACTCGTTCACCCCCGCTGCCGCCACGGACGGGCTGCTGCTCGACCTGGACCGCATCGGCCTCGTCGAGCGCATCACGCGCGGCACGGGCGCACCGGGTGAGGCCGACGCCGACGCGATCCTCGTGACCGTCGGGGCGGGCATCCGCCTGCACCGGCTCAACGAGGCCCTCGCCGCCGCAGGCCTCGCGATGCGCAACCTCGGCGACATCGACCGGCAGTCGATCGCGGGTGCGATCTCGACGGGCACGCACGGGACCGGCGCCGGGCTCGGCGGGCTCGCCACCCAGGTGCGCGGCGTCCGGGTCGTCGGGGCCGACGGCGAGGTCCGCGAGGCGTCGGCGACGCAGGACCCCGACCTGTTCGAGG
Organism: Cellulosimicrobium protaetiae; assembly: GCF_009708005.2. Taxonomy (NCBI): domain Bacteria; kingdom Bacillati; phylum Actinomycetota; class Actinomycetes; order Micrococcales; family Promicromonosporaceae; genus Cellulosimicrobium; species Cellulosimicrobium protaetiae. The sequence continues at coordinate 1,399,937 of NZ_CP052757.1, read as the reverse complement.
TGAGCCGCCTCGGGCTCGGCGTGACGGGCGTGCTGTCGGCCGTCACGCTCGAGGTCGTCCCCGCCTTCCTGCTCCGCGCGCAGGAGGAGCCCTGGCCGCTCGACCGCGTGCTGGAGGGGCTCGGCACGCCGGACGACCCGGACGGGCTCGTCGGGGGCAACGACCACTTCGAGTTCTACTGGTTCCCCCACACGCGGCGCGCGCTGACGAAGCGCAACAACCGGCTCGCACCCGACGAGGAGGCGGCGGAGCTCGAGCGCCTGCGCACCACGGGACCCGGGCCCGTCGCGCGGGCACGCACGTGGGTCGACGAGGAGCTGCTGTCCAACGGGGCGTTCGAGCTCGTCAACCGGCTCGCGACCGCCGTGCCCCGTGTCACCCCGCGGCTCAACGCCGTCTCGGCCCGCGCGCTCGCGCCCCGCACCTACGTCGCGCCGTCGCACCAGGTCTTCGTCACCTCGCGGCGCGTCCGGTTCCGCGAGATGGAGTACGCCGTGCCGCGCGAGCGCCTGGTGGACGTCCTGTCGAGCATCGACGACTGGCTGAACCGGTCCGGCGAGCACGTGCCCTTCCCGGTCGAGGTCCGGTTCGCGGCGCCCGACGACGTCTGGCTCTCCACGGCCCACGGCCGCGAGACCGCGTACGTCGCCGTGCACCAGTACGCGCGCCTGCCGCACGAGCGGTACTTCGACGCCGTCGAGCGGATCGTCGCGGAGGTCGACGGTCGCCCCCACTGGGGCAAGCTCCACGGCCTCGGTGCCGACCGCCTCCGCGCGCTCTACCCCCGGTTCGACGACGCCGTGGCCGTCCGCGACGCGGCGGACCCGCGCGGGGTGTTCGCGAACGCCTACACGGACCAGGTGCTCGGGCGCGCCCCGGGCCTGCGCGGCTGACGGCCGTCCGCCCGAGTCCCGTGACCGCAGTCGTCACGGGGTCGGCCGCGGCACGAGACGGCCGCGCCGTCGGTCAGGAGACGGGCTCCGGGCCGTGCTCGCGCACGGGCGAGCCGTCCGGTCGGACCATGACGGACAGCACGTACTCCGCGAGCGCGTGGAAGCTGCGGACCGCGGTCTCGTCGTCCTGCTCGACGAGCCACGCGATCTCGATGCCGTCGATGTACCCGGCCACGATGCGCGAGAGGAAGCCCAGGTCCATCGAGTAGGTGACGTTCCCGCGCTCCGCGACGTTCTCGAGGAATCCGCGGGTCATCGCCCACGTCTGCTCCAGGTGCGTGTGCGCGACGGACCGCAGCGCGCGGCTGCGCACGCCCGCCGTCGCGAACTCGAACGTGAGGAGGCGCATGTGCCGGCGCGGTGTCAGCCCGCTCCACAGCCCGTCGGCCGCAGCGTGGGCGAGCTCCACGACGTCGCCGTCGACGTCGAGGGCCGCGCGCACCGGCTCGGACGCGACCAGGGCGAGGCTGTTGCCCATCGCCTGGAGGAGCTCGTCCTTGTCCTCGAAGCAGTAGTGCACGACGCCGAGCGACACCCCGGCCTCGGCCGCGACGCCGCGGATCGTGACGGCCTCGACGCCCTCGCGGACGGCGATGGTCATCGCCGCGTCGACGAGCTGGGCCCGGCGTTCTTCGACGGACATTCGGTTCATGTGCGATTCATCCCATGTGTCGTTCTTGGGAAAGTCAAACACATCGATGCGCTCCCAGCGATCGTAGTGTCTGCCCGTGGCCCTGGCACCCGGGACGCCGGGAGGCGAGAATGGCGAGCCGAACCCCCCGAGCCCGCCGTGCTCCTGCCCCCGACGAAGGACGACCGTGCCCCGACCGCGCCACCCCCGCACCTCCTGGACCGTCGCGCCCGTCGCGACCCTCGTGACCGCGGCGCTCGCCCTCGCGGGCTGCGCCGGTCCCGAGGACACCGGGGGCGGCGACGAGCCGGTCGCGTACGACGTCCCCGAGGTCCCGGTCCGGGTCACCGCTCCCCCGGGCTGGGAGCACGTCACACGCGACGGGTCGTTCGTGCTGCGCGCGCCGAGCGGGTCGGGCGCGCAGGGCTTCCGGGCGAACGTCGTCGTGACGGGCGAGCAGTCCGCGACGACGCTCGAGCAGGCCGGCGCCGACACCGCGGCCGCCGTGGGCGCGATCCCCGGCTGGAGCCCGGACGGCGACGGTCAGGGCATGACGACCCTCGCCGAGCTCCCCGCCTTCCGCGTCGCGGGCACGTACGAGGCGGCCGGGACGGTCGTCGCACAGGAGGTCGTGGCCGTCCGGACCGGCGACGGGCCGCAGGCCTGGGTCGTCGACCTCACGGCCTCGTACGCCACCGAGGACGCCGACGGCGCCGCGCAGGCGCGCGCGATCCTCGAGAGCGTCGAGCTCGCCCCTGCGGGCTGAGCTCACGCCGAGGGCCGGACGGCGACCACGAGCGCCGTCGCGACCGCCGCGACCCCCTCGCCCCGGCCGGTCAGACCGAGGCCGTCGGTCGTCGTCGCGGTGAGCGTCACCGGGGCGGCCGCGGCCGCGCCCAGCGCGGCCTCCGCCTCCGCGCGGCGCGGGCCGAGGCGGGGACGGTTGCCGATGACCTGGACGGCCACGTTCCCGATCTCGAACCCGGCGGCCCGCACCCGGCGCGCAGCCTCGGCCAGGAGGCGCGCCCCGCTCGCTCCCGCCCACTCGGGCGCGCTCGTGCCGAAGTTCGACCCCAGGTCACCGAGGCCGGTCGCCGAGAAGAGCGCGTCGGCCGCGGCGTGCGCCGCGACGTCCGCGTCCGAGTGCCCGGCGAGCCCACGCTCCCCCGGCCAGTGCAACCCCCCGAGCCAGAGCTCCCGCTCCTCGCCCTCGGGGGCGAACGCATGCACGTCGACGCCGACACCCGTGCGCGGCAGGGTGGGCAGCGGCGTGCCCTCGGCGGGCTCGGAGGGGGTCGTCATCGTTCCTCCCGGAGGGTGAGCGCCGCGACACGCAGGTCGTGGGCGGTCGTGATCTTCGCCGCCGCGGCGTCGCCGGGGACGACGTGGACAGGGAGCCCGAGGGCCTCCACGAGGCCGGCGTCGTCGGTCGCGGCAGACCGCTCGTCGTCGGCCCGGTGGGCCGCGGCCTCGTGCGCGCGCACGAGGAGCGCCCGGTCGAACCCCTGCGGGGTCTGGACGGCGCGCAGGACGGCCCGGTCCACCGTCTCCGCGACGGGCTCGGCGTGGGACGGGTCGTCGGACCGCGCGGCGGTCACGCGCTTGATCGTGTCCGTCACCGGCAGTCCCGGCACGACGGCGCCGTGGCCCGACCGCACGGCCTCGACGACGCGGCGGACGAGCGACGGCGGCGCGAGGGGTCGTGCTGCGTCGTGGACGAGCACGACGTCGAACGCGGCACCCTCGGCCCCCCGGCGGGGGTCGCCGTCCGCCGCGTCGCCCGGCAGCCGGTCCAGCCCGGCGCGCAGCCCCGCGGCGACGGACGCCTGGCGCGTCCCCGCCCCCTCGACGACCCGCACCGGACGATCCACCGCGGGGTCGTCCCGGAGCAGCGTCGCGACGTGCTCCCGCAGGCCGGGCGGCGCCGTGACGACGACCGCGTCGACCGCACCGGACGCGCACAGCCGCCGCGCGGCGTGCACGACGAGCGGCAGGCCGTCGAGCTCGACGAGGGCCTTGGGCAGGTCCAGCCCGAGACGGGTCCCGGAGCCCGCGGCGGTGAGGACGGCAAGAGTCGGCACGGGCACACGCTACCGGGCACGACGACGGGGAGGGTGCCGTCCGTACGGACGGCACCCTCCCCGGTGGTCTGTCGCTCGGGCCGAGGCCCCGGGCGTCAGGAGGCCAGCACCTCGTCGAGGATCGCCTCGGCCTTGTCCTCTTCGGTGTGCTCGGCCAGCGCGAGCTCCGAGACCAGGATCTGACGAGCCTTCGAGAGCATGCGCTTCTCGCCGGCCGAGAGGCCGCGGTCCGCGTCCCGGCGCGACAGGTCGCGCACGACCTCCGCCACCTTGATCACGTCGCCCGACGCCAGCTTCTCGAGGTTCGCCTTGTACCGGCGCGACCAGTTGGTCGGCTCCTCGGTGTAGGGTGCACGCAGCACCTCGAACACGCGATCGAGACCCTCCTGGCCGACGACGTCACGCACGCCGACGAGGTCGACGTTCTCGGCTGGGACTTCGATGGTCAGGTCGCCCTGCGCGACCTTGAGCTTGAGGTAGATCTTGTCCTCTCCGCGGATGGTGCGCGTCTTGATCTCCTCGATCAGTGCGGCTCCGTGGTGCGGGTAGACAACGGTCTCGCCTACTGTGAACGTCATCTGCAGATGTCCCCTTTCGCGGTGGTCCACCTTACCACGCGGAAGGGCGCAAATCCGAGCCCCTTCGCCCCTTGACAAGCGTTCAGAGACAGCATCTCCGCAGGTCAGGAGCCTGTCAGCGCGCCTCACGAATGTCACGGGAGGGGCCCCAGGGCCCGCTCGGCACCGGGCGACGCCCCCACCGACCGCCTGCGCGCGTGCGTGACGCCGCTCACGCGACCGTCGCGAGGCGCCCGTTCCGGCCGCCCGGCCTCGCACGACGCACTAGGCTGGGCGCGGAATCCCGTCCCCCTCTCGCAGCCCTGGAGCGCACGTGACCCGCATCCCGACCCCCCGAGCATCGACCCGTGCGGTGTCCCGAGCGACCGGCCGCGCGCGCTACTGGGCCGTGCCCGTCGTGGTCGCGAGCGTCGCGCTCGCCGCCGCCTGCTCCCCCATCGAGACGAACCGCCCGTACTCGCCGTCGGACGGCCTGCGCGTCGACCTCACCGACGACCTGCGCGGCCTCAACCTGCTCGTCGTGAGCGCCGCCGAGGGCGACGCCGGCGCGCTCGTCGGCGCGTTCGCGAACGACTCGACGGAGGACGTCGAGTTCGACGTGACGCCCGAGGGCGGCTCCGCCGTCACGATCCCCGTCGCCGCGGGCGAGACCGTCTACCTCGGCGCCGAGGACGGGTTCGACGCGCAGATCGGCCGCGTCGACGCGGAGCCGGGCGACGTCCTCCCCGTGACGGTGAGCGTCACCTCCGGCGACGAGCAGTCGCTCTCCCTGCCGGTCCTCGACGGCACCCTCGAGGAGTACGCGCACCTGCTGCCGTGACACCGCGGCCCCGGCCCGAGAGCTCGTCCCGGACCGTGTCGACGGCGGACCCCGGCCTTCACGTGCCGACGTCCTCGACACCACCCGGCACCGACGTGACGGGGTCGCTCCGGCGCCGCGCGTCCTGACCCGACCCACCCCACGCACGACGGCGCCCCTCCCGGTCCGGGAGAGGCGCCGTCGTCGTCCGACCGGGTCGACCGGCCCGTGGGGATCAGGTCACCCGAAGCGGCCGGAGATGTAGTCCTCCGTCGCCTGCTGGGTGGGCGAGGAGAACATCGTCGCGGTGTCGTCCATCTCGATGAGGCGCCCGGGCTTGCCGGTGCCCGCGATGTTGAAGAACGCGGTGCGGTCGCTCACGCGCGCGGCCTGCTGCATGTTGTGCGTGACGATGACGATCGTGTACTCGTCCTTGAGCTCGGCGATGAGGTCCTCGATCGCGAGCGTGGAGATCGGGTCGAGCGCCGAGCAGGGCTCGTCCATGAGGAGCACCTGCGGCTTGACCGCGATGGCGCGCGCGATGCACAGGCGCTGCTGCTGCCCGCCGGAGAGGCCCGAGCCCGGGCGGTCCAGGCGGTCCTTGACCTCGTTCCACAGGTTCGCGCCGCGCAGCGAGGACTCGACGAGGTCCTCGGCGTCGGACTTCGAGATCCGCTTGTTGTTGAGCTTGACCCCCGCGAGGACGTTCTCCTTGATGGACATCGTCGGGAACGGGTTGGGCCGCTGGAAGACCATGCCGACCTGGCGGCGGACGGCGACCGGGTCGACGTCGTCCCCGTAGAGGTCGACGCCCTCCATCGCGACCGTGCCCTCGACGCGCGCGCCGGGGATGACCTCGTGCATGCGGTTAAGGGTCCGCAGGAACGTCGACTTGCCGCAGCCGGACGGGCCGATGAAGGCCGTCACGGACTGGGGGTCGATCGTCATGCCGACGTCCTGCACGGCGAGGAAGTCGCCGTAGTAGATGTTGAGGTCCTTGACGTCGATGCGCTGTGCCATCGGAGTGTCCTGTTCTAGCGGAGGGTCTTGGGCGCGAACCAGCGGGTGACGAGTCGCCCGACGAGGTTGAGCAGCATGACGATGAGGATCAGCGTCAGGGCGGCCGCCCAGGCCCGGTCGTAGTTGATGTCAGGGATGCACACGACGTCGGTGACGTTGCTGCAGGGCACGAGGCCCTGGCTGTACTGCCGGTACACGTACACCGGCAGGGTCATCATGCGGCCCTCGAAGAGGTTGCCGTTGATCGAGTCGACGACGCCGACCGTGATGAGCAGCGGCGCCGTCTCGCCGATGACGCGTGCGACGGCGAGCATGACGCCCGTCGTGATCCCCGCGATCGACGTGCGCAGCACGACGCGGACGACGGTCAGCCACTTGGGCACGCCGAGCGCGTAGGCCGCCTCGCGCAGCTCGTTCGGCACGAGCCGCAGCATCTCCTCGCACGAGCGCACGACGACGGGGATCATGAGCACCGACAGCGCGACCGAGCCGACGATGCCCATGCGCACCCCCGGCCCGAAGATCACGGCGAACAGGGCGTAGGCGAAGAGGCCGGCGACGATCGACGGGATGCCCGTCATGACGTCGACGAAGAACGTCACCGCGCGCGCCAGGGGACCGCGCCCGTACTCGACGAGGTAGATCGCGGCGAGCAGGCCGATCGGGACGGAGATCACCGCGGCGCCCAGCGTGATGAGGAGCGTGCCGAGGATCGCGTGGTAGATGCCGCCCGCGTCCATGCCGCCGAACACGCCGCGCATCGAGTGCGTCAGGAAGTAGACGTCGAACCGCTCCATGCCGTGCACGACGACGGTCCACGCGACGGACACGAGCGGCACCATCGCGAGGGCGAACGCGCCCCACATGAGGACCGTCATCGTGCGGTCCTTGCGGCGGCGGCCGGCGTCCGCGCCGCGCAGGAGCGCGCGGACGGACGCGGTGCGCTCCGGATCGGGGGCGGAGGCCCCGCGCGCGGGGCTGGTGCTGAGGGCGCTCATCAGTTGGCTCCCGAGAAGTCCTTGCGCCGCGCGACGATCGCGCGGGCGCCCATGTTGACGAGCAGGGTGATGAGGAACAGCGCGAGGCCGGTCGCGATGAGCGCGCTCACCCCGAGCGGGTTGGCCTCGGGGAAGTCGGCCGCGATGTTCGCGGCGATCGTCTGCTGCTGCCCGGCCTGCAGGATCTTGAACGAGTAGAGGAGCCCGGGCGAGAGGATCATCAGCACGGCCATCGTCTCGCCGAGCGCGCGGCCGAGGCCGAGCATCGCGGCCGAGATGACGCCCGAGCGACCGAACGGGATGACCGCGGTGCGGATCATCTCCCAGCGCGTCGCGCCGAGCGCGAGCGCCGCCTCCTCGTGGAGCTTCGGCGTCTGGAGGAACACCTCGCGGCTCACGGCCGTGATGATCGGCAGGATCATCACGGCGAGCACGAGCGCGACGGTGAGCAGGACGCGGCCGGTCGGCGAGGCCGGGCCGGCGAACAGCGGGAACCAGCCGAAGGTGTCGGCGAGCCACGACCACACCGGGACCACGATCGGAGGGAGCACGAGCGACCCCCACAGGCCGTACACGACGCTGGGGATCGCCGCGAGCAGGTCGACGACGTACCCCAGGGTCGACGCGAGCCGGCGCGGCGCGTAGTGCGAGATGAACAGCGCGATGCCCATCGCGACGGGCGTCGCGAGGAGGAGTGAGAGCGCCGCGGCGAGGAGCGTGCCGAAGATCAGCGGCCCGACGAACGAGACGAGCGACGCCCCCTCGGGGAACCACGACACCTCCTCGCTCAGGGTCTCCCCGCCCGCGGTGATCGCGGGCCACGCGCGCAGCACGAGGAAGATCGCGACCGCGGCGAGGACGGCGAGGATCAGCCCTCCGGCTCCGGTCGCCGTCCAGCGGAACGCGCGGTTCACGCCGCGGTCGGCCGTCCGCGCCCGACGGCGTGGGGCGCCCGCGCGGGGGGCCGTGCCCGGCGTCGTGGGTGGGGCTGTGGTGGTCACTCGTGCTCCCGGTGCATGCGGTCTGCTGCCTGAGGTCTGGTCACGGTCGGTGTCGCGGGTCGGTCTCGCGGGTCGGTCTCGCGGGTCGGGGCGACGGGGCCCGCAGGCCCCGCCGCCCCCTTCCCGCGATGGTGCGCCGAGCGTCAGCCCGCGGCGCCCACCGTGATGGACTCGATGGCCGCGTGGACGTCCGTGCGCAGGTCCTCCGAGATCGGCGCGTTGCCCGCGGCCGACGCGGAGGCCGACTGGCCCTCCTCGCTCGAGATGTAGGTGAGGAACGCCTTGACGAGGTTGCCCGCCGCCTCGTCCTCGTAGCTCGTGCAGGCGATCGCGTACGAGACGAGCACCAGCGGGTAGGCGCCGGCCTCGGTCGTCGTGCGGTCCAGCTCGACCGCGATGTCGTGCTCGGCACGGCCCTCGACGCGCGGCGACGCGTCGACGACCTTGGCGGCGGCCTCGGGCGAGTACGAGACCCACTCCTCGCCGACCTTGATGCTCGCGGTGCCGAGGTCGCCGGCCTTCGACGCGTCGGCGTAGCCGATCGTGCCCTCGCCGCCCTGGACCGTCTGCACGACGCCGGAGGTGCCCTGCGCGGACTCCCCGCCCTGCGTCGGCCAGTCGCCGCTCGGCTCGTGGCCCCACGCGTCGCCCGCCGTCGCGGCGAGGTACTCGGTGAAGTTCTCGGTCGTGCCCGACTCGTCGGAGCGGTGCACGGGCGTGATCGCGAGGTCCGGGAGCGTCGCGTCGGGGTTGTCGGCGGCGATCTCCGGCGCGTTCCACTGCGTGATCGTGCCGTTGAAGATGCCCGCGATCGTGGCCGGCGCGAGGTTGAGCTCCGCGACGTCCGGCAGGTTGTAGATGATGGCGATCGGGCTGACGTAGACCGGGAGGTCGATCGCGCCGTCGGGGCCGCACACGGCCTGCGACTGCGTGATCTCCTCCTCCTTGAGCACCGCGTCCGAGCCGGCGAACGCGACGCCGCCCTCGAGGAACTGGGTGCGGCCGCCGCCGGAGCCGACCGGGTCGTAGTTCACGGTGACGTCGGGGTTCGCGCTCTGGAACCCGGCGCGCCACGCCTCCATGGCGGACTCCTGCGAGCTCGCGCCCGCACCGTTGAGCTCACCGCTGAGGTCGCTCGCGGTCTCGGAGGAGCCCTCGGAGGAACCGTCGGTGGCGCCGTCGGCGCTGCCGACGGGGTCGTCCGACCCGCAGGCGGCGAGGGTCAGCGCGAGCGCACCGATCGCGACGGCGGATCCAGCACGGGAGAATCGGCTGAGCTTCACTCTTCGTTCCATCCTGTTCAAGCGTCTCGTGGCACCAGCGAGCGCCGGGCACGATCCCGACGCTAGGAGCGCCGGGTGACGCGTTCCCCGAGAGCGGGTGAACGAGGGATGAACAGTGCACAGACCTTCCGTGCCAGGCGTCGGGTCCCGTCCGGGCGTGGCGACGTCCCCACCCGGGAGTCGCGGGTACCGCACGAGGACGGCCCCGGCGCGTCCACGCGGGACGCGCCGGGGCCGGGTCCGGCCGCTGCCGGCGCGGCGTCGCCGCCGCGTCGACGCTTGGTCAGGCCTGCCCGAGACCGTCCGCGATCTTGTACCCGAGGCCGCGCACCGTGAGGAGGTAGCGGGGGCTCGCGGGCTCCGGCTCGATCTTCGACCGGATGCGCTTCACGTGGACGTCGAGCGTCTTCGTGTCCCCCACGTAGTCGGTGCCCCACACGCGGTCGATCAGCTGCCCGCGCGTCAGCACGCGACCCGCGTTGCGCAGGAGCAGCTCCAGGAGCTCGAACTCCTTGAGCGGGAACGGGACCACCTGGCCGTCCACGGAGACCGTGTGCCGCTCGACGTCCATGCGGACCGGCCCGACCTCCAGCGCGCTCTCCGCGGCGACCTCACCGCCGTTGTCACCCCCCTTGCGGCGCAGCACGGCGCGCACGCGCGCGAGCAGCTCGCGGAACGAGTACGGCTTCGTCACGTAGTCGTCCGCACCGAGCTCGAGGCCCACGACCTTGTCGATCTCCGAGTCCTTCGCCGTGAGCATGATGACGGGGACGTCACCGCGCGCCCGCAGCTCACGGCACACCTCGGTGCCGCTGAGCCCGGGGAGCATGAGGTCGAGCAGGACCAGGTCGGCCCCGTCCGCGTCGTACCGCTCCAACGCCTCCGTGCCCGTCGCGGCCTCGACGACGTCGAAGCCCTCACGACGCAGCTGGTACGTCAACGGGTCGCGGTACGACTCCTCGTCCTCCACCACCAGGATGCGCGTCACGCGCCTACCTCCTTGTTCTGTGCTTCTTCGTGCGGCGCGGGGTCCTGCGTGGCCCCCCGGGCGCCGTGCTGCCCGGCGCGGGGACCCGCGCCGCCCGTGCCGTCGTCCACCGGCTCGTCGACAGCGACCCGCCCGGCGGGCTCGTGCCGCACCTGACCGGCCGAGACGTCCGCGGCGGGGATCCGGAGCGTGAAGGTCGAGCCGCGACCGGGCTCGGACCACATCGTGACCTCACCCCCGTGGTCGGCGGCGACGTGCTTGACGATGCTGAGCCCGAGACCCGTGCCGCCCGTGTCGCGCGACCGTGCGGGGTCCACCCGGTAGAACCGTTCGAACACGCGCGCCTGCTCGTCGGCCGCGATCCCGATGCCCTGGTCCACGACCGCGATCTCGACGAGGTCGCCCGAGAGCGTGACCCCGACACCGACGCGCGTGTTCTCGCCCGAGTACGCGACCGCGTTGTCGAGGAGGTTGCGGACCGCCGTGACGAGCAGGTTGTGGTCCCCGTACACCGCCGCGTCGAGCTCACCGCCCGTGGTGAGCGTGATCCCCTTGCCCTGCGCCGTCGTGCGGGCCCGGTCCACGGCCTCCTCGACCACGCCGCGCACCGGCACGACCGTCACCTCCTGGAGCGCCCCCGCCACCTGGAGCCGCGAGAGCTCGATGATCTCCTGGACGAGCGCGGACAGCCGGGTCGCCTCGGACTGCATGCGCGCGGCGAACCGGCGCACCGCCACCGGGTCGTCCGCCGCGTCCTGCACCGTCTCGGCGAGGAGCGCGAGGGCCCCGACCGGCGTCTTGAGCTCGTGCGAGACGTTGACGACGAAGTCTCGACGGATCGCCTCCACCCGCCGCGCCTCCGTCCGGTCCTCCGCGAGCACCAGCACGTGGTGCGGCCCGACCTGCGCGACCCGGACCTGGAGCATGACCGTGCCGCGACCGACCGGGCCGCGCGGGAGCTCCAGCTCCTCGTCGCGGATCACGCCGTCCCGGCGCACGTCGTCGATCATGTCGCGAATCGCCGCGTGCGCGATCGCGTCGCCGCGGACCACGCCCAGCGCGTAGGCGGGCGGGCTCGCGCGCACGACCTCCCCCTCGCCGTCGAGCACGACGGCGGCGGACCGCAGCACGGCGAGCACCCGGACGAGTCCTTCGTCGAGCTCCGGCGCGGGCTCCGCCCGCACGGCACGCTGCTGGCGCTCGCTCACGCGGAACGCGATCGCGGCGACCACGCCGACCACCACGCCCACGACACCGGCGAGCAGCACGGTCGCGCCCTCGATGAGTCCCTCGGCTTCCACACGTCCAGCGTACGGTCGCGCACGGACCCGCCCGGCCGAAGCGGGCCCCTGCGGGCGCGAGCCGCCAAGAGTTCACCTGGCGGCGCCCTGGAGTTCACCGCCCGGTCGACCGCACCTGCGAGCGTGACCGGAGCCGACGGCGTGACCGGGCGCCTCCCGGCGCGCAGGGGCGCACGCCGTCACGGACCGGACGGACCGGTCACGACGAGAGGGAAGCGATGCGGGAGATCTTCGAGGCCGAGCTGAAGCAGGTCGGCGACGACCTGGCCGAGATGAGCCGGCTGGTGGAGTCGGCCGTGAACCGCGCCGGGCAGGCGCTCCTCACGGCGGACCTGCAGCTCGCCCAGTCCGTGATCGGCGACGACCACGCGATCGACGCGCTCGAGCGCGAGCTCGACGAGCGCTGCGTGCTCCTCCTCGCGCAGCAGCAGCCTGTCGCGACCGACCTGCGCGTCGTGGTCAGCGCGCTGCGCATGAGCGCCACCCTGGAGCGCATGGGCGACCTGGCTCGCCACATCGCGCAGGTCGCGCGCGGCCGGTACCCGTCCCGGGCGATCGAGCCGTCGCTGCACCGCACGTTCGAGCAGATGCACGACGCCGCCGTGCGCGTGGCCCGCCGGACGACGACGCTCCTCACGACGCGCGACCTCACCGTCGCCGCGAACATCGAGCGCGACGACGACCTGCTCGACAAGCTCCACCAGGACACCTTCACCGCGCTGCTCGACGGCACGTGGAACGGGACCCCGCAGGAGACGGTCGACGTCACGCTCGTGGGCCGCTACTACGAGCGCTTCGGCGACCACGGCGTCTCCATCGCCAAGCGCGTGACGTACCTCGTCACCGGCGACTTCGCCGACGACCGCGGCACCCCCGCCGGCTCCGCCCGCGCGTCTGCCTGACGACGGCGCCACGGCCCTGCCCGCGAGATAGAGCCTCAGGTCTCGAGGTAGGACCCGCGGAGCTCTACCTCGGTGCCGGTGGTTCTACCTGCCGTCTCGGTCTCTGCGCACAGACGACCGTGGCCCGTCCGGATGTCCGGACGGGCCACGGTCGTCTCTGCGTGCGGGCGGTCAGCGGCCCTGGTTGGCGACCGCGGCGGCTGCCTTGGCGGCGGCCTCGGGATCGAGGTAGCGCCCGCCCTTGGTGACGGGCTTGAGGTCCTCGTCGAGCTCGTAGAGCAGCGGGATGCCGGTCGGGATGTTGAGCGCGGCGATGTCCTCGTCGGAGATGCCGTCGAGGTGCTTGACGATCGCGCGCAGCGAGTTGCCGTGCGCCGCGACGAGGACGGTCTTGCCGGCCTTCAGGTCCGGGACGACCTCGCCCTCCCAGTACGGCAGGGCGCGCTCGAGCACGTCCTTGAGGCACTCGGTGCGCACGACGGGGGCGTCGGCGTAGCGCGGGTCCGCGTCCTGCGAGAACTCGGAGCCGAGCTCGATCTCGGGCGGCGGCACGTCGTACGAGCGGCGCCAGAGCATGAACTGCTCCTCGCCGAACTCCTCGAGCGTCTGCTTCTTGTTCTTGCCCTGCAGCGCGCCGTAGTGGCGCTCGTTGAGGCGCCACGACCGCTTCACGGGGATCCAGTGGCGGTCCGCGGCGTCGAGCGACAGGTTCGCCGTCGTGATGGCGCGGCGCAGGAGCGAGGTGTGCACGACGTCGGGCAGGACGCCGGCCTCCGTGAGGAGCTGACCGCCGCGCTTCGCCTCCTCGGTCCCCTTCTCCGAGAGGGCGACGTCCACCCAGCCGGTGAACAGGTTCTTGGCGTTCCATTCGCTCTCGCCGTGGCGGAGCAGCACGAGGGTGTAGGTCATGGGTTCCATCCTGCCGCACGGCCCGGCGCGTGGGCACCCGCGTCCCACGTGGTGATGACCGTCGCCGTCGGGCGTGGGACGAAGGTCCGGGAATCGAGTGGGCGAGGCGCACGTTGCCCGGACATGCCGATCGACGGAGAGTACGCCCCCAGCCCGAGCGCCTGGTCCCGCAAGCAGGCCGAGTCCTACGAGTCGTCCGGCGGGACGCGCAGCACGACCCTGAACGGGATGCCGGTGGTCGTGCTCACGACCCTCGGCCGACGCACCGGCAAGGTCCGCAAGACGCCGCTCATGCGGGTCGAGCACGACGGCGCGTACGCGGTCGTCGCGTCGCTGGGCGGCGCCCCTCAGCACCCCGTCTGGTACCACAACGTCCTGGCGCACCCGCAGGTAGAGCTCCAGGACGAGGCCGAGCGCCACGACTACGTCGCGCGCGAGGTCCACGGCGAGGAACGGGCGCTCTGGTGGGAGCGCGCCGTCGCGGCCTACCCGCCGTACGCGGACTACCAGACGAGGACGTCCCGCGTGATCCCCGTCCTGGTCCTGGAGCGCACCGCGCCGGACGCCTGACCCGCAGCGAGGTCCGCGCGGCGTCAGCGCGCCGCGCGGACCTTGCGCGCCTGCGCGTAGACGTCGAGCATGCGCAGCGCGGCGGTGTCCCAGCCGAACCGTTCGCCCGCGCGTCGGGCGCCGTCGCCGAGCGCGGCGAGGCGCTCGTCGTCGGCGAGCAGGTCGCCCAGCACGCGCGCCCAGGTCTCCGGGTCGTGGTCGGGCACGAGGACGCCGGAGACCTGGTCCTCGACCACCGTCCGCAGCCCGCCGACGGCGGCCGCGACGACGGGCGTGCCGCTCGCCTCGGCCTCGGCCGCGACGAGCCCGAACGACTCGTTGTGCGACGGCACGGCGACGACGTCGGCAGCGCGGTACCACCGCGCGAGCTCGTCGCGCGGGACGGGCGGGCGCACGACGAGCCGGTCGCTCACCCCGACCTGGTAGGCGAGCGCCTCGAGCTCGCGCACCGCCGTCGGGCGCCCGCTCGGGCCCCCCAGCACGACGAGCGTCGGCACGGGCTCCCCGCGCTCGGCGAGGACGCCGAGCGCCCGGACGAGCACGTCGGGACCCTTGAGCGGCTGCACGCGCCCCGCGAAGAGCACGAGCCCGCCGTCGGTGGGCAGCCCCAGCCCGGCCCGCAGCGCCCGGCGCCGCTCCCGCCGCGCGGCGCCGTCGCCCGCCGACGCGCTGCCGGGGTCCGGGGAGAACAGGTCGAGGTCGACGCCCGGCGGCACGACGTGCACGCGCGCGGGGTCGGCGGCGTAGTCGCGCACGAGGTCGTCCGCCTCGGCGTCCGTGCTCGCGACGAGCGCGTCCGACTCGGCGACGACCTGCTCCTCCCCGATGATCCGGCCCAGGGGCTCGGGCGCGTCGCCCGGGGCGAGCGCCGCGTTCTTCACGCGGGCGAGCGTGTGCATGGTGTGCACGAGCGGGACGTCCCAGCGGTCGGCCGCGAGCCAGCCCACCTGCCCCGAGAGCCAGTAGTGGGTGTGCACGACGTCGTACCAGCCCTCGTGGTGCCGTGCCTCGGCACGCAGCACGCCCGCCGTGAAGGCGCACAGCTGGCCGGGCAGGTCGTTCTTGTCGAGCCCCTCGAAGGGGCCGGCGACGACGTGCCGCACGGTCACGCCGTCGGACACCTCGACCTTGCGCGGCTGGCTCGACGCCGTCGCGCGCGTGAAGATCTCGACCTGCGTACCCCGCCGGGCGAGCGCGTGCGCGAGCTCGGTGACGTACACGTTCATGCCGCCCGCGTCGCCGGTGCCCGGTTGGTCGAGGGGCGACGTGTGCACCGAGAGCATGGCGACCCGCAGCGGGGTCGACGGGGAGACGCCCTCCGGCAGCTCGAGCGTGGACACGACGGCTCAGGCCTCCACGACGCAGGCCGGGGCGGGCAGCGCGAGCACGTCCAGCACCTGGGCGGCGCCGTCCGAGCGACGCACGCGCAGGAGGGCGAGGTTCGACGTCGGCTCTTCGCCGCTCGGGGCGTCCGGCCGTGCGAGCAGCGGGTCGTCGTTCTGGTTCGCGACGACGACGAGGTCGTGCGGCTGCGCCTCGGAGAGGCCGGAGCCGTCGAGGACGGCGAAGTGACGGGGCCAGGCGCCGCCCACCGGGGAGTCCGCGAGGTGTCGCAGGGCGGGGACGCCGCCCTCGGGGGCGGGCTCCACCGCGTGCACGGCGAGCACGTCGGAGCCACGCACCGCGACGAGGACGCGCGAACCGTCCGCCGTGACCGCGACGTGGGACGGGTAGTTCCCGCCGTCCGCGGGAGCCGCGGCGTGCGTGACGTCGTAGCGCGCGACGACGTCGTACGTGCGCACCCCGTCCGGGCCGTCGACCGGCGCGAGGACGAACAGGGCCGGGTCGAGCTCGCCGACCACGACGAGGTGACCCGTGGGGAGCGCGGCGAGGTGGCGCGGGCCGGTCCCCGGCGGGAAGGTCGCGACGACGCGCGGTGCGGAACCGTCGGGTGCTGCGGGGTCGTGCCGGCGCAGCTCGTCGGTCCCGAGGTCGACGACGAGCACGTCGCCGCTGCCGTCGTCGGCGGCGCCGAGGTGGGCGAGCGGGGCGACGAAGTGGGCGTGCGGCCCTTCCTGGCGGTCGGCGACCGGTCCCGTGCCGGTGTGCCCCTGGCGACGTACCGCGGTCCCGGTCCGGTCGTGCGCCGACGCGGCGAGCGCGCCGTCCGGGGCGGTCGGGACGGCCGTGAGGACGCCGTCCCCGTAGTTCGCGACGAGCACGTCACCGCTCACGGCCACGTGGCACGGGTACGTCCCGCCCGTCGCGACGGCGGCGCCCCGGGGTGCGAGACCGCCGTCGGGCCCGACGGTGAACGCCGACACCGAGCCGGCCTCCGTCTCCCCCACCGCGTACAGGGTGTCGCGGTCGAGGGCGAGGAAGGACGGCGAAGGCGATTCCGCCACCAGCGCGCCTCCGACGAACGACCCGGTCCCCGCCGCCGCGTCGACCTCGAGCCCGACCCGCCACACGCCCTCCGCGCCGCCGTTCGCCGGGTGCGGATAGGTGCCGATCCAGAGGGCGCGGGTCGCGGAGGTCATGACCCGAGCCTAGTTCTCCGGACGGGTGCCTCCGGCACCGAGCCGACCCTGACCGGCACGGCGCGGGCACGGCGAGAGCACCGCATGGATGCCACGGCCCACCCGGGACGACGACGAGGGCGCCCCGCCGACGGTGCTGGTCGGCAGGGCGCCCAGGTGCTCGGTGCGTCGTCGCGTCAGTGCGCGGCGTCGCGTCAGTGCGCGGCGTCGTACGCCGTCTGGATCTCCTGGGAGATGCGACCGCGGTCGTTCACCGTGTAGCCGTTGGCGCGGGCCCACTCACGGACCTCGGTCGCGCGGGCGGAGCCGGACGCGCGGCTGCCGCGGCGCGCGGGGCGGGCCGTGCTCGTGCGGGACGAGACCTTGCGCGCGTTGCCGACCCACGACGCGAACGCGTCGCGCAGCTCCTGCGCATTCTTGGTGCTGAGGTCGATCTCGTAGGAGACGCCGTCAAGTGCGAACGTGACGGTCTCGTCGGCCGCGCCCCCGTCGAGGTCGTCGACGAGAATTACCTGGACTTTCTGGGCCACTGTGGTTACCTCACGATTCACAGGAATGATTGTCCTCGCCAGGATGCCATCCGGAAGTTGCGGGCGTCAATTGTCCGCGCCGATGTGTCGACGGTCGTGATCACGCATTGTTGGACGATAGTCCATCATTGCGGGTTTATCGAGCGCCGCGCTCACGAGTCGCGCGTCGGCGTCCCATTCCCGTCGACCGCGGAATCCTGTTCCGCGTCGAGCCTGGCCAGGGCCGCGCGCTCGTTGCGGTCCGCACGCACGATCGCGCGCATCGCGACGTAGAAGAGCACCCCGACGCCGATCGAGGGAATCAGTGCGGCCAGGGTGGGCCAGATGTCCATGCTGTCGGTCCTCGGTCTCTCGGGTGCTACTGCTGCGCGGGCTTCACGAGCGGGAAGAGGATGGTCTCGCGGATGCCGAGACCGGTGAGCGCCATGAGCAGGCGGTCGATCCCCAGCCCCATCCCCCCCGACGGCGGCATCGCGTACTCCATCGCGGTGAGGAAGTCCTCGTCGATACGCATGGCCTCCTCGTCGCCGGCCGCGGCGAGCAGCGCCTGAGCCTCGAAGCGCTGACGCTGGACGACCGGGTCCACGAGCTCGGAGTACGCGGTCGCGAGCTCGACGCCGCGCACGTAGAGGTCCCACTTCTCGACCTGGCCCCGCACGGCACGGTGATCCCGCGTGAGCGGGGAGGTCTCGACGGGGAAGTCGCGCACGAACGTCGGCGCGACGAGGTGGTCGCCCACCAGGTGCTCCCACAGGCCCTCGACGAGCTTTCCGTGGTTGACGTTCTTCGGGTCGAAGGAGAGCTCGAACTTGTCGGCGTACGTCAGCAGCGACTCGACCGACGTCCCGGGCGTGATCGTCTCGCCCAGCGCGTCCGAGAGCGAGTCGTACATCCTGAGCTGCGTCCATTCGCCGCCGAGGTCGTATTCCGTCCCGTCGGCGAGCGTGACCAGGGTCTTCCCGAGCGCATCCTGCGCGGCGCGCTGCACGAGGTTCTGCGTGAGCACCGCCATGGTGTCGTAGTCACCGTACGCCTCGTAGGCCTCGAGCATCGCGAATTCCGGCGAGTGCGTGGAGTCCACGCCCTCGTTGCGGAAGTTGCGGTTGATCTCGAACACCTTCTCGACACCACCGACCGCCGCGCGCTTGAGGAACAGCTCCGGGGCGATGCGCAGGAACAGGTCGATGTCGAACGCATTCATGTGCGTCTCGAACTGACGCGCGGCAGCGCCTTCCGGGCGCGTCTGGAGCATCGGCGTCTCGACCTCGACGAAACCGCGCTCCCAGAAGTTCTCGCGGATCGAGCGCACGACGGCGGCACGCAGGCGCACCGTGTCCCGGGCGGCAGGGCGGGCGATGAGGTCGACGTAGCGCTGGCGCACGCGCGCCTCCTCCGAGAGCTCCTTGTGGAGCACCGGGAGCGGGCGCAGCGCCTTCGCGGCGATCTGCCACGCGTCGGCGAACACGCTCAGCTCGCCGCGGCGCGAGCTGATGACGCGGCCGTGCGCGAAGAGGTGGTCGCCCAGGTCGACGTCCGCCTTGAACGACGCCAGCGACTCCTCGCCCACGACGGCCTGGCTCAGCATGACCTGCAGACGGTTGCCCTCGCCGTCCTGCAGCGTGGCGAAGCACAGCTTGCCGGTGTTGCGCAGGAACACGACACGACCGGCCACGCCGACCTCGTCCTGCGTCTCCTCGCCCGTCTCCAGGTGCGCGTACGCGGCGCGGACGTCGGCGATCGTCGTCGTGCGCGGGACGGAGACCGGGTAGGGCTCGTCACCGCGCGCGAGGATCCGCTCGCGCTTCTCGCGGCGGACCTGCATCTGCTCCGGCACGTCGTCGACGTGCTCCTCGGGCTCGCGCACGTCAGGAGAGGGGGTTCCGGCGGGGGAGGTCACCCGAGGATTCTACCGACGCTCGTGCGGGCCCGTGTGTGCCGCGAGGGAGAACCGTGGTCACGCGAGGTAGAACCGTGGTTCTGTCTCGCGCTACCAGAGTTCTACCTCGCGCTCCCAGGGTTCTATCTCGCGTGACCAGGGTTCTCGCTCGGCGAGAGGGTGGGCAGGAGGTCGAGGGCGAGGTCGAGGATCGGGGCCGAGTGGGTCAGGGCGCCGACGGAGAGGTAGTCGACACCGGTGCCCGCGACCTCGCGCGCGCGGTCCAGCGTGAGGTTGCCCGTCGCCTCGAGCTCGACCTTCTCGGGCACGCCGTCGCGACCCTCGCGCGCCCGGACGGCCGCGACCGTCGCGGCGAGGACCGGGGTCGGCATGTTGTCGAGGAGGAGGAAGTCGGCGCCCGCCGACACGGCTTCCAGGGCCTGGTCGGTCGTGTCCGCCTCGACCTGGACGAGCACGTCCGGGAACGTCCGGCGGATCGCGTCGATCGCGGCGCTCACCGAGCCCGCGGCCACGACGTGGTTGTCCTTGACCATCGCGACGTCGTAGAGGCCCATGCGCTTGTTCGTGCCGCCGCCGGCGCGCACGGCGTACTTCTCGAGCGCGCGCAGGCCCGGCGTCGTCTTGCGCGTGTCGAGCACCTGCGCCCCCGTGCCCCCGAGCTCGCGTGCCCACGCACGCGTCGCCGTCGCGACGCCCGACGCGCGGCTCGCGAGGTTCAGGAGCGTGCGCTCGGCGGTGAGGAGCACCTGGACGGGCCCCGTGAGCGCGGCGAGCACGCGGCCGCGGCCCACGGCCTCGCCGTCGGACGCGGCGAACGTGACCTCGACCGGCGGGAGGCCGAACCGCGCGGCGACCTGACGCGTCACCTCCTCGACGACGACGAGCCCCGCCACGACCCCGTCCGCGCGCGCCACGAGGTGCGCCGTCCCGGTGGCGGACGGCGGCACGGTCGCCTGCGTGGTGACGTCACGCCCCGGCGCAGCGCCCAGGTCCTCGTCGAGCGCTCGCGCGACGGTCTCGGCGATCCACGCCGGGTCGAGCCCCGGCTCGACGCGCGTCGGGACGGACCGCCCTCCGGCGTCGGACGGGCGGGCGGGCACGGGCTCGGCGGGGCTGCTCACGGTCCCCCACCGTATCCGCTCGTCCGACGAACCGAGGCTCCGCGCCCGGCAGAGACGGAGGTCGCGTCCCGTCGAGCCACGCCGAGCCCGGGGTTGTCGTCCGATACGGGCGCGAACCCGTCGACAACCCCGGGTTCGGCAGGACGGCGGTGGCCGACGAGACCGCCCGCCGGGCGAGCGGAGCGGGTCCGTCAGCGGACGAGCAGCGTCCCGTCAGCGTCGAGCGACACGAGCACTCGGCGCTCCCAGGCCGGGTCCGTCTCCGGGAAGTCGGTGCGGAAGTGGCCACCGCGGGACTCCGTGCGCAGCGTCGCGGCCGCGGTGAGCGCGGTCGCGACCTGGTGCACGTTCGTCGTCTCCCACTCCGCGGCCTGCGGCTGCGCGACGACGTCGCTCGCCTCGTGCGCGTCGGTGCGGACCGCGGCGAGCCGCGCCGCGGCGGTGGCGAGTCCCTCACCGGAACGGATCACGCCGGGGCCGGAGGACGCGATCGACTGGATGCGCGAGCGCGCCGCGGCGGCGACGAGCGCGGACGGGCCGAGCCGGTCGACCGGGTCCACCCGCTCGAGCGAGCCTGCCGCGACGCTCTCGGTGATCTGGCGCGCCGCACGGTGCGCGAACACGAGGCCCTCGAGCAGCGAGTTGGACGCGAGCCGGTTGGCGCCGTGCACACCGGTGCACGCGACCTCGCCGATCGCGTAGAGGCCGTCGAGCGTGGACCGCCCGTGCAGGTCGGTGACGACCCCGCCCGAGTGGTAGTGCTGCGCGGGCGCGACGGGGACGGGCTCCTCGGTCCAGTCGAGGCCGTTCTCCGCGAGCCGCTCGGTGATCGTCGGGAAGCGCGAGCGCAGGAAGTCGGCGCCGAGGTGGCGCGCGTCGAGCAGCACGTGGTCGGAGCCCGTCGCGGCCATCTGCCGCACGATCGCGTGCGCGACGACGTCGCGCGGCGCGAGCTCCGCCATGGGGTGCTGCGCGGGCATGAACCGGTGGCCGTCGGTGTCGAGGAGGATCGCGCCCTCGCCGCGGACCGCCTCGGAGATGAGCGGGAGCTGACCCTTCGCACCGAGCCCGAGCCACAGGACGGTCGGGTGGAACTGGACGAACTCGAGGTCGCCGAGCGTCGCGCCCGCGCGCAGCGCCGCCGCGATGCCGTCGCCCGTCGCCTGCGGCGGGTTGGTCGAGGAGCGGAACACCTGGCCCACTCCCCCGGTCGCGAGCACGACCGCGCGCGCGAGGACCGCCCCGACGCCGTCGCGCGTGCCCTCGCCGCGCACGTGGAGCGTGACCCCGCTGGCCCGCGGGACGCCGTCCGGGCCGGTGCCCGTGAGGACGTCGAGCACGAGCGCGTTCTCGATCACCTCGATGCCGGGGTCGCTGCGCACGGCGTCGAGCTGCGCGACGAGCGCGCGAGAGATCTCCGCCCCGGTCGCGTCGCCGCCTGCGTGCGCGATGCGGTCCGCGTGGTGGCCGCCCTCGCGCGTCAGGGCGATGTCGCCGTTCTCGGCCCGGTCGAAGTTCGCGCCGCGCGCCACGAGCTCGCGCACGCGCGCCGGGCCCTCGGTGACGAGCACCTCGACCGCGGCCGGGTCGCAGACCCCGCCGCCCGCGACGAGCGTGTCCGCGAGGTGCGCCTCGGGCGAGTCCTCCGGGTCGAGCGCCGCGGCGATGCCGCCCTGCGCCCACACGGTCGATCCCGACGACAGCTCGCCCTTCGTCACGAGCAGGACGCGCGGCACTCGCGTACGCAGCTCGAGCGCCGCGGTGAGACCCGCGATGCCCGACCCGACGACGACGACGTCCGCAGTCGTCGTCCAGCCCGGTGCCGGGGCCGCGAGCGTCCGGGCGAGCGTCCGGGCGGACGCAGCCGCCGAGGAACCGCCGCTCCCGCTCACGCGGGGCGCACCACGGCCGCGTCTCCACCGGCGCCCGCGCCGCGGAACGGGGCGAACGGCAGCCCGCTCGCCTCGAGGCCGTGGCCCGCGGGCACGAGGCCGGGCTCGTCCGAGAGCTCGACGATCCGGTTCTGCTCGTCCACGAAGACGACGTTCGGCAGGTAGGTGCGCGCGTCCGCGTCGTCGAGCATGCCGTAGGCGATGAGGATGACGACGTCGCCCGGGTTCACGAGGTGTGCGGCGGCGCCGTTGATGCACACCTCGCCGGCACCACGCTCGCCCGGGATGACGTACGTCGTCAGCCGCGCGCCGTTGGTGACGTCCACGACGTCGACCTGCTGGCCGGGGTAGAGGTCCGCGGCGTCGAGCAGGTCGGCGTCCACGGTGATCGAGCCGACGTAGTGCAGGTCGGCCTGCGTCACCGTCGCGCGGTGGATCTTGCCGATCATCATGGGGCGCTGCAGGGACGCCGGACGGCGCGGCGGGCTCGACGGGGTCTGCGCGGTCACGCGGTACCTCCAGGTGCGGGGGCACGGCCGTCGCGGTCGGCGGCCCGGGTCGCGGGCGGCGCGATCTCGACGGCCGCGTTGTCGATGAGACGGGTGGTGCCCACGCGTGCCGCGACCAGGAGGAGCCCGGGGCCGACGGCGCCGGGCGCCAGGTCCTCCACGGTAGCGGGATCGACGAGCACCACGTAATCCAGGTCAACGCCGTCGGCGGCGTCCAGGATTCCCCGCGCGGCGGCGAGCACGCCCGGCGCGTCGGCACCCGCGGCGGCGGCGTCGGCGCCCGCGCGCAGCGCCCGGCTCAGGGCGAGCGCCCGGTCCCGCTCGGCGGGCGACAGGTAGGCGTTGCGCGACGAGCGCGCGAGCCCGTCCGCCTCGCGCACCGTCGGGACGGCGAGGATCTCCACGTCCACGTCGAGGTCGGCGACCAGGCGCCGGATCGCGAGCAGCTGCTGCGCGTCCTTGGCCCCGAAGACCGCCACGTCGGGCCGCACGAGGTGGAGCAGCTTGAGCACGACGGTGAGGACGCCGTCGAAGTGCCCGGGCCGCGACGCGCCCTCCAGCACGGTGCCGATCCGGCCCGAGGTGACGCGGACGATCGGGCCACCCCCACCGGCCGACGACCCGAGGTCGGGGTACAGCTCGGGCACGTCCGGGGCGAACACGACGTCCACCGCGACGTCCTCGCCCGCGGCGGCGAGCAGCGCGAAGTCCGCCGCGACGTCGCGCGGGTAGCGCTCGAAGTCCTCGTCGGGACCGAACTGGAGCGGGTTGACGAAGTCGGTGACGACGACCTGCCCGTCCGGGCCGACCTCGGCACGAGCGCGGCGCACGAGCTCGAGGTGCCCGGCGTGCAGCGCGCCCATCGTCATGACGACGGCGCGGCGCCCGCCCGGGTGCGCGGCCGACCAGGCGTCGAGCGCGCCGCGGAGGCCGGCCCGGGTTGCGACGACGCGGGGCGTCCCGGCCGGGGCGGCCGTCGGCGCGGCCGCGGCGTCCGGGTGAGGGGTGGTGGTCATACCGTTCCTTCGTGCGGGTCGTGGGGCTGTGCGTCGGGCCGGGCGTCGGGCCGAGCGTCCGGCCCGTCGGCGGGTTCCGCGACGAGCGCGTCGAGGAGCGCCCGGGCCGCCCGCTCGTCGAGGCGTCCGCCCGCGAGGGCGCGGTGGGTCGCGGCGCGGCTCAGCGCCCGGTACGACGGCGGCACGTCGGCCGCGTCGCTCGTCGCGGCGAGCGCGTCCAGAGCGGCGAGGTGCTCGCGGACCGTGCCGACGTCGCCGCGCACCACGGGGCCGGTGAGGCCGAGGAGCGCGCCGGCGCCCGCCCCCGTGCCCGATCCGGCGCCCGCGTCCGCGCCGCGGGTCGCGCCGTCGAGCGCGGCGGCGAGCAGCGGGGCGAGCGCGCGGCCCGGCTGGTCGACGCCCGCGGCCTCGAGCGCCTGCGCCGCCTGCGCGACGAGCACGACGAGGTGGTTCGCGCCGTGCGCGAGCGCCGCGTGGTAGAGCCCGCGGGACTCCTCGGCCACGACGACGGGCTCACCGCCGAGCTCCACGACGAGCGCCTGCCCGATCGGCAGGACCGGCCCCGGCGCCGTGACGGCGAACGTCGTGCCCTCGAGCCGTGCGAGGTCGAGCGACGTGCCCGTGAAGGTCATGGCGGGGTGCAGCGCGAGCGGGATCGCGCCCGCGCTGCGCGCCGGGTCGAGCACCGCGGTCCCGTAGCGACCGGACGTGTGCACGACGATCTGCCCCGGCTGCCAGGCGCCCACGTCGGCGAGGCCGCGGACCAGGTCGCCCAGCGCGTCGTCGGGCACGGCGAGGAGCACGAGCTCCGCGCGCTCGACGACCTGCGGGACCTCCAGCACCGGCACGCCGGGCAGGAGGGTCTCGATGCGCTCGCGCGACGCGTCGGACACCCCGCTCGCCCCGACGACGGCGTGACCGGTCGCGCGGAGCGCGCTGCCGAGCACCGCGCCGACCCGGCCCGCGCCGACGACGCCGACCCCGAGGCGCCCGGGCCGCGCGACCGCCGTGCTCACGGCTGCGCTCCGTCCCCCGGTCGTCCGTCGACGGGCACCGCTCCGGGTCCACGGTCCGGCTCGTCGTCCGTGCCGACCGCGGCAGGGTCCTCGACGAGGTCGTCGGCGAGGACTGCGGTGGTGGCCGCGGGGCTGGCTGTGGGGCTGGCTGTGGGGCTGGCTGTGGTGGCGGACGCAGCGGGGACGGCGTCCGCCGCCAGGGGGACCTCGTCGCGGCGCATCCACAGCTCCGGGCCCGCGTGCGCACGCGCCTCGCGGGCGCGCGCGGCCTGCGTGTCGAGGAGGCGCGCGGCGTCGACCGAGTCGAGGTGCCAGACCTTCGGCGCGACCGGGCCGGGCGTCGAGTGCACCGCGAACGTCGCGACGTCGAACCGGCGCTGCAACGGACCCTGCTCGAGGCCGAGCGACTGCGTGCGCTCGTGCGGCACGACGACGAGGCTGCGGAACACCCGCCCGCCGCGCAGCACGAGCGCGCGGTCGGTGACCGTGAAGCCGTTGCGCCGCCACGACACGAGGTCGAGCAGGCGCGCGCGGCGAGGGGTCACGGTGAAGTGCTCCCCGGCGTCGAGGCCGGACAGGCCCTCGTCGAGGAGGCCACGGGGGTCCGCGGTCCCCAGGTCGGGCAGCACGAGCCAGAGCGCGGCGAGCGCCTCGTCGCGCGTGCCCACCGGCAGCAGGACGCTCTTGGCCTCCGACCCGTCCGTGCTCACGCCGTAGCCCGCGACGTTGACGTCCACGCGCCACCAGTCCGGCCCGCGCCAGAACGGTCCCTGGCGCAGCCGGACGGCCTGGACGCGGCCGGGCGGGATGGTCTGCGACCGGGTCTCCAGGAGGCCGTGCCGCAGCCGGATGCCGTCCGGCGAGATCGCCGAGCGGAAGCCGAACTCGCCCGTGAACCGCGAGAAGAGGTACCCGCCGAACCCGAGGACCGCCGGCAGCGCGCTGAACAGCACGCTGATCTCCCGCGTGCCGATCACGACCCCGGCGATCGCCAGGATCCCGAGCACGAGCCCGACCGTCGCGCCGGACCGCACGAGCGACGCGACGAGCCGCCCCGGCCCGACGGCGGTGACGGGCTGCTCGGGCGCCTCGGGCGCGACGAGCAGGTCCTCGCCCGCCGGCGTGGCGCCCGGCTCCGCACCGCCCGCGCCGTCGGCCGGTGTCGAGCCGTCCGCGAGCCCGACCGGACCCGCCGCCGGGGCGCCGGCCGGGCGCTCCCGAGCGACCCGCAGCCCCGCGGCGCGCGCGAGGAGGTCGTTGCGCAGGCGCTTGGCCTCGGCCTCCTTGAGGAACCCGAGCTTCACGCCGGAGTCCGCGCCCCCGGCAACCTCGAGCTTGAGCTCCGCGAGGCCGAAGAACCGCGCCAGGAGGGGCTGCACGATGTCGATCGCCTGGAGCCGGTCCAGCCGCGCCTTGCGCTGCTGCCGGAACAGCACACCGGTGCGCAGGTGGACGGACTCGTCGTCGACCGCGTAGCTCGTCATGCGCCACGCGAGCGCCGAGTACCCGAGCCCCACGAGCCCGACCGCGAGGATGCCGAGGAGGATCATCCACCAGCGGTTGCCCTCGAGGAGGTTCTCCCCCTCGGGCAGGCCGTTGAGCGTCTGCTGCCCGACGACGACGAGCAGGACCGCGATGACCGTCCAGCCGCGCACGAGCGGGGTGACCGGGTGCACCCGGTGCCACACGAGGTCGTCGGTGGCCGGAGCCTCGCTCACAGGCCCGCCAGCCTCGACTCGCCGCGCGACGCGAGCCGGTCGCGCAGACGCTCCGCCTCGGCGGGCTCCAGGCCGTCGATCGTCGCGTCGGTGGACGCCGACGCCGTGTGGAGCTGGACCTGCGCGATCCCGAGCTTGCGCGCGAGCGGCCCGGCCTGGACGTCGACGTACTGCATGCGGCCGTAGGGCACCACGACGAGCTGGCGGAACATGATGCCCTGGCGGATGAGCAGGTCGTCGTCGCGCTCCGCGTACCCGATCGCCCGCACCTGGCGCGGGACGAGGAGGACCGCCCACAGCCCGAGGAGTGCGAGCACGCCCAGCACGAGCCCCTGCCACCAGTGCGGGAAGAGGATCGCGAGCACGATCACCGCGACGGCGGGCACGGCGAGCGTGATGCCCACCGAGAGCAGGCGGGCGGTGATCAGCCGGGGCGACACGCGTGTCCACTCGATGCCGGGCGGGTCGAAGGGGCCGGTGCCGCGGGGAGCGGCGTCCCGTGCAGGGTCGGTCATGCGTCGATTCTCCCATCCCGTCCCGGTGCGCCCGGGTCACGTGTCGTGCGTCACGGCCGCGTGCGCGAGCCGTCGCCCGGCGGGGCACCGCGGGACGGCGCCCGGCGGGGAACCGTGGGGCGGCCTCAGGCGGGCGTGCTCGCTCCCGGGGTCTCCGGGTCCTCGCGCGTCGTCGCGCCCTCGCGCCCCTCGCCGCGGTCGTCGGGCGGGAGCTGGCAGAACCGCTCGGCCACGACGCCGACGACGGCCAGCACGACCGCGCAGGCGACCGCGATCCCCGCCGCCACGGCGCGGTCGCGCTGCGCCTCGATCGAGAGGTCGGGGAGCGCGACGAGCACCTGCGCCCCGTACCACCCGACGAGGAGCGCACCCGTCAGCGCGGCGGCCTTGGCGAGGACGAACGTGCGTGCTGCCCGGATCGCGTCGAGCGAGGGGCGCTTGCCCCGCTGGTAGGCGCGCACGGTCCACCCCGCCCAGAAGACTCCCGCCGCGAGCGCGACGACCGCCACGTCGACGACCCACGGCACCGGGGGAAGGTGCGTCCCGCGCCCCTGGAGGAGCCGCACGACGAACCAGCCCACGACCGCCGTGGCGACCGCGACGAGCACCAGGGTGCGGACCGACGTGCGCCGCATCAGCGCGCGGAGTCCTGCCCGCTGCCCGAGACCGGGCCGAACGGCGGCCACGGGTCGGTGGCCGGGTGCAGCGCGGAGTCGGCGAGCGGGCCGGGGGCCGACGCCTCAGTGGGGGCGCCGCCCGGGGCCGGGGCGAACGGCACCGACCGGATGATCCCGTCGGCGTCCGCCGCCGCGGCAGGCGCGACGGGTGCGGGCTCCGTGACGCGGACCGGGGCGAACACCGGGAACGCCCCGCCACCACGCTCGGTGGTCTGCGCGTCCTCCGGGGCCGAGGGCTCGGGTGCGGGCTGCACCGTCGGCCGGTGCGTCGCCCCGGGGAACGGTGCTGAGCCCGGCGCGACCAGCTCGTCGAAGGATCCCGGCGCGCCCTCAGCCGCCGCCGGCGCCCTGTCGGCGGCGGGCGCCAGGCCCTGCGACACGGGTGCGAAGACCGGTCGGGCCGGGTACGTCTCCGCCGCGGGGGCCACGACGGGCGCGCCGGGTTGCTGCGGCAGGACGGTCGTCTGCGGTGGGGCGACCGGGAGCGCGGTGCCGGGCGCGGGCGCCTGCGACCCCGGCTCGGCGTGCTCGGCACCCGGCTGCGGGAGCGCCTGCGGGGGCGATTGCGGGAACGGCTGCGGCAGCGCCCGATGAGGTGCCGACGAGGGCGCCGCGGGAGGCTGCGGGCCGGGCTGCGCCAGGCCGACGGGCTCCGGGGCCCGAGAGCCGGGCGCCGTCTCGGGAGGCACCGGCGGGGCCTGAGGCACGAACGCCTCCGGACCCCGCTGCCGGTACGGGTCGTCGAGGCCCTCCGGGTCGGGTGCCGTGGCCGGGGCGGGCGGCGGCGCGGGCGCGGGTCCAGGGGTCGGATCCGGCACGGGCACGGCGACCGGCGCTGGATGGGCCTGGTCGGCGCCGTCCGTCACGGCGGGTCCTGCGCCGGCAGGCTCCGGAGCGGCGTCCGTGAGCCAGTCGAGGGCGAGCCAGCGGATGCCGCCCCGGTCGGGTGCGGTCGCCGCGAGCGCGGCGACCGGTCCGCCCCCGAGACCGGGCAGCACGGCGTCCGGGTCGATCTGCGACCAGGGCTCGAGCACGAAGGCCCGCTCGTGCGCACGGGGGTGGGGCAGCTCCAGGTCGTCGGCGACGGCCGTGAGCGTGCCGTACACGACGAGGTCGACGTCGAGGGTCCGGGGGCCCCAGCGCTCGTCGCGCACCCGCCCGTGGGCGTTCTCGACGGCCTGGCACGCGTGCAGGAGGTCGCGGGCCGAGAGCCGCGTGCGCGCGAGCAGGACGGTGTTGAGGAAGTCGGGCTGGTCCGGGCCGCCGACCGCCTCCGTCCGCGCGAGCGGCGAGACCTCGGTGATCTCGAGCCCGGAGATCCGGTCGAGGTCGGTGATCGCGTCGCGCAAGGTCTGCTGGGCGTCGCCGAGGTTCGCGCCCAGGGCGAGGACCACCTCGACGAACCCGGCGGGCACGTCGTCCATCCGGTCGTGCTCGGCGGGCGGCGTGGGCGTCGACCCGTCGGCGGCGCCCGACGCGTCGGGCCCCTCGGACGTCGCGGCTGGGGCGGTGACGTCCTGCGGCGGCGCCGCGAGGGGTGCGGGGGCGTCGACCGGCAGCTCGGCCGGCTGCTCGACCGGCGGCACGGGCACGTCGACCGGCGCGGGCTCGAGGACCGGCTCCGGGCCCTGCTCCGCCGGGGGCTCGACGGCGCGCCCCGCGTCCGGGAGCTCGGGCGCGGTCGGCTCGGCGGGTGTCGGCACCGGCGCGGGTGTCGGCAACTGCGCACCCGCCGCGCCCGGCAGCGCCTCCGGGGCCGGGGCGCCCGGGGCCGGAGGCGCCGCGGACTCGAGCAGCGCGTCGTACGGCGCCGGGCGCGGCTCCTCGGCGGGCGGGAGGGTGCCGGTCGGTTCCTCCTCGAGGGCCGCGGGGAGCGGCACGTCGCGGACCGGCGCGGTCGGCTCGTCCGCACCGGGCGCCTCGCGGGCCCCGTCGAGCGCGTCGTCGAGGACCGTCCCGCCCGACACGTCGTGCGTGTGAGAGTCCCCCTCCGCGGGCGGCGGGACGGTGGCGCCGACCGACGTCGTGCCCGGGGGGATGCTCGGCGGCATGACGTCGGGCGCCGGGGCCAGCTCCACCCGGTCCTCGGCGACCGGGGTCTCCCCGACGCCGTGGATGAGCGCCGGGGCGACCGACCCGACGGGGATGGGTCCCACAGCCTGCACGTCCCGCAGGCCGTGCTGCTCGGAGCGGCGGGCGAGCGGTCCGACGACCGGCACGACGACGCGGTCGCGGCGGATGACGACCTCGACGTCCTCGAACGGGACCGTGATCGGCGCCTGCGGCTTGTGCACCGCCACGTCGACCGCGACGACCTCGTCGTGCGTGAGGATCGTCGCGGCGATGCGCTCGGCGACCGTCTCGACGAGGTCGGCGGGCGAGCCCGCGAGCACCGCGACCACGTCCTCGGCGACCCCCGCGTAGCTCACGGTCTGGGCGAGGTCGTCCCCGCTCGCCGCGGCGCGCGTGTCGAGGTGGAGCACGACGTCGGCGCGGAAGAGCTGGCCCTGCTCCTTCTCGTGGTCGTAGACCCCGTGGTGCCCCGTGGCGCTCAGGCCCGTGAGCCGGATCCGGTCGAACGGCCGTCCGTCCGCGTCGAGGACCGCTCCTGCGAACGCTGTGGTCACGTCGTGCTCCCGTCCGGTGCTCCGGGGGGCCGCCCGCCGTGCGGGGCGGGCCGACCTCTCGTCACCGTGTCTCGTTGCGTGTGTCGTGCTGCGCCGGGCCGGCCGCGCCGCGGGGCCCGTCGCCCATCCTGCTAGGTCGTGGGCCGCGCCGTCGAGTCGTTCCCGGCAGCCGGTCGGTCGTGCGCCCCCTCGTCGGCCCCGGCGGCGACGGCGCGGTCGCGGCCCCTCTCCCACGCGGCGGCGACGCGCACGGCGTCCGCCGACGCCCGGACGGCGTGGACCCGGACGCACCACGCGCCGGAGGCGGCGGCGAGCGTCGTGATCGCCGCGGTCGCGTCGTCGCGCAGCAGGGGCGGCACGGGCTGCCCGTCGGACCTCGCGAGGAGGTGCCCCAGGAACCGCTTGCGGGACGCTCCGACGAGCACCGGGAGGCCGAGCGCCTCGAGCTCGCCGAGCCGCGCGAGCAGGGGCCAGTTGGACGACCCTGCCTTGGAGAACCCGAGGCCCGGGTCGAGGACGAGCTGGTCGCGACGCACCCCGGCCGCGAACAGCGTCTCGACGCGCGCGGCGAGCTCGTCGCGCACGTCCGTGACGACGTCGTCGTACTCCTCGAGGTCGTCCATGACGTCGGCGTGGCCGCGCCAGTGCATGCAGACGTACGCGACACCGGTGCGCGCCACGACGTCGGCCATCGCCGGGTCCGCGAGCCCGCCGGAGACGTCGTTGACGATCCGCGCGCCCGCCGCGACCGCGCGCTCGGCGACGACGGCGCGCGTCGTGTCGACGCTGACCACCGCCCCCTCGGCCGCGAGCGCGGAGATCACGGGCAGCACGCGCGCGAGCTCCGCCTCGACGGGGACGCGGCCCGCGCCGGGGCGGGTCGACTCGCCGCCCACGTCGAGGATGTCCGCGCCCTCGCCGAGCAGCTCGCGCCCGTGCGCGACGGCGGCGTCGGGCTCGAACCACTCGCCGCCGTCGGAGAACGAGTCGGGCGTGACGTTGACGACGCCCATGACGAGCGTGCGGCCGACGTCGGCCAGCTCCTCGAGCCCGGCGACCACGAAGCGGTCCACGAGGCTAGCGCCCCAGGATGAGGCTCATCGCCTCGGCCCGGGTCGCGCCGTCGCGCATCTGGCCGCGCACCGCCGACGTCACCGTGCGCGAGCCGGGCTTGCGCACGCCGCGCATCGACATGCACAGGTGCTCGCACTCGACGACGACGATCGCGCCGCGCGGCTGCAGGTGCTCCACGAGCGCGTCCGCGATCTGCGACGTGAGCCGCTCCTGGACCTGCGGGCGGCGAGCGTAGACCTCGACGAGGCGCGCGAGCTTCGACAGGCCGGTGATGCGACCGTCGACGTTGGGGATGTAGCCGATGTGCGCGACGCCGTGGAACGGCACGAGGTGGTGCTCGCACGTCGAGTACACCTCGATGTCCTTGACGAGCACCATCTCCTCGTGGCCGAGGTCGAAGGTCGTCGTGAGGACGTCCGCCGCCTCCTGGCGCAGGCCCGCGAAGATCTCGCGGTACGCGCGCGCCACGCGGGCCGGTGTGTCCCGCAGGCCCTCGCGGTCCGGGTCCTCCCCCACCGCGAGCAGCAGCTCGCGGACGGCGGCCTCGGCCCGCTCCTGGTCGTACGGCGGCACGTCCGCCGGCGCGCGCAGGTCCTCGGCCGAGCGGGCCCGCGTGATGGCGCCCGCCGCGGCGTCGCTACCCGCCGACGTCCCCGTGGAGGTGTCCATCAGTCCTGCCCCGGCTCGCGCACGTCGGTCACGTCGGCGGTGCCGTCGCGGCCCAGCGCGCGGTCGAGCGGGCTCTCCGCGGGGACCTCGCCGATGCGCTCGGGCGGCAGCTCGTCGTTCGCGGCGGCGGCCTCGTCCTGCGGGATCACCGGGGCGCCGTTCTGCGCCGCCTTCTCGGCGTCGGTGAGGACGGGCCCGCGCTGCGAGACGGCGCGCTGCTCGCTCGAGAGCCACACGTCACGCGCGTCGCGCTTGACGACGGGCGCGAAGACGCGCGCGAGCTCGGCCTGGTTGAGCGTCTCCTTCTCGAGGAGCTCGAGGACGAGCGCGTCGAGCACGTCGCGGTACTGGGTGAGCACCTGCCACGCCTCGTCGTGCGCGGCCTCGACGAGCTTGCGCACCTCGTGGTCCACGGTGCCCGCGACGGACTCGGAGTAGTCGCGCGTGTGGCCCATGTCGCGGCCCATGAACGGCTCGCCCGAGCCGGTGCCGAGCTTGATCGCGCCGACGCGCTCGCTCATGCCGTACTCGGTGACCATCTTCTTGGCGATCGCCGTGGCCTTCTCGATGTCGTTCGAGGCGCCCGTGGTCGGGTCGTGGAAGACGAGCTCCTCGGCGACGCGCCCGCCCATGGCGTAGGCGAGCTGGTCGAGCAGCTCGTTGCGCGTCGTGGAGTACTTGTCCTCGGTCGGCATGACCATCGTGTACCCGAGGGCGCGGCCGCGCGGCAGGATCGTCACCTTGGTGACGGGGTCCGTGTAGCGCATCGCGGCGGCGACGAGGGCGTGGCCGCCCTCGTGGTACGCCGTGATCTTCTGCTCCTTGACGTTCATGACGCGCGTGCGCTTCTGCGGGCCTGCCACGACGCGGTCGATCGCCTCGTCGAGCGCGCGGTCGTCGATGAGCTGCGCACCGCTGCGCGCGGTGAGCAGGGCGGCCTCGTTGAGCACGTTCGCGAGGTCGGCGCCGGTGAAGCCCGGGGTGCGGCGCGCGACCGCGGCGAGGTCGATCTCGGGGACGATCGGCTTGCCCGCCGCGTGCACGCGCAGGATCGCCTCGCGGCCCTTGAGGTCGGGCGCCTCGACGGCGACCTGACGGTCGAAGCGGCCCGGGCGCAGGAGCGCCGGGTCGAGGATGTCGGGGCGGTTGGTCGCCGCGATGAGGATGACGTTCGTCTTGACGTCGAAGCCGTCCATCTCGACCAGGAGCTGGTTGAGCGTCTGCTCGCGCTCGTCGTGACCGCCGCCCATGCCCGCGCCGCGGTGACGGCCGACGGCGTCGATCTCGTCGACGAAGATGATCGCGGGCGAGTTCTCCTTGGCCTGGGTGAACAGGTCGCGGACGCGGCTCGCGCCGACACCCACGAACATCTCGACGAAGTCCGAGCCGGAGATCGAGTAGAACGGCACGCCCGCCTCGCCGGCGACGGCGCGCGCGAGCAGCGTCTTGCCGGTCCCGGGCGGGCCGTAGAGCAGCACGCCCTTGGGGATCTTCGCGCCGACGGCCTGGAACTTGTCCGGCTCCGCGAGGAACTCCTTGATCTCGTGGAGCTCCTCGACCGCCTCGTCCGCACCGGCGACGTCAGCGAACGTCACCTGGGGGGTGTCCTTCGAGACGAGCTTGGCGCGCGACTTGCCGAAGCCCATGACGCGCGAGCCGCCGCCCTGCATGCGCGACAGCAGGAACCAGAACAGCACGCCGATGATGAGGAACGGGATGAGCAGGCCGAGCAGCGAGGACCAGAACGACGGCTGCGCGACCTCGGAGTTGTACCCGTCCTCGGGCTCCGCAGCGACGACTGCGTCCACCACGGCCTCGCCCTGCGGCTGGACGTAGTAGAACTCGACGTTCTTGCCCTTGTTCTCCTCGGTGTCCGTGCCCTCGTCGACGACGTAGTCGTCGGACAGCGTGAGACGCACGCGCTGGTCGCCGTCCACGATGAGGGCCTGCTCGACCGTGTCGCCCGAGAGCAGCTCGAGGCCCTGGGACGTGTCGATGCGCTGGACGGTCGGGCGCGACAACGTCGCGAACGCGATCCAGAGGATCACGAGGCCCAGGACGATCCAGACGATCGGCCCACTGAGAATCTTCTTGATGTTCATCGGCGACGGGGCGTGCGCCCCGGATCCCTCCGCTCGCGCAAGTGTTCGGGCTCGAAACTACACTCTGGACCTTGACGCCTGCTGGGGATCACGCCCCTGTTCGCCCAGGGCGTGGCCCACGTCCCCTGGGCGCGGACGCCGCGGCGTCCGGACGCGGGACGCCGCCGCGCCACCGCGGCGAGGGGCGCCCCGCTCCCCCGCTCAGCTCGAGTACACGTGCGGCGCGAGCGTCCCGACGAACGGCAGGTTGCGGTACTTCTCCGCGTAGTCGAGGCCGTAGCCCACGACGAACTCGTTGGGGATGTCGAACCCGACGTACCGCACGTCGACGTCGGTCTTCGCGGCGTCGGGCTTGCGCAGCATCGCCGCGATCTCGACCGACGCCGGTCCGCGCGAGCGCAGGTTCGACAGGAGCCACGAGAGCGTGAGCCCGGAGTCGATGATGTCCTCGACGATGAGCACGTTGCGGCCCGTGAGGTCGGCGTCGAGGTCCTTGAGGATCCGCACGACGCCCGAGGACTTGGTGCCCGACCCGTACGACGAGACGGCCATCCAGTCCATCTCGACGTGGCTGTGCAGGCGGCGCGCGAGGTCCGCCATGACCATGACGGCGCCCTTGAGGACGCCGACGAGCAGGAGGTCCTTGCCCGCGTAGTCGCGGTCGATCTGCGCCGCGATCTCGTCGAGCCGCGCGCCGAGCTGCTCCTCGGTGAGCAGGATGTTCTCGAGGTCGCCTGCGACGTCCGATGCTTCCACGGGGGTCACTCCTGAGCTGTGGGGGTGGTGGGGGTGGTGCGGGCTCGTGGGGGGAGGCTGCGCGGGGGCGTCGTCCCCGCGCCCAGGGAAAGCCTGCCACACGCGCGCCACGCCCTCAGGTCGCCCGGCAGGTGCGCGGGTCCCTGCCCGCGCCAGGCGGTGACGAGCGCGTCGAGCGCGTCGACGTGCACGGCGAAGAGGTCGCTCGCCGGGCAGCCCGCGCGCAGCGCCGCGGACCGCAGGGTCCGACGGCGCAGGGCCGGGTGCGCGGCAGCGAGGACACCGGTGTCGAGCACCACGCTCTCGGCGCCCGACGCCGCGGGCCCGCCGACCGGGCCGCCCTCGCCGTCGTCCGGGGACGCCACGAGTGCCGACGCGAGTGCCGTCGCGAGGAGGTCCGCAGCGAGCGCGTCGAGCAGGTCGGCGTCGTCGCGCAGGAGGTCGGCCGTGCGCGCGAGCGCCGGCACCGCTCCCGGCCCGAGCACGTCGACCAGCGCGGGCACGACACGGCCGCGCACCTGCGAGCGCAGCGGTGGTGCCGTGTCGCCGCGGGACGCCCCCGGGCCTGTGCCGGGTGCCGGCACGACGTTCGTGGGGTCGTCCCACCACACGAGCCCGAGCGTCCGGCAGACGGCCTCGGCCTGCGTGCGCCGCAGCCCGAGGAAAGGACGGCGGTAGACGCCGCGACGGTCCGCCATCCCCGCGAGGGATCGTGCGCCCGCCCCGCGGGCGAGCCCGAGCAGCACCGTCTCCGCCTGGTCGTCGAGCGTGTGACCGAGGAGGACCGCGGCCGCGCCGCGCTCGGCCGCGGCGGCGTCCAGCGCGGCGTACCGGGCCGCGCGCGCGTCGGCCTCCGGACCGTCGCCGGACGCCGGCACGACGACGCGGCGCACCTCCACCGGGTCGAGCCCGAGCCCGCGGCAGCGCTCCGCGGCGTCCGCAGCGACACCGGCGCTGCCCTCCTGGAGGCCGTGGTCCACGACGACGGCGCCCGCGCTGAGCCCGAGCCGTGGCGCGGCGAACGCCGTGGCGGCCGCGAGCGCCGTCGAGTCCGCGCCGCCCGAGCACGCGACGAGCACGAGGGCCCCGCGGTCCAGGTCCCCGAGCGCGCCGCGCACGGCCCGGCGGGCGGCCGCGACGACGGGTGCCGGCCCGCCCACCGGATCAGCCGTGGACGCGGCGCACCCAGGCGCGCGCGTCGGCGATCTCACGGGCGGTCGGCAGGTTCTCGGGCGACGCCCACACGGCGTTGAAGCCGTCGCGCCCGACCTCCTTCTCGACCGCGCGGACGAAGGCCGCGCCGTCGCGGTACTGGGCGATCTTGGCGTCCATGCCGAGCACGCGTCGGAGCACGACGTCGAACCCGGAGCGCCCCTCGCCGTCGCGCCGCGCCTCGAACTTGCGGCGGATGCTGCGCACCGTGCGGACGGTGCGCGGCCCGACGGCATCCATCGCGACGTCGGCGTGACCCTCCAGCAGCGCCATGACGGCCGTGACGTCGGCGAGACGGTCCTGCTCCTCGGGCGTGAGGAGACCGTCGACGAAGGTCCCGTCCTCGCCGCGCACGGCGTGCAGGACGGCGCGGCCCACGGTGGCGAGCTTCTCGCGCAGCCGCGCCTCGGCGAGCCGACGCGACGACGCGGAGAGCTCGGTGAGGAGCGCGCTCGCCCGCCCGCGCAGGTGGTCGGCGAGCCAGGGCGCGGCGGCGAACTGCAGCGCGTGCGTCTGCTCGTGCAGGCAGACCCAGAGGCGGAAGTCGGCGGGACGCAGGTCGAGCGCGCGCTCGACCTGCAGGACGTTGGGCGCCACGAGCACCAGGCGACCGGGCGAACCGGGGCTCCCGCCCGAGGGCGCGCCGAGCCCGCTGTAGGGGTCGAACTGCCCGAGGACGCGGCTGGACAGGACCGCGAGGACCGACCCGACCTGGGCGGCCCCGACGAGCGCCGTCGCCTGCGGGACGCGCCCTTGCTCGCCGACGAGGGCGTCGGTCACGCCGTCGGTGAGCGACGCCATGATCTCGGTGTTGGCACGCGCCCAGCGCGCGCGGTCCACGACGTACACGGTGCCGAGCCCGGTCGTCGGCCCGTTCGACGGCCCGCCCGCGGGGGTCATGCGCGTCACGTCGAGCACGTGCGGCACGGCGGCCTCGGCAGCCGTGCGCAGCCCTTCGACCAGGTCGGCGAGCTCGTCGCGCGACGCCTGCGGGCCGGGACGCGCGAGCCGACCCGCGATCTGCGCGGCGGCGGACCAGTCGACGATCGCGTCACCGCGCGACGGGTCACCGTCCGAACGGCCGTCCTGCTCGACGAGTGTCACCGTCTCACCGTATCCCGGGACCGAGGGGGCGCGTGAGGGGTGGGTATATACTTCTGGGATATACGACCGAGGAGGCTCGCCGATGGTTCGCACGACGGTGTTCCGTAGCAACCGGACGCAGGCCGTCCGCCTGCCCAAGGCGGTCGCGCTACCCGACGACGTCCGCGAGGTCGACGTCCGGGCCGTCGGCAGGTCCCGGGTCATCACGCCGGCAGGATCCGGGTGGGACGAGTGGTTCGACCACGGTCTCCGCGTCGCCGCCGACTTCCTTCCCGACCGCGACCAGGGGACCGCCGAGGAGCGCGGCGCCCTGTGAGCACGCTCTACCTGCTGGACACGAACGTCCTCGTCGCGCTGCTGCGCGGGAGCGGCGCGGCGGCGCGACCGAGGCTTCGGGAAGCGGAGGGGCGAGTCGCTGTCTCGACCGTGAGCGAGATGGAGCTCGAGTACGGCATCGAGAGATCGGACGACCCGCACCGCAACCGCCAGGCCGTCGACGACCTGCTCTCGCTCGTGGACGTGCTCCCCTTCGACGGGCTCGCGGCGATGCACGCCGGCCGCGTCCGCGCTCTCCTCGCCGCCCGCGGCACGCCCATCGGGCCCTACGACGCCCTCCTCGCCGGGCACGCCCGGTCGCTCGGCCTCGTCATGGTGACGAACAACCTCCGCGAGTTCTCTCGCGTTCCCGGCCTCGAGGTCGAGGACTGGCTCACGGGAGCGTCGCGTGAGCCCTGAGTCGTAGCCCCCGGAGCCGAACGGCGGTCAGGATGTGCAGCCGCACTCCGCAAGGGACGCGACGAAGTCGTCGAAGATGAGGCGCGCCCCGTACGTGCCGCCGTCCGGGACGGCGTCGGCCATGAGGGAGAACACGAGGAGGCGGTCGTCGGCCGTGACGACCGTGCCCGCGAGCGACGTGACGTTCGGCAGGCTGCCGGTCTTGGCCCGTACGACGCCGCGGCCCGCGTTGTCGAGGTAGCGCTCGCCCAACGTCCCGGACAGCCCGGCGACCGGCAGCCCGATCGCGCCGGGTCGCAGCTGCGGGTGGGCCGGGTCGGCGAGCAGGCCGACGACCTCGTCGAGCTGCGCGGGCGTGAGGACCGAGCCGTCGCCGAGGCCCGACAGGTCCGCGAGCGCCGCGCCCGTGAGGTCGACCCCGAGACCCTCGACCGCCGACCGGACGGCCTGCGCCGCGCCCGCCGCCGAGCCGGGGAGACCCGCGTCGATCGCGACGACACGACCCACGACCTCGGTGATGGTGTTGTCGGAGTGCTGCAGCAGGTAGGCCACGACCTCGCTCAACGGTGCGGACTCCACCGTGCCCACCGTGCGGGTCTCGCCCTCCGGCGTGGCGCGGACCACGTCTCCCGTCACCGTGACCCCCTGCTCGGCGAGGGCGGCGACGAACGCGTCGGCGGCGGCCATCGCCGGGTCCTCGGCACGCGGCGCGTACTCCTCGTCCTCGAGCCGTGCGATGTCGACGGCGAGCGCGGCGACGGGCGCGACGTAGCCGTTGCGCACGCTCGCCGGATCCACCGTCGGCGCGACGGCCGCGCCGGTGAAGAGGGTGTCGTCGAGGCGGAGCGAGATCGTCGTCCGGCCCGTGAGCCTCAGCTCCCCCGCGACCTGCGCCGCGAGGTCCCCGAGGCCTGCCCGGCCGTTGACCGCCGTCGGGTCGCCGGCGCCGGCGGCGAGCATCATGTCGCCGCCCCCCACGAGGTACACGGTCTCCTGCCCTTCCAGGAGCGCGCGCGTCGGGAGGGTCGCGTGCGCGCCCGGCGACGCGAGCGCCGCCGCCGCGGTGAGCGTCTTGAGCGTCGACGCCGGGACGTGGCCCACGGTGTCGCCGCTCGCCCCCAGCACGTCGCCCGTCGCGGCATCGGTCACCAGGACGCCGACGCGCGGGCCGAGCCGGGTGTCGGCCGCGAGCGCGTCGGCCAGCGCCTGCACGCTCCCGGCCGCCGGGACCGGGGCCGCGTCGTCGAGGGTCGGCAGCCCGACCTCGAGCGGGGGTGCCGCGACGGCGCCCGGCGCCTCGGGGAACGGGTTCGGTTCCGGGTACGGCTCCGCGGTCGTGAGGACGCCGGGCACGACGTCGTACGCGTCCGCCACGACGTACCCGCCCGCGAGGACGAGCACGACGCCGGCGGCCACGCCCGCGCGCGCACCCCAGCCCATGCGTCTCCTCCGGTCCGGCGCTTCCGCGCGCGCCTGCTCGGCACCGGCAGGTACCGGTGCCTCCACCGGGACGTCGGGCGCGGGCACGTGCGCATTATCACTCAGCCCGCCTGCTCGGGGGGCCTGTGGGAACCCTCTCGCGCGGACGGCTCGTGTCACACTAGTTCCCGCACGACGGCGTGGTCCGTCGTCCACAGACCCAGCCACCGCCCGAGCGTCGCGGTGCCGGTACGACTGGAGGAAGCAGTGGAGTTCGACGTCACGATCGAGATCCCCAAGGGGCAGCGCAACAAGTACGAGGTGGACCACGCGACCGGTCGCATCCGCCTCGACCGCATGCTCTTCACCTCGACGCGGTACCCCGACGACTACGGGTTCATCGAGGGGACGCTCGGTGAGGACGGCGACCCGCTGGACGCGCTCGTCCTGCTCGAGGAGCCCACGTTCCCCGGCTGCCTGATCCGCTGCCGCGCGCTCGGCATGTTCCGCATGCGCGACGAGGCCGGCGGCGACGACAAGGTCCTGTGCGTCCCGACGGGCGACCAGCGCGCCGCGTGGCGCCAGGACATCGACGACGTCTCCGACTTCCACCGCCTGGAGATCCAGCACTTCTTCGAGGTCTACAAGGACCTCGAGCCCGGCAAGTCCGTCGAGGGCGCCCACTGGGTCGGCCGCACGGACGCCGAGGCCGAGATCGAGCGCTCCCTGCAGCGCGCCATCGACTCCGGGTACCACACGCCGGGCCACTGACGCCCGGTCGCAGGACCCAGCACGACGACGGCCGCCCACCTCGCACGAGGTGGGCGGCCGTCGTCGTCGGTCACGGGCAGGGGAGGAGCGCCGCCACCCCAGGCCCGAGGAGCGACGCGTCGCCGTGCAACCGGAGCACGCCCCCGTCGCCCAGCGTCTCGTAGGCGGAGCCCAGACGACGAGGGACGCAGTCGGAAGGCAGGACGACGACGCTCGCGCCCAGATGCATGCCCGCGGTCAGGGCGGGCAGCGCGTCCGCCGACGCGGTCGGCACCCCGATGATGTCTCCCAGGTGAGGCTCCACCGCGGTCAACGAGGTCTCGTGGACGTCCCGACCTGTGATCCGGCGCTCGACGGTGGCACTGGTGCGCGCCGTGAGGTCGTCGAGGAAGGCCTGCCCGATCGCCTCCTCGTCGCCGACGACGACGATCGAGCGCGTGGTGGCCGTGCGCAGACGATCGACGAGCTCCCCGCGCGCGGTCCGTGCGGACCCGTCGACCAGGATCACCGGGACCGACAACGAGCGGGCTCGGCCCTCGATCCCGGCGAGGGCAGAGGCCACCAGAGCGTCGCCCGGCGCGTCGACCGACGCGAGGACCACCCGATCGGAGAGCCCCACCGAGCTGGCCACCGCGAGGGACGCAGCCTCCGGGTCCGGCCCTGACACACGCCGCGCGCCCCAGACGAGCGCTCGAAGCTCGTTCAGCACGGCGTCGGAGACCTCGTCCGTCCCGCCCACGACGACGACGTGCGA
Source organism: Cellulosimicrobium protaetiae (assembly GCF_009708005.2). Classification (NCBI taxonomy): domain Bacteria; kingdom Bacillati; phylum Actinomycetota; class Actinomycetes; order Micrococcales; family Promicromonosporaceae; genus Cellulosimicrobium; species Cellulosimicrobium protaetiae. The sequence continues at coordinate 1,359,269 of NZ_CP052757.1, read as the reverse complement.
CGCGCCGAGCCGCACGATCTCGTCCCGGACGACCGCGGGGAGGGAGTCGCGCGGGACGGCGAAGAGCGGGCCCGGGTACGCCGCGGCAGCCGCCGGCGCGCTGAGAGCGGCCGCGGTCGGTCGCTCTCCGACCACGTGGACGACGCGGGCGCCGTGGGGGAAGTACCTACGGGAGACCGCGACGGCGTCGGAGTAGCGGTCACCGAGGGAGTAGCGCTCCACGATCGTGGGGATCCGGGGCGACGGGACGGCACCCGCACGAGGATCGAGGACCGCTCGCCCGCTCCCGCACTGCTCGAGGCGCTCGACGGGAGGCCCGAGCGCACCCTTCCCGCCGAGCAGTGTGAGCCGTGACGTGCCGAGCGTCCGCAGTGACCCGACGACCGGACCGCTCAGGCACGTGGGTGGCGTGACGAGGAGGGGCGCGTCGGCGGCCCCGGCGTGCACCGCACCGCTCAGCGCGTCGGCGAACTCCGTGCCGGTCGCGACGTAGGCGCGCGGGGCCTCGGCAAAGCCCCACGTGCCGAGCAGGGCTGAGGTCTCGTAGCGGTTCTTGCCCCCGACCCTACCGACGGCCCCGTAGCGCTTCAGCAAGAGCTCGTCCTCGATCGCCTGGCTCAGCACCCCGGTGCCCCTCACCAGGACGACCCTGGTCACGTGGTTGCCGTCGAGCACGCCCTCTGCGGCGTCGGTCAGAGGCGCGTCACCGTCCACGAGGAGCACGAACCCGCCGTTCGCCCCTGCGACCGCAGCGGCAGAGAGCGCGTCCGCGAACCCTCGCCCCGTCGCGAGGAACGCGACGCGGGAGTAGCCAGGATCGGAGATCGCCGCCCCGAAGGCGTCGAAGACGACGGCTCGAGACGTCTCGTAGCGATCCCGGCCGGACACCCGGTCGATCGGCGCGATCCCGTCGAGCTGCAGCTGGACGTGCTGCGTCACGGCGCCGTACCCCCCAACGATGACGATCCGTCCTGGGCGAAGCCGGCGCACCTCCTCCACGACGCTGCCGGGCGCCTGCCCAGGAGGTGTCAGCAGCAGCGGGCCGCCTCGGTAGGCTGCGGCCGGCGCCGCGCTGAGCGCGTCGGCATACGAGAGGCCGCTCGCCACGTAGACGACCGGCACGCCCGGGGCGTGCTGCTGCGAGACGCGCAGAGCCGTCTCGTAGCGGTCAGCACCTGCCAGCCGGTCGACCGCGACGGTCGCGGGCTGCTGGGCCGCGACCGCCGGGGGACCGGCGTCGTGCCCGTCGACGGCGCAGCGAGCAGAGACACGAGAAGCGCCGTCACGGTGAGCACCGCACCCATCCGCCATGGGCCGGACCGACGGCCGCTCACGCGCACGGCTCCAGCGCGGCCACGGCGGGCGACAGCACGCCCGTCCCCCCGAGCAGGCGCACGAGCGGCACCTCGGTGTCGCGGAGGGCGTCCAGCGTCCTGCCCGGCACGCAGGCGGAGGGCACGACGTACAGCGGCTCGCGCCGGAGACCGGCGGCCGCCGCGCCGGCGAGGGCGTCGGGGAAGTCGGAGCCCGTCGCGAGATTGGCGGCCGGGGGCGACCAGACACGCTGGTCGTGCCAGCTGCCGAAGTACGCGTCGTTGATCGCCACCGCCGTAGCGTAGCGATCCGGTCCGCCCAGGCGCTCCGTCCCGACGACTCCGGGAACCTGGCGGAGGTCTCGCTCCAGCGACGGGCTCACGGCGCCCGAGCCGCCGACGACGGTCACTCCCCGGACACCGTGCGTCCGGAGCGCCTGCCCGACGAGGGGGTCGAGGGTCGTCGAGTTCCCGGGGACGAGGATCACCGGGACCCCCGCCGCCCCGGCCGCCGCCCCGGCCGCCAACGCGTCGGGGAACGACCTTCCGTCCGCGACGACCGCACCACCGACCTGCGTCCCGAAGGCGTGCTCGGCGACCCGTAGCGACGTCTTGTACCGATCCCGTCCCGAGGCACGCCAGACGACGGGCGCGAGCGTCCTCGTCCGGGTCTCGACTGCCTCGGACACGGCACCGGTCCCGCCGACGAGGACGATCCGTCGCGGCGCGAGTCTCCGGATCTCCGCCTCGACCTCGGCGGGGATCGCATCGCGACGCGTCAGCAGGAGCGCCCCGCCACCCGCTGCGGCTGCTGGCGCGGCGGAGAGAGCGTCGGCGAACGTCTCCCCCGATGCGAGGTACAGCACGGGGATGTCCGGGTCGAGCCCGTTCGTCGCCGCTACCGCCGTCGCGTAGCGATCCTTCCCCTGCAGGCGGTCGACGGAGGAGGTCGACGACGTTCCCGACGGCGACGCGGAACGCGCCCCGACGGCGACGCCTGCTGTCACCGAGAGCGGCGCGACCCCGGGTGCCCCGAGATAGACGGCCTGCACGGAGCGTCCCTGGGCCTCGGTCGCCCCCGGCCAGGCCCGCACGACGGCGGTCCCGTCGCGCAGCGGCGCTACGGCGACGGTCCGGCCGTCGACGACGAAAGCCACCTCGCCCTCCGCAGCGGCTCCACCCGCACGCACGTCGGCGGCCAGCGGGATCGGGTCGTCCGCCGGCCAGCGCGAGGGTGCCGACAGCTCCACCTCTGCCTGCTCACCGACGATGGCGGCCGTCGTGTCGCCGCCCGCGGACACCGCGGAGAACCGAGTGCCTGCCGGCGCGCCCTCGACGGATGCCTGACCCGCGTCGTCACGACCCCAGGCGACCACCGAGCCGTCGGAGGCGAGAGCGACGGCGTGGTCGCGCCCGGCGTCCACGGCGACGAACCGCTCCCCCGGCGGTGGCATGGGCGGCGTGGCCTGCCCGTGGGTGTTCCTGCCCCAGCCCACGATCGCACCGTCCGACAGCAGCGCGAGGGAGAACCCGTCGCCCGCGGCGACCTGGAGGAACTTCTGGTCCGTCGGCGGCGCTTGCGCGGCAGTGGCGCCGTCCACCGGGTCTCCCCACCCGGCGACGGTCCCGTCGGCCCGCGCCAGGAGCGCGTGCCGGGTGCCGAGCGACACGTCCACCGTCGGGACCCGGTCCGGCTGCTCCGGGAGCGGGAGCCAGGAGGACGCGGACGAGCCGTGGACGAACACGGCTCCCTTGTCCGTCGCCCCCCCGCTCGACAGCAGCAGCGAGACGCCGTCCCCCGCTTCGACCGCGACGTCGTCGGCCATCACCTGATCGCTTCCGTGTCCGCGGAAGGAGAGGTAGGTCTCCGGGGGTCCACCCGGACGCACCGTGATGAACGCGGCGTGCGTCGTTCCGGCGGAGACGTCCACGACGCGGCTCCGCGTCGGGACCCTGATGCTGCTCCCGCCTGCCGCGTCGTCGCCGTATCCCTCCGCCCCGCCGTCCGAGCGGACCAGGACGACCTGCTCCGGTCCGACGCTCACGCCGGTGTAGCGGACGCCCGTCGGCAGCGGCGGCGGGAGCTCCCCCTCGGGCCGCGCTCCCCACACGACGACGCCCGCAGCACCGGGGCGAAGCTCGTCCGGTACCGGGGCGTCCGGCACGGTCGCGGGCTCCGGAGCGGTCAGCGTCAGGACGAGGCTCTCGGCAGCCGCCAGTCCCCAGGCCTGCGCCGCGACGTCGACCACGGGCGACTCGCCCGCCGGACGCTCGGGGACGGAGTACCCGTAGAGCGGCGTACCCCACGAGAGCAGCCTGCCCTGGTCCGTGACGACGAAGCCGTGGCGGTACGTGGCCGTGACGGCGACGGAGCGCTCACCCGGGTCGAGCACGGGGCCGTCCTGGACGACGGAAGCACCGCATCCGCGCCGCACGAGCGAGCCGTCGGAGCGGAGCGCGAAGGACGAGTCCATCCCCGCCGAGAGAGCCACGTACGGGGTCGACGCCGACACCGGCAGGTCGCCCTCGCCGCAGGAGCGGGTCCCCCAGGAGACGACGCGCCCGTCGGAGCGCAGCGCGAGGAAGTGGTACTCACCCGCCACGAGGTCGACGTAGCGCAGCCCGTCCGGCAGCGCCGGGACCTCCGTCGAGCCGTCTCCCCAGGCTGCGATCGTCCCGTCGCTGCGCAGCGCGGCGAACTTCCTGTAGGCGGCGGCGACCTCCGTGTACCAGACGCCACTCGGCAGGGGCGGGACGGCGTCCTCTCCTGCCCCGTCCGGCCCCGCGCCGACCACGACGACCTCACCAGCGGTCGTCAGGAAGTACGCGATGCCGTGCTCCCCCGCTCCCACCGCCGCGTACCGGACACCGTCCGGCAGCGCCGGGACCGTGACGGGCGAACCTCTGTAGGCGCCGAACGACACCGCCTGGCCGTCGCTGCGCAGCGCGAGGCCGAACCCGTGCCCGACGGCCGCGTCCACGTAGTCCAGCCCCTCGGGGAGCGGCGGGACGTCGAGCTCGCCCGCCGTCCGTCGCTCCGGGTCGCCCCATGCTTGGATGCGTCCTCCGGGGACCGTCGGGACCGCCACGACCTCCGTGGGCTCGGCCGCGGCGACCACTGTCGCCGGACCCGGCACGATCCCGACCGCGACGAGAGCGGCCGTCGCGAGGGCCGTCAGTCGCACCCGCCGCCGGATGCGGGTCCGTGACCCCGGTGCGCTCGATCGGTCGGTGTGCTCGTGCGCAGCAGTGCTCACGGATCCCCCTCCTGGTCAGGATGACGGAACCGTAGGGCACCGGTCACGCGACGAGCAAGGTGCGATCCCGAGGAAGGTCGATGGCTCAGGGACGCCCGGCGTAGGGCATCGCGTCGGCCCAGCGCATCGCGACCTCGTGCACGGGGCTGCCGGGCTGGCGGGCCTCGATCATCATGCCGTTCCCGGTGTACATCGCGACGTGCCGGATCGTCGACGGGTTCGAGGTGTCGTTCGCGTAGAAGATCAGGTCGCCCGGCCGGAGCTGGTCGTAGGGGATCTTCTGCACGCGCTGGTACTGCGAGCGCGACGTGCGGGTGATGTCGACGCCCGCGGCCGCCCACGCGCGCGACGTGAGACCCGAGCAGTCGTAGCCCGGTCCCGTGCCGCCGAACACGTACGGGGCGCCGACCTTGGTGCGCGCCCACGCGACCGCGGCCTGGCCCTGCGCGGCGCTGCCGACCCCCGTCCCCGGGGGTGGCGTGACGACCGGCGGCGGGTCGGGAGTCGGTGCGGGAGCCGGGTTCGGGGCAGGCGCCGGGTTCGGCGCGGGTGCAGGGTCGGGCGCGGGGTTCGGAACAGGGTTGGGCGCAGGCGCGGGGTTCTCCGGCGCGGGGTTGCTCGTCGGCGGCGCCGCGGGCGTGCCCGACGGCGTCCCCGAGGCCGGGGCCTCGACGCGCGCCCGGGCGGCAGCCTCGCGCTCGCTCGCGGCCTGCGCGTCGAGGGCGTCCTGGCGCTGACGCTCGACGTCGACGCTCGTGGCCCGCGCCCGGGCGAGCTCGGCGAGGAGCGACTCCCGGCGGGTCGCCGACTCCTGCACGGCGTCGTCGAGCGCGTCGGACGAGACCTGGGCGGCGGCGAGCGCGTCACGCGCACGGTCCTCGACCTCGGCCTGGTGCGCGAGCGCCGCGTCGGCCCGGGCGCGTGCGGTGTCCGCGACGGCGCGCGCCGTCGCGTGCGCGTCGACCGCGCGTCCTGCGGTGCGGCCGGCGACGCGCTCGGCGTTCTCCCGCTCGACGACCTGGTCCACGCCGTCGGCGTCGAGCACGGCGCGGAGGGCGTCGAGGTCGGCGGACCCCTGCCGGGACGCGCGGAACAGCGCGGCCACCGCGGCCCGCGCGTCGGACTCGTCCTCCTGCGCGGTGGTGAGCGCCTCCTGGGCCTCACGGACCTCGGTGTCCGCCGTCGTGAGCGCGTCCTGCGCGGCGGCGTACTCCTCGGCGGCGGTCTCGACGGCCGCCTCCGCGGCGGCCCTGCGGTCGCGGAGCCCGGCGAGCTCGCCCTCGACCGCCGCGACGTCACGGGCCGCACCGTCCACGGCCTCGCGCGCCGTGCGGACGTCGTCGTCCGACGGCTGGTCGGACGACGCGGAGGGCGCGAGCCCGACGGTGAGCAGCAGCGCGAGGGCTCCCGCGACCCCCGCGGGGACGAGGCGTCGACGTGCAGGGCGACGACGTGGCGCAGCGCCGGGACCGCTCGCCCGCACCCGGATCTCGTCGCTCATCGCACCTCCTCGGCAGTCCGCTCGGCGTGTCCCGTTGACAGCACCCGCACGAGTCTGCCCAGTTCGCCCCGGATGCGCCATCGGAGGAGCCGGAACCTTCTCAGGATGTGGTCTCGCATCGCGAGACGCCCCTGTCGGCGCGCGCGGAACACGCCTAGCCTCACGAGCATGTCCCGTCGAATGTGTCGCTGACCCCAGCGCACGTTCGCCTGCCCGCGAGCCGTCGTCGACGACGTCCTCGCCGTGGCATCCCGTCCCGCGTGCGCCACCCGCCGCGGTGGACGGTCGGATCCCCGGCTCCCCTCGCACCCGCGGCACCCGTCCGCCCGGCGCGCCGTGCGCCGTCGTCCCGCCCCACCCACCCGCAGGAGAGCACCGTGAGCACCGAGAACGCCCCCGCCTGGTCCTTCGAGACGCGCCAGGTCCACGCCGGCCAGACCGCCGACCCCACGACCGGCGCCCGCGCGCTGCCGATCTACCAGACCACGTCGTTCGTCTTCCCCGACGCGTCCGTGGCCGCCGACCGCTTCGCGCTCAAGGACCTCGGCCCCATCTACACGCGCATCGGCAACCCGACCCAGGAGGTCGTGGAGAACCGCATCGCGTCGCTCGAGGGCGGTGTCGGCGCGCTCCTCCTCGCGTCCGGGCAGGCCGCGACGACGTTCGCGATCCTCAACGTCGCGGAGGCGGGCGACCACGTCGTCGCGTCCCCGAGCCTGTACGGCGGCACCTACAACCTGCTCCAGTACTCGCTCGCCAAGCTCGGCGTCGAGACGACGTTCGTCGCCGACCCGCACGACCCGCAGGCCTGGCGCGACGCGGTGCGCCCGAACACCAAGCTCTTCTTCGGCGAGACGATCCCCAACCCGCAGGCCGACGTCCTCGACGTCGAGGCCGTCGCGGCCGTCGCGCACGAGGTGGGTGTCCCGCTGATCGTCGACAACACGGTCGCGACCCCCTACCTGCTGCGCCCGCTCGAGCACGGGGCGGACGTCGTCGTGCACTCGGCGACGAAGTACCTGGGCGGTCACGGCTCCGCGATCGGCGGCGTGATCGTCGACGGCGGCACCTTCGACTACGCGGCACACCCGGAGCGCTTCCCGAACTACAACACGCCCGACCCGTCGTACAACGGCCTCGTCTACGCGCGCGACCTCGGGGTGGACGGCATCCTCGGCGCGAACCTCGCCTACGTGCTCAAGGCGCGAGTGCAGCTCCTGCGCGACCTGGGCTCCGCGATCTCGCCGTTCAACGCGTTCCTCATCGCGCAGGGCATCGAGACGCTGTCGCTGCGCGTCGAGCGTCACGTCGCCAACGCGCAGAAGGTCGCGGAGTGGCTCGAGGCGCGCGACGACGTCCGCACCGTGCACTACGCCGGGCTCGCGTCGAGCCCGTGGCACGCCAACGCACAGAAGTACCTGCCCCGCGGCGCCGGCGCGGTGCTCGCGTTCGAGCTCGACGGCGGTAGCGAGGCCGGGCAGGCCTTCGTCTCCGCCCTGCAGCTCCACTCCAACGTCGCGAACATCGGCGACGTGCGCTCGCTCGTCATCCACCCTGCGTCGACGACCCACGCCCAGCTCAGCCCCGAGGAGCAGGCGAAGTCCGGTGTCACGCCCGGCCTCGTCCGGCTCGCGGTCGGCATCGAGCACGTCGACGACATCCTCGCCGACCTCGAGCTCGGGTTCACGGCCGCCAAGTCGTCGCTGGACGCCTGAGCGACGGCGCCCGCACGCGCGGCAGAACCACGACGAGGACAGCGATGACGGATCTGGACAGCCGGGGCGCCCTGCGCGCCCCGGCCGTACAGTGGCCGACGGTGAGCCCTGTGAACGACGACCTTCCCTCCCCCGCTCCTGACGCCTGGCGCGGCCCCCGGCCGGGCGTCGCGGCGGGGCGCGGCGTCTCGCCGTCGCGCGCGCGGGTGAAGCCGCCGGTCCCGGCGACGGGTGCCTGGCGCGAGGGTGACCCCGTCGGGGGGCGGCAGTTCGCCGACGTCGGCACGTTCGACCTCGAGTCCGGCGCTCGGCTGCCCGACGTGCGCGTCGCGTACGAGACGTGGGGCACGCTCGCGCCGGACGGTTCCAACGCCGTCCTCGTCCTGCACGCCCTCACGGGCGACTCCCACGTGAGCGGTCCCGCCGGAGAGGGTCACGCCTCCGCAGGCTGGTGGCAGTCCCTCGTCGGGCCCGGCGCGCCGATCGACACCGACCGCTGGTTCGTCGTCGCGCCCAACGTGCTCGGTGGGTGCCAGGGGACCACCGGCCCGGCGTCCACCGCTCCCGACGGCCGCCCCTGGGGCAGCCGCTTCCCGCGCGTCACGACGCGCGACCAGGTCGCCGTCGAGATCGAGCTCGCGCGGTCGCTCGGGGTCACGTCGTGGGCGTTCGTCGTCGGCGCGTCGATGGGCGGGCACCGCGTCCTCGAGTGGGCGCTGCTCGGGCCCGAGTCGGGGATCGACGTCGTCTCGCTCGCCGCCATCGCGACGACCGCCCAGACCACCGGCGACCAGATCGCCTGGGCGCACCCGCAGCTCGGCGCGGTGCGCGCCGACCCCGGCTACCGGGGCGGGGACTACTACGACGCCGCGGACGGCGACGGCCCGCACGTCGGGCTCGGCATCGCCCGCCAGATCGCGCACGCGACGTACCGGTCCGCGCGCGAGCTCGACGACCGGTTCGGCCGCCTCCCGCAGGGCGGAGAGGACCCGTTCACGGACGGGCGCTACGCCGTGCAGTCGTACCTCGACCACCACGGCGACAAGCTCGCGCGGCGCTTCGACGCGAACTCGTACGTCGTGCTCACCGAGTCGATGCTCACGCACGACCTGGGCCGCGACCGCGGCGGCGTCGAAGCGGCGCTCGCGCAGGTCACGGCGCACGCGCTCGTCGTCGCCGTCGACTCCGACCGGCTCTTCCTGCCCGCGGACTGCGCCCGGATCGCGGCCGGCATCCCTGGAGCGGAGCCGCTGCGGACGCTGGTCAGCGACTTCGGTCACGACGGGTTCCTCATCGAGTTCGACCAGCTCGGCCCGATCGTCGCGGACTTCCTGGGCGAACGGGCGAGCGTCCGCGACTGAGCGAGGTCCACCGGTCGGCACCGTGACGGACCGTCTCGCCACCACCTGGCACGATGAGCGGATGGACAGCGACGTGACCGAGGCCGCCCAGCACCTGCACTCCCAATGGGACCGGCTCGACCGGTGGCTGCGCGACCTCGGGGGCGAGCTCGACCGCGACGCCGCGCGCCCCAGCGTGCTCGACGGCTGGACGGTGGGCGAGCTCGTCGCCCACCTCGGTCGTGTCATGGAGACCCTCGCCCTCTGCGGCCCCGTCCCCGCCGGCACCGTCCCCCTCACGCTGGCCGAGTACCTCGGCACCTACCCGGAGCGCGCCGACGAGATCGAGCACGCGACGCGCGCGCTCGACGAGCAGATCGCCGCCGACCGCCTCGGGCACGTCGAGGCCTTCGCGGCTGCCGGCTTCGCCCGGCTCGACGAGCTCGCCGACGAGCGCGTCGTGCAGGCGCGACGCGGACCGATCACGCTCCTGGACATGGTGCGCTCACGCGTCCTCGAGCTCGTGGTGCACGCCGACGACCTGGCTCGGAGCTTCCCCGGGGTGCGTTCCGACCCCGTGGACCGTGCGGCGCTCGACGCCGTCGCGGCCGAGCTGCTCCGCGTCGTCGTGACGCGCGGAGGCTGGTCCCTCGAGGTGCGCGAGCCACGCCTGTGGCTGCGCCTCGCGTGCGGCCGCGTCCCGTACGACGTCGACGAGCTCGCGCGCGCCCTGGAGCCCGTGCACACCTCCGACGCCGTGCCCGACCTCGGGCGGATGCTCCCGCTGCTCTGACTCCGGTGTCGGGCGAGCGGGCGCGCCGGCCCCCGTGGTCCCGACGCAGGCCGGACCGTAGGTTGGGGGCATGCTCGCCGCCTACGCCGACCACACCGACCCCGACGACCCCCTGGCCGGGCTGGTCGTCGGGGACCAGCCCGAACCCGAGAACCGTGAGCACTGGACGACCGTCGACGTCCGCGCCGCCTCGCTCAACCACCACGACCTGTGGTCCCTGCGCGGCGTCGGGCTGCCCGCCGACCGGCTCCCCATGATCCTCGGGACCGACGCGGCCGGCGTCGCGCCCGACGGCAGCGAGGTCGTCGTGCACGCGGTGATCGGGGCTGACGGGCACGGCGTCGGCCCGACCGAACGACGGTCGCTGCTGTCCGAGCGCTACCCCGGCACCCTCGCCGAGCGCGTCGCCGTCCCGACGCACAACCTCGTCCCCAAGCCCCCCGAGCTCACCTTCGTCGAGGCCGCGTGCGTCCCGACCGCCTGGCTCACCGCGTACCGGATGCTCTTCACCGCCGGCGGCGCCGCACCCGGCGACCGCGTCCTCGTCCAGGGCGCGGGCGGCGGGGTCGCGACGGCGGCGGTCGCCCTGGGGGCAGCCGCCGGGCTCGAGATGTGGGTGACGTCCCGCTCCGCGGGCAAGCGCGCGGGCGCCGCACGACTCGGCGCGGCCGCGACCTTCGAGCCCGGCGCCCGCCTGCCCGCGCCGGTCGACGTCGTCGTGGAGACCGTCGGCCAGGCGACCTGGAAGCACTCGCTGCGCTCCGTACGTCCGGGCGGGACCGTCGTCGTCGCCGGGGCGACCAGCGGCGACGCGACCCCGGCGGAGCTCACCCGCGTCTTCTTCCACGAGCTCCGCATCCAGGGCGTGACCATGGGGTCACGCGACGACCTCGCCGCGCTGCTCCGGTTCCTCGCCCGCAGCGAGGTCCGCCCCGTCGTCGACCAGGTGCTGCCCCTGACGCAGGCACGCGACGGCCTCGCACGCATGCACGCCGGGGAGCACTTCGGCAAGGTGGTGCTCACGCCGTGACGTCCCCGGGCTGGGGCCCGGACGTCCTCGGCGCCGGGTACGAACAGCGCACGGTCGAGCTGGAGCCCGACGACGAGGGCGAGGTCGTCGTCACCGTCGTGCGGCACGCGCCCACGACGCACGACCCGATCCGCCCCGCACGCGCGGTGCTGTACGTGCACGGCTGGAGCGACTACTTCTTCCAGACCGAGCTCGCCGAGACCTGGCGCGGCCTCGGTGCCGCGTTCTACGCCGTGGACCTCCGCAAGTACGGGCGCAGCCTGCGCCCCCACCAGACCCCCGGGTACGCCGACCACCTCACGGAGTACGACGCCGACATCGCCGCGGCGCTCGACGTCGTGCGTCAGGACCTCGGAGCGCACGTCGCGATCATGCTCATGGGTCACTCCACCGGCGGGCTCGTCGCCGCGCTCTGGGCGCACCGGCACCCCGGGGTCGTGCGCGGGTTGGTGCTCAACAGCCCGTGGCTCGAGCTCCAGGGGTCGTCGGTCGCCCGGACCGTCTCGGGGCCCGCGATCCGCCAGCTCGCCCGGTTCCAGCCCCGCACACCGCTGCCGAACGTCGACCCCGGCTACTACGCCCGGACCTTGCGCGACCGCGACGACGGCGCGTGGGTGATCGACGACGCCTGGCGCCCCGTCCCGTCGTTCCCCGTCCGTGCCGGCTGGCTGCGCGCCGTCATCTCGGGCCACGCGCGCGTCGCAGCCGGCCTCTCCATCGACTGCCCCGTGCTCGTGCTCCTCGCCGAGAGGTCGCTGTTCAGCACGCGCTGGTCCGAGGAGATGCGGTCCGCCGACATCGTCCTCGACGTCGAACCGCTCGCCCGCCGGGCATCGCACCTCGGGCGGATCGTCACCCTCGTACGGATCCCCGGCGGGATGCACGACCTCTCGCTCTCCGCCCCCGAACCACGCGCACGATTCTTCACGGAGATCGTGCGCTGGTCCGCGGCCTACGGCTGGGCCTGACACCGCTGCCCCACAAGGCGAGAACCGCGGACCACGCAATGAGAACACGGGCCGGCCGGGAGAGAACCGTGGCCGCGCGAAAGAGAACCGTGGCCGCGCGAAGTAGAACCGTGGTCGCGCGAGAGAGAACCCTTGCCACGCGAAATAGAACCGTGGTCGCGCGAGGTAGTGCCGTGGTCGGGTTCGCGGTGGGGCTGGTCTCGGTTGCTCGGGGCTGCCGCGCCGTCGCCGTGGTCTTTCGGGTGTGGGTTCTTGGAGCGCGGCTTTGACGCCCCTTCGCATCCGAGCCCACCCCCACCGCTCTGCCGTCGGGTCTCCGTGGTCGGGGGACCGCCGACCGGGGCGGCCCCGGTAGGCCGATCAGGCGATCTCTTGTGTGGGCAGGGTGCGGCTGGTGGCGGGTGCCCGGGGCCGACGCCGCGGGCAGTGAACCCGGGTGAGCGACGACCGAGGCGAGACGACGCCGGTCGGGGTGGGTGGTGGTGCCGCGTCGTGGTTGGGTCTGGCGGGAGCCGCGAGGAACGAGCGGCGGATGGTAGACGCGGCACCGCCACCCACCCCGACCACCCAGGGCGACCACACGCCGTCGGGCAGGAAGCAACCACAGTTCTATCTCGACCGACCACGGTTATACCTCGACCGACCACGGTTCTACCTCGGCGGACCAGGGTTCTATCTCGACCGACCAGGGTTCTATCTCGACCGACCAGGGTTCTATCTCGACCGACCAGAGTTCTGCTGCGGCGGACGCGGTTCTGTCTCCGCGGGCCGGGGTTTGGCTGCGCGGGACCGGGGTTGTGTCTCGGCTGGTCCTGGTTGTGGTGCGCGCGGGTCCGGGTATGCGGATATGCCGAAGGCCCACCCCGTGTTGGGGTGGGCCTTCGGTGAAGGGTTGTCCGGCGGCGTCCTACTCTCCCACCCCGTCTCCAGGGCAGTACCATCGGCGCTGAAGGGCTTAGCTTCCGGGTTCGGTATGGGACCGGGCGTTTCCCCTTCGCTGTGACCGCCGTAACTCTGTGAACCTGTCAACACTCGGGCACCCCGTGGGGGTGTGGTGTTGGTGGTTCGGGAACCGCACAGTGGACGCGTAGCACAAGAGTGTGTTGGTGTTGAAGTTGTCGGCTGATTAGTACCGGTCAGCTGCACGGGTCTTTCGTCCCCGCTTCCACGTCCGGCCTATCGACCCAGTGTTCTGCTGGGTGCCTCTCACCCCGTAGGGTATGGAAACCTCATCTTGAAGCAGGCTTCCCGCTTAGATGCTTTCAGCGGTTATCCCTTCCGAACGTAGCCAACCAGCGGTGCTCCTGGCGGAACAACTGGCACACCAGAGGTTCGTCCGTCCCGGTCCTCTCGTACTAGGGACAGCCCTTCTCAAGTTTCCTGCGCGCGCAGCGGATAGGGACCGAACTGTCTCACGACGTTCTAAACCCAGCTCGCGTACCGCTTTAATGGGCGAACAGCCCAACCCTTGGGACCTACTCCAGCCCCAGGATGCGACGAGCCGACATCGAGGTGCCAAACCATGCCGTCGATATGGACTCTTGGGCAAGATCAGCCTGTTATCCCCGGGGTACCTTTTATCCGTTGAGCGACGGCGCTTCCACAAGCCACCGCCGGATCACTAGTTCCGACTTTCGTCCCTGCTCGACCTGTCAGTCTCACAGTCAAGCTCCCTTGTGCACTTGCACTCGACACCTGATTGCCAACCAGGCTGAGGGAACCTTTGAGCGCCTCCGTTACATTTTAGGAGGCAACCGCCCCAGTTAAACTACCCACCAGGCACTGTCCCTGGTCCGGATCACGGACCGAGGTTAGACATCCGAAGCGGCCAGAGTGGTATTTCAACGTTGACTCCACCCGCACTGGCGTACGGGCTTCACAGTCTCCCACCTATCCTACACAAGCCGCACCGAACACCAATACCAAGCTATAGTAAAGGTCCCGGGGTCTTTCCGTCCTGCTGCGCGTAACGAGCATCTTTACTCGTAGTGCAATTTCGCCGAGTTCGCGGTTGAGACAGCGGAGAAGTCGTTACGCCATTCGTGCAGGTCGGAACTTACCCGACAAGGAATTTCGCTACCTTAGGATGGTTATAGTTACCACCGCCGTTTACTGGGGCTTAAATTCTGAGCTTCACCCCGAGGGGTTGACCCGTCCTCTTAACCTTCCAGCACCGGGCAGGCGTCAGTCCGTATACATCGTCTTGCGACTTCGCACGGACCTGTGTTTTTAGTAAACAGTCGCTTCTCCCTGGTCTCTGCGGCCGTCCACGCTCCCACCGCGAGGGTGTTCACGCTTCGGGCCCCCCTTCTCCCGAAGTTACGGGGGCATTTTGCCGAGTTCCTTAACCACGATTCTCTCGATCGCCTTAGTATTCTCTACCTGACCACCTGAGTCGGTTTGGGGTACGGGCGGCTAGAACCTCGCGTCGAGGCTTTTCTTGGCAGCATAGGATCACCCAGTTCGCGCTTGTGCGCTCACCGTCAGCTCTCAGCCTGTATGCCTGGCGGATTTGCCTACCAGACGGCCTACAGCCTTGGACGTGGTCTACCATCGCCACGCCGGGCTACCTTCCTGCGTCACCCCTGTTAATACGCTTACCTACTACCGGTTCGGGTCCCGCGCGCCCCTGCCCATGGCCCCGAAGGGCCGGCGGACAGGTTTGGACGGTTAGCATCACCGGGCTCGGTATGGGCGGTTCTTCGCCGGTAGGAGAATATCAACTCCTTGTCCATCGACTACGCCTGTCGGCCTCGCCTTAGGTCCCGACTTACCCAGGGCGGATTAACCTGGCCCTGGAACCCTTGGTCATTCGGCGGACGGGTTTCTCACCCGTCTTTCGCTACTCATGCCTGCATTCTCACTCGTGTGGGCTCCACCACTGGGTTCCCCCGCGGCTTCACTGCCCACACGACGCTCCCCTACCCACCTGCGCCTCTGGACCACGAAGGCCTGAGTTGAGCGCAGATGCCACGGCTTCGGCGGTGTACTTGAGCCCCGCTACATTGTCGGCGCGGAATCACTTGACCAGTGAGCTATTACGCACTCTTTCAAGGGTGGCTGCTTCTAAGCCAACCTCCTGGTTGTCTGTGCAACTCCACATCCTTTCCCACTTAGCACACGCTTAGGGGCCTTAGCCGGTGGTCTGGGCTGTTTCCCTCTCGACTACGGAGCTTATCCCCCGCAGTCTCACTGCCACGCTTCCACTTACCGGCATTCGGAGTTTGGCTGACGTCAGTAACCTTGTAGGGCCCATCGGCCATCCAGTAGCTCTACCTCCGGCAAGAAACACGTGACGCTGCACCTAAATGCATTTCGGGGAGAACCAGCTATCACGAAGTTTGATTGGCCTTTCACCCCTAACCACAGGTCATCCCCCAGGTTTTCAACCCTGGTGGGTTCGGTCCTCCACGCGGTCTTACCCGCGCTTCAACCTGCCCATGGCTAGATCACTTCGCTTCGGGTCTAGACCCAGCGACTATGGGCGCCCTGTTCGGACTCGCTTTCGCTACGGCTTCCCCACACGGGTTAACCTCGCCACTGAGCACTAACTCGCAGGCTCATTCTTCAAAAGGCACGCTGTCACCCCAGCCAAGGAGGCTCCAACGGATTGTAGGCACACGGTTTCAGGTACTATTTCACTCCCCTCCCGGGGTACTTTTCACCTTTCCCTCACGGTACTGGTCCGCTATCGGTCACTAGGTAGTATTTAGGCTTAGCAAGTGGTCTTGCCAGATTCACACGAGATTTCTCGGGCCCCGTGCTACTTGGGATCCCCTTCGGGAGGCCGCACCATTTCGTCTACCGGACTCGCACCGTCTGTGGTCCGCCTTTCAATGCGGTTCGACTATGACACGACTTTCTGACTCCCCGGCGGACTGTCAGATCCACCAGAAGGGTCCCACAACCCCGAACACGCAACGCCTGACAGCTTTAACACGCGCCCGGTTTGGCCTCGTCCGCTTTCGCTCGCCACTACTCACGGAATATCTCTTCCTGTCGGTACTGAGATGTTTCACTTCCCGACGTTCCCTCCACACACCCTATATATTCAGGTGCGGGTCACACGACATGACTCGTGCGGGGTTCCCCCATTCGGAAACCCTCGGATCACAGCTCGTTTGCCAGCTCCCCGAGGCTTATCGCAGGCTACAACGTCCTTCTTCGGCTCCTAGTGCCAAGGCATCCACCCTGTGCCCTTAAAAACTTCAACAAAAACAACAAAACTGCAGAGAACCAAGAACCACACCCACGCACCCCGAAAGGCAAGCGAGTGTGTCTTGATCTTTACAAAGATGCTCGCGTCCACTGTGCAGTTCTCAAACAACCAACGACCCCGACCCCCACCAGGACCCGCCTACCCCACCAACTCCCCAAGGGAAGCAGACGAAGCGGTTCGTGATCCGAGGACCGGCCCGTACCAGGCACCCCACCAACCGGTGGCCGGTGACCTGAGGACCCAACAGTGTGCTCGACAAGCCCCCCACCCCTCACCAGCGATGTTCCACCACCCACCACCCACCCCGAAGGACGAGAGGCCGGCAGGTACTGACACCAGCGAAGACCAGGACGCTCTTTCGTCAATGTTCCACCCATGAGCAACCACCCACCACACGTACGGCGATGGCGTGGCACCTGAACACCCCCCACCAGCAAAGCCGGCCAGGGAAGTGTTGGTAGCTCCTTAGAAAGGAGGTGATCCAGCCGCACCTTCCGGTACGGCTACCTTGTTACGACTTAGTCCCAATCGCCAGTCCCACCTTCGACCACTCCCCCCGCGAACGGTTGGGCCATGGGCTTCGGGTGTTACCGACTTTCGTGACTTGACGGGCGGTGTGTACAAGGCCCGGGAACGTATTCACCGCAGCGTTGCTGATCTGCGATTACTAGCGACTCCGACTTCATGGGGTCGAGTTGCAGACCCCAATCCGAACTGAGACCGGCTTTTTGGGATTCGCTCCACCTTACGGTATCGCAGCCCTTTGTACCGGCCATTGTAGCATGCGTGAAGCCCAAGACATAAGGGGCATGATGATTTGACGTCATCCCCACCTTCCTCCGAGTTGACCCCGGCAGTCTCCCATGAGTCCCCGGCATAACCCGCTGGCAACATGGGACGAGGGTTGCGCTCGTTGCGGGACTTAACCCAACATCTCACGACACGAGCTGACGACAACCATGCACCACCTGTGCACGAGTGTCCAAAGAGACCACCATCTCTGGTGGCTTCCCGTGCATGTCAAGCCTTGGTAAGGTTCTTCGCGTTGCATCGAATTAATCCGCATGCTCCGCCGCTTGTGCGGGCCCCCGTCAATTCCTTTGAGTTTTAGCCTTGCGGCCGTACTCCCCAGGCGGGGCACTTAATGCGTTTGCTGCGGCACGGAACTCGTGGAATGAGCCCCACACCTAGTGCCCAACGTTTACGGCATGGACTACCAGGGTATCTAATCCTGTTCGCTCCCCATGCTTTCGCTCCTCAGCGTCAGTTGCGGCCCAGAGACCTGCCTTCGCCATCGGTGTTCCTCCTGATATCTGCGCATTCCACCGCTACACCAGGAATTCCAGTCTCCCCTACCGCACTCTAGTCTGCCCGTACCCGATGCAAGCCCATGGTTGAGCCATGGGTTTTCACACCAGACGCGACAAACCGCCTACGAGCTCTTTACGCCCAATAATTCCGGACAACGCTTGCGCCCTACGTATTACCGCGGCTGCTGGCACGTAGTTAGCCGGCGCTTCTTCTGCAGGTACCGTCACTTGCGCTTCTTCCCTGCTGAAAGAGGTTTACAACCCGAAGGCCTTCATCCCTCACGCGGCGTCGCTGCATCAGGCTTGCGCCCATTGTGCAATATTCCCCACTGCTGCCTCCCGTAGGAGTCTGGGCCGTGTCTCAGTCCCAGTGTGGCCGGTCGCCCTCTCAGGCCGGCTACCCGTCGTCGCCTTGGTAGGCCATCACCCCACCAACAAGCTGATAGGCCGCGAGCCCATCCCTGACCGAAAAACTTTCCAACCACCCCCATGCGAGGGTAGCTCATATCCGGTATTAGCCCCGGTTTCCCGGAGTTATCCCGAAGTCAAGGGCAGGTTACTCACGTGTTACTCACCCGTTCGCCACTAATCAACCCAGCAAGCTGGGCATCATCGTTCGACTTGCATGTGTTAAGCACGCCGCCAGCGTTCGTCCTGAGCCAGGATCAAACTCTCCGTAAATGAACAACGCCCACCACCAGGACAAACCCGATGATGAACAATCCATACGAAGCGAACCCCAACAGGGTTCACAAAAACTGGCATCAACACGAAAGATGACATCATCTTCCGAAATCAACCAAAGGAATCCCAGACACGACCAACCACCCCACCCGGACGGGCAAGACGACCAGCCATGCCACAGGGACAAAAATTGGCATTGACTAACAAGCACACTGTTGAGTTCTCAAACAACCGACACACACCGCCTCCGACCTCGTTCCCGAGGCCCTTGCGCGGGGCGCTTCCTTCGTTCTGAATCCTACCAGACCCGGCCGTTCGTCCCGGACCGGTGAAAACCGGATTTCCGTTCAGAAATGTACCTGATCCAGACACCCTCACCTTACTCACGGCGCAGCACTGTGCTCCGAGAATCTGGTGGGAGTTGCACCCGGGGGACCAGCCACTTCGCATCTGCTCCGAGGAGCTGTGCCGTGGTGTCTGTTCCTCCCTGCCGGGCGACCTCGAGAACATTACGGGGTCCGGACGCGGATGGTCAACTCGCGCCGTCGTGACCCGGGCCACTCCCCCTCGGCGCACAGCTCCCGGGCACCTATCGCTGCCCGCTCGGCGCCTCGCCGTCGGCCGCTGCCGGTGCTGCGGACGCCGCCGCCCGCACCGCCAGGCGGGCCACCGCAGTGCGCAGCTCCTCCGGCCCGACCACCGTGAACGGCGCGTCGAAGATCCCGAACCAGGCAGCCAAGCCTCCCCACGACCACGAGGCGGCCGTCAGTCGGCACCGTCCCTCCCCCACGGCCTCGACGAGCGCACCCGACCCGGCCCAGGCCGCCACGTCGGCGGCGTCGAGGTCGAGCTCGACCGTCCCGCGCGCGGGCATCTCGGGTCGAGCGAAGCGCTCGGCGACGAACGTCGCGACGTCCCGGACGGGCAGCGCACGCCGTTCGAACCGCGCGCCGGCACCGTCTCGCGGCGTCATCCGGTCGACCCGGAACGTCCGCCAGTCGTCCCGGTCGAGGTCCCACGCGACGAGGTACCAGCGGCCGCCCCAGGTGACGACGTGGTGCGGTTCCACCCGGCGCGGTGCACGGAAGCCCTCGCCGGCCTCGCTCCCCGCGGCCCGCAGCACCTCGCCCGTCCCGCCGTCGTAGTCGAACCGCAGCACGCGACGGTCGCTCGTCGCGGTCCCGACGGCGACGAGCACGTCCGCCCGCACGACGGGGAGTGACTGCTCCCGACGCCCCGGTACCGCCGTCACCTCCAGGGCGTCGATGCGCGTGCGCAGCCGCGCGGGCATGACCTGGCGGATCGTCGCGAGCGCGCGCGCCGCGGCGTCCTCCACGCCGGGGAGCGTCGCCGTGCGCAGTGCGATCGCGACCGCGACCGCCTGCTCGTCGTCGAACAGGAGCGGTGGGACGTCCGCTCCGGCGTCCAACCGGTAGCCGCCGTCGGGCCCCTTCGTCGCTCGCACCGGGTAGCCCAGCTCGCGCAGCCGGTCGACGTCGCGGCGCACGGTGCGCGGGCTCACGTCGAGCCGCTCGGCGAGCGCGGCGCCCGGCCAGTCCCGGCGCGCCTGGAGCAGCGAGAGCAGTCGCAGCAGTCGTCCTGAGGTCTCGAGCATGTCCTCAGGTTCGCACGCGGTAGAGGACGAAACCTGTCCGCTACCCCTGGCAACGTCGGTCTCGACGCAGGACGCACACCCAGGAGGAGCCACCGTGATCCGCACCAGAGCACTGACCAAGGACTTCGCCGTCGGGCGCGACGCGAGCGCCACGGTGCACGCCGTCCGCGGCATCGACCTCGACGTCGCACCCGGCGAGCTCGTCGCCGTCCTCGGCCCCAACGGGGCGGGCAAGACGACCACGCTCCGCATGCTCACCACGCTCATCCGGCCCACGTCGGGGACCGCGACCGTCGCGGGGCACGACGTCGTCGCCGAGCCCGACGCCGTCCGGCACCGCATCGGCTACGTCGGGCAGGGCAACGGCGCCGGGCACGCACAGCGCGCCGTCGACGAGCTCGCGAGCCAGGGCCGCATCCACGGCCTCGACCGGCGCACCGCGCGACGCCGCGCCGACGAGCTCCTCGACTCGCTCGAGCTCGCCACGTACCGCACCCGCAAGGTGTCCGACCTCTCCGGCGGGCAGCGGCGACGGCTCGACGTCGCGATGGGCCTGGTGCACGCGCCGTCGCTGCTGTTCCTCGACGAGCCGTCGACCGGCCTCGACCCCCACAACCGCGCGAACCTGTGGGACCACGTGCTGCGCATGCGCGACGACGCGCTGGCCGCCACCGGCGAGCCCATGACGATCGTCCTCACGACGCACTACCTCGACGAGGCGGACACGATGGCCGAGCGTGTCGTCGTCGTCGACCACGGCCAGGTCATCGCCGACGACACCGCCGAGAACCTCAAGGCCGACCTCGCCGGCGACCGCGTCGTCGTCACTCTCGCTCCCGCGCGCGGGCACGACGGCGCCGCGCGGCTCACCGAGCTCGCCCGCCGCATCGAGGGCTTCCGCGAGGCGACCCGCACGCCCGACGACGGCCCCGCCGTCGGGCACGACGCCGCGCCCACGCTCGAGGTGCGCGCCGAGCGCGGCGACGCCTACCTCCCTCGCCTGCTGCGCGCCGCCGACGCGGACGGCATCGGCGTCGAGACCGCGCAGGTGCACCGCCCCACGCTCGACGACGTCTTCCTCGCGCTCACCGGACGCAGCCTGCGCGAGGCCGGCGCCGCGACCACGACCGACGCCGCCGAGGACACCCGACCCACCGAGAGGACCGCAGCATGAGCACCGTCGACATCGCCCCCACGGTCGCCCCGCACCCCGCACCCGCCCGCCCGCGCGCCCGTCGTGGGCTCGCCGCCTTCACGCGCGACACCGGGATCGTGCTCGTCCGCGAGCTGCGCCCCGTCGTGCACGACCCCTTCTCCGTGCTGTTCGGGCTCGTCCAGCCGATCGTCTTCCTCGCCCTGTTCGGCCCCCTGCTCGTCGGTTCGCTGGGTGGCACGACGACCGGTCAGGAGGTCCTCGGCGGCAACGTCTGGCAGTGGTTCGTCCCGTCCATCCTCGTGATGACCACGCTCTTCGGGACCACGACGACCGGGGCGAACCTGCTCGTCGAGCTCCAGACCGGCGCGCACGAGCGCATGCTCGTCGCCCCGCTCTCACGGGCCTCGCTGCTCGTGGGCCGCGCCCTCAAGGAGATGGTCCCGATCGTCGCGCAGTCGGTCGTGGTGGTGCTCGTCATGCTCCCGTTCGGGTTCGAGCTCCACCCCGCCGGCGCCGTCGTCGGGCTCGCGCTCCTCGCCGTCTTCGGCGTCGGCATCGGGTCGCTCAGCTATGCGCTCGCGCTCGCGGTGCGCAAGCAGGACTGGATGTTCTGGGTGGTGCAGCAGACGCTGATCTTCCCCCTCATGATCCTGTCCGGCATGCTCCTGCCGCTGGAGACCGGGCCTCGCTGGATGCAGGTCGCGTCCGACGTCAACCCGTTGCGGTACGTCGTCGACGCGGAGCGCGCGCTGTTCGCCGGCGATCTCACGGCCTCGGCCGTCGCGTGGGGCTGGGTCGCCGCCGCCGTGACGGCCGCCGTCGGGCTCGCCGTCGGGATCCGCACCATGGTGCGCACCACCGACTGAGCACCTCGCGTCTGGCCCGGGCCAGCTCCACGGCCCGGGCCACCGCGCTGCCCGGGCTCGTCAGCACCGGGACCGGGAGGTCGGCGAGCAGCGCCGCCGCGGGCGCCATGCTGGCCTGCGCGAGCACGACGACGTCCGGCGCCCGGCGCGCGACGGCGTCCCGCACCGCGTCCGCGACGCCCCGGTGGTACGCGCCCAGGTCCCCCGCCTCGAAGTCCGACCACGCATGGGTGCACACCACCGGCTCGAGCTCGACCGCGGTCCCCGCGCGCCGAGCGGCCTCCGACAAGAGCTCCGTCGTCGGGCCGAGCGTCGATGCGAGCGCCACCACGACGGCGACCCGGCCACCGTCGCGCACCGCCGCCTGCGCGAGCGGCCGGTCCACCCGCACCACGGGTACCCCGGCCACCACCTCCTCCGCGACCGGCCCGAGCGTCGAGCACGTGCACACCACCACCGACGCCCCCGCCGCGACGAGCGCGTCGACGTGCGCCCGGACCCGCTCGCCGACCGGCACCCCCGCCCGCGCATCGGCGAGCAGGGACACATCCGCCCGGTGCACGTGTCCCTCCCCCGGCGCGACGACGTCGACGAGCCCACCGAACGTCGCGACGTGCACGTCCGCCGTGTGCAGGAACCCGATCACGTGCGCCTCCGGTCGTCGTGCTCCAGCTGCTCAGGGACTGCGGTCAGGTCGGGCCCGCGGGCCGGACGCCGAACCCCGCCACACAGGTCGTGCGGCGACGGGCAGGACGAGCGGTGGGGTCGGACCGTGTGCGAAGGACGTCAAGGCGCACTCCCAGAACTGCCGCCCGGAAGACCGGGGTGACGGTGCGCCAGTCCGAGCGCACGGTCCGACCTCACCGCGGGCCCGACCACGCGGGCAGCAGACCAGAACCGACGAGCGCACCCGACCACGCGCGCCGTGGACCGGACCACAAGCGGCTCAGGCGTGGTGCTCGCGGAAGGCGTCGGTGAGGGTGGGGCCGTCGTCGGCGCCGAGGCGCCAGACGCTCCAGCCGTCGGCGGTGTGCGTGCCCGACACCGCGACGGCGGCGAGGTCCGGGTGGCGGAACCGGGCGCCGTCGGCCAGCTCGATGAAGCCGTCGGGCTGAAGGATCGCCTCGAAGCGCTGGCCGCGGCGCGGGCGGGACCACACGAGCTCGCGAGGCGCGCCGAACGCGCGCGCGAGCGCGACGAGGTCCGGGTCGTCCTCGGGCCCGAGCGGCACGTCCACGGGCGGCGGGGGTGGCACGGGGACGACGTCGCGGCTCACGGAGGTCGAGGCCGGCACCGGGTCGAGGTCGACCGGCGGGTGGTACGACAGCGGGTCGTAGGCGCGCTCGTGGGACGGGTTGCGCTGCTCGCCGTACTCGTGGGTGAGGTAGGACTCGCGGGTCCGGATCGACTCCCGGGTGCGGATCGACTCGCGCGTGAGGATCGACGTGCGGGGCGTCGGTGCGTCGTCGCCGGCCTCGACGGGGCGGCGGTCGGCCCAGCCTGCGGACGCGGGCTCGGGCACGGTCCGGGCGGTGAGCGGGTCGTCGAGGGGCACGAAGTCCAGGACGGGAGGCTCGGCGCGCGGCGACGGCGCGGCGATCGGGGCCAGCACGGCGAGGGGGCCGGTCTCGTCCGCCGGGGTCGGCGCGATCGCGGAGCCGGCGCGCGGCTCGAGCTCGGCGGCGCGACGGCGCTCGGCCCGGGACTGCGCGGCCTGCCGTGTCACCACGGGAAACTTGCCGGTCAGGGCTCGGCCCACGGCGACGCCGTCCGCGAAGTCGGAACCCGGGGCGACGGCGCGGCCCCGGCGAGGCTCGGGCGCGGCGGGTGGTGCGGGGTTGTCGCGTGTCATCGCGAGAGGTGACACGTCGACGAAGCGCCGGCCGTCGGCGCCCTGCACGACGCCGAGGCGCAGGACGGCGACCGGGGAGCCGGGCTGGCGGAGGAAGTCGAGCGCGTCCTGGATGCCGGGGGCCGCGCTGGAGCAGATGACGATGAGGCGTGCGCCGGTCGCGCGGGCGGTCGCCTGCGAGCGCGTGAGGGGGACGTTGTCGTAGAACGCGGCGACGTCCTGCTGGAACCTCGACGCGCCGCCGGTGTACCGGGCCGCGAGCTCGGCGCGCGTGAGGCGCCCGGCGCGGCCGGCGTGGTTGAGCGCCGTGGTCAGCGCGTCCTCGGTGAGCTCGGCGGTCACCTCGATGACGACGGGGAGACCGGCCGCGTCGAGCGCGAGGAGGTGGGGCTCGTCGGCGGACGTGCCCTGCGCGACGGGGAAGATCTGCTCGCCCAGCAGCCCCTCGATGTTGCCGTCCACGACGCGCTGCGCGTCCGTCCCGAAGGCTCCTGCCGGCTGGGGCGGCTGGACCAGTACGGGACGCTCGGCGTCCACCTCGAAGAGGGGCATCGGTGGATCTCCTGCTGCAGCGGGACGCGACCTGGGCGGGGGCGTTTGCGCCATAGCCTACGTCGCCGGTCAAGTCCCTCGAACCGGTCGAACCGTCCTCCGCGGGGGCACGCCCGCGGGCCGCCCGGGGACGTGCGGCGGTTTCGCGCGGCGCCGCAGGTCAGGCGTGCCCGGTCTCCTCGGACTCGGCCGCGAGACGCTCCTCGACGCGCTCGATCTTGCCCGTGAGCTCGCCGGACCGGCCGGGCCGGATGTCGGCCTTGATGACGAGAGAGACGCGGTGCCCGCCCGCTCCGACGGCCTCGGTGGCGCGCTGGATCACGGGCATGACGGCGTCCCAGTCGCCCTCGATCTCGGTGAACATCGCGGTGGTGCGGTTGGGCAGGCCCGACTCGCGGACGATGCGGACTGCCTCGGCGACGGAGTCCGCGACGGACTCGCCGGCACCGAGCGGGGCGACGGAGAAGGCGAAGACGGCCATGGGGCCATCGTGGCACGGCCCCGACGTAGGCTCGTCGTCGTGACAGCAGAACACCGCACCGACCGCGTGACCGTGCTCGCGGGCGGGGTCGGCGGGGCACGCCTCGCGCACGGCCTGGACCTCGCCGGGGCCGACCTCACGGTCGTCGTGAACGTCGCGGACGACGTCGAGCTGCACGGGCTGTGGATCTCGCCCGACCTCGACACCGTGACGTACACCCTCGCCGGGCTCGCGGACGAGGAGCGCGGCTGGGGCGTGGTCGGCGAGACGTACGCGGCGCTGGGGGCGATGGGCCGGCTCGGCGAGGACACGTGGTTCACGCTCGGGGACAAGGACCTGGCGACGCACGTCGTGCGGACGGCCCGGCTGCGCGCCGGAGCGTCGCTGACCGACGTGACCGCGCAGCTCACGTCCGCGCTCGGCGTGCAGGCGCGCGTGCTGCCCGTGAGCGACGACCGTGTCGCGACGCTCGTCGACACGCCCGCGGGGCGCCTCGGGTTCCAGGAGTACTTCGTCGGGCGACGGCACACGGACGACGTGCTCGGCCTCGTGTACGACGGCATCGAGGAGGCGCGCGCGGCGCCCGGCGTGCTCGACGCGGTGGCCGACGCCGACGTGGTCGTGGTCGCGCCGTCGAACCCGTTCCTGTCGGTGGAACCGGTGCTGGGCGTCGCCGGGGTGCGGGACGCGCTCGCCGGGACCGCCGCACGCCGTGTCGCGGTGAGCCCGATCGTCGGCGGCCGCGCGATCAAGGGCCCGGCGGCGCAGATCCTCACGACGCTCGGGCACGAGGTCTCCGCGCTCGGCATCGCGCGGCTGTACGTGGGGCTCGTCGACGTCATGGTGATCGACGACCACGACGCCCACCTCGCCGACGACGTGCGGGCGCTCGGGATGGACGTCGTCGTCACGGACACGATGATGGGTGGCACGGAGGGCCGCGAGCGCCTCGCACGCACGCTCCTCCGCTCGGTGGGGGTCGTCCGTGGGTGACCTCGTGGTGCCCGACGGCGCAGCCCACCCGGGCGTGCCCGCGCGCCCGGGGCGCGTCGTCGCCGTCGTGCCGCTGCGCGACGGGTCGTCCGGGAAGTCGCGGCTCGCGCACGTCCTGGACCGTGCGGCACGCAGCCGCCTCATCGCCGTGCTCGCGCGGCACGTGGTGCGGACGCTGCTCGCGAGCGAGGGCGTGGAGCGCGTGGTCGTCGTGACGTCCGACCCGCGGTTCACGTGGCGTGCGCTGCGGGACGTCGTGGTGGACGAGTCCGCCGACGCCGCGGGGTCCGCCGGGTCGGACGCGCTCCCCCTCCTGACCGACGAAGCGGACCGGCTGCGCATCGTGCTCCAGCCCGCGGACCGGCCGGGGCTGAACGCCGCGGTCGAGGTCGGCCGGGAGATCGCGACCCAGGACGCGCCGGCGGCGGGCCCGGTGCGACTCCTCGTGGCGCACGCCGATCTCCCCGCGCTCACGCCGGAGGACGTCGCGGCGCTGCTCGCCGAGGACGCGGCGGTCGTCGTCGCGACGGACCGGGCGGGATCCGGCACCAACCTGCTCGCTCTCGACGCGGGCGTGGAGGCGTTCCGGTTCCGGTTCGGCGCCGACAGCCGGGCGGCGCACGTCGCGGAGGCCGAGCGGCTCGGGTTACGGGCCGTCGTCGTGCACCGGCCGGGGACCGCGGTCGACCTCGACACCGTGGAGGACTGGGACGAGCTGCCGGCCAACGCGCGCGCGGCCGTGGGGCTGCACGTCCCGGCGCTGCGCGACCGCGAGGCCTGACGGGGAGCGTCCCGCGCGCCCAGGTTACGACCGTCCTCCCCACCGGCCGCGGTGCACGACGTCGTCGAGCGGCTTGCGCGCGCGACGGCGCGGCGAGCCCGTGGTCGCCCGGTCGGCGGGGTGCCCGACGGCGACGACCCCGGTAGGGGCGTACGCGTCGGGGATGCCGAACGCGGCGCGCAGCCGCGCGACCTCGCCCGGGGCCACGCCGAAGAAGCACGCGCCGAGCCCCGCGTCGACCGCGGTCTGCAGCATGAGCAGCGCGGCCATCCCCGCGTCGACGTGCCAGTACGGCACGGCCCAGCGGTTCTCGTCGCGGTCGGCCCAGCCCTTGTCGTCCTCGGCGTACCGGTCGAGGTAGACGTCCTTCGACGTGAGGACCACGACGAGCACGGGCGCCGTGCGCATCCCCGCGAGCCACGCGCTCATGCTCCGCTCGGGCTGCTCGGGCGAGGTCGCGGCCCAGAAGCGCGCGACGTCGTCGGGCTCGGTGAGCACGAGGAACGACCACCCCTGCGCGAACCCAGCGCTCGGCGCGCGGACCGCGTTGCGCACGAGGCGGTCGACCGCGTCCGCCGCGACCGGCTCGTCGGTGAACCGGCGCACCATGCGCCGGCGTCGGACGACGTCCTGGAACTCCACGTGGCCCCCTCGGCACGGTCCGGCAGCAGGTCCCCTGCACCCTATCCGCGGACCGGACGGGTCATCCGCACCTCCACGAGGCGCGGGTCGCTCGGGAGCGGCTTCGTCTCGCCGGTCGCGGCGAAGCCCGCGCGCTCGTACAGCGTGCGGGCCGGGGTGTTGGTCGCGGTGACCCACAGCGCGAGCGTCCGCGCCCCGAGCTCGGCCGCGAGCGCGTCAGCGGAGCGCAGGAGCGCCGCCGCGACGCCTCCGCCCCGCGCGGCCGGGTCGACCCACACGGAGACGAGGTCGGCCGCGGTCGGGTCGTCGGGCGAGGGGACGACCGTCGCGATCCCGACCACCGCCCCGGGCGACCGGTCGCGCCCGGCCGCGGCACCGCCGTCGGGCACCTGCCGTGCGAGGAGCGTGCGGCCCTGCGCCGCACGCTCGCGCCACACGTCGTCGGGGAACGCGACCTCCCGCGCGAGCGTCGAGCCGAACGCGGACGGCGCGTCCGCGAGCGCCCGCAGGCGGACGTCCCGGAGGTCGCGCCAGTCGTCCGGTCGGACGCGCGCGACGGTCGTGGTGGGCATCGGCCCATCGTGGCAGCCCGGCCCGGTGCCGAGGCACCGGACCGGGCGGGACACGCGAACGCTCAGGCCGCGTCGAGGCGCGCGCGCAGCTCCGCGTCGAGCTCGAGGTCGGCCGCACCCAGGAGCTCGTCGAGCTGCTCGAGCGTGCTGGGCCCGATGATCGGGACCACTGGGTGCTCGCCGCCGAGGAGCCACGCGAGCGCGACCTGGTTCGGCGTCGCGCCGAGCTCACCCGCGACCTCGTGCAGGAGACGGATGCGCTCGCGCGTGGTCGGGTGGTCGAACCCGTCCCACAGCGGCTTGTCGCGGCGCACGTACGCGCCCTGGAGGATCGGCGAGTAGGCGGTGACGGCGAGCGGCGGGCGCCCGTCGACGCCCGTCGAGGCCGCGTAGTCGAGCAGCTCGTACGACGCCCAGTTGTGGCGTCCCGGCTCGGGCGTCGGGTAGGCGTACGTGAAGTTCTGCTGCACGAGCCCGTAGGGCGCGATGCCCTGACGCTGCGCCTCCTCGCGCGCCTCCACGACGCGCCACAGCGCGACGTTCGAGATGCCCGTGATCCCGACGACGCCCTCGGCCTGGAGCTTGCCGAACGCGCCGACGGTCTCGGCGATGGCCGTGTCGTAGTCGTCGACGTGCCCGTAGAGGACGTCGATGTGGTCGATGCCGAGGTGGCGCAGGCTCTCGTGCGCCTCGTACCCGATCACGTCGGCGCCGAGCCCCTGGAAGTTCGTGGGCTCGACGTTCTGCAGCGGCAGGGCGGGGTCCTTCTTCGCCGCGCCGAGCTTGGTCGCGATGCGGACGTCGTCGCGCACGCCACGGCTCGCGAGCCAGCGGCCGAGGAGGTCCTCGCTGTCGCGACCGTGGCCGCCGGCCCAGTAGCTGTAGTTGTTCGCGGTGTCGAGGAACGTGCCGCCTGCCTCGAGGTAGCGGTCGAGGATCGCGAACGACGTGTCCTCGTCGACGCGCGTGCCCATGTTCATCGTGCCGAGGCAGAGGGTCGACACGTCGAAGGAGGTGCGCCCGTCGCCGATGGTGCGGTACCGCATGGTGGTCTCCCGAGGTTCGTGATGGACCGCAGTGGTCCGTGGTGGACCCGTGGTCCTGATGACGTGCTCCACGCTACGGAGAGATCGGCACGGGTGTACGGTCCGATCCCATGACCACCGACCAGACCAATTCGCTCCCAGCGGCTCGTCCGGGGACGATGGCGGAGCTCGCCTGGGAGGCGCTGCTCGACCTGGGGACGGGGCCGGGCTCGCGCGTCGAACGGCTCGAGCGCGCGGTCCGCGACGCGGTGCACACCGGCCGCATCCCGGCCGGGGCGGCGCTGCCGCCGAGCCGACAGCTCGCGGAGTCGCTCGGCGTCTCGCGCTGGGTCGTCACGGAGGCGTACGG
Organism: Cellulosimicrobium protaetiae; assembly: GCF_009708005.2. NCBI lineage: Bacteria > Bacillati > Actinomycetota > Actinomycetes > Micrococcales > Promicromonosporaceae > Cellulosimicrobium > Cellulosimicrobium protaetiae. The sequence goes on along the minus strand of NZ_CP052757.1, from coordinate 1,330,234 downwards.
CCAGCTCGTCGCCGAGGGCTTCCTCGACGCGCGCACCGGGTCGGCGACCCGCGTCTCCACCGCCGCCGGCGTCGGCGCCCGATCGACGAGCCCCAGGGGAACGGGTGCGCACGGCGAGTGGCCCACGAGCCCGGCGGGAACGACGGCGCGCGCGGGTCGTGGCGGGCCTGGCGGGAGCCGCGAGGGACGAGCGGCGGATGGTCGACCCGCGCGCGCCGTCGTGGACGCCGGGCGGACCGACACCGGCAGAACCCGCACCGCGCGCGCCCGGTTCGACCTCGCGCCCGGCGTGCCCGACCTCCGGCACGTGCCGCGCGACGCGTGGCTGCGGGCGGCGCGCGACGCGCTCGGTTCCTCGACCGGTACCGCGTCGAACGACGACCTCGGCCAGCCCTCCCCCGCCGGGCACCCGCACGCGCGGGCCGTCGTCGCCGACCACCTGCGCCGGGCGCGGGTCGCCGCCGCGGCGGACGACGCCGTCGTGCTCACGCGCGGCGCGACCGACGGGATCGCGCGCGTCGCGACGGCGCTCGTCGAGGCGGGTCACACGCACCTCCTCGTCGAGGACCCGAGCTGGTCCGTGCTGCGCGACGTCGCGGCGCGCGTCGGGCTCACGCCCGTCCCGGTCCCCGTGGACGACGCGGGCGCGGACGTCGACGCGCTCGTCGCGGCGTCGCGCCGGACCGGGGCGCGGGCGGCGCTGCTCACGCCGGCGCACCAGTTCCCCACCGGCTCCGCGCTGGCGCCCGAGCGGCGCGAGGCCGTCGTCGCGTGGGCTCGTGCCGTCGACGGTCTCCTGGTCGAGGACGACTACGACGCCGAGTTCCGGTACGACCGCCGGCCCGTCGCCGCGCTCCAGCAGCTCGACCCCGAGCGTGTGGTGCTGCTGGGGTCGGTGAGCAAGACGATGAGCCCGGCGTTCGGCGTCGGGTGGATGGTCGTGCCCGCGCGCTGGCGGGAGTCCGTGATGCGGGCGGCCACCCTGCACGGCTCGACGGCGGCACCGTCCACGGTCGACCAGCTCACGTTCGCGCGGTTCGTCGCGTCGGGCGGGTACGACCGGCACCTGCGCGCCGCGCGCGGGCGGTACCGCCGTCGTCGCGACGCCGTGCTCGACGCCCTGGCCCGCGAGCTGCCCGGCGCCGCGGTGCGCGGCATCGCGGCGGGGATGCACGCTCTGCTCTCCCTGCCCGGCTCACCGGACGGCCCCGCCCCCGACGCCGCGCACGTCGTGCGCGAGGCCGCGCGCCGCGAGGTCACGGTCGCCGACCTGCGCCGCTACCAGGTCCGCCCCGCCGAGCGGTCGACGACCCTCGTGCTCGGGTACGGCAACCTGGCCGACGCCCGCGTCGACGAGGCGTTGGCCCGCCTGTCCGACGCGGTCCGCGCCGCCGCTCGTCCTGGGGCAGGAGGCTGAGGGGTCAGATCCGTTCGGCGAGGAGCTCGACGAGGGCCTTGCCCTGCACGCCGGCGAGGTCGTCGGCCTGCGTCCGGCACGAGAACCCGTCCGCGAGGTACACGTCGCCCGGCGCGGCGTCGCGCAGCGCGGGCAGCAGCGCGTTCTCCGCGACGGCGACCGACGTCTCGTAGTGGCCCTTCTGCATGCCGAAGTTGCCCGCGAGGCCGCAGCAGCCGGCGAGGACCTTGATCGTCGCGCCCGCGTCGCGCAGCAGCCGCTCGTCGGCGGCGAAGCCCATCACCGAGTGCTGGTGGCAGTGCGGCTGCACGACGGCGGTCACGTCCGACAGGTCGGGCACGCGCCACCCGGACTCGCGGCCGGGCGCGGTGTCCACGGACGTGAGGAGCTCGGCGAGCGTGCGCGTCGCGGCGGAGACGGCCTGGGCGCGCGGGTCGTCGGGGAACAGGTCGACGAGGTCGGAGCGCAGCACCGCGGTGCACGACGGCTCGAGGCCCATGATCGGGATGCCGTTCACGGCGTACGGGCCGAGCACGGACAGCAGGTTCTCCAGGCGCTTGCGCGCGCCGTCGAGCTGGCCCGTGCTGATCCACGTGAGGCCGCAGCACGCCTGCTCGTCGGGGACGACGACGTCGTACCCGGCCGCGGTGAGCACCTTGACGGCCGCCTGGGGAACGCCCGGCGACATGTTGTCGCTGAACGAGTCGGTCCACAGCACGACCTTGGGCCGCTCGTCGCGCACGGGGTGGCCCGGTCTCTGACCGATGCGCAGCCCGGGGACGCCTTGGGTCGCGCCGCCGCGCTTCCACCACGTGCGGAAGGGCACCTCGGCGAACGTCGTCATCGAGCGGCGCGTGTCCATGCCGCCCGCCCAGAGGACCGTCTTCGCGAGCGGGCGGATGCCGAGCAGCTTGTTAGCCAGGCGCGGCATCCCCGTCGCGAGCCGCGCCCAGATCGGGAGCCAGCCGAGCGAGTAGTGGTCGACCGGACGCAACTTGCCGCGGTAGGTGCGGTACAGCACCTCGGACTTGTACTGCGCCATGTCGACGCCCGCGGGGCAGTCGCTCGAGCACGCCTTGCACGACAGGCACAGGTCGAGCGAGCCGCGCACCTCCGGTGCCGCGAGCCCGCCGACGAGCGTGCCGTTCACCGCCTCCTGGAGCACGCGGGCGCGGGCGCGCGTGACGTCCTTCTCGTCCTTGGTCGCCTGGTACGACGGGCACATGAACCCGCCCGCGGCGCTGTTGTCCGCGCGGCACTTGCCGACGCCGACGCAGCGGTGCACGGCCTGGGTCATGTCGCCGTGGTCGTGCGCGAAGGAGAAGCCCTGGTAGCCGGCGCGGCGCGAGATCTTCGTGACCTTGGCGGGTGCGGCAGTGCTCGTCCCGGGCGTCCCCGGTGCGCCGACCTTCGAGAGCAGCGGGTGCGCGTGCGGGCGGCGCAGGTCGTCGTCGACCGCGCTCGGGCGCACGACGACGCCCGGGTTCATGACGTCCTGCGGGTCGAACAGCGCCTTGAACCGCTCCATGAGCGCGATCGCCTCGGGGCTGTACATGACCGGCAGGAGCTCCGAGCGCGCGCGGCCGTCGCCGTGCTCGCCCGAGAGCGAGCCGCCGTACTTCGCGACGAGCTCGGCCGCCTCGAGCATGAACGTGCGCAGCACGGAGCCCGACGCCTCGAGCGGGATGTCGATGCGCAGGTGCACGCAGCCGTCGCCGAAGTGCCCGTACGGCAGGCCGTCGACGCCGTAGCGCGCCATGAGCGCGTCGAGGTCGCGCAGGTAGTCGCCCAGCCTCTCCGGCGGGACGGCGGAGTCCTCCCAGCCTGGCCACGCCTGCTCGCCCGCGGGCGTGCGCCCGGCCAGCCCCGCGCCGTCGGCCCGGATCTGCCACATCTTGGTCGCGTCGGGGCCCGCGGGCAGGATCATCGTCGCCTCGCTGCCCGACGCCGCGACGATCGCCTCCGCGTTCGCCATCGCCTCCTCGGGGGTCGCGCCCCCGACCTCGACCATGAGCCAGCCCGCGCCCGGCGGCAGCGGCGGCACGGACGCGTCGCCCTTGGCGCGGCGCACGACGTCGACGAGCCGCGCGTCGAGGCCCTCGACCGCGAGGGGGCTGAGGTTCAGGAAGGTCGGGACGTCGTCGGCCGCGGAGGGCATGTCCGGGTAGCCCAGCACGACGAGCGTCGGCTTGGACGGCACGGGAACGAGGCGGACCGTGGCCTCGAGGATCGTCACGAGCGTGCCCTCGGTCCCGACGAGCGCCTTGGCGAGGTCCGAGCCGTTCTCCGGGAGCAGGTGCTCGAGCGAGTAGCCCGACACCTGGCGCCCGAACCGCCCGAACTCCGTCCGGATGAGCGCCAGGTTCTCGCGGACGAGCTCCGCGAGACCCGGGACGTCGGCGAACGTCGGGTCGCCCTTGCCCGCGGTGAAGCGGCGGCCGTGCCCGTCGACGACGTCGAGCGCGAGGACGTTGTCGACCGTACGGCCGTAGGCGACCGCGTGCGGGCCGCACGCGTTGTTGCCGATCATGCCGCCGAGCGTCGCGCGGTTCTGCGTGGACGGGTCCGGCCCGAACCGCAGGCCGTGCGGCGCCGCCTCCTGCTGGAGCGCCGACATGACGACGCCCGGCTCGATGCGGGCCGTGCGCGCCTCCGGGTCCACGTCGAGCACGCGGTTCACGTGCCGCGTGAAGTCGAGCACCACGCCCGGGCCGATCGAGTTGCCCGCGACCGACGTCCCGGCGCCGCGCGCCGTGACCGGGACCTCGAGCTCGCGCAGCACGTCGAGCGCCGCGACGACGTCGTCCGCGTCCTGCGGGTACACCACGGCCTCGGGCACGACGCGGTAGTTCGACGCGTCCGTCGAGTACTCGGCGCGGCGCCGCGTCGAGGAGTCGACCGCGCCGCGCACGACCGTCCGCAGCGCCTCGGCGAGCGCCGTGCGCGCGACGTCGGCCGCGCGTTCGGCCTCGCGGAGAGCGGCCGCGCGCTCCGCCTCCGGCGACGTCGTCGCGCGGGAGCCGGACCGCCGCGAACCGTTCCCGTCGTGCGGCGGGGCGGGGGTCGTGGTGGCGTCGATCTCAGCGGACACGTCGCGATTCTCGCACCCTCGCGCCCCGGGGCCCGGAACCGTCCGCCCCGTGGCTCTCCGATCCGCCGGGGTAGAACCGTGGTTGCGCGAGATAGAACCGTGGTCGGGTCTCAGGCCCGCGTGGTCGGGTCTCAGGCCCGCGTGGTCGGGTCTCAGGCCCGCGTGGTCGGGTCTCAGGCCCGCGTGGTCGGGTCCGCGGTGGGGGTGGTCTCGGTGCTCGGGGCTGCCGCGCCGTCACCCTGGTCTTTCGGCCGTGGGTTCTCGGAGCGCGGCTTTGACGCCCCTTCGCATCCGAGCCCACCCCCACCGCTCACCTGTCGGCCCCGCCATGCCCCGACGCCTGGCCGACCAGGCGGTCCCGGCAGGCCGAACAGGTGATCACGGTTCGTCCACCACCCAGGACCAGCCAGAACCACCTGCTCGGCGCGATGCGACGCTGGCGGATCCGACACCGCGGGCGGTCGCCCGAGGCGCGCACAGACCAGGGTGCGACGACGCCGGTCGGGGTGGGTGGTGGTGCCGCGTCGTGGTGGGCCTGGCGGGAGCCGCGAGGGACGAGCGGCGGATGGTAGACGCGGCACCACCACCCACCCCGACCACCCAAGCCAGCCACACGCCATCCGGCACAAGAACCAGGCCCTTCCTCGCGCGACCACGGTTCTACCTCGCGGGACCACGGTTCTACCTCGGCGGACCAGGGTTCGATCTCGGGGTCAGAGGACGAGTTCCGGTTGGAGCTTCTTGATGGTCCAGACGCGTTGCCTGCGGGCGGCGACGGTGGTCAGGGCGAGGGCGCCCGCCAGGACGACGAGGAGGACCGTGACGTCGCGCGTCACCGTCGCCATGTTGCCGCCGTAGAGGAGCTGGCGCAGTCCCTCGACGGCGTACGTCATGGGCAGGAACTGGTGCATCGAGCGCAGCGGCTCGGGGATCGTCTGCCAGGGAAACGTGCCTCCCGCGGTGACGAGCTGGACGAGCATGAGCACGAGCCCGAGGAACTGCCCGGCCGCACCGAGCCAGACGTTGAGCGCCTGGAGGATCGCGACGAACGTCGCGGACACGAGCACGAGGAACAGCGCGGTGCCGACGCCGTGGGCGGGGTCGATGTCGAGCGCGAACTTGGTCACGGTGAACATCGCGGCGACCTGCACGACGCCGATCGTGGCCGGGGTGAGCCACCCGCCCAGGGCGGTGGCCAGGCCGGACCGCCCGGCGGCGAGGGCCCGCGACGACAGCGGGCGCACCAGCAGGAAGAGCACGTAGGCGCCGATCCACGTCGCGAGGGACAGGAAGAACGGCGCGAGGCCGCCGCCGTACGTCCCCGCGGAGGACAGCGCCTCGTTCTCCACCGACACCGGGTTGCCGATGGTCTCGGCCGTGTCCTGGCGCGTCTGCTCGTCGAGGTCGGGCACCTGGCCGAGGCCGTCGGCGAGCCCGTCGCGGAGCTGCGTGACGCCGTCGACGAGCTCGCCCGAGCCGTCGCGCAGCTGCGACGTGCCGTCGGCGAGCGAGGTGGCCCCGTCGGACACCTGGCGCGTGCCGTCGGCGAGCTGCGAGACGCCGTCCACGAGCTGCGGGGTCGCGGCGGCGAGCTGCCCGGTGCCGTCGGCGAGGCGGTCCGCGCCGTCGGCGGCCGTGGCGATCCCGGCAGTGAGCTGCGGCGTCGCCTCCGCGAGGCGGGCCGCGCCGTCGGACACCTGGCGCGAGCCGTCGGCGAGCTGGTCGAGCTTCCCGGAGGCCGCGGTCACCTGGTCGACGGCGCCCTGGACCTGCTCGCGCTGCTGGTCGAGCACGGGTGCGACCTGCGACCGCACCTGGTCGGCCGTCGCCTGGTCGAGGACGCCGTCGGCGACGAGCTGGTCGAGCCGTGCGTCGACGTCGCCGCGGATCGTGTCGAGCGTCGGGAGCACCTGGCCCGCCGCGTCGGCGGCCTGCTGCCCGTACTGCGCGACCTGCGCGTTCCCGTCCGCGACCTGCGCGGCGCCGTCGGCGAGTTGCTGGGTCTGGTCGGGCAGCGACGACGTCGCGCCGCGGAGCGTCGCGAGCCCGGTGGCCAGGGACTCGGCGCCGTCGTCGAGCTGCCCGACGGCGTCCGTGAGCGTCCCGGTGCTCACGTCGAGACGCTCGGCGCCGTCGGCGGCCTGGCCCGCGCCGGTGGCGAGCGTGTGCGCGCCGTCGTCCGCGGTGACGAGGCCGTCACGGAGCTGCGTCGACCCGTCGAGGAGCTGGTCCGCGCCGTCGACGGCGTCGGCGAGGTTGGTGTGGATGGACGCGAAGCCGCGCAGGAACGTGTCCGCGGCCTCGGTCCCGACCTGCTCGGCGATCGAGTCGCGCACCTTGCCGACGATCTGGTCCGCGATGGTGCGCGCGAGGTAGTTGTTCGCGTCGTTGGTGATGAGCGTGAGGCTCGCCTG